>NZ_CAJVCE010000003.1 GCF_910594985.1 Paenibacillus allorhizosphaerae
TTTAAATTCAATATATAATGATTATCTTCAATCATTTTCATTTATTAATATGAGATAAGCGAGCCGCTCAGTCTTTACATGTAATGATAATATTTGTATACTTTTCGATAATGAAAATATAAGGAATGACGTAGATGAAAAAGAAGGAAAAGCGTTTTGCCGCCATCTTGGAACTGATCGAAAACAATCAGTTTATGAATATAGACGAAATGTGTCAAATCCTCAAAGTATCTCCGGCAACCGTCCGACGAGACTTAGCATTTTTGGAAGAGATCGCTCAAATTAAGCGGGTTAACGGCGGTGCCCTAATTTCTAAAAGCCAAAAAGTGGAGCTCCCCCCTGTTCGCTTGTTAGAAGAAAAACAACGAATCGCTAAAGCCGCGGTGGATTTGGTAAACGAAGGGGATACTATTTTTATGGACGGCGGCACGACAAATTTGGAAATAGCGAGCAAGCTTGCCCTCTTTTCCAATATCACGATTGTCACCACCAGTATTGAGCTTGCCCATAAATTCAGCCAAAGAAAAGATATTTCCATATTTGTCTGCGGGGGCATCATGAGTGACGTAAATCCGAAAGTTAGCATTATTGGACCGCTCGCGGAAAAGATGATTTCCTACTTTCGCGCGAACATTTGTTTTTTGGGTACTTCGGGTATTCATATCAAGAACGGCATTACTGCTCCATATTTAACGTCCGCCGAAGTCAAAAATGTAATGATGCGTCATTCCGCCAAGTCTATTCTTGTCGCGGACCACAGTAAATTCGGCAAGGTGTATTCGGCATTTGTTTGTCCGGTTGAGCATTTTGACATGATGATTACAGATCGGAAAGCGCCGCAGGAAGATATCGATCAACTGGTCTCCAAAGGTGTATCCATTAAGTTGGTTTAAATTTTAAATCTAAGCCCATACAATCGACTACCTCATTATCGTTCGTTACTTCAATGAACGTCAAAGTGGAGCTATCCTTGCGGCAGCTCCACACTATCGTTCTCCGCTACTTGTATAAAATAAAACCATGCACTTAATGATTACAAATCAAGTAAAGCGGGTTCATGCAACTCGATTATTTTGTTATACCTAGACTTCGCTTATACGCGAAAATCTCCTCGACGGCTCGATGATACCCGCCCGCAGATCGGAACGAATCGCCAATTTCAACGCTTACCATTCGAAGTGACGCATCCTTGAACACTCGTTCCGCCGCCTCTCTGAGATCCCCCGCGGTTAAGCCTTCTTGATTTAGGTGAATGCCTGCACCGATTTCAGCCACACGCCGGGCCACCATAGGCTGGTCGGCGCTTTGGGGAAGTACAATCAGCGGCACGCCATAATAAAAGCCTTCGCTGGTGCTGTTCATGCCACCGTGTGTAATAAACAATTTGGCTCTTTGCAGTACTTCGAGTTGCGGTACGTAGTTGCGAACGATAAAATTCGCGGGAATGTCTCCTAATTCCGCTATCTGGGTTTGTCTGCCGACGGATAGAATCACGGTGTACTTCGTCTCGGAGAACGCCGCAAAACAGAGCTTGTAAAAATCAACTGCTTGATTGAAAACAGTGCCGAGAGATATATAGATCAGGTGATCCGTATCCACATGAGATAAATCAAATTGACCATGTGAGCGCGGCACGATAGACGGTCCCACAAACTTGTATGTCTCGTCGAAGCTTTCTCCTCTTGGTTGGAAATGTTTCGACGTGTAGACGATGGTCAATGGCGCGGGATTGCAGAAAACCTCGTAGGCGGAACCAACCTGCACATTGTATTTCGTCTGCATGTTACTGACCAGCTGTTGAAACTCCTGTTGTGCACGTTCATTCACGTCTGCTGAGAATTGGCGTGAGAGGTGGTCTTGCTGATTGTCGAAGCTGTTTTGTTGAATTGCAAAACTCGTGCACGAGTTGATTGCCGGCAAGTCGAGTATTTGTGCAAGCAAACGCCCACAGCCGAACATCGAGTCATGAATGATGTAGTCAAAACGTTCTCCTTTGGTTTGTTCCAGGACACTGGGAATGACGATGTCGGCCGTGCGCAAAAGTCCACCCACTCTTGCCCAAGGATTTCTTCCACCGGCAAGGAACGCCTCCACAAATTTACCGCCATCGAACGTGATCACCTCTGCGCCCGTCCCCTCGACGCGATCACGATATTGTTCCGCCGTAACGTAAACTACCTCTTCACCACGACTAATAAGTTCTTGAACCACACCTAGCGTTGGATTGATATGTCCTTCGGAACCTCCATTGATCAGCAAAACGCGTGCCATAGTCATCACCTTTCATAATAAATACACCGCTTCGAGCACCCACCAGTTGCGGCAACGGAGCGTGTCCAACCGATGCCGGAACTCTCATACTTCAACCCATCCCCTAATACTCACCTATTACCAATAGTACCACACTATATTGCCCGTTATTCAATGAAAAAGCTAACCCGTCTCTTTCACTTGAAATGAATGCAATAAATTTTATTAATCTCATATAATTGAATTAATATTACAAATAGACAGATATAAAAAATTTTTAATGACAAAAGGTGATATATTTATCGATAAAGAGCGATTTACTATTTTGAAGAAGCGAGACCCGCAGTGGGGCTATGAACTTGCCGGCGTTGGGAGGTAGTATACGGTTATGGATATTCATCTTAATATTTTCGATCAGCCTTACAAGATTGACCATGTAACAACGAACCTAATGAGTGGCAGAAAAGGGCGTATTACAAAAACGCACCGTCATCCTGTTTTTCATTTCATTTACGTTACAGAAGGACGGGGCGAATTTGAAATAAACGGTCGTTTGTCCCATGCTGAGCCCGGTTATTTTTATATTATTAATCCGAACGAGTGGCATTCATTCAGCGGCAGTGAAGAAGAGCCGTTATGCGATCTGGAGAGCACGTTCCTGCTGTTGGATGCATGCGGTCAACCGGCTGTTCTCAATTTTTTCGACGTCATCGAGCAAGGGCGGCAAGTACTGTTGCCCCCCGCTTTAAGACGTGAACCACTGGTTGTCCCACCGGATCAGAGGCCGCTGCTCGTTGAAGGGTTTCAACGTTTGATCGATGCGAAAGATTCTTTTTTTTCACATGGCCGTCTTGAAGTGATGCTTCTGGATTTGCTCACGCGATCTGAAGAAATCATCATGAGGATGAACAGTTTGGAATTGGTCGAACCACCCCATTCCCTTGATTCGGTCCATACGACAGCATCCAAGCTCAAAAGTTATTTGCATACTTGTGTGGACAAGCCTGTCACCTTGAGAGAGCTTGCAAATACGGTTCATTTGACCCCCAATTATTTATGCCGTCTATTCAAAGAATATCTCGGGGAAACACCGATGGGCTATCTGCAGCGTCTCCGCTTACAAGAAGCCCGGAGGCTTCTTACGCATACGGATCTGCCTGTTTCTGTGATCTCCGAAAAATTATGCTATGAGGAGCCATCCTACTTTGCCAGATTGTTCCGCAAACGGTATGGTATTTCTCCTACCGACTACAGGCGGGCAAGATGGTCTGCCAGTTCCGATAATAGGTTAATATAGTGTTCAAACGCTGTAATTTTGTACTCCTGAACTGACTATTTTTTCGACTATACTTGAACTAATCCATTCAAAAATAAGGAGCTGAATCGAATGAAGCTTTCATTAGAACAGATCATCGATTTTCAGACGAAAGGTTTTTTGATCGCGGAGGATGTGTTGACAGATAACGATTTACAGCCGGTGATCGATGAGATCAACCGTACCGTCGAAGAACGGGCGCAAGCGCTCTACGCACAGGGAAAAATCCGCGATTTGCACACGGAGGAGCCGTTCGAAAGACGCTTTTTGCTGCTGCAAAAGCAATGCCCGGAAATCGGCAAAGCTTTTGACATCATGCATCTCCGCGGAAAAGCGATGTTTGATTTTTTGAAAAACGAAAATCTGCTCGATATCGTCGAATGCCTCTTGGGCAGTGAAATCATGTGCAATCCGATTCAGCATTTACGCGCCAAGCTTCCGGTCGATCCAACGGCGGAACGCGTGAGCTCGTTCGAGAATGTGCCGTGGCATCAGGATGCCGCCGTCACACTTGAGGAAGCGGACCCTTCCGAAATCATTACCTTCTGGATGCCTCTCGTCGATGCGACAGCGGAAACCGGCTGTATGGAACTGATGCGGGACGTATTCAAGGGTGGATTGATCAAACATCAAGCTGCAGGCGGAACAATGATAGTTCCGGAACTGATGCCGAAAGTGCAGCCTACAATTGGCGAATGCCGCAAAGGCGGCATGGTTATCATGAACAAATATACGCCTCATCGCGGAACGACGAACCGCTCGAACATCATCCGCTGGTCGCTCGATTTGAGATACCATAAGACAGGAGCAGCATCCGGCAGGCCTTTCCATCCATCCTTCGTTGTACGCAGTAAATCCCATCCGGACAGTGTGCTGAACGATCATGAGGAGTGGTGCCGGCTTTGGGAAGACGCATTGGTCAGCTCGAAGGGGCAAAGAGGTCACCGAGTTTGAACACGAGGCACAGTCATGGATTTTACTTATCAGACGGCACTCGAGATTCATGGTGTCACATATAGCATATTGGCTACAATTGAAAGCGCATTCTTGAGAGAAGACACTCGAAAGGGGAACTGCGTATGAAATTGTTGAAAAGGATGTTGGTTGCTACGACAGCTTGTTTACCATTCGTTTTATCTTCATGCGGTGGCACGGATATCAACGGAGTTTCAAACAAGGATACGGCACAAGAAAGCCGCGAACCGACGGAACTGACCATCTTCTACCCCTTCCCTGCTGACTGGCCGCCTGACCTATTTGAGAAAGTGTTCACTCAGCCGATCCAACAGAAATTCCCCCACTTGACGATTAAATATATTCCCGCTGTGAAGGGCTCCTCCATTAAGGAGCTCATCACGGCAGGACAGAAAGTGGATATCATCTATACTTCCAGCGGCTCAACTTTCGGCCAATTGATCGATAACGACCTGCAGTACGATATTAGTCCTTTGATCAAAAAGTATAATTACGATTTGAACAAGCTCGATCCCACAGTCGTGGATATGGCACGAAAGCTTGCAGGAGATAAAGGTATTTACGGACTGCCTGTATTGGTACTGCCCAGCACGATGTATTATAACAAGGATATTTTTGATAAATTCGGCGTTGCTTACCCGAAAGAAGGGATTACTTGGGATGAGCTGTACGAATTGAGCAAGCAGCTTTCCCGTTCCGATGGACAAATTCAATACGTTGGGCTTGGCGCTTCATTCGGGCATATGGCTACTCTGAATCAATACTCTCTCCCGCTGGTCGATCCGGTGACCAAGACCACGACCATTGACAAAGATGAAAGATGGAAATCGTTCGTACAAAATATTGTACGATTTTACCAAATCCCAGGTGTGGCAAGCGTTAGCAAATCGTGGTCGGAACCTCATGAGCGGAACCGGTTTGTCAAAGACCGGACGGTAGCTATGTTTTTGGCGCAGACGGCGCTGTACACGGAAGAGGAACTATCCAACATGAACTGGGATTTCGCCTCCTATCCCGTAATGGCGGATAAACCGGGAATCGGGGCTCAGGCCTATCCAATCAACTTCTATATTACTTCCCAAAGCGAGCATAAGGAACAAGCATTCGAAGTGATTTCCTATCTGACTTCCGAGGAGTTCCAGTCGAGGAATGTGAAGCAGGGCAGATTTATTACCGCCCTGAACGACAAGTCAATCAGAGCCTCATTCGGTAAGGAAAATCCCCTTTATCAAGGCAAAAATGTGAAGGCGCTTCAACCGCAAAATTATGCCCCTCCTGCAGTTCCAAATCAATATAACGGGATGGTTGGAATCAATTCAGGCATAATCGATATCATCAACACGGGTAAGGATATCAATACGATGCTCAGAGAAGTTGCGGAAAAGGCGAACAAGAGCATCGCCGATGCCGAAGCGGCAAAGTCAAAGTGATGTATCTGCCCGCTTAACAATACAAAGGAGGAGCTGCTGCGATGAAGCAAGCTCCTCAACATTATCTCTATCATCTCCGCCTACACTGGCTCCGGTACGATATTAGGGAAAATGCGCAGAGACGCGGACATTGTTGTAGCATGAAGCTACATGCCGCAGTACTGATATGCGCCTTGGTACAGGTATTGCCTCAGCTACCCAGGTGGCGAGCGGTGGCGGGAAGTATAGTACGAGCGGGACTAACTCCGCAATCGAAAGCGGGAACCAAACAGCAGCACGCTGTCGGCGGAGGCGGAACGGCTTTGAATAATTTACTCAACACTATGCAATAATTGCCGGCTGCCCTCCGTAATTTCCGTCATTAAACGGCCGCCATCGTACGCTTCTTCGTCATGGCCCTATCTGGCTCTGAACGGCTTTGTTGGCTTTTTCTTCCGCATCCCGCAATGCAGTGTTAATGTCCATGCTGCCGTCCACCACTTTTTTCAAATTTTCTTTCAGAGGCTTGTTGGCAGCATCATAATACTCCGTTCTAACCCCGATGGCTGCCGATTTCACTTTAAAGATGCTCTGCACGTTCTTCTGCTTCATGACCGGGTTGTTGGCCGCGAAACTTTTCTTCAGCTCTTCATCGTTCAAAGATGGCAATTTTAACCCTTCCTTGGCGATGACCATTTGATTTTCTTTACCGACGATTTCCTGTATAACTTGAAACGCTTCCTGCTTATACTTGCTCTGAGAGCAAATCATCATCAGCCAAGGACCGCTGGCGGGGCCGACCCCCGGATTCTCTTTAAACGTAGGATAGGAGACCAAATCCCAATTCATCCCCGTCCCGCCTTGATTTTCCGCCGTCATGAGGTTGCTTGCGTACGTTCCCCAGTCCGGAAGCATGGCCAATGTTTTGTCTTTCAGAAATCTGTCTCTTCCCGAACCATACCCGGATTTGTTATTCGGCAAACCTGTAATGTTTTTCATAAGCTGGAATACCGCTTTCCATTGCTCATTATTAAATTGCGCTTTCCTTGTCGCCGGATTGACGAGAGGCTCCGGGGACAATTGACTGTATACATAAAACGCATCCACCTGGCTGCCCAGTGGATAATATTGGGTGGTTCCATCCGTTCCGCCTAACTTTCTGCCCAACTCCAACACATCATCCCATGTCATGCCATCTTTCGGGTACCCTACCGCAAATTTGTCGAAAATGTCCTTGTTATAATATAGCGCCGTATATTGGGCAGCCCAGGGGATCGCGTACAAATCGCCTTTTTTGCCGTATAAATCGTTCACGTTCATAAGGGTCGGCGTATATTTTGTCCGATCGAATCCGTTCGCTTTGGCAAGCGAGCTCAATTCTTCGGCCATCCCCACATCTTTCATCTTGAGAACGGAATAAGTGTCGACCGTCATAATATCCGGATAAGTGCCTGCGGCAATCAGATCTTCCAGTTTTTTGTTACGAAGCACTTCAAACGTAATATACGGATATTTTTTTTGCATCGGTTCTTCAACATACCGCTTAAATTCATCCTCGGACATCCCTGCGGAATGCATGTAAAAAGTAAGCGTTACCGGTTCATGTGGCGCGGAGGTTTTGCCGGATTTATCGGCCCCCCCATCCGCCGCAGTGCCGGCGCCGCTTCCCCCACAAGCGGTTGCGAGGAAACATACCGGAAGCAACGCTGAAGCAAGTCTGATTTTTTTGTGCCACATTCTTTTTTCCTCCCTTTTGAGTGCTAGTCGGCGATATGAGGCCGGATTTCCTATGGTTCGCAAGGTAGACAGGTAAGGCCCGCGTCTTTACATTTACGATCGTATTAACCTTAAAGTCCCCGTTGTTACTGTATGCGCTTACAACCTTGCGAATAACATAATAGCTACTGCTCAGATGTACGGCATTTAAAAACATGCTTCACCTACAAGTCTGACACTTTACCAGACGGTATATCCTCCGTCTACCGTGAACACACCGCCAGTTGTATACGAGGATGCCTCCGAAGCCAAATAAACGGCGATTCCTTGAAGCTCATCCGGCACTCCGGGACGTCCCATCGGGGTCATGCTCATCCAACGATCGATCAATTGTCCGCCTTCGCGGAAAAATTTTTCCGTCAGCTCCGTTTTCATATATCCCGGTGCAATCGTATTCACTCTGATCCCGTAGGGGGCCCACTCAGCGGCTAATGTTTTCGTCAGCGAGATGACGCCGGCTTTGGATACGTTATAGGCGATTTGACATTGCGGTGTATTGACGATGATGCCGGACATGGACGAAATATTAATAATCGATCCTTTCCGCTGCCGGATCATTTCCTGCCCGATCGTTTGGGACATCAGAAAGACGCCGTTCAAGTTTACATCCATGACATCCAGCCAGTCCTGGTAGAGCACGTCTTCGGCTTTGGCATTTCTGACGATACCCGCATTATTAATGAGCACATCGATACGCCCGAACTCCCGGACCGTCTCTTCCCGTACCCGGCGTACGTCTTCGGGACTGCATACATTCGCTTCCAGCGCATAAACCCGCACCCCATATTGAGAGCGAAGCTCTTCCGCCGTAGCTTCCGCATGACTGCGGTTAATGTCGGCAATGACGATGTTGGAACCCATCTCGGCCAAAGCGGACGCCATCGATTTTCCAAGGCCAGTGGCTCCGCCTGTTACAATGGACGTATATTGCTGCAAGCTCATTTTATCCTTGATGCTCATACGCATTCACTCCTTAGTTCTATACATGCAACTCGGGATGGCTCTTGTAGAATTCGGCCCATCTTTCCAGTTCATTGGTCGTAACCAGGGAAGACGGATATTCGGCCGCTACCAATTCCATATCGGCGAGCGTATCCACCGGCCATGGATTAAGTAAGATACCGTTCGATAGAATCATGTCCGCATACTCTGCGGTCATCATGCGCATCGGCACACCGAGAAAGTCGCAATTGTTTTCTTTCATAAACGGAAACACATAAGGCATGCTGCAGGAACTTGTTAAACCAAGCCGGATATCTTTGTTAAGCCGTCTGATTTTGGCGATGGAAAAATGATCGAAGCCGATGATGATCGATTGATCCAAAGTATCCGTTTGTCGGAGCAACTCGAGCGTCTTTTCCTCCAAGCCCGGATAAAGATATCCCTGCTGCTTCAGCTCGACCATAATGGCCAAATTTTTTCCTCTGAGCAGTCGCAACGTTTCTTCCAGCGTCGGAATCGTTTCAATCTCGCGGACACGAAGCCGCTTCAGCTCATCTAATGTGTAATCCCGCACCATGCCTTGGTTCCCCGTCATCCTGTTCACCGTAAAATCATGCATCACAACTGGAATGCCGTCTTTGCTCAGCTGCACGTCAAACTCTACATACGTAAAGTTAAGGTCGCAGGCGGCTTGAAATGAAGACAACGTATTTTCCGGATATTTGGCCGGGTATCCCCGGTGGGCGATTCCTTTAATGTGCATCGTTTTTCTCCTCCGCGTTCTGATCATCTTATGCAAACCGTTCAGCTTAAAAGCCCTGCCATTTCCAAACCGTGCTTGATGCCGTCCTCCGTTACGGCTTTCGTTATGAAATCGGAGGCTTCTTTCGCTTCTTCACATGCATTTCCCATCGCAATTCCCGTGCCGACAAACTTCAGCATCTCGACATCGTTCAAGCCGTCGCCAAAGGCGAATGTATCCTCCCGCCGGATTCCCGTTTTTTCCAGCAGCGTTTGAATCCCTCTCGCTTTGGACCCTCCTGCAGGAAGCAGATCGACAGATTTCGGGTGCCAGCGGATGATCCGGAATTGCGGAAAATCGAGGATATACTTCTCCTCCCGCTCTTCACAAAACACCAGCGCGTAATACATCTCCTTATCGCCGTCCAGCTGCGGTCTGTATTCGGGCTTCTCGACCCGCAAGTCGTTAATCGCCTGTTCAACAAACGGATGAAATTCCTGATTGACCCAAAGCGCGTTTTGATCGGAGAAAGCCATCGGGTGGCCTTTACGTGCGGCAACCGCTTCCAAAGCATGCAGCGCTTCATGGTTAATATTGGCTTTGTATACCACTTCGCCACGATACACGGCGTACGATCCGTTGCAGCTGACAAAGGATTGTATGTCCAGCTCTTTCATCAAGTGCTTGAACATGACCGGTGCACGACCGGTGGCGATCGCCACATCCACTCCCCGAGCTTGCAATTCCCGAATCGCCTGCTTCGCTGAATCGGGTACTTGCTTGCGATGGTTCAGGAGAGTATCGTCGATATCAAAAAAAACAAGCTTGCCCATCACCCAGTCTCCTCTGCAGTTTTTCAAACTCAACGTAAACACGTGAACGCTTCCTAATCATACCTTCAAAGTATTTAATTAATTTTTATTATCTTTTATTATCTTTCATTCATAAATTTACATGTAAATATGAATGTAGTCAACTAATAATTACCATTTAAAATATGTTTTATTATCTTTTAGTTTCTTTTAGTGATTCGAAATTGACTTTTTCTTGCCTCCATTGATATTATGATTGCAATTGATAAGCTAAACAATGTCAGGGAGTTGAAATGATTGTCAAAGCTGTTCGCCTACGAAAGAAGGACTAAAATATCGGAATATTTAAATGAACACCAGCGCGCAACCGTAAGAGAGCTATGTCATCTGCTTAACGTTACTCCGGCGACACTACGCGCGGATTTGGATTTCCTTGTAAGTGAAGGACATATTGAGCGCACGCATGGCGGCGCGATGATGAAAGCAAACGGACGAACCGAATACAAGTTTGCCACCCGGCAATTGATTAATTCGGATCAGAAGATATCCATTGCGAATGAAGCAGTCAAAATGATTTACCCTGGGCAATGCATTCTTCTGGATTCGAGTTCAACCATCTTCGAGCTTGCGAAAATATTAGCGAGAATGAGCATCCAGGCTACCGTCATCACGAACGGAATTTATTCCGCCATGGAATTAAGTAATAATAAATTGCTTACTGTCGTCTTAATCGGAGGGGTTGTCCAAAGTGGTTCTCCTGTTATAGAAGGCAAATTTGGAAGTTCGATCTTATGCCAATTTGATATAGACACCATGTTTACATCCGCAACCGGCTTTACTTATGAGGACGGACTGACCGATTTTAACGTATACGAGGTGGACTTAAAAAAACTGATGGCCAAATTTTCTCGCAACGTCGTCGCATTGCTGGACAGCAGTAAGATGGGTAAAAGCTCCAATAACACATTCGTTTCCGCTAAGCAAATCGACACCATTATTACCGATCAAAGCCTGGAGCAACCATTAATGGAAAAATTACTGAACGATAAAGTGAATGTGATTGTTGCAAAATAAGCAGAGTATTCAGCCTGTAGTTCGCTCACAACTGTTTCTACTTGATTGGGCTCACCCGGAATCGGGTTTGGGACGGGATCCGTTCGTTCGTCGGCATGTCATTGGTAGTAATCAGAGAAAATGTACGTCTAATGGATTACCCCGGTAGACAATTCCTTAAATGTACATTTTCTCTTCTCCTCTTTAATTAAAAATAGCGGATTACGGCCTTGCTTGTGATACGCATTTCTCAATCGGGCTGTGGAACAATCGCTCCAAAACGCTGAAGCTGCACCCTGAGCAGATCTATCGGCACATCCCTTACGGATATGCGTTGATCTGCGGCGATGGAGGCGGCTAATCCCGCCACTTGACCGGTGGCCATGCAGCTCGCCTGCACCCGGAAGGCAGAATTGGCCATTCTGTCGCCGGCGGCACAACGGCCTGCCACAAGCAGGTCGTCGCTGCCCTTCGGGATCAATGACCGATACGGCATTGTCGGAACGACGCCTTGCTGAATAAATTTCTGATCAATGTGGTATCCGCTGTGATGATGCAGGTCGATCGGATAAAAGCTGTAGCACACCGCATCCGGCCACACATAGCCGGAGAGGTACGATTGCTCGTCAACCTCAGTCTCTCCCTCGATACGCCACGTTTCGCGTATGCCGCATTCATTAGCGAAATACCGAACCTCCAAATTCTCGCATCCCGGCACCTTGCGCAGCAGCTTTATGGTGTTCAGCAGCATTGCTCTAGCCTTGATCTCCGCTTGCGTCTTCATCTCAGAATCCGAAGCGTCGATTCCCTGCACATGCATGTTGATTCGCCCAACCTTAAGTTCGTGATACAATCCGGAACGGCTTCGGCTGACTTCGCCTTTCTCCAATGCCTCCGTATACATTCGCTCTAGCTGTTCCCTGGGCACATCCGCAAGATCATAGCCCGCAATATCATTAATTAAGGTTCCGGGTTGCAGAACCTCTCCTTTCTTGCGAAGATATCCCATCATCCCCGCTATGTTGGCGTCGCCGGTCGCGTCGATCAGTTTGGCGGCTTTAAACCATTTCAAGCCCGTTTTACCGGCAAGCGCTACATAATTTCCCGCTTCGGTCGGAACGATGGCTGCTGGCATTTCGTGAAGTCGAAGGCGGACACCTGCATCAAGGCACAGCTGGTCGAGAACGGCACTGTAAATGAAGCGATTGACCCATACCTGCTGATGCCAATGCTTCGTCGGAATGACGGAGAAATCCGGTAGCTTCGCCCCGCCAAGCCCTACGGTCTGTTCAATAATTTCCCAGCCGATACCGCCAATGATTTGCTTTCCCCATGCGTGAAACAAACCGGGAAAATTGACCGAGGCCACCGTCGTCGTACCGCCCAGCAATCCGTTCTTCTCGACCAGAGCCGTTCGTTTGCCCGTTCTGGCCGCTTGGATCGCAGCCACACATCCGGCAGAGCCCCCTCCAAATACAATAACGTCATACTCTTCAAGTTCGGCTGCCGGTTCGTTCATCCGATTACCAAGACCAACTGCGTTCAGCAGCCGGGAATATTCTAGATTCTTCATTTACTTATTCTCTGCCTCCAATGCTTTATTCGCTTCTTCCTCCGTTAATTGCAATGCTGAGTTCAAGTCGGTTTCACCCATCATGACTTTGGCAATATTTTTGGAGAAGGAGGTGGAAACCAACCGATCATGGTTATAACGCTCGAGTGGGGCGGCAGGCTTATTGGTGAAGACCGCCGGAATCATGTTTTTATTCTTGAAAGGGGAGTCCTGACCAAACACCTTCCGGACCGCTTCGTTCTTGACAACGGGAACAAAACCTTTCTTGGACAAAATGGTTTGGAACTCGTCGGAAACCAAATAGTTTAATACTTCCATCCCCTGATCCTTGTATTTGCTCGTACTTGTCAGGAACAGTCCGTTCGGATAAGGCTGGCTGCCGATGCCCGGCAAATCGCTAAAGACCGGCAGACTGACCATATCCCAATTGAGTGTTTCAAAGTCAGGCTGAAGCTGTAGATAGAAATTCATTACGAACATGGCTATATTTTTTTCTTTCATAAAATCGTTACTGTTTAACGTTCGCTTGAGCGTCTTCAAATACTCCCGATAGCCGCTCGCTTGTGTCGGTTCAATGAGGGTTTTACTTACCAGCTTACGGTAGGCGTCGTTATTGATTGCCGCTTTTTCCGTTGAAGAATTCACGTACGGCAGCGAGTAAGGATTCATCGTCAGCAAATAGTCCACCGCTACGCCAAGTCCGATATATTGACGCTCGTCGAAACGTGTCAGCCTCTTGCCAAGCTCAATGGCTTGCTCCCAGGTCATGCCGTCCTTCGGATACGGCACACCGAATTTGTCGAAAATGTCCTTGTTGTAGTAAAGAACAAGGCCGCCGTCATGCAGCGGATAGCCGTAAAGCGTCCCCTTGTTGCTAACCGATTGGAAAACGTTGGGCTCGAAACGGGTCATATCGACCTTGTGCTTCTTCATCAGCTCGGTTAAGTCTTGTCCTAGCCCGGTTTTGATAATGTTCTCGCGAACACCGCTTTGCGTATCATGAATGAGATCGATGGTCTGGCCGGAAGCAATCAGGTTAGAAATCGTATTTTGACGGTCTTTTGTAATATAGGTAAATTTGTATTTCGGAAACTTCAGCTTGAGCGCGTTGCCGAATCGTTCATTCCATACCTCTTCGCTATTGCCGACTTGGCCAAAAATAACAAGCTCAGCCGGTTCATTAACGTACGATTTGACCGGCTCTCCGACCTGCTGCCCCTGCAGCGGCGGTGGATCCGCTATGCTGCCGCCTGAGCTGCACGCCGTCACTGCTAAGGACATCAATATACATAAGCTCGTTACGCCCCTTGAATGCTTCCCCATTCCAATACACCTCTTTGGCTTTGAAGATAGGTGCAGCGGGCCCGCTACCATCCTTATTGTATTTGAAAGCCCTTTCACTTTTCCATGCACTATTGTAAAATGAACTATATACTTTTTAACGGAAAACAGCTGTTCATGCACCTATGTACGGATGCCAGGAATCAAATTTCTGGAGGGAGCGTTCTTGCAAATCTTTCCGCTATGCGGCCATATACCGCGTCTCACCTATTACAGGTATTTTGTGCACCATGAGCAGTTTTTCCAGTACGAAAGCATTCAGAAAGAATGGCTTATTTTTGCCGTAGAAGCAGGCTCGTTTTACTTTGAAATCGAGGACTGCCATGCAACCGCTTCCTTTGGCGATCTTGTATTATGTCCTCCCGGTGTCGTATTCCGGCGTGTCGTCATCTCCCCCGTCTCCCTATTTGTGCTTCGGATGGTTTGGATGGACGATGAGGGCCATATTATTCATCCGGACCAGCACGGCTCCATTCCGGTAGGCAAGGTCAGCCTGCACGACACGGATCGGTTGATGGACATTTACGCTGCCTTTAAACGATACAGTCCCCTGAATGAACGATGGAGCAAGGTCAGCCGCAGCCACACCCTACACCATCTTTGGCTGCTCTATTGCGAGGAAATAAATCTGCTGCTTAACGATGATCGTATACAGCCTGCTGACCATCTCATTCAACAGGCGGTCAAGCTGATTCAATCGAAAGCGTTCGAGCGGTTTAGCCTTCATGCTGTCGCACAAGAGATCGGATTGAGCCGGATGCAGCTGTGCCGAAGATTCCAGGGCGTGCTCGGGATCTCTCCGATGAAGTATTTGACCTCCCTGCGGTTAGAAAAAGCCAAGAGGCTGCTCACGGAAACAAATCTGAATCTGGATCAAATCTCGGAATGCTGCGGTTATTTGAACGGCTTCTATTTAAGCCGCGTATTTAAGAGCAACTTTCAGATGACCCCTATGCAGTACCGCAAAGAACATCGGTTGTAACATGTTCGGGTACATTCTCCGGAGAGTTTACAATCCGGTTGTGTTGACTGATTCGTAGGCACAAAAAATCCGGCAAACGTTGTGCCGGACTCCCTCATTGCGCACTATTTTTCTTTACATTCGTGTCCTTGTTTATTACCAACCGCCGTCTCTTATAGCCTTACTTCTCTTCCTAACTCAGCCGATTGATAAAGCGCATTAAGGATTTTATTCATATCCACCCCGTGCTCCGGCGTAAGGACGGGTTCTGCACGCAGCTGAACGACATGCTCCATGCGCATCTACAGGTTTTTTGCCCATAACAGGCGAAATGTCGGTCAGCTGGCCCGCCATCTCGGTAAAATATCCGAAGTTCGCCTTTCTTAATGCTGGATCCCGCTTTTGTTCCTCTCAGCTCCACGAAGTTCATTTCTTCTCCGATATTTGAAGCCCAACTGAACTCGATTTGTAAGGTTGCACCGTTCTCGAAGCGAATAAAGCCGATTGCCAAGTCTTCAACGTCGAACGTACCGCCTGCTTGCTTTTCACCGAACCCACTGTGTACGGAATCAGAGATTTCATTATTGGCGAACTTGGTGTAGGTGGCCAGAGACGGCGACAGGTTTTGGATTGCCCATAAGCCAAACGGAAAGGTCAATCATGTGCACACCCAAATCGATCAGAGGACCGCCTCCGGATAGCTCTTTCGTCGTAAACCATCCGCCTTTCCCCGGAATTCCTCTTCGGCGAATCCAGCCGCAACGGCCGGTATACACTTCTCCCATATGCCCTTCCGAGATATAGTTTTTCAAATATTGCGCAGCTTGCGTAAAGCGGTTATTTCTCATGGTCATCATCGTTTTTCCGCTATCTCTGGCAGCATCCGCTATCTTTTTCGCCTCTCGGGACTGACCGCGTCCGGCTTTTCGCAAAACACGTGCTTGCCTGCCTTTAGTGACGCAATGGAAATCTCCGAGTGAAACAAGTTCGGCGCGTTCGTTTGGTCTCCCGGTACCCTTGCTCCGTCCGCCGGACAGGCTGGACAAAAGGACATATAATATCCCTGGTCCCGAGAATGGCGGCATCCTGCACTATGGCATCCAGACCTGTCGCCAACTGATCATACCCGACATGCAGCCCTGCGGTCCTGAGTCCCGTCTCCTTCAGCACTTCAGCGAGCTCCCCGGGCTCGTGTCCGTGGTAACCGGCAAACTGTACACCGGCCCATCCCCTTCTGCTCAGCTCGCGAAGCACGCCGGGAAAATCCTGCTCGCATTCTTTGCGCAGGTATACAACTGAACCGCCAGCTTATCCCTCATCTTTTGGCATCCTTCCCCCCGTATTTCGCATGGACCTCGTTGCCAAGCCACGCGCCTTGACGAACCAACTGCTTCTGCAGCTCATCGATATTCATGCTGCGTGTACTGTTCAAGCCTTGCTTTGTCAGCAGCGCCGCAGCGGTTCCAGCCGCTTCTCCCATTGCGAAGCAGTTCGGCATTACCCGGGTCGAGCCTTGCGTCGCACGATCGGTTGAAATCGAGCGTCCCGCCACGATAACGTTGTCGATGCCGACCGGGAGCAGCGCACGATAAGGGATGCCGTGGGATTCTCCGGCAGGAAGATGGGCGATTGTCATGCCGCTTGTCGGCTTGGCCATATGAATATCAATGAAATACGCATTGCGGGCGATATCATCCGGAAAGCTGCGGCAATCCATGAAATCGTCCGCCGTAACGATCACATCGCCGATAATCCGTCTTGTTTCCCGGATCCCGATCTGCTCTCCGGTCAGTACAAGGTATCCGTCTTCAAAGCCCGGAATGGTACGCTTCAGCCATTCGACGATATGATGGACCAACGCCCGCCCTTCGATGGCCCCCCGGGTTAAATCCTCCGCTCTGGAGCCGTCAATTCCGAAAATATGCCCGAAGTTGAAGCCAGCTGTATGATCGTTTACCCAGGAGATGCCCGCCCAATCGCGTACAACGTTTAAAGTCCCTTTGGCTTTCGCTTCGTTGATGGCATGCTTCAGACTTCCACCGAATTCCTTGCAATACTCCATGTACTTCGGACGATTCAGATTGCTCATGACGAAGCACATCGTCCCCGGCTGAAGTTCGCCTTCCTCCCCGCCTTTGGCAAACTGTCCTCCCGCATGATAGGCAAGATCCGCATCGCTCGAGCAATCTACATAGATGCCTGCTTTGACGGCAAACGTACCGGATTTGTTATGAAAAATAACCGCTTCGACCTTCCCCTCCCGATGCAGTACATTGCTGATGAACGTATGGTACAACATTCGCACGTTTGCTTCGATCATTTTGTCATCGAGCAGTTTCTTCAGCACTTCGGAGTCGATCGGCACCCAATCCAGCTTGTCTCTCCACAGCTGTTGAAATTCCGGCTCCATTCGCGATTTCATCTCATTCAATATTTCGAGCCCGATTCCCCGAATGACCGGCTTCTTATGATCGGTGAAAGGGCACCATGCCGGAACTTGGGAAACGGTAGCCATCCCTCCAAGATACCCTCGCTGCTCTATAAGCAAAACGGACGCACCACACCGCGCAGCTGCCAACGCGGCGGCGACGCCTGCGGGTCCTCCACCCGCAACAAGCACGTCGACTTCATCGTACAACGGTATCGGCATGGCCGGCATGATGATTCGTTTGTCCACAATTTCATACCTCCTATAGTGGGATTCAAAGAATCCGGTAAATTTAGTGTAATATAATGAGATCTGCTTTCCTATAGTAATCTCATCGGGCCGGGGAATCCCCATACAATCTTATAGAGACTAATCAAAAGCGTATTTCTGAACGAACCATAATGAGATATAAATCCCAATATTGGCGAAAATGGCCCGTGCTTTTAATGCTTTTGCATCCCGCGGCAGCTTCCCGGCTCAGGGTCTGATCGACAACCCCTCCTTGCACCCGTTGTCCACTCCCCTTCTGTCGTTCGTACTTCGGATCCGATGCTATTATTGTAAGCCGGGAAGTACCGTTTTCCTATAGTAATCTCATTACCGGATATAATACTTTGGTGACTGAAAAGAAAACGAAATAGAAAATTGTGAGCTTGGGACTCCCCCCTGCAAATCATCGAACAATACCTAAAAAAAAGCGCAGTGCAAACGAAATGATTCGTTTGCACTGCGCTTTCAACATGGACTGCACTGATGACAAGAACGCTGCCCCGGATTCTTCCTCGAGAATCCTCGGGCCGAATAAAGGCCATAAGGGCAACAGTGGAACTAATTATTTAAAAACCTAAAGCATTCGAACGATCGGCGAGCGCCGTGATCAGTTCTTCCTCCAGCTTGAAATGCCCCTCCAAAATCTTTTTGGCCTGCAGCAAATACAGTGCCATTTCCTTCGCCTCCGAACATCGGATGGGGCCATCGCTATCTTTCACGGCATCAATGTAAGCATCCAAAAATTGCATCGGCAGTTCATGTTCCTGCTCCATCATAACAAGCGGCCCCGGTTCTTCCCCGAAATACCATACCGCGATCGGAAACATTTTCTCTTCTTCCCATTTCGCATGAGCGGCCAATTCATCCCTGAAGTTTACCGTTTTCCTTCCTAGGTCTCTCAGCGTTCCCGTCCAATTGACGGCATCCTGGTTGAAACCGATCATTTTGGCCATGCCGTACAACTCGAGCAGGCTCTCCTGCAGCTTTACATGTTCCTTCCGTAACTGCTCAATGTATTCACTCAGCCTGAGCAGTGTATCTGTGGTATGACCGAGCAGCATGTCTGTCGATAACGGGTGATTCATGATCCATCCCTCCTCAAGAAATGCCTGCTTGTTTCTTGTGAACCGTATTAATGAGACAACGATAGCATCTCTTCCATATCCTCTTGAGCGTTGCCGATTAATTTCAAGCCAAACGTATTGACCAAAACATTCATGACTCCGGGAGTAATGAATTCTGGCGGCTTGGGGCCAATACGGATATCTTTAATTCCTAAGCTGAACAATCCGAGCAGAATAGCGACGGCCTTTTGCTCAAACCAGGAGAGCACGATGCTGACCGGCAAGTCGTTGATGCTGCAACCGAATGCATTCGCCAGCGCCAAGGCGATTTTAACCGTTGAGCCGGAATTATTGCATTGCCCCAGATCAATGTACCGCGGGATGTCCGTTCCTTGCACGGTTCCGTAGTCGATATCATTAAAGCGGAATTTTCCGCAGGAAGTCGTCAAAATAACCGTATCGTTTGGCAGTGAGGTGGCAAGCTCACGGTAATACTCGCCGCCGCTTCCCGGGGCATCACAGCCTGCAATGACAAAGAATCGTCTGATTTTGCCTGCTTTAACAGCATCGATAATTTCCGGGGCGAGCCCGATAACAGTTTCATGGTGGTAGCCTGTCGTGAGCACCTGCTCGGATTCAACGCTTGCGGTTGGAAGCATTAACGCTTTTTCGATAAGCGGCGTAAAATCATTTTCTACGATCTTGGTGACGCCTTCAAGACCGGCGATGTCATACGAGAAGAACCGATCCGCATAGGTTCCTTTAATCGGCATGACGCAGTTGGTTGTCGCCAGGATCGCACCCGGGAATTGTTCAAACAGGCGGCGCTGGTCGAACCATGCTTTACCGATATTCCCTTTCAGATGAGAATACTTCTTCAGCTTCGGATATCCATGCGCCGGAAGCATCTCAGAGTGCGTGTAGATATTTATGCCTTTTCCTTCTGTTTGCTTCAGCAGCTCCTCAAGCGCATACAGATTGTGGCCGGTAACGACAATTGCGTGCCCTTCGATTTTATTTTGTGATACCTTTACAGGCTGCGGAATCCCGAAATGCGTCGTGTGGGCCTGATCCAGCACATCCATGATGCGTACGGCGGCATTGCCCACTTTCATCGCCATATCGATATGCTCTTGCACATTGAAATTGGAATTCGTGAGCGTCATGTATAACGCTTCGTGTGTAATCCGGTCAACCTCAGGGTCGCTGTAACCGAGTTGTCTTGCATGCGTTGCGTATGCGGCGATTCCTTTCAATGCGAAAATCATCGTATCCTGCAAGCTCGCAATGTTCTCATCCTTCCCACAGACACCGATCACTTTACAGCCGCCTTTGGCGGTTTGTTCACATTGATAGCAAAACATAGAGTTCATCCCTCCGCAATTTATCGTTCTGTGTTCCTTTCGTACATAGACTAACAGAATCGCGATCGGCTGGATGTGACACATATCACAAAGTAAACCTTGGTTTGATCATCATCGTAGGGAATCCAAGGTTTACGGCTGCCCAGTTAATGCACGTGCTTACACCGCGGAAAAAACCGCGGGAAGAATGCAGTACCCGCGGTAATGAATATCATATCTATGGTGTAGAGAACTGAGTATTCTTTTTACTTAATTCAGTTTTTAATTCTTGCCCGACATATCCTTTGTCTCCAATCATTTGTGCTGTTGGAAATTGTTCCGTTAAATCTCTAACTAGACTTATATCTGTCTAAATAATTTCACTCTTAAATTACGAACCGGACAACAAAGTGGCATTGGTAAGCTACCTATAATTGAAAATTTCGGATATTGCACCTTTTGTTTGGTAAGAAAAATTCGAATCATTTTTATCGTTTTGTGACTTTACCTCCCAATTGTCCGTTTTTTTCCACAAGAGTAATGTCAGCTGGAATTTGCAGCTTCTCTACCAGCTTTCTCATATAGAAAGCGGTGCTGAGCCCGGAGATGCCGCCACCTACGATAACGATCTTCTTCCGTATGCCCCCATCGTATATTCGTCCCTTCCGCGAAATATGCGGATTGCCCATTTTTTAATGAACCATCGCTCCTTCCAAGGGAAGGAACTTGACGATATCTCCAGCCCGGATTCCCGTTTTCGTCGGCGGTACCACGATAAGGCAGTTGGCATCCTTTATCGTCACGACGGCGCTCGACTTATCAGTTCCAACCGGTCTGACATAGATCATGCCTTTTTCGCTAAACCAAACGCCCCTGACATATCGTGCGTAGGCGTTCACCTTCAAATAATCTTCAGCGAGAAAAGCGGTATGCTCTTGGGCCGTTACTTCAGCACTCGCTTGCATACTTGACAAGACGGGACGGACGAACAGCTCGAATCCGACGTAACAAGCCGAAGGGTTCCCGGATAGTCCGAACAGCAGCTTATTTTGCCATAGGCCCGCACTCGTCGGACTGCCTGGCCGCATCGCGACTTTGTTGAAAAGCGTCGTTCCTTCCCATCTCGCGAAAAAATCGGCCATAATATCGTAATCTAAACGCATGCTCATTTGGATATGATTTTGTGTCGCGATCAGCTCACCGCTCCCTAGGAAAAGAAATAATCCATATCCGTCAATATTTGTTCTGTCAATGGGTAGACCAGCTCTTCTTCCATATGAAGATGGCCTTTCAGAATATGACATGCTTGAGTCAAATGCTCCGCCGTACCGACGATCTTGTCGTCATCCGAGGAAACCAAAGCTTCCGCCAAATCCGTAAAGGCATCCAAATACGCTTTTGCCAATTCGTGGTCCTTTTCGAGCACCCAAAATGACGGAATGATGGACGGACCTGCGCTCTTATGAAAGTAATCGTTTAAAAACGGATATAATATTTGTTCCTCCCAGATGGAATGTTCCTCAAGCTTCGTGTTCAACAGAAACGTTTCCTGCACCAAACTTCGAAGCGTCCGGACCCGCATCTCCGCATCGCAGGAACGAATCACGGTCTTTGCCTGCTCCTCCAGCTGAAAGATCGCCTGCTTCAAGGCCTCGTGTTCTTCCTTCAAACGGACCAGTGCATGATACAATTCCGTCGGATGAGCAGGCTCCGTTACCGGTAATGTTACCATTGGATTCCCTCCCCAAAGGCATGGATCGTTGCTATCTGTCTTTATTGTAGCCTTTGCTCCACGCATGGTTATTTTCAACTAGATTTCCCTCTCACATCTTTAATGGCGGAGCCGAAAGTCCGATTACATTCTGCAAATTTCCTTTGGACAATGTTCGCATTGACATATATTTCGAAGAAATTCAAGTTTTTTTATAACGACGTGTCCGTCCTGGTATTCAATCACTTCTTCCTTCTTCAAGTCGCTCAGCATCCGGTTGACGCTTTCTCTGGTAGCCCCGATCATATCCGCCATTTCACTGTTGTTTATTTTCAAATCAATGTAAATACCGTGCTCGGTCGTTACGCCATAGGTATTGCTGAGCCGGATGAGAAGGGAACATATCGCGCCAGGTTTCCCGAACATGAGCAAGTCCCGGAACTTGGTCTGCGTCAAACGATGCATCAGGCCCATCCACTTCATAAACTCGATAGCCAAATCCCCGTGCTGCCATAACAGCACTTCTGCATCCTTACGCTGGATGATTCCGATGCTGCCGCTCTCCGTCACTTCCGCGCTGAAACTGTGAACCGAATCCTGAAATGGATCCAACTGCCCGAACAAGTCACCTTGTTGATGAAGATACATCGTAAAGCTTCTCCCACTGTCCGAGGTTTTCGTAGTCCTTACGCGACCGCTGATAACAAAGTATAATTTGTCGGCGGCATCCCCTTCCCAGAAAAGATAGGCTCCCTTTTCTACCCTTTTTGTATACATAATGCTTTTCAGTTTATCAAGGCTTTCAACTGATAACACCTGGTCAATTCCTCTTCGCTGGATTTCGGGCATTGCACACGAACCCCTTTCAATTTCTTGTTAATCTAATCATAGCGCTGTTCGAATCTTTTTTTTATCGGGAGTTCCACTGATCTTTCAAGAGAAAAGTCCTTATTTTGTTGTGAGGTTCAGCACAGGAAATCCCCATATAGATTGGCACTTCTATCGGGAAATCGGCAAAAATGAGGGAAGTTTTCCTGATGTACTTTTAAGGGAATTCCCTGACTTACAAACGATCCAAAAAGAACTACAATAATTGATGTGAGCACGAATGGTGATCTCGCTTCACGGTGGAACGGAGGTGGCCCAAGAGATGCCCCTGATCACGCAAAAAATAACAAACGAGCTGGAGCGCCTGTGTCATAAAACTTCAAGCCATTTCGCCGCGTTATCGTTGGCATTGCCGAACGAGCAGCGATTTCGGTGGCTATATGCTTACGGCAACCGGAGCGAACGCTACAAGAGAATGGCTGTGAAGCCAGGGGCCGGACCCGACGGCTTATCCCTTAGAACGGGCAAACCCGTGTTATGGAACGAACAAACGGATCACAGTGGCAGGGTGATGTACGAATGCCCGCTGCTGACGGCCGAAAAACTTAAAACAGCCGCGGTTATGCCTTTAAACGAGGTAACCGGTCTGCTGTTCATAGCAAGACGCACTTCAGAGGCATACACGAATCGGGAGTTGATCTGCCTGCAAGAACAGCTGCCTTATTTATCCGAAATCCTGATATCTTCCTGAATAGGCAATTACGCCGACGTTTCGGAAGCCCGCGTCGCCATCCGGGACCAGACAAAAAACCTACTATGCGGAGGTTATCTGCGGATAGTAGGTTTTTTGTCTTCCAACTTTCAGCTTACTCCGGCAGCTCGGCCATTAAGGGATAAATCGTTTCTTCTTCCATTTGCAAATGGCTTTTAACCAAACGGCATGCCTGCAGCAGTTGCTCGGTACAGCGCCCGATGCCGGACGGATCCGGATTCCTGAAGATTTGCTCGGTCTCCTCCAGGAAGAGATGGAAATACATCGCAGCCAGCTCTTGTTCCTTTTCCAGCATCCATAGCGAAGTCGTCACGACCGGCCGGATCGGTAACTGAGAATATTCCGTCAAGAACGGGAACAGCTGCGTATCTTCCCAGTCTGAATGTTCGTCCAACTCCGCCAGTAAAGCTAGCGTTGTGTCCCTCAGTTCCTTCAGCCGCTCACGACGCACATTACGCTCCGCTACATTTTTGAGCTGGCTGGCCATTGTTTCCAGGCAATCTATAACGTCATACAAGTGATTATGTTCATTGCGCAAACGAGCGAAAGCGCAAGCGGGATCAGCCGTAACGTGCGTGGCGCCCGAACCGAATGAATAAGAAAGCCGTTCCGTCATACACATACACTCCTTATATCAGGTTTATCTTTGCCAGTCCGCCGCTATCCGATGAGTAAGTTCTATGTTGCGTTTTTCACAATCTTCTCGCTGCGACATGCCTCACACTACAGACCCAACCGATAATTCATTTGAAGCGATTCGTAAAAGGAAACCGCTTGTTCATAATCTTCCGGCGTGTTAATTGCGGTAACAAAACGGGGATCGATCTCTTTCTCTTTAAATAACGCTTCTGGCAGTTCACACCATAGCAATTTTTTAAGCATTGCCGAGAACGAGACCTCATCATTCTTAAGGAGTTCTCGAATCGGCTTGGCACAGCTTTTGTCGTATATGCCATGGAGCGGATATACTTGATTGCCGATCCAAGGAATGACCGCATCAATGGCATCCTTCTTACACGATAACATGAGCTCGGCTGCCTCGGCCGAGATAAAGGGCATATCGCATCCGACCACCCATACGTTTGAATGAAACGACAGAGTTAGTCCCGAAAACATTCCTCCAAGCGGACCTTTTTCTGGAAAATAGTCGGTAATAATCCGGATTCCTCGGTCTAACGTACGCAGATACGGTGCTGGATCCATCGCTACGATGACGATTTCACTGCAAATTTTATTCATTTCACGAATTTGCCGATCAATAAAGGTCATGTGATCCAGAACAAGAAACGCTTTGTTTTGCCCGTTCATTCTACTGTTTTTGCCTCCTGCCAAAATCACCCCGGACAGCATATCTGATCTTCCCCTCTCTGTGATAGACTCCTTTTCTCTTCGTTCATATATTAATAACACCATATTAATTAACTGTTGACAGTGATATGTGTCACTGGGCTTAGCGCATCCGGACATTAAAATCAAGCTTCTGACATTTAGATTTGCATAAAGGTACAGGGATAGATGATCTTGAATTCATTCGATAAGGGTAAAAAAAGAGAAGCAACCCACCTGGGGATGCTTCCTTGGTTTAGCGATATTCCAAATCGATTTGTTAATTATCAGCATGCTCCTCCCCGCCATGGAACGTATTCACAAACCGATGGGCGGCGTTCGTCAGCATCTGAAAAAGCATTTGTCCGGGATATTCGTTCAATCCGATCTCGTTCATTGCTTCGCGCATGCAGGACAACCATGCCTCAGCGCGTTCGGGTGTGATCCGGAAATGAGCATGCACTTCCCGCATGTTTCCGAATCCGTATTTATCCGTATATAACGTCGGCCCACCGGTAAACTGGGTCAGAAACAAATATTGTTTGGCCCGAATTTCTTCAACGCCGTCTGGAAATAACGGTTGAAGGGCCGGGTGCCCATACACTTTCGGGTAAAAAGCGTGAACGAGCCGATCGATCGTATCCGCTCCTCCAATTTGTTCGTAAAGGGATGGCAATGCATTGCTCTGGTTTGCCGCGGAATAACTCCTATTTGTATACATCATATTAATACCTCCGTTTTAATTTCGTACATATCTCATTTTAACCGGAGACTTTCCTTCGAGTTGTGATTCCACTCACATTATGACTACGATCATATCCCCCATTCCGCTAAATCGGACTCCGGCCTCAGCCTGGTAGGCTGGCAGACTCTGGCCATTTGGACTGATAGATTTTTCACATTACAAAATTCCCCTTTTTTTAATACGGAATTCCCATTGAACCACAACAACAGCCGCCTGTATAATATTTCCATACCATACCGCCCAGTTGGTATTGGAATATCGAACAAGCAAAGGAGATCGGCTTAGTGAAGAAAAGATTTTGGACCATTGGACTATCATTTGCATTTTTATTGGCCTTATTGATCGTACCCGTACAGCAATCATTCAGTGCATCCGAATCATCGGCCAATGCGGACAGCGTCTCTAGTAGTGCATTGAACGGGCAATATCATCTGGACCATGTCGTAAAAATTTATGTTCCTTCCACGATCAAAGGAGATATACCCATCAGTAAAGAAGCGCATGAAAAGTTCGTTGATCAGGCGCTTGCGCAATTTTCAGACTGGTTCGGCGGCGCTACGGCCGTCGAGGGAACAGGCGCTTGGATGGACAAAGACAAAAAATTGATCAAAGAAAAAGTGACGATCGTATATGCCTTCGCGGAAAAGCTGGATAAAGAGGACGTGAACCGAGTCGTTACCTATGCGAAGCAATTGAAAGAGGATCTCGTGCAAAATTCCGTATCCATCGAAGTTGACGGCAAGATGTATTTTATTGAATAATTCCAAATCACAGCAATTAATCAAGAGACAGAAGCGGCCCTTCTGTCTCTTGGATAAGCAATTGGTGATCGATTGTTTCACTATATAATAGTATTACTTATTATGGTCAACCATAATAGGCAAGTTCTCAAGAGATTGTCCTAACACCGAATCGGCTAAATGTTCGGTGACCTCGAATCCCGCCACCGGCCGAATATCGGCGAAACGTTTGACAAATGCGGTCAAAGCGATGCGCGCTTCCATACGAGCTAGCGGGGCGCCCAAACAGAAATGCGGTCCTGATCCAAAACTGAGATGGTGTTGAATATTCGGACGATGAATATCAAACTCTTCCGCATGGGCAAATTCGGATTCATCCCGGTTGGCGGAGCCAATCCACGCTACGATTACTTGCCCTTCCTTCATCTCATGCCCAAAAACATTAGTATCTTGAGCTACCCTGCGATCCATATGAGCCGTAAAACGGAAGCGCAGTACCTCCTCAATCATATTGGGAACTAATGATACGTCGGATCTCAACTCCTGATAAATACCCGGCTTGTCAAACAATATGCAATAAAAGACATTGGAAATCAGTTTCGTCGTTGTTTCATTCCCCGCACCGAGCAGTCCGATGGCGGACATGACCACTTCTTCATCCGTTAATTGTTCCCCCTCCAGTTCGGCTTTCGTCAAGTCAGAGATAATGTCATCCACAGGATGCTTCCGTTTTTCTTGGACGATGGGAAACAAATAATCACGAAATTCCTTCATTGCCTGCCTTTTTTGTTGGTCGATATCGACAAAAGCTTCTTTATTATAAGGGAGAAACAGGATATCAGACCAGGATTTAATGAGTCGACGATCTTTGGAAGGAACACCGAGCAACTCTGCGATGACAGTCACCGGAAGAGGGATCGCCAGCTTTTCCATAATATCCAACGTTGATTCGCCTTCCATATCCGCTATCAATTCATCAACAATGGCTTGAATTCGAGGTTCCCACTCTTTAAGGCTGCGGGGAGTGAACGCTTGGGATTGAAGAGCGCGACGTTTTCGATGTTCCGGCGGATCGACCATATTAACATTGCTTCGATTATCAAAACTCTTACTGGGAGTGGGGATTAAGCTTCGCTCTTTTTTATTGGAAAATAATTCATGATCAAACAGTACTCGCTTGGCATGTTCATATAAAAACACATTCCAGACATCCTGTTCGGCATCGTAAAAGACAGGGCTGTTCTCCCTCATCTCTTTGTACCAAGCAAAAGGTTCCCATTGCGATTGCTTCGACTTCAGCTTCGAAATTTCGTTCAAAAGGATATTTTGATTCATTGAACCAATTCCTCCTCAGACTAAATTTACACCATGTTTTATAATTTACACAATGTAAATTTATTTTATCCTGACATTATTGTACTTACAAGCTACATTCTTTGCCGCGGTGTAAACTATCATGCATTCAATTCTTTTTTTGTTGTTTATCTCGAAGTAATAAGACGCAATGCCTGGAATTTGTAGTTTATTGTTTTGGACATCGTAGACTTAAATTACACTGTGTTGTATAATTAACATCATATAAAATAGATGATATGGGTAGACTCATAATTACAAGCAACACATAGCGATCAAAATCGTGAAATTGTAGCTTCTA
Organism: Paenibacillus allorhizosphaerae; assembly: GCF_910594985.1. Classification (GTDB taxonomy): domain Bacteria; phylum Bacillota; class Bacilli; order Paenibacillales; family NBRC-103111; genus Paenibacillus_G; species Paenibacillus_G allorhizosphaerae. The sequence goes on from NZ_CAJVCE010000003.1 coordinate 28,031, forward strand.
TATGAATAAGGAAGGGAGAAGCAAAGGATGGATAATACAACAGCTCGCACGGACCCCCGCATACTTCGCACACGCCAGTTGCTTAAGGATTCTTTTATTGATTTGCTTCAGGAAGTGGATATAGAGAAAATAACGGTAAATCGCCTCGCCCAGCGGGCCACCATCAACCGCGTAACCTTTTATCTTCATTATCGGGACATTCCGGATATGCTGGAAAAAATGGCAGACGAAATGAATGAAGAGATTTATAGGGTATTGAAAAAAACGCCGGAAAATCCGAATTCCGTGGAAGAAGAAGAGCTGACGATGCTGGTTAATTTGCTCGAGCATATTGCAGAACATGCGAAATTTTACAAAGTTATTCTTGCCAAACAGACCCCCATCTTTACGGATCGTCTGTTGAAGCTTCTGACAGAATTGATTACTGCAAAAATAGAGAGAATGGATGGTGACTCCTACTATTTATCGGCCGGTTTTCAAAAAGACATCGCCATTTGGTACGGCTCTTCGGCCTTGATTGGTACAATCGTGGCTTGGCTTCGAAACGACTTGCCGTATACGCCACTCTTTCTTGCTAAGCAATTTTTTTTGCTTCACAAACTTGATACTTGTTGCAGGACCCCAGGTTGATTATAAACAAGACGCATATTGTATGTTTTAATACATCGAATTCCCTTTTATTGTGAACGCCAACCGTGCGCTGCAGGAGTTTTTTCCGATGAGATAGCGCTGGCCTGCTTTGACGATGGGAGCGCAAATTAGCCGAGTAGCCGCGAGGAAATGATCCTGCATCTACTCGGCTTTTATTATGCTACTCCGCTGTTGGCCAACCATCTCCTCAATCCGAAATAATTACTTTCTTGCTTTTCTCCAAACAAAGAACGTCGCCGTTCCTATTACAGCAATTCCAATCATTATAACCCAGATATATGGATGTAACCTGTAAAGTTCACCTTCAAGATTAACTTGTTCCGTTGGAATTTTGCCTTCACCTAATACAGCTAAATCCTCTTGCGCTTGACCTAATACATTCGTCCGGTCGCAGATTATTGTTATAAGTAACTCTTTGTCTCCGTACATGGTAGATGGGTGGGCATAAACTAAGTATTCCTTACTTTTTTCAAAATGAAATCCACAGTCTCCTCCACCGCTTCCCGTGTGAATAATGATTTGAGATTCATTTCCACCTTTCCATATATGGCTCACTTCGAATAGTACAGCTCTCGTTACGCTTCCATTCAAATATCTTTGCTCCTTTACTTCAAGGACACGACCTGCAAAAACTTCTTGCGACCGACTGAACTGCGCTACGACATCTTGGGGGCGAGCACATGAACAAGCATGAACCGTCGAAGGAACGAAGCTCGTCATGATACTTAAAAATAGAACAGTCATCAAAATCAAATTTGTAATCTTTCTCACTACAATCCCCCTCTCTAACTATGACATCGTAAACAAATTACGTAATTTTATAACGATCCATATTTACCAAATGTTGCAAGCCATGTCTTACTATTCTTCCCAGTGGACTCGGGTCTATTGGAATGCCCTTTTTTTCCTGAGGAGTTATGCGAATAATCCAAGCTATACAAAAATGGCAAGACCATACGCCTTTTAAGCCTAAATTTTCTGAATGATTGCGGTTTCAGGGTAATATATAATGATATACAATTGAATGAACAATTTCTTACGGTAATAACATTTGTTTACACCGCAGCCGGTTGGGAAACTCATTCAATTTATAAATCAATATAAAAAATAATTTTATGGAGGTAAGCGTATGAAGCGTATGTTTACAAAAAGAATGGGAACGATGAACAATTCCTTGATACCCGGAAAGCGTTTTATCCTTTTTGTTGCCTTACTCCTTTGCCTAACGATGATGATACCCATCACAGCCAGTGCAGCATATTACAACACCTACACCGACGTCGCAACGCTCAACAATGCAAATAGTGCTTACGCCGCACAGGGATTTGCCGTCGGATCTAGCTACGTCTATTCCGTAAAAGTCAACAGTGACAATACCACGGCAGTCATTTACCGTACCAAAATGAGTGACGGAACCACTACGCTCATGACAAACGGTGATAACGGAACTACTTACGCTACCTACCTCGGCCATGCCAACGATGTGGTGCTGAGCACAATCAACGAAGAATTTTATATGTTCGTAGTCACCATGAACGCCGGCAGTATGAGTCTCGTGAAACTGAAGTATGTAGGAACGACATATTACAAAGTTGGTAACTACACCATCAAATACAATGGTGCAGACAAAGCGATGTCGGGTGTGAAAATTACCAGCAAAGACGCTACCAACATAAACTTTCTCTTCAAATCCGGTCGAACTTTGTACAGGGGCACACTCCCGCTGACCGCAAACAGCGGGACAATTAATGTAACCTACGGCTTTTACCTGAATATTGAAGATGCACTGGTCAACGGCAGTACCATATCTAATATCACCTCATATGCATTCCAGGGTTTCGGTTATTATAACAATACAATATATGTTCCAATGACATATCAAAACGTCAGCATTGTACTTGTTTATCGTAATATATCTACTGCCTCGGGTACCATAGCTGCAGATAATAATTTGTCATTCCGCATTACGTCCTCTGCATACCCTGACCTTTTTGAGATCGAAGGCGTCGGAATCGCCAATGGGGATAAACTCTGGTTCAACACCAATCGAAGAACAGCACCGGGTGATACCGCTCATGACGGAGTGCACTATTTCAACGATTACAGCGCTTCCTAAATAATATTATAGGCTACAGGCAGTCACCGGGGCTCGTTTGTACCCATTATTATCAAGAACGTGACTAAACATAAATACGGCGGGTCTTAAGACTTGAAACAAAGTCTTAAGACCTTATTTGATGATGCGATATCTAAGATGGGTTGTCCCATGGGATTCTACGATCCTAATAGTTTCAAGCTGGATACATTCGGATCCGATATGATCAAACAACCGAATCCCCTCCGTAAGCAGTACGGGGGCAATATGCAGTTGGATCTCGTCAAGGAGAGACGTTTTAAGGCATTGTTGGGCTACTGCCGCGCCACCCAGCACATATACGTCTTTATCGAACATCTCATTCAGGACTTCGCTTTTCTTAATCCGGAACGGTCGAACACAAAAGAGGAGCTGCCGTCAAGCGTGCTCCTCCATTATGTTTCTTCCTTGGTACCGGTACGAGTATCGTCTTTGATTTCCGTTGATGAGGTGCGTCTGTGCCTAGGAATTCGTGTCTTTACTATCCGAAACTTTAGCCTGCATATGTTCTAGTTGGGCTTTGTAAAGCTCTTCTTTTGCTTCCTGTACGTCTTGCTCTCGATTAACATTACTATGTGCTGCTTCATTCAGCGTGTGGAGTGCATGATTCAGAGAATTTTGGGCTTGTGTCCTCTTGCTCTGCTCTTGATGGTTCGATTGTTGGTCAGTCATTAAGTATGCCTCCTTCATGTTTTACAGCAAAGTTAATATGGTCAGAATGTACATATGTAATTCATATTTTTTGGCAATTAGGCAAAATTATTTATTAAGAGTAGCCCATCTTCATCTTTATGTATTCAACGTATTTAGTTGGTGTTTTGACCAATTACTCGCCAATAACGACAATTTCGGAAAGCCCCGTCTCGTTGGTCAGCGCCTTTTCGATCACCACTTTGATGGATTTGACCTTTCGTTCCGCAAGATTGACTATCGCGGCGGCACCGGGTTCGGTAGGAAACTCGATATCTTTGATCTCCGTACCGTCATCCAAAATGATCTTTCCGGTTTGGAGCGCTCGTAAGCCGCTAGCGCTCTCATAGATCAATACGCTCTTGACGACTCGCTGAGTCGGCCAGGTCAGCTGCGCCCAAGCTCCGGCCGTCTCGTTGTTGGCCACCCAATCGTACTTATCAAAACGTCGGTACAGTCCGATTTCGCCATCGTTCAAAGCTTTCTCGGTAAAGCCTTGTTTGGTCGAGCTTACGGAAACCTTAGCGTCCCCTGCAATATTTTTCCACTTGCCGGTCGTGCCGGAGGGGCGCATTTGCCCTGTAATGGTCGGACCATTCACGTAAATCGAGCCGTCACTGCGGAACCCGATCCGATCAATATTGAGCTGGCGGTCACCACCGCCCTTCTTCACATCAATGTGCGTGTGATACATGATCCACCATTCCTTGCCGTCCGGGGACGGAATGATGGAGTGATGTCCTGGCCCCGATACTTTGGTGTGTTCGGCACTCATAATCGGATTGTCCTTATATTTGACGAACGGGCCGGTCGGACTTTTGGACGTGGCATAACCCACCGAATAATTACGGTTGCAATAGCAGTTGGCCGAAAACATCAAATAATAGGTGCCGTCATGCTTCAGAACGAAGGCGCCCTCGTTCCATCGATTGTTGCCGCTCTGCATCTCCCAGGACTGCTCCGGCTTCGCCACCGTGATCGGCCCACTTTTTATCGAGCTCATGTCCTCGTTCAATTCGACAACATTAATGCTGCTGACTTTTTTGTCGCCTTCCGGTAAAAGGTTGTTGGAGTAATACATGTATATTTTGCCGTTATCATCAATCAGAACATAGGGGTCAATGGTGCTGTATTCATAATTCAAGAGCGGCTCCTTCAGCATATCTTTGAAAGGACCCTTCGGCGAATCCGCAACTGCGACGTTGATATGCAGTTTTCCTTCGCCTTTCCCCGCTGAATAAAACATGTAAAACTTCCCTTTGTATTCCAAGACTTGCGGCGCCCAGAAATTTTTGTCTCCAAAGGTATCTGCCGCCTTCAATACTTGTCCTTCATCCTTCCACTGCACGAGATCACTGCTGGAATTGCCTCTAAAGCCGCCGCCGCCTGTCGGATAAGCATAATACTTCCCATCGCTGGCTCGAAACACGCCGGGATCGGCTCCGCGCTTGATAACCGGATTCGTGTAAAACAAATTTTTCGGCAGCTCACTCGGGCTTTTCAACTGCGCAGGTGCTGATGCTTGCTGGGCGGGCGGTGCAGCGGCCCCTTGGCTGCTAGGACCGTTGGTTTGACCCGTTGAAGTACAGCCTGCAAGCAAAAGGACAACCATTGCGGCAATATGCTGCGTTCTCCATTTCATTCAATATGTATCCCCTTTCAAAGTAGCCGGATCCAACCGGATGTCCTTTAACGGCAGGATGGCTCATTACGGTCACTAGGTGTCTGTGCCCAACTTCAAGTCACTATAAGCTGACATGGCATTGCCGCAACAAGCCGTCAGTTCGCCTAAGCTTGAACGCCCGCCATCCTTACAGGCAGATTTGTTGGCCGCACGCATGAATCAGAATGCCGGATGCATCGCCATAGAGCACATCGGCTTTCACTTCATACGTTCCTCTTTCAGTCTTCCATTGCGTGAACGTTCCCCACGCTTTCCCCGTACTCCAGAAAGTCGTGAAATGCTCTTTATTGATCACCGGATCGAACTTCAGCTCCTTCCGTACCATATCGAACTGAAAGCCGCCAAGAGCGTTCAGCAGCCCCCAGCTCGCAAGAGATCGCGCATAATGGTGCCCGCATTCCACCTCGTTCCACGGGTTACGATGCACACCGTCATACCTGTCCCGGACCGCCTTAACGACGGTCAGCCCTTCTTCGACGAACCCTTCGTAGATCAAGTGGACGGCCACCTGATACTCAATCCCGGTCCATACCTCGTCGGAATAAACGAATGGCAGCCGCGGTCGTCCTCCATTAGGCCATGAGCACAAGACGAGTCCTTTCTCGTCGTTGATTGCATAAACGCGCTGACAGTTGATATGATGACGAAAATCCGTCTTAAAGTTGTTGGCATATACCGAGCGAATGGCGCTTTTTACGTGCTGCTCCGGAAGCAAATAGCCGAGGCCGTATAGGTGCGCAAGCTGCTGTGCCAGGACCTGGTCGGACAAGCAGCCTAGGCCATGCTGGTATTTGTACCGGTTGACGTCGTCAAGCCGCTGAACGTAGAATTGTCCGTTCCACAGGATGTCGTCGGCTCTCGCGGAGCTTTTTTCGAAGGCGTCCCGGTAATTGCGCGCCTCGGATTCTTCGCCCAAATAACGCGCGATCTCTTCGCCTGCCCGCAGCGCGCCGAGAAACATGAAGGAGGCCAGCGGATTCGGCCCGTAAAATTCGATGTCATACGTGTTATGCTGCACGCCGTCGAGAACCAAGTCGCCGTCCGTATCCCAGTGACGGAAAGCATAATCTAGCGCCTTCTTCACACCGGGCCATACTTCTCTAAGAAACACGTCGTCTCCGGTCAGCTTCCACTCGCGGTATACCCTCATAATGGCACCCAGCTGCCCGTCGGAGGCGGCCATCTTTTGCCATGCGCAGTCAAACATCTTGCGTACGCGAAAATTCAGCTTCCCGTCTTCCTCCACTTCCTCCAGAAACTCGGTCCGCCGCATGCTCTGCTCCAGGGTCGGGAACAGGAAAGCGAGCGTTTGAGCATAGTTCCATACATGATTGCAGTTGCCGTCACAGCTGCCCTCCGTATCCCCGCTGCCCTCAAATGCCAAAAAGCGCCCGTCCATCAGCCAAAAGCAGGTTGTGCTTCGCAGCACCGTAATGTTGGAGGACAGCGCATCGAGCACGACAGCCGGCAGCGAGCTTGCAAACAGCGCGTCGCGAAATGCGTAGGTATCTTTCTCGAGCCGGGGCAGTTGGTCAACGAGATAGGCGGCGACCTCCCAGGAGCTGTTGAACCGGTTGGCATAATGATTTTTCGTCAGTTCCTTGCCTTCCCTTCGGTCGCGGATCCCCTCGTTCCAGCCGTTGATGCGATTCGGGAAAAACCAGGTTAGAATAAAACGAATCTCCTTCGTTTCTCCCGGCTCCAACGATTCACGCACGCCCAGCGTACCCGTATCGGTTTGCTTCGGTCCGGCGGGCTGATCGTAACCGAGATCGTTCAGAAGACCGTCTTCCGCGAAGTCATCCCAGAATTCCTGGAGAAAATCGTACCAAGGTCCCCGAAGCCATGCCCGTTTGTACGTAACCTGCGAATTCGTAGTGACGATTGACATGTTACCATCATGAAGCGCATTCGCTGGAACCTGTTCGGAATGGAAATAAAGTCCGGAGAACGCTTCCTCCTGCTTGAATGTATTCGTATTGCCTATAGCCGCCGAAGGTATTTGGTAACCTTCGGGAGAATATGTCGTTCCGCCTACCGGGTTAACGAAAGATCCGGCGATCGTCAAGTCGACTCTTCGTTTGCTAATATTAGTAACGCGGTAAGTAAAAACCGCTCCGGGAATGCCGGAATCCTCGGGGTTGAGCGGAATAAACGGTGTGTAAGCTTCGAGCTCGACCTTCACCGGTAAATCGGTATCTTCAAAATCCACTTTGGCAACCGGATATTCACCATGAAGCACCGAATGATCCATCCGTGGGAGACCGTAGCCCGTGATTGGGTGGTACCCGGTGCCGCGGGTAAATGGAGGGTTCAACCGTGATTCCAGCACTTTGGCAACCGGCTCGCTCCCCTCCTGCTTTGCCCAAATCGCAAAATAGGAATTGGGCAGCAATCGTCCCTTCCCCGGGCGGTTGAAAAATTCCCAGTCTCGTAGCTCCCCCCGGCTGCCGAGAGAAATATTCCCTGTACCGATTCCCCCAAGGAGAAATGCAGCTTCCTTCGCCTCTCGTGGAAATGTCCTCGGTTTCCATGGTTCGAACAATTCATCCCGTGAATAAGTCATATTTCCGTTCGCCTCCCGTTATTTTTTTGAATTAATGAAGCTGAACTGCATAAATGATAAGTTGGCGAATCGGAGCAGTTTCCATTTGTTGGATTATTTTTAGATTCAAAATTATAGTATCATCGTGATGTTTTGTTGACAATACAAAATCGCGACACGACAAATTTATTTGAAATTGGTTCTGCCGATCGAGCATGGCATCGGACAGCAGTCCGACCGTCATTCAAGCCCCGGCTTTATTCGAGTATATTTGTGTCGTGCTTTGATGGATTAATTACATTTGCTTCGTGTCCATACGACCTAATTGTGCTTAATCACAATCGTTAAAATGCGTGAACGTCAAATCACCCCCACCTAGCAATCGATGGGGGCAGAGTATGATGAGAACCAAAATGAAGTCAAGCGGCAATTCATAAACAAACATTAACAGATAGGGTAGATGTTATTTTTACGACTAGTTTATTGATTCTTTATTGCTTCATCAATTCCGCAATCTTCTTGTCCGCTGCTTCTTGCGTTTCTCTGAGTACTGTGTTGATGTCCTTTTTGTTGAGAGCCAATTCCGCCCGCATGTTGCGAATCAGCGCTTGTACCTCTTTATCATATAGGTTTGGAGTCGGCGTCGGAGTAGACGGGTATTTGAATATGGCCGCTGTATTTTTGCTTTTCAGCATAGGGTTCTCCGAACCGAATGCTTTTTCGATTTCAGGATCATTCAATACCGGAATTCGGGAAAACTTACTCATAAGCATCTGCGACTCTCGAGAGGCAAGCAATTCAATGACTTGCATTGCTTGTTCCTTATGTTTGCTGCCTTTCGTAATGATCAGCATATTCGTCAGGGCATGGCGCCCCTTCCCTTTTTTATCCTCGAAGGTTGGATTGGTCGCCATATCCCAGTTCGGAGCGCCACCCTTCTCCTCAGCTTCGATAAGTTGACTGAGTATTTTCGAAACCCAATCCGCTTCCATAGCCAATCTTTTTTCCTTCATAAACGTACCCTCTGCATAGGCATACGACTTCCCTGTAACAACACCGGGTATGTTATAATTCGCTTGGAACAATTCCAAAATCTTTCTATACATCGGTATATCCACGAGCGCTTTATTTGTCTTCGGATCGACGAACGGCTGCGTATACGGACTGATGATATGGTCAGGGAAGCGCGGATCCCAGCCGATATATTGGACCCCGTCCTGCAACCTTGTCACTTTACGGGCCAATTCAAGCACATCGCTCCAGAGCATGTCATCCTTCGGATAAGGAACGCCGAACTTATCAAAAATATCTTTGTTATAGAATAAAGCTCCCGTATTTCTGCCAATCGGAATGCCCTGCAATTCTTTCCCCTTTGGATCCAGATTTCGGACGGCTTGGACCGTTTCCGGGATAAACTTGCTGAGGTCAAGCTTGAATTTTGCAACTAAATCCGTTATATCTGCAGGAAGATCCAGAGCCGTGAGCGGCATATGCCAGTCATTGTCTGAAAAAATTAGATCGGGCATTTCTCCGGCGACAATCAGCTTTTCCAGATTCCCTTCCATTTTTTCCAGCGTAATGTGCGGATATTTCTTTTTAAGCGGATCGACTATGAACATCTTATACTCCACATCCGTAAGGCTCACATTGGCAAAAAACTTTAAAGTGACCGGATCCGTAGATACTTTAAATTCGGATTCCGCTCCCTTCAATGTATCGCCTGAAGCTGGCTTGCCGGATGTACAGCCTGATATTGCAATTGCAGCGATAAGCAACGGTAGTGTGATTCTTTTCAACGGATTGGTCATTTGGACTCTCCTCTTTGACGATTGTGATAAGGCTTTCATATTTGTTCGCTTCTTGTTCGAAAAACTTCTACCACCCCCTTGGAACAAGCTCGCCTCAACCTCGCGTTCGTGACCAGTACGCCCCCTTTGCCCTTTGAACATCCGATTGTTCCCAAGTCATGAAACATTGGTTGCGCTTTCAAAACCTCGCTCTTTTATACGGCTATCCTGAAGGAACCTTTTTCGTAAGGAAAACGCACATGCTCCAAAGCGGGTTCTCACGGTCTCTCCGGTTGTATATAAAAAACCTTATCCGTGTAAACATACCCAGCCACACAAAATGGAAGGATATGATTACGGATAAGGTTTTTCTCCAGGACTCAAGCCTACGCCGTATATTCATATGATTACACTAACTATAGAACTTCAGTAAAAAATTGTCAACCCCAAATCAGCAACACGAAGCTGATCTATGTCTCTGACTTAAAGGTCTTGCCTAACTCCTGATCCAGGCCAAAGTAGTGGCGAAAGCTGTAAATCAGCGGGTTCCACGCGGCTGGATTGACATGCTGCTCACCCAGCACAATCGCTTCATGAGCATGGACTTTTTGCACCTCTACCTCGATGATGGCAAATCCTTCCGACTCGTGGAGGTTGACGACTTTTGCCTCGATTTGCAAAGGGCACTCTTCCACTCGCTGCGGTTGTACGACATCTGAAGCAAGCGGTGTGAAACCACCGGTTGAAAATTTGTCGTGTTCAAACCGGTACAGCTTCCGTTTGTAGTCTGGCACCGGATTGGCCCCAGTCAACCTGGCCAATTTTTCTACCTGCCCCCAATGCTGGGCATCTGGCAGATTGACGACGCATTCCCCACAGCGAAGCAAATTGACTAACCCCTTCCCGCCCCCGCTAAGCCCGAGAACGATGCGATTCCCTAGCGCCCAGGCAGATGACATCGGTGTAAGGTTTGTCGTCCCATCCTCATTCAATGTTGAGAGCAATACGACCGGAGTGCCAAAGTACAATGTTTTGGGCTGAATGACCTGAATTGCTGTTTTCGTTTTCGTTTGTTTATTCATTTTAATCACCTCAACGAGCATTATAGCCGGACAAACATTCGCTCTTCATCGAATAATGAATGCTGCGCGTTGCTGAGGTGATCTGCTTGTCATAGTCTCAGGCCAAACTCGTCAGCTAAGCCATTCAAACCAGCGTCCGTTACGCGTACTGCTCGCCCGCCGGGAATACGCGTAATCCATTCGAGTTCAAACAATCTGTTGGTAATCGCGGCACCAAGACCACCGGCGATGTGGTGCCTCCTCTCACTCCAATCCAGACATTGCCTGGCGAAATGGCGCCGCCCCATTTGCACGGTATCTACATCGATGCCGAAGTGCTTAAAACGATCATAACCCTGTTTGCTAACGACATAGTCTCGGCCGGATCGTTCGATCATTCCCAATGCAAGCAGCCGATCCGTAAGCCTTACACCCACTTCTCCCGCGATGTGGTCGTAGCAAGTACGGGCATACCGTAACACTTTTGACTGGTCGTATTCCTTGAGTGACCGAATCGGCTTTTGCGTTGCGATGGCATTGAGCGCTTCAAGTGCGTATGCGACTTCGGGTCCGGCCAACCGATAATAGCGGTGTCGGCCGCTCATCTCCACGACGAGAAGGCCACCCTCGACCATTTTTGCCAGATGCGAACTTGCCGTCTGTGGCGTTATATGCGCGGCACGCGCCAGCTCGCTTGCCGGAAGAGCCTTTCCGCCTAATAATTCCAGCAGCATCGTCACGCGCGAAGGATCGCCGACGAGTGCTGCCACTTCTACGATATTCGGTTTTGACACCATCTTGTCCCCTCCTGTACCGTGTGCTCATCTGTTGAATATCGTACCACAATTATGATTCGATGGCGGCCGAAGTTTCATGTAAATGTCTTCTTCCTTAGCGCGTGAAACACAACAGAGCAGGACGCCGCGACGCCTGCTCCAATTGAAGTCATTTCACTATCGTACCTGTTTCTCTTCATGAATTCAGTGTCCGTTTTTCCCGGGATTGCCTATTTACTGTCCGCTTGTAATCATCCTGGCGATTTCCTGATTTGCTTTTTCATTAGCCGCCCGCAGAGCCGAGTTAATATCGGTTCCCTTCAGCACTTCATTTACAGCGTTATCCAGTCCGGTATTAGCGGGACCGTTATACTTCGTAAACGGCGGCACTGCTGAGGCCTGCGTTTTGAATATACTTTGTATATTTCTCCCTACGGCTACCTTTACGTCAGCAGCAAAGTCTTTCTGCAACGCCGGATCCTTAAACGCGGTCATTCTTCCCAGACGGGTGCGCTTCACCTGCTCCTCGCGAGACGATACTGTCTCCATGACCTGGAATACCTGCTCGGGATGCTTGCTGGTGGACGAGAGCATAAGCAGTGTAACGTCCATGCGCCTTCTTAAGCCGGGCGCTTCTGAGAATGTCGGGTAAGAAGCCATGTCCCAATTGATCATGGATCCTTGTTTCTCAAGTTCTTCCAATTCGGCCATCAAACCGCCGTTTATCGCAGCCATCGCGACCTTGCCGGCCTTAAAATCGGCTGCCTCCTGGGTGGCTCCCTTGCAGGCATTGCCTGGAATTTGATGAATCGCGGTAAACTTGTCAATCAGCATTTTCCATTTATCCGTTTCCAGAATGGCCTTGTTCGTCTTCGGATCAACGACTGGCAGCGAGAGCAGCGTGTTAAATTGGTTAAATGCACCCGGACAAAGGGTAGTAACTTCTCCCGAGGATTTGGCCGAGATTTGCTTGGCAAGTGCGATAGCATCGTCCCAAGTCATATTGTCCTTCGGGTAAGCAATCCCATAACGATCGAAAATATCCCGGTTGTACCACAAGGCAGAGTAGTTATCCAAGAACGGGATCGCATACAGCTCCCCATGATCTGAATACACCTTGAACTGATCGATGATCCGGGGATTAAAATCATCTATGTTAAAATTCTTCTTTTTGATCATCGGATTCAAATCGACAGGCAAATTCAAAGATTTGTAAAAATCGATCGAACCGATACCGGTGAATATGAAATCGGGAAATTCACCCGCTGTTACCATTTCCGTAGCTTTGGCATTTGAGCCTCTGACCAGTTCGAGCGTAATATTGGGGTATTTTTTCTTGACGGGTTCGACGAAAAAGCTGTTGAAGTGTTCATCCGTAATGGCGGTCGACGATTGGAACATTCGAATCGTCACCGGCTCCGTGCTAACGGCGCTAGCCTCAGCGCTTGCCCCTCCTTGCTGCTCAACAATTTTGGAGGCGCTTTCATTTTTACTGCAGCCGCTCAGCACAATCATCACAATCAGGGAAAGCATGAAGCACAACTTCCCATAAACTTTTATCTTCATCTGTAACAATACCTCCCTTAGAAAGATAGCGATTGTCCTCTTTACGACTCCTCCATCGACTTACGATATGAATATAATCAATGACTTTTCTTTTAACAATCACATAATATTCCTATTATATAACAATATTCATTTTACCGATGTACGGTGAAAATAAAGCTAAGTCTGACCCCAGAAATTGACCAGCGACAGCCATGGACGAGAAAATAGTCCTAGACTGCCGCTGTTTCATTCAACTAACCGTATTCAGGAGTGTTGGAAACGAAGATATGTTAAGGTCGCTTCAACAGCTAACTAGGTCGATAACAAAGTCTGAGAATATTACCATCCGGGTCCCATACATCAAATGCTTTTCCACATCCCCCGAGGTCTGCAATCTCACCTAAAATCTCACCGACCTTTACTCCACTCGCAATTAGTTTGTTCCGAACAACCTCTGCTGGTTCCCCTATCTCCAAAATCAAAAAGTGATGTGGTTTCCCATCTCGTGTGAAGCCAAGTCGTTCATTCCCTTCTGTTTGCCAAAGCATGATTTTAATACCTTCTGTCGGATACATAAATACTTCTCTACTATCTTCCCATATGGAAGGAGGGTTTTTCGAAAGATTGATATAGAAACCTAGTTGACCCGCATAAAACTCGATTGCTCGTTGCATATTGGTCACTGGAATTTCAACTATCAATAATTTTTTTATGATTGCTGTCTCTCTATTGGTCGGAAACGCTTCCAAAAAATTAATTTGATCGGACATATCCCATTCCCTCCGCCATTTTCCAATTGATAAACATAATCTCTCTATAAAATGGCATTTTTTAGGCGAAGAGTCAAGATAAATTAAAAGATTAGGAAGTACCGTTATGGCAGTACTTTTCTTTCTTCTTCATCAGTTACAGCATATAGCCCTTCTGCTTCAAATGACCGAATCGACTGCAAATCATTTGGATATTCATAGGTAGACATCCAATACGCAAGAGTTGAATGCTTTTCGGAGGTTGGCGGATTATCGTTTTCGATAGGAGAAGAAATTTTAGTCAGCTCAATTGCAATCTGGTACACTCCTTCTTTCATCTCAAGGGATTCATGAACGGATTCCAATAAACTAAGTAACGAATATGAACCTCGTGCATTCAATGACCATGCATGCAACAAGCCATTTGGATATTTGTGCTTATTCGTGCGATGCGCCATTTTCAAGAGTTTCTCCGATAATATACTATAATTTTCAGATAATCCCGAATCTTGATGTTGAGCGAATCTCGGCATCTTGGTATTATACGAGTGCGCCTTTTTCCTTCGATGGATTACCGGTAACTTCAACCCCCAATTTTTGATATATCTATAGTATGTGGCTTTGCTAATCCCCCACCGATTACACAATTCTTTTAAGGAATAGCATGAGAGTAAATATACCAATATATCGCTTTTCTCCTCATTCGATAATGCTTTTATCACATCAATATCTGGAAACATGATCTCCCCCCTCACATCCAAACGTACAATTGCTTTCATTTTAGTTCAAACTAATCAATAAATGTATCAACCCGGTTGTTGAAATATTGCACTGTATTGTTATAATTATTGGAACAATAATAATGCATGAAGGAATGAGACGATTGCCGTTCTCTGACGATTTATTACAAAACAGGCAGTTCCGTTATAAATACAGACATTTAACCAAAGAAGCCTTTAAAGATACTTACCACTATCATAGAGGAATAGAAATATTGTTTGTTCATCAAGGAAATGGTCAATTGGTTTTAAATAACAGGATGTACCCCTTGAACTCAGGGTGCATTATTTTTATCCAACCGTTCCAGCTTCACCGAGTCCATTTTGAAGTCAGCGATGAATGTCCTTATGAGCGTTCCGTACTGATCTTCGAACCTCTATCTTTCGTTCCCTATTTGAAATTGTTTTCACGAATTCATCGTTTTTTTGAACATATGTGGAAAGACGATCTTAATAATCAGGTATTCCGCATGAATCATGATAAAGACTTCATCATAGCCATACTTGAACGACTCTATAAGGAGTTCCCTGGTCGGGCTGGAAACGATAATGTTGAAGATGCTGCTCCTTTGCTCATCCATATTTTGGATTACCTGCACTCTCTGAATGAAGACAGTTATTCTCTAGGAATGCCTCGCAAGGAAAGTCATGTTGAAAAAGTTTTGCAATGGGTCGAAGAACATTACCCCGAGCCATTTAACTTAGACGTATTAGCAGAGGAACTTCATCTTTCCAAGCATCATATCTCTCATCTTTTTCGAAAGAAAACCGGAAGCAGCATTACCGACTATTTAATTGCTCGAAGGATCAGGCAAGCTTGTTGGCTGTTAGAGACCGAAACGATATCGTTAGAACAAATTGGGTCGCTTGTCGGAATACCCAATTATTCGTACTTCTGCCGTATATTCAAAAAGAACACGGGACTTACACCAAATCAGTACCGTAATAACCGTCATTTTCAATAAAAACATATCCAACTATCCAAAATGCATCATAAATATCCATATTCATTGCGGATGGTGTCAACTTCGCTGGTACAACCTCTTGTAGGTGCGGTGATGCAGGTCAAACACGGATGGATTCGTAAGGTACTAACGCACGAAAAGGCTCTCCACTCCTATTAGCATAGGGTACTGGAGAGCTTGTCGTTTACTTGGATGCTTCTATGCAAGCAATGGCGCCAACGCCAATCTTTCTTACTAAGGATCCTTCAGCAGCCGCGCCGCCACACAGTTCTCTCCCGCAAAAATACTTCCGCCTTGAAGTACCGTTTCGCGAATGATCTGAATAACCTCTTCACGGCGTGTTCGTACAACCTCAAGCCACTCCATGGGGAGTTGTTCCGCCGAGTCGCTGTATTTCGCCCCCCACTCTGCCATTTCCAGCAAAATAGGGATCATGTCAAGACCCATCTCCGATAAATCATAAATGTCTTTTCGCTTATCGGATGGATGCGCTTTTTTTATTAGAATTCCGTGTTGTGTCAGCTTGGCTAAGTGATCAGCCAATATATTTCGCGCAATGCCTTCTTCTGAGCCAACAAATTCACCATACGTTTTTTTTGCAAAAATACACAATATCCCGAAGAATGAGTAGCGTCCAGGAATCTCCAAATACCTCAATGGACAAGTTGATCGGACAATAGGAACGGCGTGGGTGTAATTTGGTCATGATGATCTCAGCACACTCCTTCTCCTTTGCAATACCCGTTTAATGATCCCCTTGGTTCGTATAATCCACTTTGTACTGCACAAGGACGTTCTCAGAGCCTTCGAACTTACGTGTATCGAAATGACGGAGCGTGAGCTTCGGATCATTATAGGCGATCGGTTCGATGAATATGGGAGTCCCGCCGCCGATAACCACATTGACGATCATCAAGTGAAGTTCGTCGATCAAGCCATGCGCCAACAAATCATTCCAAAGGATGCGACTGCCAAACATGACAATGTCTTTACCTGGTTTGCGCTTGAGCGCGGCGATTTCGTCATAGACACGGTTGCCGCCGATGATCGTTGTGGTATCGCGCCACGGGGCCGAATCCTCAAGTGTGAGATCGTTCGATACGGCTTCCTTTCTACCAAGTTGTTTAGGCGTGAGAACTCGCGATTCGTTGGCGAAGCATCGGGATGACTGGCTCCTTTGTATTTCAGTTTTAATTTGCAACTAATATGAGTGTAAAATATATTTCCTACATTGTAAATTCATTCCTTTTGCCGCAAACCCTTTGTATGATTACCGACCTACGGGGAATGAGATC
Source organism: Paenibacillus allorhizosphaerae (assembly GCF_910594985.1). Lineage (GTDB taxonomy): Bacteria > Bacillota > Bacilli > Paenibacillales > NBRC-103111 > Paenibacillus_G > Paenibacillus_G allorhizosphaerae. Next base: position 44,695 of record NZ_CAJVCE010000003.1, read on the forward strand.
TTGTTCTTGTCATCTGACAACAATTGACTCCTATACGAAAAGCCTGGGGCTGAGCCCCAGGCTTTTCAATAAAATAAAAAATCCCCATTTTACGGGGATATTGATGCACCTAAGTTTGAGTCGTGCGACAATTGAATGCTTACTATTCTAAGAAATCTACATTGTGATAAACTCGTTGAACATCTTCCAGATCTTCAAGGGTATCAATCAGTTTCTCGAATTTTGTCAGCTCTTCCGGTGAAAGAGTCACGTAATTTTGTGCAAGCATGGTTAGCTCTGCCACGGTAAATTCCGTAATGCCCGCCTGTTTAAGCACGGTTTGTACGGCATGAAACTGGTCCGGTTCGGCATAGATAATAATGGAATCGTCTTCTTCTGTGACATCTCGAACGTACACATCCGCTTCCATTAATAACTCCAATATTTCGTCGGATGTTTTTTCTTCTACTCCGATAACTGCCGTCGGACTGAACATATAAGAGACAGAACCATTGACGCCCACGCTTCCGCCGTTTTTATTAAAAGCCGAACGCACGTCTGCTACTGTTCGGTTGACATTATTCGTCAGAGTGTCAACGATGATCATGGAACCGCTCGGTCCGAATCCTTCATAGCGGAGTTCCGAATAACTCTCTTCCGAATTTCCTCTAGCCTTTTCGATCGCACGGTCGATGATTGCTTTCGGTACATTGTATGTCTTGGCTCGCTCAAGCAAAAACTTTAAAGCTTGATTAGATTCCGGATCGGGTTCCCCCTTCTTCGCCGCTACATAAATCTCGATTCCGAACTTAGCAAAGACCCGACTTGTGTTGGCGTCCTTTGATGCTTTTTTCTCTTTAATATTATTCCACTTACGTCCCATGCTGTACCTACTTTCTTTCTTATGCTTTATTCCTATACAAGTTTATCACATTTTGAAAGGAGTGAAATACGAAATTCTCGGGCAGAATGGTTAGCCCCACCGCTAGAACCATAGCCTTCCGGCAATGACGGGAATAAGGGAGCCTCTGGCCCCCCTTTGGAATATTAATGCATCGGATTCATCGCCGCACGGTTGACAATGACGCGGCGGATAAAGAACGCCGTGGCCAGACCGATCATCGTCACGATCATCGCAAACAAGAACACATTTTGCGAACCAAGCGTCATCGCTTTGGCCATCTCGGTCATTTCGTTCGGTGCAGGGGAGTCGTGGAGATACTTCTCCATACCGTTTGTAAGAATGCTTATCGCGATCGCTGTGCCGATCGCGCCGGCAACCTGCTGCAGCGTATTCATGACCGCTGTGCCGTGTGGATAAAGCTCCGGCGGCAACTGGTTCAAGCCGTTCGTCTGCGCCGGCATCCACACCATGGAGATGCCGACCATTAGGCCGATATGCAAAGCGACGATGAAAGCGATCGAAGACGCCGGCGTAATCCCGGAGAAGAACCATAGCATTGCCGCGACGATAACGAGGCCAGGAATGACGAGCCACTTCGGCCCGTACTTGTCGAACAAACGGCCCATTTGCGGTGATAGAATGCCGTTCAATGCGCTGCCGGGCAGCAGCATGAGCCCGGCGGCGAACGCTGACAATCTCATGCCTTTTTGCAGATACATCGGAAGAATAATCATGCTCGATAAGATAATCATCATACATGAAAGTATCATAAGCAGCCCCACGATGAACATCGGGTACTTGAAGACGCGCAAGTTCATCATCGGCTCACGCATAAACAGCTGCCGCAGCACAAACACCGCGAGCGCGACCATCCCGATGACGATCGACACGACTACAACGGCGCCAGTCCACCCTTCCGTGCCCTCGCCCGCCTTGCTGAATCCGAACACGACGCCGCCGAAGCCGATCGTAGAGAATGCGACAGACAACGGATCGATCCGCGGTCTTGTGACCTCGGTGACGTTTTCCAAATACTTTAGCCCTACCAACAGTCCAATGACCAAAAACGGCAGCGAGAGCCAGAAAATATAGTGCCATGTAAAATATTCGATCAGAAGACCCGCCACGGTAGGGCCGATCGCCGGAGCGAACATGATGACCAGACCGACAAAGCCCATCGCTGCCCCGCGCTTCTCCGTCGGATAGACGACAAGAATCGTATTGAACATGAGCGGAATCAACAGCCCCATGCCGGCAGCCTGCAGAACGCGAGCGACCATCAGCATCTCGAAATTAAACGCAAGCGCAGCGATCAACGTACCAACAATCGAGCTCACGAGTGAACCGATGAAAAGCTGCCTCGTCGTAAACCATTGAAGCAACAGCCCGGTCATCGGCATCAGAATACCGAGCGTCAACAGGAATCCCGTCGTCAACCACTGCGCGGTTGCGGCGGAAATTCCGAACACCTCCATTAAGTTACTGATTGCAATATTGAGCGCCGTCTCACTGAACATGCCGACGAAGCCGCAGATGAGTAGCGACGCCATGATGGCCCTCGTATTGTATTGCTTCATAATCGCTTCCACTTTCCTCTCCTGAATAATCTCTATTTATACGAGACCCTGTAATAAGTCCACTGTCTGTTACAATAATGTTTACAGTTAAACAAGTCAATACCCAGGACATATTTTTTTGTTAATCAAAGGGATTTAAGGTATGTAAGCGCTGTCGTCACTTGCGCGCTCTATGTGCGCTGCTTACAGGTCAGGAAATGATACCAATTTCATTGCGTAAACGATGGAAAAATTGGGTACGATACTTAATAGCTTCAGCACGAAGGACGTGGACGTTGATGAACGGGTCTTGGAAATCAAACTTATGGAAAACAAAGCATCAAAACAACAACGATCCCTCTATCGAAACTCCGAAGCAACATATTGGAAAAAACATTGCTGAGAACGAGCTAATTTTAAAAGATATATTTCAACATTGCTCTGACGTTCAGCTTCGCGAAATAAATGTCCAAAGCTTTCCCAAGCTGCTGTTGATTTACGTTGACGGAATGATCAATGCTGACATGATCATGTCCAACGTTCTGAGACCACTAATGTACGACGGGCTGCCTCAAGGTCTCGGGACCATCGACAGTGTCGCTCAAATGCTCCATGAGGATCTTTTTTCCATCCTGCAGATCAAGAAGCTATCCGACTTTAAAGAAATAACGGAACACATTTTAAAAGGAAACCTCGCCATACTAGCCGATGGAGATGACATTGCCCTTCTCGCGGATGTCTCCATGTTCGAAACACGAAGCGTAGAGGAATCTTCCGGCGAGATTACTCTTCGGGGTTCCAGAGAAAGCTTTACCGAGCATCTGCGGACGAACACCACATTGCTGCGCAGAATATTGCCGACACCCAAGCTGAAATTGGAAACTATGCAACTCGGAAACTTGACGAAGACCGATATCGTCCTCGCCTATATAGAAGGAATCGTTTCCACTACTGTATTAGACGAAGTCCGGAAGCGTTTAAGCCGAATACAAATCGATGGAATACTGGAATCGGGGTATATTGAAGAATTCATAGAGGAGAATCGTTTTTCTCCTTTTTCCCAACTGGGGAGCACCGAGCGGCCGGACGTGGTTGCCGCCGGAATGCTGGAGGGGAAGTTTGCCATCATGACTAACGGATCTCCATTCGTTCTTGTAGCCCCGATAACGTTTTGGGGCGGATTACAGGCGCCTGACGATTATTACGAACGATTATTGTTTGTAAACTTTAGTCGCTGGATTCGTTATTTGTTTATTTTCTTTTCTGTTATTTTTCCTTCGATCTATGTTGCATTAACCAATTTTCATCCGGAGATGGTGCCTCCAAAACTGATGGTGACCATTGCGGCGCTCCGCGAAATGTCCCCGTTTCCAACCGTGATTGAAGTCTTTATCATGGAGCTGATGTTTGAAGGCTTACGGGAAGCGGGAATCCGCTTGCCGCAACAGATCGGTCCGCTCGTGACCGTCGCCGGGGCACTAGTCATCGGCGAAGCGGCGGTCCGCGCCGGAATCATTTCCGCGCCTATTGTCATTGTCGTATCGGCTGCAGGCATCGCATCGTTTGTCATTCCGAGATATCGAGCGGGCTATCCTTTGCGGATATTAAGATTCCCGTTATTAATGCTTTCCGGAGCATTCGGTTTATTAGGCTTAGCCATCGGGATCATTGTGATCATCATTCACATGGTTCAACTGAATTCATTCGGGACACCATTTCTCGCTCCTGCCGCTCCGTTTAACCCTCGCGGGCTGCAGGACGTGTTAATGCGGTGGCCTCGTAAACCAGCCAAACTTACTGCACCTAATCATAAGGCGGATCGTCCATGAAGAGCGCAGGGAAGCTTTGTATCGTATTGCTTCTGGCGGTATCGGTCTCAACCGGCTGCTGGGATCTTCGGGAACCGAATCAGCTCGCTTTCATAACCGGGGCTGCAATGGATCTCACCCATGACGGTCAATTTGAAATAAGCTCACAAATAGCGATTCCCGCAGCCATCGGTGGCGGACAAGACAATGCCGGCGGCGCTGGAAATAAAAAAAGCTTCAGTGTCGTGACCGCTACCGGAAAGAACTTTATGGATGCGGGACAACACCTGCAGTCACAGCTTTCCCGGCAGTTGTTTTACGGCCATCGCCAAACCATTCTCGTCGGACAACGATTGGCGGAGTATGGGGTCAGCAGCTTTATCGACATGATTATTCGTAATCCTCAATCGGAGATGCGCTCAATGATATATGTCGTTAAGGGCGGAGATGCGAAAGACCTCCTTTCGATCGAACCGATTTTTGACCCTTTTTCAGCAACGGCGCTCGTAAATGAACAAGCCTCGTTAAATTTGATACCGTATTATTACCGGATTTTTTTATCCGATGCTTTGAGTCAAGGAACACAGCCCCTATTGCCGGCGGTCAGCTTAACGGCCTCAAAGAAGTACGTTTATGTTGGATCTGCGATATTAAACAAAGACAATGGCTTAAAATTGGCAGGATTCTTGAATCCCAAAGAATCTTTTTATGCTAATTGGATTACAGGCAAACAAACGGGCTCTATCATCACTTCATTCATTCCGCAAGGAAATGGAACCGTCAGTTTGAGACTGCAATCACTAGGTCGACGTATTCGATTAAAAAAAGTCAATGATCGATTACAGATTGACCTGCGTCTCACTGGAAAAGGAACCATTGTCGAAAACAATGCGAATCTGGATCCGTCTCAGCGAAAAGATCTTCAAATCATACAAGACGAACTCAGTCAATCGACTCAGAAATCGATACAACAGCTCGTCGAGAAAGTACAGAAGCAGTACAAGACCGACATCTTCGGTTTTGGTGAAATTGTTCATCGACAAAATCCTGAACAGTGGAAAACCTTGAAACAAGATTGGGGCGAGACTTTTTCTCAACTTCAAGTTGCGGTGAAAGTAGAACTTCGATGCAAGGATCCGGGCCAAACCAGTTCGCCTATTGTAGGAATGCCATAATCCTGGACCGGGCTGTATATCGTTGTAGAGGAGTGTAAAGAATCATGAAGTTGTCCGGGTCGCAACTATTTTGGATTATTGTAACGACGGAAGTCATTGCGATGATTGGGCTACGAATTTCGCCGGCGATCGTCATATCCAAACAAGATGCGTGGATTTCGATGTTGATTGGGGGAGGCATCGGCGCAGCCTTTACGTATCTCTTTGTTCATTTGAGCACGCTTCATCCCAATCAAACGTTGACTAAATATAGCCAAGCTATGCTGGGCAAATGGTTAGGAAGAATCATTGTGCTGCCGTATCTTGTGGTATGGTATATGTTGTCTGCTGCTTTACTACGATCCTTTGCAGACTTTTTACATCTTATTCTTGTTGACAGTACGCCCCTTTGGATGATCATGGTACTTTTAATTGGCGTCACGATATATATGGTCTATTCTGCAGGGATTATGGGAATCGGCCGTTTTTGCGAAATCATGGGACCGATTATTTTTTTAACATTGATTGTCAGTTTCATACTTAATGTAGGCAATGTGAACTGGCATCATGTATTGCCTGTTTATTTTGATTCCGGATGGTTGAATATTTTAAAAGGTTCGTTTGCTCCTGCTTTTTGGTTCTCGGGCCCATTTACCACATTGGTTATCGTCTCTTTTATGCAAGAGCCGCAAAAAGCGCTTTCAAAGTCTGTGTTAGGTGTAGTGACTACCGCTTTTCTGGTTTTTGCTTCCACTCTTATGGTTCTGTTGATTTTCGGTCCGAATTTATCTGCCAAAATAAGATTTCCTTACTTTATGTATGTACGAACGATCGATATACTGAATTTCATACAGAATGTCGATATATTCATAATGTTTATTTGGATTTTCGGAGTATCCGCCCAATTGTCATTATATTTGTTCATCGCCAGCTACGAATTGACGAATTGGTTTAGCGGGAAAAGCTGGCGGAGAACGATTTGGTTCGGAGCGCCGGCGGTTTATATTTTGGCTCTTTTGATTCCGGACGAGACGACCCTTACATTGTACGACAAACTTTGGTCATCCATGATTTTCCCTGTTTGCGGGGTCGGGATTCCCCTCCTATTATGGATCATTTCCGTATTCAAAAAGAACTCGGTGAAGCAATGATCCTTCGGCTGTGGCGCTAGCGTCCGCATGTTGATTCAAAAAACAAAAAAAGACTCACAACATCGGACTGCGAGTCTTCATTGGATGCAACTTGTTCGTGATCACTATTCTAGCGAAACAACCAAATCCTTACCCTTCTCAAACGTGTCACTGCGTTACTGCTTTTGATCGGACGAGGGATCCGATTTCTGCATCTCTTGTTGAAGCTGCTGCAGCTGATTCGAATTTTGCTCTACCTGCTTTTGGATTTGCTCTAACTTCATAACATTCACGTCTTGTGTCAGCTGCTCCGTTTGCTGCGTCACCTGCTGGGCTTGCTGCGCGGCCTCTTGTATTTTTTTCTCTAATTGTTGTTGCTGATCTTCCTGCGGCATCGTTTCTCAACCTCCTACATTATTTCCTTCTAAGGGTTTACGAAATTATGTTAAATTATACCAAGTGAAAACGAGGCATAGAAAAAATGCTATCCATCTATTTACGAATCTTTTTAACCCCTTCGGTTGCGATTAAACTTCCTATCGTCGCAGCGATCGCACTTGAAGTAGCTCAATGATATGATATGTGTTTCATTTCTTCTTTAAGGTCATATACCGAATCATGCCGTTCTTGCTATCCGCATTAAAAAACACTTGGTACTCTCCTGCCTCGTAATACAGATACCACCCGTTTTCAACATCGTTTACTCCTTCGTCTATTGGCCCGCCGATGATTTTCTTCACATCAACGACTGAATATTTGACGGTATCTCCGCCTACGCGAATGGCGCTGACGCTTTCATCCGGGTTGCCAAAGAAATAATAATAATCAAACCATGAATAATATGGCGTTTGCCAGCTTCCTGTTTTTTGGGGATCTCCCCACTCTTTCACAATATCTTGTTTATTGGAGCCTATTCCAAACTCAATTCCTTTGATTTTGCCTTCTGAAACGTACGAGAAGAAGTCTTTATCCAAAGGCAGTTTTTTACTTAGATTCGTTTGATCAATTGAAATCGTTTTGGTCGTATCTTCGTATTTGACGAGTGCCCCCATGGACTCTGCAACAAAACGAACAGGTACATAAACGTGACCGTTATGATTTAAAACTACATATTCGTTCCCATTCGCTTCTTTTGGGGCCCCGTTAAATAAAAATTTGGCAGGAAACAAAGTTGTTTGGATGATATTCGAGGCGAATACGCCCGTTGTCGCGGTTAAACCAATCCCGAGAATTAACCCTAAAATAATTTTTTTCAAAGCTCACCACGCTCCTTCTACAAAATGACGCATTGTACGAACTTAAAGTTGCAGTTCATGTTGCTCATTCGAGGCAAGACCCGTCTGAACTCGGATCATTTTAGCTGCGTAATGGGAATGTGAAAGTAAGGAATCACCAACATGGCGCTTATAACAAACACCAGCCATGCGAAGAACGGTTTTGAATGATGAAGTCGCAGCGTAGGGAACGTGACAAACCAGAACAACACGGACCACCCCCAATTCCAGCCGTTATGATAAGTTGTGCATTGCAAAATGACGAACACCCCTTCAATTAACGACGTTATAACTGCCCAAATGCTAGTATAAGCTGCTTGCATGAGCCAACGTGACTTATAGGGATAACGTGACAGAAACATAAAGCATATCAGAGGGAATTGTGTAAAATTAATCCAAAGATCATTGAGGGTATGATTGGGGATGAACAGTGCCTTGTGAAAATACCAAAGCCAGTGTTCATAGGTAAGAACGGAAACAACCAAACTTACGCCAATCGTAAACAATATGGTAGGGTAATAATACCTCCAATTTTTCCAATCCTTAACGATAAACAAAGAAGCAAATACTAATAAGAGTGGAAATATGACTGCCGCCCAATACTCACCAATAACCTTTAGCACGAAACACCCTCCAAATTCAGGCAACTATTGAAATAATGGTAAAAGTATGCCCCAAAAAGGGATGTACTGATGCCCTATCGCATGATGTAATCAAGCCGATTTTTAAGATTGGACTTGGTTGGTTTATGAGAGGTCCGGCAAAAAAAAATCATGCCTGAAATCATCGGATTCCAGGCATGAAATACGGGATCAGCCGTTATGTGCCCAAACATCTTTCGCATAGCTTCCATTCGATTGAAGTTGACTTAGCCATTGTTCGGCTTCTTGCTTACTGACGCCGTGGACCTGAATATAAGCGTTTAGCAGCTCGTTTTCTACTTCCGGAGCCATTTTGCTGCCGTCACCGCATACATAAAGCCGCCCTCCGCTATCAAGAATGCGGATTAACGCTGCTGAATCCTTTGCCATCAAATGCTGCACGTATTTTTTCGACACGCCTACCATACGTGAGGTTGCCGTATGGAGCTTAACCACTCCGTCTCTTTCAAACTGCTCAAGTTCTTCACGGTAAATATAATCCGCATCGTTGCGGCACCCAAAATAAAGATGAGCTTCCCCTAGCGGTTTTCCTTCCCGCTTCATCATATCGCGAGCCTGCAGAAATCCGCGGAAAGGCGCTACTCCCGTCCCCGGACCCACCATAATGATAGGGATCTGTGGATCTTCCGGGAGCTGGAATCCGGATTCCGGCGTACGAACGAACATGACGATGTCATCGCCGGATTTGCGCTCGGCTAAATAATTCGAGGCCACCCCGCGATACTCGCCTTGTCCGCTCTTTGCAGCGCTGCGAACCACCGCGACGGTAATGCTGGCGCGTTCCGCGTGTACCCGCGGCGAGCTGGATATCGAATAATATCTTGGCTTCAGCGGGGACAGCAGCTCCAAAAACTTCTCAAACGGCATCTCGCATGCTTCGTATTTTTCAATCAGATCAAGCATCGAGATCCTCGTTCTCCTGACATGTTCTTCAAAAATTCCCTCCGCCAGCAATGCCTCTAATTCCCGTTTATGCGGCGGACACACCGTATAAGCGGCGACTTCACGAATCTGGGCCCGCGTTGCGGGTTCCTGCAGCTCTACGCTATGGCTGAGCAGATCTCCAAGAGATACGGGCCGATCCAATGGCAGATGGGATGCGCTGACGCCGCTTGCCGTCAATATTACTTGATCTATACCGTTCAAACCAAACCGCCGAAGAACCCGGTTGACATTCTCTTCGCTGTTGTCAGGAAACACGCCAAGATGATCGCCTTCGTGAAACGTCACTCCCTCAGGCAATTCGATCTCGATATGCCGCGTGCTGCGTTCGCTCCCATGTTGTTGAAGTTCGCGATTATCCACAACAACGGCGTGAATCGCTTCGTACGATTGTGCAAGGGGCGTTTCGGCAAAGCCGTTGACAAACTGAATGTTGAGGGTACTCCGTTCTTTCTCCGCATTCTCGTTCAGCTTTAAATCGAACGTCTTCATCGCATCGAGCCACATTTGACTCCTCCATGCTTCCAGCTGCTTTTCGAAGTCTCCGCTCGCATCGGCCTCTCCGCGCTGCGAGAACCGTGTAGCCCCTTTTTCGGCCAGCTTCTCGTCGATGAATCTCGGCACCTCTTGATACGTAGCGGCCCAGTTGCGGTCCCCACAGCCGAATACCGAATAGTGAACGCCGTTAAGCTCACCCGGTTCAACCTGTTCCAGCCATTGAATGAACTGCCGCGCATTGCTTGGCGGTTTGCCGTTATAAGAAGAGGAGATAATTAATACGGCCCCTTCTTTTGGCAGTTGGCCCAACCGATCGTTAAGGGCCGCCGCTTCGCTCCGAATGCCATGCAGACGGGCGATGTCCGCCAGTTCTTTGGCAATCCGCTCGGCTGTTCCCATATTGGAACCGTATAGGACCAAAAGCGGTCTATTGTTTACCCCAATGATGGAAGCCTTCTGCATCGGAGTCTCTTGCATAGAGACAGCGGCGGCAGTTTCTTCAGGCTTCGTCGTGATCGCAATGGCATTGTTCTTATCACGCAATTGAACGCGTATCTTAAAGCCGTCCGGCTTCAACGTCAGCGTTTGCTTTACCTTCAACTGATAATTCATCGCGTCTACCAGTTGAAATTGTTTAAGGATCATGCCAAGCACCAAAGTCGCTTCGTGTAGAGCGAACTGCATGCCGATGCAAGCGCGCTGGCCGTTTCCGAAAGGTTTATACGCATAGTTCGGAACCTGCGAAGGGTCTTCAAACCGCTCAGGGCGAAACTGTTCCGCATCTGCCCCCCATACGCCCTTATCCCGATGAAGTTGGGGAATAAGAACGGATACACCCTCCCCCTTCGCAATCGGATATTTCCCGCCAATCCTCGTGTCTTCCTTGGCGAACAAATTAAATTGAGGCGCGGTTGGCCATAAGCGTAAAGCTTCATTCAAAATCATTCGAATATATTTCAGCTTTAACACTTGTTCATACGTCGGCAGCGGGTCGGTTAACACTTCATCCACTTCTGCGTAAGCCTTTTTTAACGCATCCGGGTGTTTCAACAGGAAATACGTTGCAAATGACAACAAACCGCTAGTCGTTTCGTGACCCGCGATTAAAAAGGTAATGATTTGATACCGTATATTCTCGTCATCAAGCCGCTCTCCGGTTTCGGGATCCTTCGCGTGCAGCATCCGGGAGAGCAAATCGGTCTCTCCTTGATCGCCGCTTGCTTTACGGTCTGCGATGATCTTATCTACGACGGAGAACATCGATTGAATATCGCGTTCGTACTGACGTTTAGTTTTAATCATCAGCTTGTTTTGAATCGGCAGCCGGTTGCCGTAATGCATGGCTTCATCCAGCGCGCGTACCATGCTAACGATAAATGGATTGGGCGTTTCTCTGTAATAGCTATTGAAACGGTAGTTAAAGCCGCATAATCCGATGGTATCCAGTGTAAGCCGCGTCATATCCTCGGGAACGTCGATGCTTTCGTCCGGATTCAATCGCGCCCATTTTTGAACCAGCTGCAGCGCAATGTCCAGCATCATGCCGTGGTACCCTTTCATGGCTTGCTGGCTAAAAGCAGGCATCAAAATGTGATGTGCTTTTTTCCAATTCGGTTCTTCCGTCAAGCTGGTGAATAAACCGTCTCCGGCAAAATCGCGCACTTTCAGGATGTGACCGATGCCTTTGTCAAAACGCGACTCATCGCATACGTCGGCCACTAAGTCGGGTCCGGAGACGATGAGCACCGATCTTCCGAATCCTTCGAATCGAAAAATAGGGCCGTACTCGTCGGCAAGTTTACAGAAAGACAGTGTAGGCGAATCCTTATCAATTAAGGGGATGTTCCCTAGAACGCCATATGTTTTCGGCTGGGGAATCGGCATCCGATTGTCCATAAACAAAACTCCTCTCCAATATCGTTAACCAATATGCGATAGTGGCAGTGTGATGAGTCATTCGGTGAATCGATCCCAAAAAATTTTACTCATTATGTTTATTTTAACCGGGAAGATTGATACTATCCAATGTATAATTGAGCATACATTCATTACATTGAGTTAATCTATGGGGTGTGGAAAATGGAATTGCAGCAACTTCGATATTTTCAAACGGTCGCTCGATTGGAGCACATGACGCAGGCTGCCGAGGAATTAAACATTACACAGCCGGCACTCAGCCGAACGATCTCCCGATTGGAAGAGGACATCGGCGTCCCTCTATTTGAAAGAAAGGGGCGTCATATTCGGCTTAATCGATACGGCGAGATTTTTCTAGCCCATCTGGAGCGCTCGTTTCTGGAGCTGGATCAAGCTAAGAAAAAAATTAACGACCTGGCTCGGTTAGAAACGGGATCGGTGTCTATCGCTACAACCAACGTCAGCATATTTCCGAGTTTGGTATCGTCTTTTCTGCGCCAATATCCTGATGTGCGGATCCGTCAGTACTTGCGAAGCGACATCAATATGTACCATCTGCTAGAAAAAGGCGATATCGACTTGTGCATTTCCTCCGAACCTGTCGAAGGCCCCGATATTGAGTGGGACCCTTTATTTTCGGAACAATTGTTGCTGCTGGTGCCAAGAGAAGAACGTTTTATTCAACGTAAAGAAATCCGACTTATGGAAATGGCCGAAGAAAAGTTCATTAGCGGAAACGCGATCTACGATTCAGCCAACGGGCTGGAAAGTCTTTGCCAAAAAGCCGGATTTACTCCCAAAATTTCATTCGAGGGAAACGATTCGGTTGTCATAGGAGAAATGGTAAGTCTCGGTCTGGGAATCTCGTTCATCCCGAGCCTGCTTTGGGAAAAATTTTCCGACATCATTAAAGATCGGCTTCATGTTCTGAACATTACGGATCCGGTTTGTACCGTTACAACGGGGATCTCGAGAATAAAGGACCGTTATTTGCCGGCCGCCGCGAATACATTTTATGCCTACGCTATTCATAAAGCGTGGGATCATAAGGGTAATAGGGTTTGATGAACTTCCCTCTTTTGGATTGCCGGCATAGTTGTCATATGAAAACAGCAGCACGACAGGATCTTTCCAAAATCCATGCCTGCTGCTGTTTTGATTAGCTATAAATGGTTGCCGCTCTTGCCATTCCGATTTTCATCCATTCCTTGCGGCACTTGATGTTATCGTTGAATGATCGCGGAACGTATCCTTTTCGAACCAAAGAATACACAACAAGAAGAAAATAAGGGCTCCACCCCAATACGTATACAACAAACCGTTCTGCAGCGTTAGAAGCAAGAAGGCTAGCATCGGACCCGCCGCGGCGCCAAAATCGAGAACTACCGAATACAATGTCATAACAGAGATGGAATGCGTATTTTTTGAACAATCGGACGCAAGTGTATCCATCAAGGTCGTCAGCGCCGTAGCTGCAATCATGACAAGCAGCATTACAGGAATCCACCAGTAAATGGACATGACTATTGGTATGCAGCCAAAGCCGAAGGCTGCGATGATTAGAAAACTGCAAAACCAAGGCATCCTGCCATTGGGCCCGTCCGACCAATGGCCGAACTTAACGGCAAGGAACGGTTCCCACGCCCAACGGCTCGCTTGTATTATACCGGATAACGTTGCGGCCGCCAGAGTAATCCCCCAAATGCGGACCTCCTCTGTAAATCTGTAATCAATGAGAAAGCTTAACGTTGACGTCAGCACACCTTGAAATAATAAGGAGACGAGAAAGCCGCTGCTCATGACTTTCCATAAAGCGGGGGACTTCCAATTCAGCGATCCGGAATGAACCGCTTTGGAGCGGGAAGGATCCGCCGCTGTCCGAGGCTGTACAAATAGCAGGATCAACGGTACGCCTAACAAGGAGATCGCTCCCATGATGATGGCTACCCATTCGATTCCGATAAGAGTGGCCCCACCCCCTCCGAGAAGCATCCCGAACAAGCTCCCCAAACGGTAAAGCCCGTTGTAAGTCCCCATTAAGTATCCGCGATTGTGATCTTCCGCTGTCGTAACCACCGTCATTAACCCGCCCAGCCTCAATAAAGACCAGGCAAACCCCCAGATGCATCGCAGTATAAGCCACATCCATAACCCTTGAGCGATACCGTACCCGGTTGTAGTCAATGCCGATAATGCCACAGCAACAAGCAGCCCCGTTCGCAGTGAGATTCTCGTATATAACCATCCCATGACCGGGTTCAAGGGCAATCGAACGAACCGGTTAATCGATAATATAAGACCAACTTCCCATAGGGACATAAGCCCCGTTTGATGCCAATAAATTGGAAGAGCAACGTAAAGCATCGAATCGCCCAGCAGGCAGATGGCCGTGACCAACGAAACGGCGATGACTTTGTTTTTTCCAACATTACTAATGCGTATCGGCTCCTTTATGCTATCCGTGTAAGATCGTCAAAGCTTGATCCGCATCGAATCCGGCCGCCTCTGCTTTAGGTTTGAATCGTTTCATATTCACGCGTACCAATGCCGCCAGCTCCAGAAGCTGCTTATCTTCGATATGAATCATCGTTACGAATAACTTCCCGTTCACGTATTCAATCATACGAAATGCCGGTATATCAAGGCACGCAGCCGTTTGTACGAAATGCCATTGATCCCTATTCACAATCGAATTGACGTGATTATGCCCGCAGAAGTAATACCCGCGGCCAGACTTTTTTTGCATGGCAGACCAAACGTCAAACTCGGGATGGATGCGGAGCATGTTCCGATCCGATAAGGCCGTCGTATCCGGAAGCGGATGATGCCCGAACATAAACACCGGCTTGTCAGCGGACTGCTGCAGTACGTTTTCCAGCCAAGCCATTTGTTCCGGATCGACTTCTCCGCCGTAATCTTTAGGGCTCATCTCTTTTGTCGTATCAAGAAAAACGAGAACAGCCTCTTCCGTCTCCATCCTGCAGTAACGTTGTTGTCCGGTGATCGACAAGATTTCGGTTTTCGGTATGTTGTAGGTATCATGATTGCCAAGTACATGAATAAATTGACGGGCTTCTTTGCACCCGCGGATTTGTTCAAACACAAAGCTAAATTCTTCCGGAAAACCTTCGTTCGTGAAGTCGCCTAACGAAATGTGATAATCCGCCTCGATTTGCAAAAACGCTTGAATCATACCGCTAAAAAATTGCTGACGCGCCTCTAGCAGCTCCGGCGTCCCGTGCTCCATGACGGGATAGTGAAAATCGCCCATAAGTACCAGCTTCATACCATACCCTCTCCCCATGTTTTCATCGTCGATACTCCAAAGGTGTTGCGGCATTTGGTTTCGGATGCTTACGCCTCATGCCCATTTCCGTATCCTCCTGCCTGCAGGTCCCATTATAGTACATCATCATGCATCATTCAACAGCTTTTTGCAGTTTTTTGCGTTTTTAATATTTATTTTGCCGTTTTTTCGCGTTGCCCACTGAGAAGTCATTTACTTTGCTGCATCGATTTTGTTAATATATATTCAATCAAACTGACGATAAAATAAAAGGTGATTCCATGCTGGCTCCCGAACGTTATAAACGAATTATGTCGGAAATCGAAAAGAATGGCCATGCGTCGATTGCCGATCTGAAGCAGATCCTCGGCGTGTCCATTGATACGGTGCGCAGAGATTTGGATTCTTTGGAAAAAGCCGGCAAGTTAAGCCGCGTCCACGGCGGAGCTGTGATGAAAGAAGAACGGGTCACCAACGAGACGTTCTCCCGGAGGAAGACGGCCAACATTGAGGAAAAGCAGGAGCTCGCCGCAGTAGCAGCTCAGATGATTAAAGAAAATCAGGCTATATCGATGAACGCCGGCACGACCAATATGGAACTGGCTAAGCAATTAGTTGCCAAATTCGCCAAGCTGACCATCGTGACGAACTGCTTGAAAGTGGCGGAAATATTAGCTTCAAATAAAGATTTTACGATCATCATCCTCGGCGGGACATTAAATAATGAGGAATTTGCGTTATATGGCGCCTCTGTCGAGGAAGAAATTTGCCGCTACAATCTTGATGCCGCTTTTATAAGCGTTAACGCTGTGTCGCTGGAAAAGGGGCTAACCGACTTCCGGCAAGGCCAGCCTTCCGTCATACGAGCGATGATCCGCAGCAGCAAGAAAGCGATTGCCGTCGTCGATTCAAGCAAGTTCGAGACGGTGTCTTTCATGAATGTGTGCGATATTCACGATATCCATGCTTTCGTGACGAACCGTACCCTGGACCGGGAAATCTTGCGAAAATATGAGCAATATGGGGTCACCATCATTCAGAACGGATAAAAGACCCCTCTTACCCGCTTGTAAAATCTCGGGAAAATGGGGTCTTCTATTCATTTGGCTTTATTTTACTCTCAGGGCCTCGATTCCTTTGGCAGCTTCGTCTTCCGCCCCGCGCAGCAGCGTGTTCAAATCGATATTGCCGAGCGTAAGATCGGCGAGCTTGCTGCTGTATGCCGTCGTTACCGGACCGTCGTATATCGTTTTGACCGAAATCGGGGCGAATGAGCTGTAGAGAGCGGACTTCACGTTCTTGTCTTTAAATTTGGTATCTTGCGCAAATCCATTAATGACCGCGGCGGTTTTCACCACCGGCAGCGTGCCCCCGCGGGATACCCACGCCTGGTATTCATCGGAAAGCAAAAATTTAATGATTTGCATCCCTTGATCCTGGTATTTGCTGCTTGCGGTCACTCCGAAATACGTCGGATACGGCTGCGGGTGTACGTTCGGCGCTTCCTTGAACGTAGGATACGTGACAAAGTCCCAATTCAGCTCGGATACGTCCTGCGTCATATGCATGTTGGCAAGTCCGGCCAGCATCGCCGTATCCTTTGTCTTGACGAAGTTGTTAACGCCCGGGATCCCCTTCAGCTCCTGAACCTTTTCCTTGTATCCAGACGCTTCCCCCAGTCTCGAGTACGTGCTGAGCAGTACTTTCCACTTGTCGTTATTGATGATCGGCTTGAACGTTTTCGGATCTACTTTGGCCAGCGAGAGCGGATTGATGTCGAAATAATGGCTTTGGGAAATGCCGAGTCCGACGTATTTCAACGTTCCGTCCTCGCGAGTCAGCTTCTTGTTCAGATCGAACACTTCGTCCCACGTCATCCCGTCCTTCGGATACGGCACTCCGAATTTATCGAAGATGTCCTTATTGTAATAAAGAGAGAGCGTATTGTTAACGACAGGAAGCACATACATTTTGCCGTCCGACATGGCCTTCACGGCTTCGATCATCGTCGGTTCGATGTGACTCGTATCGATATTGTGCTTCTTGATGAGCGCCGTCATATCTGTCTGGATATTGTACTGCAGCATATTGGCAAAGTTGCCGATCGATTCCCAAATGATGTCGATCTGCTGCCCGGCTGTGATCAGATCTTCATACCCTGTTCCTTTTGTGCTTTGAATGTACTTGATGGTATGCTGCGGAAATTTTTTACGGATTGCGTCGCCGAACTTCTCGTTGAACGCCTCCTCGGTCCAGCCGCTTCCGGAATAAATGACCAGATTGGCGGACTCGGTACCTGCGGACGGATTGGCGTTTGGCTGAGCTGACTCCGGTCCGGCAGCAGGCTGGTTATCTGACGAACAAGCGGTTAACACAACGAGAACGGTTAGCCCGATCAGCACGCTGCCGTACATGTTTCTCTTTCTCATTCGATCCCCTCCGTTATCATCGGTACATTCGGCGTATGAATCTGTATTAAAAAAATCATTTGTAAGCGCATACAATTAAGGTGTAAGGAAGAAATGGCAACCGCCGCCTTCTTCCTTATTTCCTCCGTTTATGAGATCCGGACGAGCCGAGCCGAGCCGGGCTGAAGCCCCAACCGCACCTGACCTTGGTGTCCGGAGCCGACCGGCTGTCCATTTGCCATATCGATGGCATCCGCCGCCTCCAGCGCAAGCGTTGCTTCGGTGCCGCCGAAATTAGCGGCGAGCACGTACGTATGCGCGTCTGCGCCTTTCACACGAACCGCGCGGACTTCGCCCGTATCGTGCTGAATGGCCGCTACAAATGTGCTGTCCGGTGCGGCGTAAGCACGGGTCGATTCGTGTTCTTCACCTGCCTGAATCACATAGGCGGCATCGACAATTACCTGCCCCGCTTCAACAGCCTGGAGCCCCACTTCGAGCGGTCCGCACAGCTCGTCGGCGTACAGCATCCCTGTCGAACCCGCCGTGACGAGCTTCTCCTTCAGTCCGATCTGCCTGCGTCCCGGCCGGTGTATCGACAATCCTTCCGTGCCGTATACGGCGACGATGCCGAGCCGATCGTCTACATTAACCCAACGGGATCCGGTCCGGATCGTCTCCTCCGCGCTTCCCGCCCCCTGCAGCACAGCTTGCCCGCTTGCCCAATAATACGTGCGCTCGCTGCCGTTGAACAGATCGTTCGGCATCAGCAGGTTCAGCCCTTTTACTTCATGGACGTACGTTCTGCGCGCGGCAGTCGCGTATTGGATCACGATCATGTGCGTGGCATCCGGCAGCGCCGCGCAGGCGATAGCACTGCGGGCGATCGGATGATCCTTCTGCCCTTCGGCCATTAGCCCTTGCGTCTGGACGAGGGTGCTCCCCCAGGTAATGAAGCCGCCGTCGAACATCGTACCGTCATGCTTCTCAAGCCGCTGCTCCGTCACTTTCCCGAGTCCGCGCAGCCGCGGGGACAAATTTTCCCGCCACTCCGCCATGTCGCTGGCGCCTGCCGGCAGACACAGCCCTTGCGGCTTCTCGGCCGACTCCCATACCCAGGAAGCGTCCCGCTTGGCGCTGCGATGCACGTAGGCACCGTGGTATGCGTCTTGCCAGCCTAGACCGGACGAATCGCGGACGATGGGCGAGCTTGCGCAAGCTTGTTCCTTCCCGGCCGTTTCTAACGCGGCTCCAGCCTCTTCTTTCCAGCCGCCGGTTCCGCCGCGCACGAGCCGCTTCCAAGCGAGACCCATGGAAAGCGCCACGGCGCGGTCCGATTCCAGCCTCGTGTAATAAAGCGGCGATGCTTGCTCCAGCGGCCCGCATCGCTCGGACAAAAACGTGCCGTCGCCGTTTCGAACCGTTTCTAGTTCGATTTGCTTCAGCCAGCCTTCCTCGAAGCGGGCGCAGTCGGGATCGCCGAGCACATCGCCGATCATATGCCACACCGGGAGAACGTAGTCTTGACAATAAGTGTAGCGGACGCGCGTATCCCCGCCAATGCGCAGCAGCCTGCCGTCTTCGAAGGTGCACAGCTTGACGACGTCCCACAGCTCTTTCATATGATGATACAGCGCCTCTGGTGCCTGTATGCCCTTGCTCCGATACATGAAGTGAAGCATAGCCATGTTGGACAGGCAGATCACCATGTAGCCGACATTCAAGTAACCGTGATGATTGAGCGATAACGTATCGAAGAAATTAGCACCGACAAACCGGTCGGCGATCTTCTTTCCGTCCATCACCGTTTCGTCATGCGCATCGGACGGTACGGATATCCCATTGATGAGGAAACCGAGCGCCTTCTCGCGATACGCTTCCGCCCGCGGGCAGTCCGTATACATAGCGAGCATACGGAGCATGAAAGCGCCGTTCCACAAGTTGCTTTCCGGCTTGTTATGGCCGTCTTTGGCCAGCAAACCGCCGACGATCGGATAATGGTCGAGCAGCCAATCGCTCTCGGAAAGCAGCACCTTCCGCAGCAGCGTCTTGTCGGCATCCTGCAACAACGGACTCAGCGCATCGACGCCGTGCATCATCCGTTCCAAACCGAGCACGCTGATCCACGTATGCCCCCATGAGGCGTTGTCCGTGCAGTGATAGTCGCCTTCGATATGCGATTGCAGCGAATACCGGAGCATTCGCAGTGCGAGCTCCTGCAGCTCCCAACGCGATATCCCTGCCGCTGCGGCTTCGAATCGTGGATCGGCCGCCACGGTAGCGAAGGCGGCAAGCGCCTTTTGATTGGTCTGTACTCCCCAGGTATCTTCGCCAGTGCCGTAACAAGCAAGCTCGGGCCGGTCAGGAAAATAAATCACATGCTTCCGTGCGCCGTTTACCCATTTCTGAAGCAATGAAATGTAGATTTGCGTCGTATCGTTTGTCATCGCAGTTCCTCTCCAATGGACATAGTGGGATAACCATCAAATACTTACATATCCCCATCATAACAACCGTTCCCGCTGAAAAACATAAATAATATTTTTCTTTTCCTGTACAATATTTCGTTTTATACTCATATCAATGAAAGCGCATTCCACAAAGGGGGTGCCATTCCTTGCGAATGGAGAACATCGCTTATTTTCAGTACGGCCATGCGCGGTGGGTTGGTCACGGACCGATGACGAAACCGTATCATTTGTTTATGTTCGTAGACAAGGGCAGTCTCGCCTATCGGGTCGAAGGCGTCCGCTATGTGCTGGAGCAGGGCGATATTTTGTATATGCGGGAAGGGGCCGAGCGGATCGGGGAAGCGGTGACGGAAGAGGCGCATTCCAAATTTTCCGTGCATTGGGCGGGTGACGGGCTGTTCGGGCATTTCCCCCATCTGGCCGACTGTGGGGCTATGCAGTTTCGCCCTGCTTCGCTGTTCGCTTATTTGAAGCAAACCTATTCGCATATGTACCAACAATGGATGCGGAAAGACTCGTACTACGAGCCGCTCTGCGAAGGCATGCTGCTGGAGTTGATGGCGCGGGTTCATCAGGACCATTCGGCGCAGCAGTATACCGGCAAGCAGGCGCGCGTCGTACGCCAGGTGCGCGACTATATTTTGCAATATTACCGCGAGCCTTTGTCGATTGACGAACTGGCGCATTTGACCGGTCGCGGTCCCTCCTATCTCATCACCAGCTTCAAGAAGCATTACGGGATCACGCCGCTTGAATATATGCACCGGACGCGCATTTCCAAAGCGGAAGAACTGCTGCTCGAAACCGACTTCAACATGGAGACGATCGCCGCCGAGCTCGGCTACTGCGACGCTTCGTATTTCAACCGGATGTTCAAGAAGATGGCCGGCATTACGCCGTCCGGATTCCGTAAACGCAACATTCCGCAGAGCGAGTCGGAGCTTTCTCATCGTTCCTTGACCGCCGATCCGATGTAATGCATCGGCGCTTCTCGACACGATTTCTGCAATTTTATAGAGAGACATCTTGCCGCTGGTTGTTGACTAAGCTCGTTGTCCGTTGCCATAAGTTTTGATTTCGCTGACCGTAACAACCGTATAGGCGGCATCGATATCTT
Organism: Paenibacillus allorhizosphaerae; assembly: GCF_910594985.1. Taxonomy (GTDB): domain Bacteria; phylum Bacillota; class Bacilli; order Paenibacillales; family NBRC-103111; genus Paenibacillus_G; species Paenibacillus_G allorhizosphaerae. The sequence goes on from NZ_CAJVCE010000003.1 coordinate 65,801, forward strand.
TAGCGGCAATAGAAAAATTTGCTCCTTGCGTTTTAGGCTTCGTCTGGTCCGACTGGACGATAAGAATGCCTACACCAGTTTTTTATATGCCGCTTCAATCCCCCCAAAAACAGCAAAAAAAGCATAGATCCGCTAGCATTTCCTGATCGGTAAAGGCCTGAAATAGCTTATAAAGAAGTCGAAACCGGACGTCTTCCTATTGCGCAAAATTTGATCATTGTAACCCGAAGCATGGTCTGGTACGATAAATCATCATAACTAGCGCCGGTTCTTCAATGATCAGCCGTCAAACAACAAGAGGTGGCCGCACGAATGCACAAGCTATTGCTCCATTTGAACGAACATCAGCGATTTTTACTGCGCAACGTATCCATCATTGTCCTAGGTCTGTTCATTAATCAGATGCTGCAAACTGTGGGCAGCATCATCATTGCAAGAATGTTAAACGATCCGGTCAAATTCGGCGAAGTGAACTTGTTGCTGCAAATTTTCGGCATGATCGCGCTTTTTCTGAACGTCGGCTTTAACTCTGCGCTTGTGTATACCTTCTCGACGGATGCACGGGAAGCGGTGCAAAATAAATTTCGGCTTGCGCTGGCAGGCAGCACATCCTTTGGAATCGTGATCAGTGTTGTGGTAGCGGCGCTCTCTCCCTTCCTTGCAAAAGTGTATCAACTGCCTGCTCTGCAGACGGCGCTCGCGCTCGGTTCCATCATGTTTGTGTTCAATTCCGTCGTCAATATGGGGGTATCCTCCTTTTCCGGCAACCGGAATTTCGTTACTCAAGCGGTTTTTATGGTGATCATGACCGTTTTCTCTACTCTAGGCACAATTGCAGGGGTCATCTGGCCGCTTTTTGGCGATCCGCTTTACCTATGGGGCGTTTCCTTCTGGATGGGCATCGGGGCATTGCTCACAGCGCTTATTACCAGCTGGAGAGTGCAAAAAGTCCATCGGCCCAGATGGATTGGCAGCATTCCTTTGCCTGAACTATGGGGAATGATGAAGTATGGGGTTCCGCTTTGGGCTGGGAATATTGCCAAAGCGTTTCAACAGCCGTTTCTGGTCATGATGATCGGCTCCAGCTCGGTTGTTGCCGTCGGCCATCTTGCCAATGCATCCCGCATTACCGGATTTATCGGTATTGTCACATGGGCGTTTATGATCGTTACTTTTCCCTTTGTTGCCGAAAGCTCGCAAGATCTGCAGGAAAGCAAACGACGGGGCACGCTCTGTATCCGTTACAATAACATCATCCTTTATCCGTTAACGCTGCTCATCTGCTGGTTTCCCGACCAGATTAACGGATTTTTGTTCGGTTCGGATTACGCTACAGGCGAATCCGCCATCTATATCCGGCTGCTGGCGCTTGGCGTGTTTTTCTCTTCCGTCAGCAGGCTAGGAGGCAATATTCTTGCAGGGATCGGCCGGACGAAAGCGAATTTCTGGGTCATGATCGTAGCGGGGATTTTCGTAATTACACTTGTGCCTCTACTCGCTGCCGATAAACCCGTATGGGCGGTGTGGATCTATACCGCAGGCTGGGCTTTATCGGCGTTGTCCATGATCTGGTTTTTCTACCATGAAAGCTTTGCGCTGGACTGGTGGGATGCGTATGGGGAGCCTCTGCTGCCGACGGTGCTCATGGGCATTATACTAATGATAGGGCAATCAATCGGAGTCGGATTTCCCGTATTTGTCGTTACAGCCGCTGTCGGCCTGTTTGCCGTCACGATATGGATCGAGACCAAAGCCTTCGCCCAAGTCAAAAAGGCTGTGTTACGAGGTCATTAAACTCGCACACTCCACAGCCCATATAAATGAAAGGATGCTGGGTATGATCACTCGAACAGTAAGAGCATCGGATTATCCTGAAGTGATTGCCGTCATTAATGCGTGGTGGGGTGGCAGGAATATGGCTGATATGCTGCCCAAATTATTTTTTGTTCATTTTCAAAATACGAGCTTTATCGTAGAAGAAAAAGGACAGATCCTAGCTTTTCTCATTGGCTTTGTATCGCAAACCAATACCAACGAAGGTTATATCCATTTTGTCGGGGTTCATCCCGATCACAGGAAGAAAGGAATGGCCAAATGTTTATACGAAACATTTTTTGGTAAAATAAAACCGTTAGGATGTAACACGGTCCGCTGCGTTACTTCACCCGTCAATAAAAATTCTATTATGTTTCATACGAATCTAGGGTTTCAAGTTGAACAGGGGGATAGCGAAGTGGAGGGCATTTCCGTTCATACGAACTATGATGGAAAAGGAGAAAGCCGCGTATTGTTCGTAAAAAAAGTTTAGCAAACACCATAAGTGGTCTATTACGCTTCCATGACGCATTCCTCCTTTAGGCTTTGGCTTTCATTATTTTTCTTTGCCCCAATAAAACAATCAAACTTAGCAGCAGAAGAACCAATGGCATCATGGCAACGCCAAACCCTTGACCCGCTTGGAGATGCGTAAATACGGCCCCGGCCATCACAATGATCAAAACGCCACTAACCACAGGGACTATCTTATGCCACCAATATCCCAGTATTAATCCCGCTGCCGAGAGAACTTCTACTCCCCCTACAACATACATGAACCCGGTGCCATACCCGTAAATATTATTAAATGCTTCTACCTGTGCGGGATCTCCGCTTAATTTCATAAACCCGAATAAAAGGAACCCAACCCCAAGCAAGCCTTGCAAAATTCGAACAGTCCATTTCATTTCTATACTTCCTCCTTGAAAACGTTATTTATAGCGCTACGTAATTTGACCGTTATCTGTCCCATTCGCAGATCATGACTAATTTAGTATCTTTTAATTCAGAAGTCAGTTTGCCCTGCATTTTTATCATAAGGCTCTTAGCGATCGATAATCCCAAACCCGTGCCCTTTTCGGATCTTATTTTATCCCCTTTATAAAATCGATCAAAAAGAAATACAAGATCATTTTCACTTAACCGGCTAACCGCGTTGCTGACGATCAGCTGTACGGAAGAATGCGATTGTTCTAGGCTAATCGATACGTTTCCGTCGGAGTGTTTAATGGCATTATTTATTAAATTTTCAACCACGCGTTTTACTGCGGACGGATCAGCTATGATGCTTATCTCTTCCTCTGGAATTTGAAGCTCCGGCTCAAGGTTGTGATGATTAAATTGATCGTAAAAGCCGACCAATACTTCCAAAAGCAGTTGGTTCAGCTTGATTTTTTCCAGCTTTAGCGGATAATCTTCCGATTCGATGAGCGATAATTCAAAAAAGTCTTTCAATAACGCTTTTAATCGGAGCGCCCCAGTTTTAATGGTCGTAATATACTGCTTTCGTGTTTCTGAAGGTAACTCATCCGACTCCAAAAATTGAATATATCCCAAAATCGAGGTCATCGGTGTACGAATATCATGCGATATATTGGCAATCGCCTGTTTCAATTCGTTTTCTTTATGCCGTTTTTCTGCATTGGCCTGAACGGTGAAATCGATTTGATGATTAATTTCAACCGCGAGCTCTTCAAAGTCTTTATCATAATAGGACATATCGATTTTCTTACCGGTCTTTTTGGAGTTGTACTGACGTAATTGCTTGGTCGCACTTTTTATTTCTTTTTTTAACAAATAAAAGCGAGTGAGAAAAAATAAGGCGACCAGCACCGAAATGAATACAATATAGATCATCATCCTCACCCGCTTTCTTATTACTTGATTTCCTTTTTTTGAAACACGAAACCGCCTATAAGTCCGAAAATAACAAAAGTTACGATGGGTACGATCATTAATTTAATCACATCACCGCTACCCAAATTAAATTTGCTAATGTCTAACACCAGTTTAAAGGCAGAATAATTATAGATCGTTTCGATTAAAGTAAATTTCTGACCTAACGTGTACATAATACTATCAAAAAGAGAGAAAAATATGATCAAAAAGCCAATCGTCTTGCCGCTATCTGTAAATAGGATGGCAGCTAAAGCCATAATCGACGCAAAGGCCGATGCATAGAGGATGGTAAATCCGACGGTCTGAATAAAATAATCGAGTCCCGGCATATCATGGAACCCATAAAAAATAGTTCCAACCAGTGTCAATCCCATAGGAAAGGATAATGAAATAATTACAGTACCAAATGAAAATACGATTAATTTAGCAAAATAAATACGGATTCTGCCGTTACCGGAAGTACCGATACTTTTCATTGTACCGATAGAATATTCGTTGGAGATAAAGAAACCTGCAAGAATGCAAGGCACAAACTTCACGATATAGCTGTTTCCCCCTTCCAGACCTACTGCAGCATATAACTCTTTTATAGATACGGAAGGAGTTTTCAAAACAACGAAGATCAGCACAAGATACGAAACAGCTGCCGCGATTAATCCAATGACCAATGACCAAAAAATTCGGTCTTTCCTCAGTTTAAATAATTCAGATCTCAACAAATTACTCATGCTTGCCGCCCCCGATCCGATTGGTAAAATACGTTTCCAAATCTTCCCCGATCGGCATGAATTGTTCGATAATCAACCCTTCATCCGTCAGTGTTTTGGATACTTTACCTGGGGCATGAACATGCTCAAACAGTTTTATCGTTCCGTCAGGCAATACTTCATAACGAGTAGACCTGAGCTGAGTTTCGATCACCGCTGCCGCTTTATCCGTGTTATCCACATTAATATGGATATACTTTTGGCACTTCTCGTTAAGTTCATTGACAGTTAATTGCTCCAGCAATTGCCCTCTATGAATAATGCCGAAATGCGTAGCAAGCAAGTGGAGTTCCGTTAAAATATGGCTTGAAATTAAAATGGTAATTCCATACTCTTGATTCAGCTTTTTCAATAACTCCCGGATTTCGACTACGCCCATGGGGTCAAGTCCATTGATCGGTTCATCAAGAATTAAAAATTCCGGATCTCCTAATAGCGCAATGCCGAGACCAAGCCGTTGTTTCATCCCGAGGGAAAAATTTTTCGCCTTCTTTTTTCCTGTATCTTGCAGTCCAACAAGAGAAAGTGTTTTTTCAATGCAGGCTTTCCCGGGAATCCCTTTTAACAACCTGTGCGCTTCCAGATTTTCAGCGGCACTCATATGCGGATACAATGCAGGGCCCTCGATAATCGTCCCGATTCGCTTTCTAGCCTGAATAAGCTCCTGTTCGTTGCTGCATCCGAATAATTCTAGCTTCCCTTTGGTTGGAAAAGCAAGGCCGGTTACGACCCTAATGAATGTTGATTTGCCCGCGCCGTTTTGCCCGATAAACCCGTAGATGGATCCCTTTTTTATAGAAAGATCCACCTTATTCAGAGCCAATTGATCTTTGTATCGCTTGGACAAACCGCTTGTTTTTAGAACATAATCGCCCATTTATTTTACCTCCTTATATAATACTTTTTAGTGTAGGAAGCAAAACATAAGAAAGGCTTAAGATGGTTCTTAAAAAAAGCTTAAGCTTTTAATCGATACCCCATCCCCCAGATTGTTTCTATATACTCCTCGTCAGGATTGGCAGCGGATAGCTTGCTCCTGATATTGCTCATGTGAACATTGATTGTATTGTCATCCCCGTGGAAAACTTCCTTCCATACACTTTCGAACAGGTTTGCTTTCGTAAACACTTTCTTGGGAGAAGACAAAAGAAGGTGCAAGATTGCGTATTCCCGTGCCGTAAAATTAATTTCCGTCCCATTGACATTTACGATTTTAGAGTCTGTATCCATCGTAATGTCTTTATAGGTGATCACTTTGTTTGGTGCAGGCTGGTCGGCACGTCGGGATCTTCTTAGGAGAGAATCGATTCTCGCAGATACTTCCTCAATGTCAAAAGGTTTTGTAATATAATCATCCGCACCCTTTCGTAGAGCGTCGATTTTCGTCTCTTTCTCCATCTTTGCCGAAATAATCATGACCGGCGCTGAGCTTTGCTCGCTTATTGCTGCAAGAATCTTTTCCCCGGTCATTCCGGGAAGCATTAAATCCAGCAATACCATATCCCATTCCTGCTTCTCCAAATAAATCATGGCTTCTGTGCCGGAAAAAGCGGATTGAGGAGAATACCCGCTATTTCGAATGATGTTGCACAGTAATTGATTAATATCATTATCATCCTCAACGACTAAAATCTCGACTTGCTTATTCATTTTATCTACACCCTATGATTAGATTCCAATATTTCTAGTTTAAACGGAATCGGTTGCATATTTCAAAATTTATATTGTTGAATTACTATAAAGGTTAGCCGTTGGATAGTAATATTTACTTCTATTAACTGGAAATGTCCGGTATAATCTTGCTTAGATTAGAGGGGGCTAACGTATGTCGTACGTGTTTGCATTCAGTTGTATAGGAGCCATTATTTCCTTATTTATGGCGATTATATCCGCGTTTAAGGGTAATGGAAAATTTTTAAAACCTTTGTTATGGGGCACCATATTGGCGATTATTTGCTGCTTCGTAAGCTTTTTTATCCCTGACACCGATTTAAGTTACAAACAATCATTGAGCCTGGTAGGATTCGTGATATTGCTCGGAGTCTGTTCGTTAGGATTCGTTGCTTCTATATTCATGGCTCTTTTTGCATTGTTCAAAAGAAGTGGGGAATTCAAAAAATATGTTCTAATCGGTATTTCGTGCATGATTTCCGTATTCATCATACTCATCGTCGCTGGCGCTACAATGAAAACCGACAACGAGGAAGCGGCAATAGCCGAAGGCTCGGCGACCGAACAGCAGGAAATGACGCAGACGCAGCGTGAGCGTTATGCCGATTTCGAGAAAAAGATACTGGATTTGGCAGCTCAGATGAATGGAGAAGAAAATGGATACCTCGCTTTTCAAAACGCATTTTTAAAAGAACCCGTTCCTTCTCCCGAAAACTACGAAAATGCCAAAAAATACAAAGATGCGATCGCCGTACACTTTAACCATCTGCAAACCATCGATGTCCCCAAGGACTTGCCAAGAAAGCTAAAGGAACTGGCGACAAAAGGCCGCGGCCATATCAACGAAGCGATCGCACGAAAAGAAATGGCGCTGAATGCCTTGTTAAATTATATAAACAGCAAAAAAGTGAGCGATCTGAACACGTTTAAGGAAAACGCGCTTTTGTACACAAATGAAATTAACAGCGGGCTTGAGAAGTTTTCCGAAGCGAAAAAAGCGATGGAACCGACAGAATAGCCGAACTGCGAAAAGGCTGCCAATGCGTTGGCAGCCTTTCGTCACGCTCTCGTTCTCCATCGAACGACCATTTGTTATTTTGGATGAACCAACGTGAGGCAGTATTGCGCGATTTCATAGCCGACTTTAGCCAAATGATCTTTAATCGGCTCCGGCAGGCCGTTGAACTCCTTGTGAGTTTCATATGTGAAATCGCCTTCGTATCCGATCTCGGCAAGCACCGGCAAAAGCGAACGCCAGTCGACATTGCCGTGGAACGGAAACATATGCTCATCAGAGCTTCCATAGTTATCGTTCACATGCGTCGCCTTGAGCCGTTTGCCGAGCGTGCGAAGCGCAGGACGCTGATCCTTGTACAGGAAGTTCGCATGACCGAAGTCCCAGCATGCCCCCACTCCCGGCTCATTCCACACGTCAATAATCGCTGCAAGCTCGGACGCATGGCTGGCGAACCGCCGCATGGACGCCGGCCGCTCGATCATGTTCTCGAAAGCGATACCGACGTTGTGCTTGACGGCAAGCTCCACGAACGGCGAGAAATGCTCCACATTGTCTTTAATGCACGCTTCTACGTCCAGTGCCGTTTTCGCCCGATCCTCATGCGGATGGACGACTGCCCATTTGACGCCGAGGATAGAGCTGGCGATGATGGAACGGCGCATCATTTGATCGTATACTTCCAGCTTCTCGGCCGTGGTATTGTTCGGATGGGCCGGTAAAAATACGGGATGCGATTGCGAGAAGACGATGCCGAGCTTCTCCGCTTCTTCTCTGAGCTCATGCATCACCTGCTCCCAGTTCTCGCTTACAAGATCGGTTTGGCCGGTCAAAGCACGGCAAAAATTAATGTCCAGCACGTCGTACCCGGCTGCTTTCAATCTTCGGATTGATTCCTTATACGGCGTGTAGCCCCCATCCAATCTGAGGCTGAACGTGCCGGTTGTCGTTGATAATCTCAAGCAAATCTCACCCTTTCGTTAGTTACATGGCTTCGGCCAGCGGTCGCAACGATTGCGGCTGTGGAAACGGTTTCCCCTTTGGTCGATTAATTCCATCATACAATGGAGAATCGGGCTTGAAAATGCAATATTGTTTCATATCGGATATATTATATTTCAAAACTACTTACTTTCTGCCCTTCGCTTATTTCTTTTCAATCGCAATTGCTTTATTAATTTCCTCGTCCAACTCCCGCAGCGTCGTATTCACATCTTCCTTGCCTGACAAAAATCCATTGAATTTCTTCTCGGTTAAAGGTTCGGCGATTTCCCGGAATAAGTAGATTGGGTATTTCACCGGCTTGCTTTTCAAAATTCCGGCGACGTTTTTGGTCTTCAAAGACTCATCGCCTTGCCCGAACGCTTTTTGCACGGCTTCATTTTTGAGCGGCGAGATGCGGCCGGCTTTGGAGACGTTCATCTGCACTTCGTCGGAAGTTATCACTTCCATAACCTGCAGCGCCTGTTCCTTGTATTTGCTGGTCGGGACGACTCCAACCATGTAAACCGTCGAATTGCCGTACGTATTCGGCTTCTCCTTGTAGAACGGATGCTGAACAACATCCCACTGGAGTCCGGTCTTCTCCGCCTCTTTAAGCTGCGAGAAAATGTTGGTTTGGTTCAGCATCGCGATGGATCGATCGGTCATGAATCCTTTCGTACCATTCTTGTCTGCACTGGACGACGGCGCATTTCCGGGAATCTCATAAATTTGCTTGCCCATTTCGAAAGCGCGTTTCCAGCCGTCACTTGTCATTATGGCTTTCTGTGTTTTGCGGTCGATATATTCCATGCCGAGCGGCTGCGCCATTCTCACTACGCTCCCCATGTCCCAGCCGCGGTACTGCACACCGTCTTGAAGCCGCGTCATCTTCCTGGCAGTCTCCAGCGCATCCTCCATTAACATGCCGTCTTTTGGGTAGGCGACACCGAATTTATCGAAAATTTCCTTATTGTAAAACAGCGCATGAAACCCGGTTTCAATCGGCAAGCCGTACAGCTCTCCTTTTTCGGTAGCGGCATATTTGATATCGTCCAGAAAGTTGGACTGGAATCGGTTTAAGTCGATCTTATTACGCTCAAACAACGCCGTCATGTCTTCGTTGATGCCACGCTCCTTGAGCCCGGGCATATTGCCGTTAAACGAGAGATACAAATCCGGAAGCTCGCCTGCCGCGATCATCTTGTCGTATGCCGCAAACGAGCTGGCGCTTATTAGCTCCAGCGTAATATGCGGGTACTTCTTCTGGACAGGCTCGATGTACAGCCGTTTGAACTCATCATTGATCGGCAAATGTACAGCAAACTTGAGCGTAACGGGCGTCGTGTCCACGATTTTCGCCGGTACGGACGAGTCGCCGGATAAGTTCTTCTGCCCGGCTGCTTCGTTCCCGCTACCTTCCTTGCCGCAGCCCGCCAATACAGAAGATGCCGCTAGTGCCATACTTACGGCCAATGTAATTTTTGTCATTCTTTTCATGTGTTCTACCTCCGATTTTCTGCTCGTCCCATCATCAAAATACTTCAGACATAAATAAGCATAATTCGACATTGTTTGCGCAATGTTTAAGAGTCGTAAAGATTTGGTAAATAATAGTCATCTGCTGCTATATAGAATATTCAGAACCGTTTAATTAAGCGCTTACATTATTTTGAATTACCCCTTACTTTCTACAGAATACGCAGCTCGCTTCGATGCTTTAACCGGCCTTAACGTTTAGTATTTAAAAAAAATGGACATCTGCTCTATTAATAACAGATGTCCAGCATTACCATATTTAACATTATGAATAAAGTTTGAATCTCAGACTTATCGATAATTCTAATTTTCACCCTCCACTAGCTCAGCGATCATACGTATGAATGGGAGCGATGCTTGACCGAGGCGCAACCGAGAATGGGATTGCACTGTTGGGCTCTTTAACGGACATTTCGCAGTTCGACGTAGTCAAGATTAATCGCTCCGTGGTCGGAAGCCGTTCGCTCGAGTGTCAACAGGTTGACGCCTTGATGCAGCTTCACGGTGTCCAGCTTGCTCTTCCATGTGTTCCAGCTGGCAGCATTCGGGAACGAAACCGTTTTGCCCGGCTGCACGACGCGGCCTTGCTCATCAGCTACGCTGACTTGCAGCGTGCTTGCAGCGCCTGTTGCATTACCGTATCGATAGCTTATGCTGTAAGTGCCGTCGGCCGGCGCTTGCACCGCGACGACAAGTTTCGCGCCAACCTTACCAAGTCCGTCGACGAAACCGAAGCCATTGTAGCCGCTATGGTTGTTGTTAAAATTCGTTCCGCCGAGCCATGTCGCCACTTCCGTCTGATAGCGTACGTGCGAACCGTTCGGGGTAATTTGAACGACGCTTGTCGCGTGTGCCGGCAAAGACGGCTCGTATGCGGACATTGCGCCTAGCTGCCGGTTTTTCCACAATTCCTTCGTTGACGCGGCTCCGCTCAGACCCAAGTGTTTGATATAGTCGATCTTACGGGTAGCCGTCTGGTCGGAGCGGTTAAATAACCCCACGACCCAAGTCCCGTCCGGCAGTTGGCCTAGCCAACGTTCCGAGTCGCGGGAATAAAAATCTTTGCTGTAAGGGTTGCCATTGTAATAAAACGGCTTGCCTACGAATCCTTGATTATGAAGCGCCAGCATGTTCTCGTTCTTATAATATTTGCCGGTCGATCCAATGGTGGAATGTTGGTCCGTAATGGCGATTGGCGAACCGGCAAGCGTAAACAGCGAGATTGCGGTCTTACGCTCCTCGTCGTTCTTGAACGTGTTCATCCGTAGGAAATCCCCATCAAGAATCATATTGGAGCCTCGGCCCGCGATGTCCGAGAAACCGGTGAATCCCAGGAACGGATTGGCCCATTGCGACCAGCCGTTCCTCCATGTTTGGCGTTGACCGCTTAAATTTTCCCAACCGCCGTGGGCAAGATCTTCATTAATTCGTACCATATCGCCGTACGGCAGCTCGCTGGCCCCGTGTCGGTCCAAATGAGGCATGACGAGACTGATTTCCATGTCGTCCCCCGCGGCTTCATGCATCCAGCGCATGGCGGTTTGGTAGTTTTCCACGCCGTGCGCTTTACCGATCGTTTTCCCTTTATCGATGCCGGTTTCATACCAAGATAAGAAATCGATGCGCAAATATTTGACGCCCATCTTCTTAAAGTAATTTACATAGCCTTGGATATATTGTTTGGCACCTGGCTTGGTGACGTCTACCCAATATAAATCATCGTTGAATTTGTCGTTCGACGACGCAATGGAACCAACTTTATGCGTGGTGCCGACGATCGTCTTCGACGAATCGTTCGCCGCGCTGCGCGTCACCCATAGCGGGTTGTAATAGACGCCGAGCTTCATTCCTTTCCCTTGGATGTAATCGGCCCAATACGCCCAATCATGCTTCCATCCGTCGTTATGCGATATAATGTAACCGTTCTCATTCGTTTGCTGAGCTCCTTCAATCCAACCGTCAGATACGATCATATCGTAGCCGGACGACTTGTAGTCGGAGGCAATCCAATCGATATTTTTTTTCCACTCGCCTTCATCCATAGGAGCGTCCTTCGTGTATTGATATTCATAGGTGCTCCAGTAGAGCGGACCTACGCCACCGCGCGTAAAAGAGCTCTCGCGTGCGGCAGCAGGGACGGCGGCAACAATGCTGGACACAAGGAGCGCGGCGCAAATAGCGGATGTAAGACGATGGATATAAGTTTTTTTATTTTTGCGGATCATAGGAATCCAACCTTTCCAAGCGAGCTATTAATCGCTGTAGGTAAGCGATTGCATAATGTATACACGTATATTGTACACGCTTTCAACATGCGTTCCTATGACTTAATTTCTCCATGGAAACGGTTGGGCCGCGATCCTGAGGTTTCCACATGAATCCCTCACCATTTATTCTTATGGACGTTAAATGAATGAATAAAGTTTTCTGGATTATCCTTAATGATGTACGGATAAACGCCTTGATTTGTATGCAAATATAGAAAACCTTCCTTGTCTCCGATATGCCGATAAGAAATATCGAACACTTCGTCGAAGGAAAACGTTCGAAATCGGGTAACAATTTTATCTGGATATAAGTACATGGTTCTGCATTGCACAACTATTTTTTGCTCGAGACCGTTAAGTTCTCTCTCTATTTTAAAGTATGGTTGACTTACGATCCAACTCATCATATTCCCCTCTCTGACACAGAATAATCATGATGATGTAAATAACCCATTCTTTGCTCGCCGTTACCGCATTCTATCGCTAAAGCCTTCTTCTGATCTCGTGAAGAAGCAAATTCCTTTCCGCCTCGCATACATCCGCGGTCAGCTTGCGTGCGGCGATCGGAGCAATCCATGCATCGATGTCATCGTACGTCGTACCGCTCATTTTCGAGTATTCATCCATAAATATTGTAACGATCGATTCTCTGATCGTGTCAAAATACGCCACCGCTTCGCCCGGCAACTTGGGGAAATACGACAAAAGTACCGCGTATCTGATCATGATTATGTATTCAGCGAGGTCGGCTTCCGGATTACCGGTTGCTGCGCAGACCCAATCAATCACAATCCCCTTCCCGTCGCGAATCAAAATATTTCCTGGATTCGGATCGCCATGACATAATTGTTTCTTTTCGGGCAAAGCATCTAGAATCGCAAGGACAGCACTCTTCTCATCCGCCGTTAAGTAAGCGGCACTCTCTATCGCGCGCTTTATGATGTGTCTTTGCGAAGGCAATGGCACGTTGGATCTTTGATGAATATCGTATAATATTCGCGCCGTAATTCGTACAAAATCATTTTCACCCGTGGATAAGGCATCTTCCCCCGAAAACGAACGGTTCACAATTTGATTCATGAAACGCTTCATTAGCGGCTCCCCGTAAACGCGCTCAAAAACGATACCCGGACGCCCGTCGATATCTACGACAGCAAAAGGGCGAGGAACAGGCAGTCCGTGCTGCCATGCAAGACGAGAATTTTCATATTCCAGATTGATGGAATAACGATTAGTATTCGGTTTGGCCAGCTTTACTATTTTGTGCTCATTCTCCCATTCAAATACTTCGGAGCCCTTTCCTTCGCCAATTTTCGCGCCAAATTTAATGCTCATGAATCACAGCTCCCTTACTGCCAATTTTAGGCGTTAGTCAAGCCCTCTTTTAATAATAACGCTTCGACCGTCGCATGCAGGCCTACTTCGGATATCATAACGCGTAATCAACGCGAACAAAAGCCCTGAAAGAAATCAGGGCTTGGCAATGTTTCCGCATAATGCATTGAACACTGAAGCTATTTATTGCTCGCTTAGGCATGGCTTTCTTGTGTAGGCAAAGACAAGTTCTTCGCTTCCGGAGACTTGTACTTCATGATCGGTACCATCGTCAGCGCCCCGATCGTAAACAGACATCCGGCAACGGTAAAGATGGATTCAAGCGGAAACGCTCCCTTTAGCACCCCGGCAAACGACATGGATATGACCATCATCCCCATAAACATCGGATTAAGTACACCGTTCACCCTTCCGACGATCGATTCGTGCGACCATTTCAAGATCATCGTGCTAATCCCGATGTGGATGCATGGGAATGCAAGTCCGTTCACAAACTGTGCGGCAAGCGTTACAGGAACCATGGTTGAATATCCGACAATGACCGTGCAAATGGCGCTGACAAGCATTCCGATCGCCAGCAAAAGCTGCGGCGCGACTCGTTTTGAGAATACCGCGACCACTCCGCCTCCGATCAGCATAGCCGCTCCGTTCACCATTAGTATATATTGCAAAAACTGCTCCGGTTTCCCCAGCTTCTCGGTCACGATGAACAGGTTGAGCGTGTGAGCAAGGCCTACAGCAAGACCCGCGAGGATGAATGCGAGGCCAAGCACCCTCAGCACCTGACTTTGCCATACATAACGAAAACCTTCAATAAACTCTTTACGAAATTGACCTTTCCCCGCTTCCGTTCGAGGCTCGTCTTTATCCTTGGGAAGGCGGACGAGGACCAGGGCGGACAGCAGAAAAATACAGCCCATAAAAGCGATGGAAATTTCAAGCCCGAGGTTGGTGTATACATAAGTTCCAAGCATGGGACCGAGCACCAAAAATATCGCCATCAGTGATTGGAACAAAGCCATACCTTGCTGCATCTGCTGCTCCGGTACGTGCTGTTTGAACAAACGCATGCCCGATGGCTGCGAGAACTGCGACAATATAGCCGAAATGAACGTTACAAAATAAACGGAATGCCATGAGCCATAATGAATCGTCAAGAGCACGATGAATACGGATACGGCGGATAATACATCGCACCAGACCATCGTTCGTTTCGGCTTCCAGCGATCGGCGAACGTGCCGCCTATAAAAGAAAACAGGAAGATCGGCGCAAATTCTACTACGCTGATCAGCGAAATCGCGTATGGATCTTTGTTTGTTTTTTCGGCGACGTAGAGCAGTATCGCGAAATTCCTCACCCATATCCCGATCTGCAGCAGAACGTTCGACATGATAATCGTTTGTATGAAGCGATTGCGGAAAAGACTTGGGGCCTTGGCGGCAGCCTGTTGCGAATCCAAACTGAATACAACTCCTTTTACAAAAATGATTGGTGGTCCATCGCTTGCAATCTTATGATAAACCGAAACGTATCGGCAGGTTTCTTCTGAATTGCTGTCTTTTTATCTTCCTTTGGATATGATGGGCGCCGATCAAATTTTCCGAAAGCTTCTTGTTATCGCTCGTACCGCGCGTTCTCAGATCGGCCACCCAATCACTCGCTTTTCCCGCCAAGTCGGGACAGCCTTTCGATTTCACGAATAAAAAGTCGCCGGGTAGCAAATATTGATTATCGACGATCAAAAAGTGCTGCCAATCGTATGGCCCGGCGAATAGCCCCCCCCCTATTCAATGCCCACCCACGTAAAAAGACCGCACTCGCGTCAACCGCTTACGACACGAATGCGCTCCTTTCTTCTCGTTCCTTATGGGCTCACTTCCATGAGATCCAACAGCTTCTTGGGGCCGACTGCTTGAATTAACCATGGGATGCGTGGACCTTCATTTTGATTTAGGACCAAATTATAAATGATCGTAAATAAACGTTTTTGATTCGATCTCATTACTTTTTTATCTTCATCATGACAAATCGCGTATATTTGTTCCATTAATTGCTCGCCTTCTACTTCGGAACTTTTCAGCAAACCGCAAAATGCTTGCACCCATCCGCGTTCCGTCGAACTTAGCGTATTATAAAAGGCGGTGTCGGCGCACTCTTTCACCTCTACTTGCTTTTGCGGATACCAGCACTTAATCCAGTGCTCCGCGCGTCGGACGATCGGCTCAAGCTCCTCTATCGAGTACTCCTCGCCGTTTCGGGTTAAGATGTCCTTTAGCAGCGCCCTATCGAAATGAACCAGCGGCAATAAACTGGAAACGTGGCTGAATTTCGGCGTCTTTCCCCAGGGCTCCGTCGTCATCATGGACAATTCCAACGCTTCCTTGAGTTCGCTGTTCAACGTGCCGGAATCGTACCCCTCACGGTATCTTTCATATTCCGTATAATTCCGGATCACGTCCTCGTCCATCCCGATATGAAAAGCGGCGCTCGGTTGATACTTGGCGAACATGAACAATATCAGCTCCGGGCTGTATACGTTCAGCAGATCGTCAGGCGTATAGTTGTGTCCGGAAGAACTGGACATTTTGGTGTGACTGCCTTTGATGCTAATAAATTCGTAAGGCAAATACGCCGGCGGCACGTTCTCGAAAATGATTTCCGATAAGGCCTTGGCTACATTGTAGCTGCCGGTCTCCGATGAGTGGTCGCGGCCTCCAGGCTCGAACAACACGCCTTCTCTGCTCCAACGCATCGGCCAATCCAGTTTCCATTGCAGTTTGATGTTCGTTGCATCGGGGATATAGAGCATGTCTTGGCGACCGCATTGACAGCTATACGCCAACGTATCCGTTTGTTCATCGAACGATTGAATCGTGGTCGTATCCTTCCGGCAAACCTCGCAGTATACATGAACAGGAAAGTAACCATCACGTTCGTCCTCGCTGGCATCGCCCGTTTTGAAGGCCATGACGATATCGTAAATTTCTTTTCTCTTCCTAAGAACATGAAGGATGGATGGATTGTATCTTTTCGATTGATACTCCCGGCTCTGGTATATAAACTCCGGTTGTATGCCAAACACCGATAAAGCATTTTCGAACTGCCTCTCAAAATGCTGCGCGTAGGAATCGTGACATCCGTACGGACACGGAACCTCCGAGTAAGGCATCCCGATATATTTTTCAAAGGCTGGATCTATCCCGGCGGGAACTTTCCGGAACCGGTCGAAGTCGTCCCACGAAAATATAAATCGTAGGTTTTGGTCCGACTGTTCGAGCGCTCTCACGACAAAATAGGTCGTTACAATTTCCCTGAAATTGCCGATGTGTACAGCCCCTGACGGGCTGATCCCCGATGCGCACACAAACGTACTGCGGTCAGGATGCTGCTCAATTAAACGGTTTGCGATGCTATAAGCCCAATGCATAATTCTTCACCTCTGTTTTGGAATAATTAGAAAAAGCCCCCGTCCGCAAGATTGTCATCTTGAGGACGAGAGCTTATGTCAGCGCCGTGGTACCACCCCAGTTTGTGAATATGTTGCCATATTCACCTCTTCGGGTACGGCCATTACGCTTATACCCTATCTCTGTAACGGGAGATCCCGTCATACCATCCTTGAGCGCTGTGCTCAATTCCATATGAAGCTCCGAGTTTTTTTTCGTTAAGAACGCCGCTGCCCCATTTCACCGTGCTGGAGCTCTCTGTGAACGCCGGTTCTTAATTACTCTTCTCATCATCGCATTATTCGCGTTTGTTATTTTATGTAATATTAGCGTGAAGATGGGGTGATGTCAAATCCAATTTTTCAGAAAAAATTTGCAATTCAACCTTATGCGCCGATGCTCTTGAGCTCTTTCGTTAAACTGTCTAACGTTTCCGCACGGTCTTGCGCATCTTGGTCGTCGAATAATAGCTGCTCGATGAATTCCCATATATCCTCCAGTTTCCGTCTCCCTTGGTAAAACTGCAGCGCCTCGAGATTCACTTCGTAATTGACATGATGTTTCCGATACTCGCTAAAAAACATACCGTAGTACGGCTTGTCCACCATAAACATCAGATCCGCCTCCGCCGGCGCTAACCGCAGCCCTTCCCAATCAATCCATATGAGCTTCTCCCCGGACTGCATCAGATTCCAGTAATGTATGTCCGTATGGCATAAGACCATGCGCACCGAACTGTCCTTCAAGACGGCGGACAGCTTCTCAACCGTATTGATCCGTTCATGAAGCTGTGCGGAGAAAGGATGCAGCACTGAGCCGATATCGTCAGGAATATCCTTATTTCCCGGGTGCAGCACATCCCGTAACTGCTGCAAATACGGCACGTGATAGTTTTCTTGTATCGCACGCGTTTCCACGGTAATTTCCGCTCCATACTTGTGCAGTTC
The DNA here is from genome assembly GCF_910594985.1 of Paenibacillus allorhizosphaerae. Classification (GTDB taxonomy): domain Bacteria; phylum Bacillota; class Bacilli; order Paenibacillales; family NBRC-103111; genus Paenibacillus_G; species Paenibacillus_G allorhizosphaerae. The sequence goes on from NZ_CAJVCE010000003.1 coordinate 83,484, forward strand.
CGCAATCATTTGCGAAAGCTGGCTTACTTGCTCATCGCTTAACGCTTGATCGCCGATCGTGTCTCCTTCAATGTACTCGTAAAGCAGATAAACGCCGTGATCGTCCTCGCATTTATACTGGCCATTCTTGGTATGAACAGGCACGGGAATTTTTCCTTGCAAGCCGCTATGATGCATCAGCCAACCCATGATCGGCATATAGGCATCGATCAGAGCCGTCCATTTGGGTGTCGAAACTCTGCTTTTTTCATACATCTTCAAAAAGTACGGTCGTTCATGGCTTGTCACTCGAAACGCTAAAGCGGCCCATCCGCCCTTTTGCGGCGTTACGTCAATCGGATCGATACCGTAGTGCGCCTGTAGAACGGCGGTTAAATCGTATAAATGGTTCATCTCGTTCCCTCCCTTGCTCACTATTCTCTTCATCCTGTAGCTGTTCCCCATTCTTGTTATGCATAGCTGAGCGCGAATCTCCGCTGCCTGAAAATCCCTCGGTATCCTATATATGATAGATCAAAGCGGTCGCCTGATCAACAATCATTAGTGCGAAGATACTCCATTCGGTTCCGTAATTCATCATCTGTCCCAGTTTGGCAATCAACCTGTCGAGCATCTTGCGAACTTCACCTTCTTTTTCATTACGGTCCTCCAGTGTGCAGCGAAATTGCTCATTTGCGGTCAAACAAAGGCGTAACGGCTCGAATTACCAAACGTTTCAGCTTGACATCCGAGAGGCAGTTCACTATCATTTGAAACTATTCTACGATTTTTGTCGTAATAGAAGATAAGCGAGGTGATAGGATGAGATAAAAGAGAGTGAGATGCATTTATTGTTGTAGGTATCCGATGACAATAACAACAAGGGGAGGAATAAATTTATGAAAAAACTTGTCATTGCAATGGCTTTACTATTAACTGCTGTCGGGTGCTCGGCTGTTGACAATCCGAACCAATCCGCAGCCCCAGCCCCCACCAGTCCCCAAACCGATGCAACGGCTGCTCCGAACAATGTGCCGGAGACGACTCCACCTACAACGAATCCGCCGGCGGCACCTGCGCCTGCTCCGGTAGCGCCTGCTCCTGAACAGACCGCTCCAGCGCCGACTCCGCCCAAGCCAGTCATTCCTGCACCGCCAACTGGAGCAAAAGAAGTGCCATATGTGACCAAGCAGCAGATCGACTCCGTTGAACTGAACTCTACATACGATCAGGTGTCCACGAAGATCGGTCTCGGTAAACTCGTTTCCCAAAACGAACATCAAGCGATTTATCAGTATCAGGGAAAAAATGGAGGCACCGCGAAGTTAATATTTTGGGACGGAAAGCTGAACAGCAAAGGCGTTAGCGATTTGAATTAATCAAAAAGTTTGTGCAGCCCCTAAAAACGTACTGACGCGGCTGAATATGAAAAAGGGATATTGGCTGTACGTCGACAAGCACGATGTACTGTCAATATCCCTCTATTTGTTAATCCCCGTACCAGGGCGGCATTTTTTCATCCAATATAGGGTTATTTTCTCCATTACCCACGCATACTTTTTCCGATATTTGAGGTCCTCTTCCGTTTCAATCATATTCAAGGCCGTTTGCTTGACAATTTCATCATGATTATCAAGGCTGTACCGTTATCCTCCCGACAGTACCATTTTCCCCAAAAAGAAAAGGTTCAACCTCATGGCTGAACCTGCGGATATTCGGATTGCTATATCAATGATGTCATGGTTATGTAAACATGTGAAGCTGGGCTAACGCATTAGTCAACCCTTTGCGGTGCGCCTCCACAGACCCTGAATAGCGGTGGTCTTCCAACTCGATGCAAACCGGTCCGCGATATCCCGCTTGATCCAGCTCGAATGTCACCGTCAGCCAATGGATGCTCCCTTCACCGGGTATCGTATAACGCCACGGGCCCTCGCTGAACTTGGCAGTTTTTGCAAACACCGGACGTTGCGAACGGCCGAATAAATAGACGTTTTCGTCTAAAATGGCACAATCTTTCGCATGAACATGGGCGATCCGTTCGGCGAATTCGCGCAAGAAACGGATGTGGTCAATGCCCAGACGAACCAAATGCGACGGATCATAATTAATGCACAGCGCCGGCGAAGGAATGGCTGCAAACATTGCGCGCAGCATCTCCGGCGTGCAGCCGAGCGTCGGATAATGCGGGGCGGGTCCCGGGTAACCCTCAAGTACAAGCTTGATGCCAAGCCGCTCGGCCTGCTCCGTAATGGCCGGAAAGACGTCGCAAAACATGCCGAACGATTCGGATAGCGGCGTCGCCGCTTGTTCCGGCACAAGGCACATAAAGCATGTTGTCGCACCGAGTTCGGCCGCTTCGGACAGCTGGACGATCAGCTCCCGCACGGCTTCGTTACGTTTGCCCTCATCTCTGCTAAGCAGCTGCGGAACTTTACGGGCATCGAAGCTGCCGAGCGATAAACCGGCCTCGGATAGCGCCGTCATATTCTCTTTCGTGATCGACTGCAAGTCTACGTAACCGAATCCTGCCTCTTTCAGCCAATGAAACCATTCATTCCATTGCTCCGGTTCTTTTGCCATCGCAACACCTTGCGTCAGTCTGACGCCTACTCTGCTGGACATGCTGAATATTCAACCTCCTTCATTTCCGTAACATGTTTGGTTTAAAGCGAAATCCATTGCCCTGCATTTGCTGCGCTTGTCCAAGCAGCCTCCGTCAGCCGTGCGATGCGAAGTCCGCAGGAAGCGGGAGCGGCGGCTTCTTCTTTGCGGCCAAGAATGAGGTTGACGAAGTCTTTGTCGGGATCAGAGGATGCGGGAAATTCATCTGTGGTGATCGCAATGGGTTGATTTTGTCCTTCCCTGGCGACAAGCAGCGTATTGTTCCGATACATTGCCGTTCCTTTGTCTCCATGGAATGTAATGTCTTCATACAGGCCGATGCTGGCGCTGCCGACGACGTTGAACGTACCGAACGCGCCGCCCTTGAACCGGACCGTCAGCGCAGAATCGATGTCGACCGGAGTGCCCCGGTTATCGATGCAAGCCGATACGGACTGCGGCTCCAGTCCGGTAACCCACAGCACGACATCGAGCAGATGGCTGCCGGAGTCGTTCAGCTGTCCGCCGCAAGACAATGCGGGGTCCTGTCTCCATGTTCCTGCCGTTGCCTGCATCCATTTTTGCGCCTGGTAAGCGCATACATATTGAATGCGGCCCAGTTCGCCACTTTGCACCAAGTCTCTAAGGTACACGAATGGGCCCAACCCATGGCGTTGGTACGCAACGGCCAAATGTTTCTTGCACGCTTCGGCATGTTGAATGATGCGCTGCGCATTCTCCGAGCCCGCGACAAAAGGCTTCTCCATCAGCACGTGTAATCCTGCGTCAAGACAAGCCATCCCCTGCTCGTAATGCTGACTGTGCGGCGTTACGATCACTGCGGCATCCGCTGCCGTATGCTCCAGAGCCTGGCGGTAATCCGCATAGACCGGAACCTCGGCAAGCTGCGGAAACCTGCGTTTCGTCTCCTCCAGCGACTTTTCGGAAGGGTCCGCCAGCGCTGCAATTTCCGCTTCCGGCACTTGCAGCAGCTTCTGAATATGGCTTCTCCCCATTCCTCCGACACCGATCATCAAAAAACGAACTTTCTCCATCACAGCATCCTCCTCATTGGCTAAGGCTAACCATCGGATCGTCATCGGGAGCTCTTCGTCGATGCGTTGCAGAGTACATGATTCAGGCACAAGATGCGGTATCGAACTGGCCGGCTTATACTTCATATTCGATCGCTGTACGGTTTATGACCGATGGATGACCCGTTCTTATACGGGAAACCATCGGTCATCCGGCTCGCTCCGTTAGCCTGCGAGCAGAATAGCGGCAATGAACACAAGCTGCAGCACCGTTCTTAAGCCAAGCGGCGTGGGCGCTCTTCCGCCCAGCGTTATCGCGTTCCGTGCGGCGCGAACGTTGGCAGGAAACATCGCGATCAGCATCACGGCCAGACCAACGGAAGCGATGGATGCCGTGGGTGGATACAACAGAAGGAGCGCGCCTGCCATTTCGGCAATGCCGGTTAACGTCACAATCCAATCCGGCCTGGGCAAAGACGGAGGCACCATCCGGATCAAATCCGGCCTCCGCTTTCCCCAGTGAGCGGATGCGGCAATAAGCAGCATGGCGGAGACGGCGTATTGAAGCGATGTATGCCAGTCACCCATATACGTCCATCCTGAAAGACCGGCTCCGTACAGCACAAGGAACGTTGCAACCATAACGATAAACGGAATCATGTGCCTCTCTCCCCATTATATACTTTGACTGATCATCAAATAAAGAATAATGATCGGAAGCAGCGTCGCTGCCGTCCCGTAGATGGCCCATGACTTGGATGCGCGCTTATAGTCGGCCGATATCGCGCCTGTACCGAGCGCTTCCCGGCTGTAACGGATCATCCGCCGCTGAAGCGGGATTAAGACAGCAAGCCAAATGATGCCCGTTATCGCAAACAGGAACAGCGAAGACGTCAGCCAGTTGAATCCGGAGAAGGAATGCCCCGCTTGCACCGCCATCACGTTGCCGGAGACGATAATGAGAAGCAGTCCCGGCAGTGTAAAGCAATAGTCCGCCAACATGACGTTTTTGGCGGCGCTGTGGATGACTTCCGCATTGCCTCCGATATCGGCTCTCACTTTCCAGAACGCAGCCGTCATAATGTTGCCGACAAACAATATGACCCCAAGCACATGCAGGAACAACCAGAATGACATGTTCATTGCTCCCCTTTCTCAAATTTTATGCCGAGCAGATCGCCCATGAGCGCCGCATAGTCGGCGGAACGGAACGAGTGATTCAGGTTCACGCTCTCGCCAATCACCGAGCGGATGCGGATGCCGAAGGAGATAAGCACGAACAGCTCCGATGTTTTCGCAGCGTCGATTTTGCTTGAGAGCACGCCTTTTCGCTGTCCGGCTTCGATCCAGGATACGGAACGAAGCACCGATGCTTCGTAAAACCGGCGAAGAATTTCATTCACTGCCGGCAGTCCGGCTCTGCCGACCAAATAGGCGATGACCCGATTCGTAATCTCATCCCCCTTCTCGATTTCCGGCAAGCCCGCCGTAATTTGGCTCATCGGGCCGATTGCATCATCGCCATTCTCCTGAACCTTGCGAACGAACCGTTCATTGATTTGATCAAGCCGTTCTTCCAGCACTTTGGCGAACAATTCCTCTTTGCTGTCCACATAATGAAATATTGCACCCTTTGATAAGCCGGACTCTTCCATAATATGCTTCATCGTTATCGACTCGCAGCCTTTCTCGGCAATGAGCTTCTTCACGGTCTGAAGGAGAAGCTCTATTGTTTTTTGCCTGCGTTCTTCCTGTTTCACTCCAATCACCTCTTGTTCCTCATTATACATACCGACCATCGGTTTGTAAATAGACTATTTACAATCATTTACTGTTCCTTCCTTGCCAACGAAAAAAAACCATCACCTAGCGATGGTTCCCTCCCCTTTCACGTTCGAACGGCGTGGCCAGGCCGTCCAACTTCCATATCAAAGACGCGGCTATGGGATCGTTCGCCGAACTTTTATTTTGCCGCGAACTCGGCAAGAACACTCTGCAGCTCATAAATATCGAGGCTCTTGTTGAACTTTTTCACAAGCGGCACGCCGCTACCGGAGATGTAAATTTTTAGTTCCGCATCCAAATCGAAATGTCCCGCCGTCTCAATGCTGAAATGCGTAATAGCTCGATAAGGGATCGAATGATACTCGACTTTTCTTCCCGTTAACCCTTGCCTGTCAACGAGAATGAGCCGCTTGTCCGTGAAAATGAACATATCGCGGATCAATTTATACGCCTTTTCTATTTTTTCCGTTCTCGCCAAAATTTTTCCGTATTCCTTCTGTACATCGGCAATAGTGACTTCCGACGCATTTCCCATTAAGCCATCGAGAATCCCCATTCGCATCCCTCCAATAACCTTATTTAAATGGAATCATTGAATAGCGGCGCTTCATTCAGTCTTTAATTCCCGGGAGCCGATGTTCCAAGCATCGTATGAGCTCATCGTAAACTTGCCGCAGCTCGTTTATCGTGAGTAATTCAGGCGTGTTTTGCCGCTCTTCCTCCGTATGCGTTTGCAGGACGCCATCCAGACCGTGATAATTAAACGTTAAGTCCTTGTACGTTTGGTCCAATTTTTCCAAAACGACGCCAATCAAGGTTTGATATTTCTCCACCAGATCACCTCCCGCGACACCTCATTATATTCCTATAAATGAAATCGAATCAATGATTTTTGTTGGCTTCCGGATACTGCTTATTACTCTGAGCTACCCTACGCGCTCCATAGTTATGCCCCAACGGATGAACTAGTGCCCGCGGCTGTGATTTTCCCATTGGACATGCTGCCATATTCCAAATGCGATAAGGAGTACAGCCACGGCAATGAGCCCGTAACCGGTCCATCGCAATAGGCTGCTGCTGCCGCTCCGTTGTCGATCCGATCCGGTATGCCTAATAAACAACCATCCGACCCCTACCAACAATGCGATCACGACTACAAACGGTACATAGACGGTCATAGGCAACTCCTTTCATTCGCGTATTATGTTAATCCACTCTTTGCCATTTTACCAAATACGCCGGTAAATCATAACCCACATTCAACTGATGAGCTGGTGATAGCTTGGAAGGATTCTATTGACCAAACCCCAGTATATGGTATAATGTGCGAGCAGGAAGGTGTTCACAAGCACCTTCCTTTCCTTGTCTTCAAAGCACGTGTTACGAAAGGAGAGAGCGAATGCCGGAAGAAGACGCGATCCAATTATCCGTTATTCAGGATTACGTTGAGTGCTTGCGTCAAGCAACAGCCGTTTCAAAAATTCACAAAGGTTATTCATTTGACGGGAAATACTTGATATACGAGTCGTCAAGCGAAACTCCCGTTTACGTGCTTCGCACCGCTCCATTGAAACAGCTCGAACGCAAACGGGGCGAGTTTGAGGCGGTTCGGCACGTGTACGCGTTGGGTGTGAAAACTTCGGAGCCAATCGCGTTCGGGACGATGGAACCTCATGAGCTGTGCTATATGGTGCTGCGTTACGTCGAGGGGGAAGATGCGTTCGACGTTCTTCCATCGCTAACGGAGGAAGAACAATACCGCATCGGATTAACTGCAGGCCGGGAGCTGCGACTGATGCACCAATTAGAAGCGGCTGCCGATTTGCAGCCATGGCACATTCGTCAAACCGCCAAATACCACCGTCAATTCACGGGTTACAGGGATTGCGGCATCAAACTGCCAGAAGAGGACACCGTCGTCGCCTTTATTAACGATCACCTCCCGCTGATGGCCGGCCGCCCGAATCGCTTTCAGCATGACGACTTTCATGCGAGCAACCTGCTCGTTCATAACCGCCGGTACGCCGCAGCCATCGATTTTAACCGCTTTGACTGGGGCGATCCGTATCACGATTTCTTGAAAATCGCTTATTTTAGCCGTGAAGCCAGCATCCCGTTTTGCATCGGGCAAATTCACGGATATTTTGACGGGAACATCCCGGAACACTTCTGGCAATTGTATGCCTTATATACCGCCATCATCCTCTTCCCCAGCATCACCTGGACGCTTAAAGTCGTACCGCACCAACTCGATTCCATGCTTGCGCGGATCCGCATCATTCTGGAGGATCACCGCAATTTCGAAAGCGTAGTGCCCTCATGGTACACGTCAAACCCTATAAGGCTGTAAAATGGTTCAAAAAAAAGCCTATGGACGATGTCCAAAGGCTTTTTGTATCGCTATTTGTTCCCTCGTGTAAATCACGATTGCTTTCTCAGCACAAACAGCGCCGGATGAAGCCCCTTTAAATGGAGCGTCATCGTTTTGGAGCAGTCCAGCTCGGCACGCTCTGCGGCGGATTGTAGTGCAGCTTCCGCATCGGTTAAGCAAATTGCGCTGCCGTCCATTTTCAGCACCCGTTTCATCTCACCGAATAATTCGAGATACAGCTCGAGTATGTCTTCGTTCGCAGCGATTTGCTTGCCGAACGGCAAGTTGGTGACGATTTTGTCGACGCAACCGGCATCGATCGGCAGACTCCGGGCGTTCCAATGATGGATTTTGGCCCTCTCGCAATGGCCGATGTTTTCCGCAGCGCTGGCCACGGCTTCTCTGGATAAATCGCCGCCCTCCACTCGAAGGTACGGGTAGGTGAGACGCTCGGACATGATCGTCCCAGAGCCGCAGCACGGGTCAATGAATACGTCGCTCCTTTGAGGATCGGACAGCCACACAAGCGCATGAGCCACCGTGGGGCGCAGTGCGGCCTGAGTGAATCTTCGCTCCTCTCCCCGGAATCGATACGAGGCGTCGGTCAGTCTTACGGCGAGCACAGCTTCGTCATGCTGAACATCCATCCGGAATTCCACTTCGTGCATCCCGGTTTCGCAGGGTCGAAAACGGGAGTTACGCTTCCCAATTCCCCGTGCCGCCGCTTCCGCTGCCTCGAAACGGGAATACGTATGCTTGCCGACGCGGCTTGCGTTGACTTTAAAACGGGTCGTGCCTATACGATTCGCCTTGATCCAAGATAAGTCCAAACGGGAGATTTCCTGCTCGATTCCGGCCAAATGCAGCTTATGCAGGCCAACCTGGAAACGATGAATCCATTGGTACAAATTATCCGCCGTCCTCAGCACCATGAGCGCTTCTTCGGGCAGTCCCGAGGCAAAATAAACTTTGCCCCGCTCCGTGAATTCAATATGCGCACCGGCGAGTTTCGCCCGAATTTCATGTGCCAACACCTGTTCCAACCCCGGCAATACGGTTGCAATGTATCGTTTCATAGCGTATATACTCCTTCGTATTTGATATTTTGGGCATAAAAAAAACGCAAATGAACAAAGTTCATTCGCGTCTCCTATGCGACCAAACAAGGCATTGCCGTTTAGCAAGCCCGGAAAAGAGCGTGATTGAATATACCGTTCATTGACTGCCGACCGCATGAAACAAGCAACGGAAAGCTGAGCCCGGGAAACATGCGTTTGGGCCCTCTCATGCAAATCGTGTTATTCAGTTGATTATCAACCGATAACCGCTGTCAAAAATACGGACATCATCATCAACGCACTCATTCCTCCATCAATACGAATATGCAACATTATACCATCGATCGGTGAAATTAGACAACGCCAAGAAGCGGCCATAAGTCATGTCATGCAGTGCTCGTTGCTCTGGTTGCCCTCGTTGCTTCGGTGTATCCAAGCTTCGCTCTCCGCCGGATTGGAATGGATGATGGCTTGTGCGATATGGACCGGATCCGTTTCGCGGATCGCGTAAATTCGCGGCGGTCTAGGTATGCGTAAGCTTGTATGGTCATGAAAAACCTGCGTCACTAACGTCCCTAGCGCAATGTCGTTTTGGTAAATCACACTGCGGCACTGCTTGACGACGCTGCCGATGGAATCATGATTTGGATCGATTCCACCATTTCATCATGAAAAATCCAGTCAATATGCATCCTGCTACGATAAACAAAATCTTTAAATATTGTTCTACAAGGCTGAAGACATAATGCCACTGTTCCCCGAAAACATATCCGATGGCAAAGAAATCCATAACCCACAAGCAAGTGCCCAAATATGCATAAATAACGACCGTACGAAACGGAACGCGTATGATCCCTATGAAATACCCGATAAATTGCCGGATTCCGGGAATAAAAAAGCTGATGAGCAGCAGTTTGTTTCCGTATTTGTCGTAATAAAGGCGCGTTTTCTGCACCAGGGACGGCTTCACCGATAGCCACTTGCCGTACCGGTCGATCAGCGGCATGCCCAGCTTATAACCGATACCGTACGTGATCGTGACGCCCAAGATCGCTCCCGTCAAAGCCGCTAAGATTGCAGGCACTATATCCATTATGCCTTTATACGCTAAATAACCGGTATAGGTCAAAGTACTGTTGCCCGGTGGAATGGGCAGCACGATAAAATCCAAAGGAAGTCCGATCAACAGCACGAAATAACCGTATTGTTCGAACAATCGTTCTACTATGTGTATCAGGTTCATAGGTTCCCCTCGTTCATTTCATTGTTGTGCGCCACTTCTTCCAGTGTACTCTGAAAAGGTTAAGCAAAAGTAAAACCCTTGCATCAACAATGTATAAGATTATCTTAACATTACCTTAACTCTCCACGGCGGGCTTTTCTGGATGAACGATAAAAAACCGAAATGCTCCTCTCGCAAGGTGCACTTCGGTTTTCTCCGAAACCTCTAATTTGTTTTATGCATGGAAGTCTTGCCCCGCACGAACTTCCTTGATGTGGCCGGCACGGATGACGAAATCGCCGAAGTGCTCACCGTCGCGCCGCTCTTTCGCATACTGAGCGAGCATCGGCTTCAAGGAATCCAATATTTCCTGCTCGCCGATGTTTTCCTTGTACAGCTTATTCAACCGCTCGCCGGCAAACCCGCCGCCCAAATACATATTGTATTTGCCGGGCGCCTTGCCCACGAATGCGATTTCGGCCAGAAACGGACGTGCGCAGCCGTTCGGACAGCCGGTCATGCGGATGACGATGTCCTCGTCTCGCAGTCCGACTTCTTCAAGCATCGGCTCGATTTTGGACAACAGCTCTGGCAAGTAACGCTCCGATTCGGCCATCGCCAGTCCACAGGTCGGAAGCGCGACGCAAGCCATGGAATTTTGGCGCAGCGCCGAATTTTCAACGCCGTCGGTCAGTCCGAATTTCTTGGCCAGTTCGTCGATCTTTTTCTTTTGCTGCGTGCTCACGCTGCCGATAATGAGGTTCTGGTTCGCGGTCAGACGGAAGTCGCCGTTATGGATTTTGGCAATCTCACGCAACCCGGTCATCAGCTGATGCTGACCCTCGTCTTTCACGCGGCCGTTTTGAATGAACAACGTCAAATGCCATTTATTGTTGCTGCCCTTCACCCAGCCGTAGCGGTCGCCGTTCGAATCGAAATGATACGGGCGCGGCGCTTCCAGCTTCCAACCGAGACGTGCATGCAATTCGCCAATGAACCAGTCGATGCCGCGATCGTCGATCGTGTATTTGAAACGCGCATGCTTCCGAACGGAACGGTCGCCGTAGTCCCGCTGGATAGTGACCGTCTTCTCCGCTAAGTCGGTAACTTGCTCCGGTGTAATAAAACCGATCACCTGCGCCACTTGCGGGTACGTCTTCGGATCACCGTGAGACATTCCCATGCCGCCGCCTACCGTCACGTTGAAGCCTTGCAATCGCCCGTCTTCGACAATGGCGATGAACCCCAAGTCTTGGGAGAACACATCCACGTCGTTCGAAGGAGGGACGGCTATGCCGATCTTGAACTTACGCGGCAAGTAGACCGGCCCGTAAATCGGCTCCTGTACTTCGTTGTCGCGGCTGTCGATTACTTTCTCTTCGTCGAGCCAAATCTCGTGATACGCGCGCGTATGCGGATCAAGATGCTTGCTTACGCGGGAAGCCCACTCGTAGACTTCGGCATGCACATCCGACTGGTGCGGGTTCGGATTGCACATCACGTTGCGGTTCACGTCGCCGCAGGCGGCTAGCGTGCTGAGCAGCGCCTCGTTCACTTCCTTGATCGTCTGTTTCATGTTCCACTTGAGCACACCGTGCAATTGGAACGACTGTCTTGTCGTCAATCGAATCGTACCGTTCGCATACTTCTGGGCGATCCGATCCATCATCAGCCATTGATCCGGGGTTACAACCCCGCCGGCTGCGCGTACGCGCAGCATGAACTGATACGCCGGCTCAAGTTTTTGCTTTTGGCGCTCGTTGCGAAGATCCCGGTCGTCCTGCATGTAACTTCCGTGAAACTTCATAAGCCGGTTATCGTCTTCGGGGATGGAACCGGTAATTCGGTCCTCAAGCGTTTCCTTGAGGCTCCCCCGCAAGTAATTGCTTCGGCGTTTAATATCTTCTACGTCGCTGTGCGGCGCACTGTTCGGTGAAAGCAAATTATTATCTGACATGCTGGCTATCTCCTCTCGCGATCTTCGGGACTTGTGCTTAGTAGACGTCCCGCTGATAACGGTTGTCCTGTTGCATACGGCTTAAGTATTCCGCTGCTTGCGCCGCGCTCATGCCGCCCTCTTGTTCGAGGATGGCGGCAAGCGCCGCATGAACGTCATGCGCCATTTTCTTCTCGTCGCCGCAGATGTAGACATAAGCGCCTTCCTGCAGCCACTGATAGAACTCGCGGCTCTTTTCCATCATGCGATGCTGTACATAGACCTTCTTATCGGTATCGCGCGAGAACGCGACATCCATGCGAGTCAGCACGCCGTCCTTAAGCCAGCGCTGCCATTCGGTCTGATACAGAAAATCGGTGGAGAAGTGCTGATCGCCGAAGAACAGCCACGACTTGCCCTCGGCGCCGGTCTCTTCCCTCTCGGCAAGAAAAGCACGGAACGGTGCAACCCCGGTGCCGGGCCCGATCATAATGATTGGCGCGTCGGCGCTCGCCGGCAGCTTGAAATTCGGATTATGTTGAATGAACACCGGCAGCGCCGTTCCCGACTCGGTGCGTTCGGCCAGATGAACGGAGCAGACGCCATAGCGTTCGCGTCCATGAGCCTCGTAACGCACCGCGCGAACCGTGAGATGAACCTCGTTCGGCGTCGCTTTCGGCGAACTCGAAATCGAGTACAAGCGTGCCGGCAGCTTGCGAAGAATCGCGACGAACTCGGCGGCCGAAGCCCCTTTCAGCGCAAATTCCTGCACCAAATCCAGCAAATCGCGGTCATGGATATATGATTTCAAATCTTGCTCGCGTCCAGCCTCAAGCAGCTCTTGAAGCTTTTTGCTGGAGGTCAGCTTTGCCGCTTGTTCGAGCAGCGGTTTCGTCAGCACGGTAATTTCGTAATGGCGGAGCAGCGCTTCGCGCAAAGGCCGTTGATCGCCGTTTTTGTTGACGGGAACCGGCTCATCCGCTTTCCAGCCCATCGTTTCGATCAATTTATCAACGAGGCGCGGATGGTTTTCCGGATATACCCCCAAGCTATCGCCCGGTTCATACTGGAGATTCGATCCTTCCAGAGAAATTTCGATATGCCTTGTTTCCCGGTCGGATCCGCGTCCGTTCAAGTTCAAATTATCCAGAACTTCCGCCTGAAACGGATTCGACCTCGAATATTCCGACTCCGTCCCGCCGGTTACGGCATTAGCTACGGCAGTTGCTGTTGCCGGAGCCGCCGATGCCTGGCTCAATGCATTCACGACCTGATTCATCCACTCGCCGGCCGTTTCTTCAAAATCTACATCGCAATCGGCGCGGGAAACGAGCCGTTTGCCGCCCAAGTCTTCCAGACGTTTGTCGAAATCTTTGCCCGTCTGGCAAAAGAATTCATAAGACGTATCGCCGAGCGCAAGTACGGAATAGCGCAGTTCTTCCAGTTGCGGCGCCCTCTTGCTGTGCAGAAACTCGTAGAAGGTAACGGCGTTATCCGGCGGCTCTCCATCTCCGTGCGTACTTACGATGATCAAGAGGTTGTGAACTTTCTTCAGATTGTTCGGCTTAAAATCTTTCATCGACGCGATCGTCACTTGGCAGCCGCGTTCCTCCAGCTTTTTGGTAACCTTCTTCGCCAGCCCCTGCGAGTTGCCGGTTTGAGATCCGAAGAGAACCGTCACTTCCGGAGCGACAGCCGGCGCATCCGCCGCCGGAACGGCTGACGGCGCAGAACCTGCGGCAGACCCCGCCGCTCCCTGGAGCGCTGTCAAATATCCGCTCAGCCAATTGCGCTGCGATTCCGACAAAGTAGGCAGCAGCCGATTCAACAATTCGACCTGTTCTTGATTAAAAGGACTGTTCGTTACTTGAAGTTCCAACAATATCCACCCCACGTAGTCATTCTGCATATTCGCTTTCTTGAAACTATCACAACTATCAGATCGGATCAAATCATATGATTTTATAGGTTCTATTAGTAATCGTAATAAAACACGATTTGAACCGATCGATGTTCTGACGAAAAAAACTTGTCACCTCGCGGGTCAACAAGTTCTCCCCTATCGTTCCTTATGTATGTGCGGTGCCGTTACCTGGAACGGATAATAAATGCACATATTTCACATAAGTTTAGTATGATTAATTGCATTATACATGGCGATGGTGCGAATGTACATACCCGAATGTCTAGATTTATTACATTTAATCCTCCGTGTTCGTCCAGCACTCAAAAAAAGGGAACGTCCCGCTTGCCCGCATCCTTTAGGCTGCGTGCGCACGAATCGTTCCCTGATCTACTTTTTATGCCCATTCGGCCGGATGGCGACGCGCCAGTTCCTCAATCGCATGCCCTCTACCCGACGCTTCCAGCCATTCGGCGTACTTCTTTAAATGCCCCTTGGCGTGGAACGGTCCCCCTTCTTTCATGACCGTCCAGAGCGGGTCGACGTCATGCTTCATTGAATTCATCATGTCGTCGTGCCAATCGTTTAACCGGTACACCGCTTCCATGCACACATCCCGTCGTTCCTGAGCCAAGTTCACCTGTTCATGCGGGTCTTCTTTGATATTAAACAGCATTTCTTTATCGAACAAATGATATCCGTCATGATAAGTGCGAATATACAGCCAATCGCCGAATCGGACGCTGCGCTGGCATACATGGGCGCATTGCGATACGACAAGCGCCTCGCGCCCGCATTCCTTTCCTTCCAGGATTGCGGGCGCGTAGCTTTGCCCGTCCCAGCTTTTCATCGGAGGACGCTGGAACAATTCCGCAAGCGTCGGTCCGAGATCGAGATGGTAATGCAGACCGTGATCGACATGACCTTGCTCTGCCCCCGGCCAACGGATAATCATCGGAATCCGGCACGTTCCCTGATCGGCCGTGCCATGTTCGCCGTAAATGCCAAGCTCGCCCTGGTTCTCGCCGTGATCGGCGGTAATGATAATCGCGACTTCATCCATGACGCCGGCCTCTTCGAGCAAGGCAAAGATGGCTCCGATCTGATCGTCGATATAACGGATCGCCGTATCATAACCGTCAATCATTTGACGCAAGCCCGATTCATCTTTGATTTCGCCAGGATGCCGAGGAAACTTCGGTAGCGTGCGGTTATTGTACATATTAATTTCGCTGGCGCTATGCGGACCGACCTTTTGCTTATGCCGTTCCAACACTTCCGCCGTAATCCAAGCCGGTAGCGGATCGTTCTCGAACGGGTTGCCATACGAAAGCGGTGCTCGGTATGGCGTATGAGCATCCCAGTAATTCACATAAAGGAACCAATTATCTTGCGCAGCGTTATTGCGGATCCACTCGGTAACGACGGGGGTCACGACTTCCGCAGACTCCATTCCCCCTAGGCCGGTGTTGAATATTTCGTTAAATCCGGCATTAAACGTCCAGGCTGCATGCCGCTCAGCGAACGGGCTGATCAGCGAAGTTTTGAATCCGGCGTTCCGAAGCAGCATCGGCAAGCACTCGCGGCCAGTCAAATCTCTGAACTTCCGTTCGGGACCGTCATGCCTTACATCGGCCGCTGTGCCGCCATGCCCGACCACTCCGTTATGTATGCCGAAACGGCCCGTCATCAGCGCAGTGCGCGACGGGAAACATGGCGCATCGGACGTATAATAATTGGTAAACGTGACGCCTTGTTCGGCTACTTGATCGATATGAGGCGACGTATTGCGGTGATATCCGTAGCATCCGAGATGGTCCGGTCTCAAGGAATCCAGATCGAGCAGCAAAATCCTCATCGATAATCTTTCCCTTCTATTATTATTGTAGGAATTGAAACGCAAGCCGAAGAAATTAACCATAGTTTATACAATCCGTGCGCATCGTGGAATATCATTATGTATTAGGCGGCTTGTCATTATGTCGGTATTTTAATAAATATGAATTTGGGTGTGCGGCAGGCAAGTACAACGGTTCATAAAATTAACCAATTTCCATATACGTCATACAATAAACTTAGGTTCAATCGAAAAGAGGGAATGCGCCATGGGTATGCCGGAAATACCAAGTGGAAAAAACAGGCCCAGCCTTGAAGAAGCGGGCATTGATTTGTTAGAATCCATCGCTCTTGAAGAAATGGCTATCGCTCACCTCGTGAATGCTGAAGCGGAAAATGTTCAGGCGTTTGTTGGCAAACATTTGAATTTCCCGACAGATCCTACGAATGACCAGATTATTACGTTCAATGTGACGATTGGCCGAATCATGGAGACGCTGATGTTCAAAGAGCTGTTCCTGCTTCGCAAGCTGGAAACCATAAGCGCGTTAAAATCACAAAATAATGATGGGGAATAAGCATCATGGAACATACAAGCCGTCAGCAGAGCGTTTTTCAAAAACTGATGCAAGCCGATACCGCGCTGGATTTGGCCATGGTCCATTTTATGGAGCAATATGTCCAATGGCTCATTGCGGTGAAACGGAACCGAGGTATCCATCCGGCGATCGGCACAGGAATAACCAACCTCTTGCTGTCACTATCAACCATCCAAAACATACAGCTTCAAAAAAATAAAATGTACGCTTCGCTGCTTGGAAATGAATCACGGCATTATATGTCGGTCCGGCTTCGGAAAACGGGAACTGCATTGGAGCCAAGAATTCACCGATTGCTGCATCCGTTCAAAACGCTTATCGCCGATTTCGACCCGGGCATGTTCCCGAGCGCGCTATACTATCTCAGCGAGATACACCGGTATTACGCTAAGAAAAAAAAGCTGTTCCCCCGAGCAAACTCCCCTTCTTCGGCACCCTGGATCAATCCGTCGATGAAAATAATCAGCTGCTAAAGTTTATAAGCTTCGTGTTTGCGAGCGTGTCCCCCACTTCATCCTCTGGATGCCTGGGTGTGCGGGTATGCGTTCGTCTGCGGGGCTGTTTTGCCGTTTCTTTTGGGAGCGAATAGCATCCGATGATGCGCGGCCCAACAAAATAATCGGCCTTCGACCGATATTCCTTCATCATTCGCCCTCCGTCGCAAGCCAAACCCTGCGTGCAAAAAAAGACGCTGCATTATTTATGCGGCGTCTCTAGCTGTCCGGTAGACTTGTTGTTCTCATTATACTATGGAACGGACAACTTGAAAATGACGAGACTCCGCCCTTGTCTCGAACACATTTCTTGACGCTGCATGGCGCCCAACGCTTGTCCAGAAAAATTCCTTTCCCCTTGTTGGACAAAGTACTGACAAACGGCCGTCCATGAAGTATAATTTCATCATTGTCCATTAATTATGAAATGTTATTTTACAGAAACATTTTGCTGGCGCTATCATTATTTCTTCGAGAGGATCTGCTGCAATGAAATTCAAAGATTTTCATCCCAACGTCAAGATTCGGCTGCTTGAAAAGTTTATTTCCGATGTGATCGGCGGCATGGTTTATCCGTTTATGGCAATTTATTCGGCAGAGCGACTGGGAAGCGGCTTAACCGGAGCGCTGATCATGATCAACGTCGCCGTCGGTTTTTTTGCCGGTTTCTACGGCGGTTACTTCGCGGATATCGCAGGACGAAAAAAAGTAATCGCTTTCGCAGAGGTGTTGCGCCTTGCCGCCATCACGTCGATGGCTCTAGCCAATATTCCAGGAGCGATTCCCCCGGTCACGGCTGCCTGGATCACGATGGCGATGATGATGCTGGGCAGCATCTGTTCCGGCTTGTCGGATCCAGCCTCGACCGCGATGCTGATCGACGTTACCCCGCCGCAGCACCGGCGGTTTATATACGGCATTACATATTGGACTTCCAATTTATCGGTCGCGGTCGGCGGCATTGTAGGCGGTTTTTTCTTCAGTCATTATTTATTTGAAATTTTCGTCACGCTGGCTTTCGCTTCGCTGCTTTCCGTCATTCTCGTGTTGTTCTTCATTACGGAAAGCCGGCCTGCATCCGGGAAGTCCTTCGCGGTGAAGAAGCCCCGCCTTGTGGCTGACGTGGCGCAAAATTATAAGACGGTCGCCCGGGACACTCCCTTCATGCTTTTCACTTTGGCGACCATGCTTGTGCTTTCGCTGGAGTTCAACTTGACAAGCTATATCAGCGTCCGTCTGAACGACGAGATGCCCGCGCAGGCGTTATCGCTGTTCGGCTATACCGTGCCGGTGAACGGAGTCAGCATTCTTGGCATTTTACGGACGGAGAATACAGCGTTAGTCGTATTGTTCGCGATTTTCGTCAACCGTCTTATCGACCGCAATGGAGAAAAACAATCATTTTTCACCGGACTGTTCATCTTCACCGCGGGATTTCTGACGATTTCCTACAGCAACCACGGCTGGACGCTCATTGTGGCCATGCTGGTCGTAACGATCGGCGAGCTGATGAATGTTCCCGTCAGACAAGCCTATCTTGCCGATCTGCCGCCGACCGAAGCAAGAAGCTCCTACATGGCGATGTTCAATCTCGTTTATCGCGGCGCGATGATGATCGCCGGGCTGAATATCACGCTCGGCACCTTTTTGCCGAAAGAAATGATGGTGTTCATGTTCGCGGCGACGGGACTTTCCGGCATATGGATCTACTCGCGAATTATGCCGCAGTTGGATAGGCGGCGATCCATCGCTCGGGATGAATCTACGACGCAATCGATCGCGATGTAGATCAAGAGAGATGCTCACGCATTACCATTCGACATCCGTTGACATTTGGTGTTGAGATATGGCGAATGGAGGAGTATGATGGTTTTATTGTTTTTTAAAGGAGCGATAGACACATCATGCAGAAATTATCTCGAATCCAGTCCTTCTTCCTCATTACATTCCTTGTTGCGGTGTGGGGCGCTTCCTGGCCGATTTATAAAATAGCGCTGGCGTATACGCCACCTCTACTATTCGCAGGAATGCGCACGCTGCTGGGCGGCCTTATGCTGGCGGCTTTATTATATCCTAGAAGGAACCTGATCCGTTGGAAACAAAATTGGCCGGTGTATTTGATTTCTTCCGTCTTTAACGTCATTTTATTTTACGGGCTGCAGACGGTCGGGTTGATGTACATGCCATCGGGCCTGTTCTCCGTTCTGGTTTATCTTCAACCCGTGCTAGTCGGGATTTTTGCCTGGCTGTGGCTCGGTGAACCGATGACGGCTTCCAAAATCGTCGGGTTGATCATCGGCTTTCTCGGCGTCGCGACGGTGAGTGCCGGTGGCTTCTCCGGTCATATTGCAGCCGTCGGCATTATCCTCGCGCTGATCACGGGACTCAGTTGGGCGCTCGGCACCGTATACGTGAAAAAGGAGAGCGGCCGCGTCGATTCCTTGTGGCTCGTCGCCTTTCAATGCTTCGTCGGGGGGATCGTCCTGACAGGAGCCGGTTCTTTATCAGAAGGCTTTGAGTCCATCGTTTGGAACGTTCCTTACGTATTCGGCCTTGTCTTTGGCATCGTGATCGGGATATCGGCATCCTGGGCCGTTTATTTTAAGCTCGTGAAGTCGGGCGACGCCAGCAAGGTTGCTTCTTATACGTTTCTCGTTCCACTGATTTCGGTGTTCAGCGGCACGCTGTTTTTGAAAGAGCCCTTTACCGTCAATTTGGTCATTGGGCTGGTCTTAATCGGGGTAAGCATCTATTTGGTCAACCATAAATCCGCGGCGCTGAAGCAAGCAGCGGCGATGCCCAATATGATGAATCAATCGAGCTCCTGATCCGTTCATCCATCCGAATAATGGCTCGTTACGCTGCCAGCCGCTGAGCCACACTTATGCAGCAAAGGCATCCAATCATTGAATTGAATTGGATGCCTTTTTCATGTCTGTTAAAGGTCTCTATTCCTAACGGAATGGGCAAAAACCAGCATTGACCACTCTGGTCAATACTGTTATTATGCAGTTATGCGTTGACCAATGCGGTCAATCTAATTTCTGGAAAGAAGGAAATATGATGTTCTCCAAATTTTTAAGTTTGGAACCGGAAAAACAAGAACGGATTTTAAACGCGGCAATGAAGGAATTCGCGCAAAAAGGGTATAAAAATGCGTCTACGAATGAGATCGTAACCGAAGCGAACATCTCTAAAGGTTTGCTGTTCCATTATTTTAACAACAAAAAAGATTTGTACTTATATTTGTACGATTACATTCTGGATATGCTGATCCGAGAATTTTTCGAAAAAATCCGCTGGGATGAAAACGATATATTGATGCGGCTCCGGCATTACTCCGAGCTTAAAATCGAAATCATCAAGAAACATCCGGAAATGTTCAATTTCACCCTTTCGGCTTATTTGGAGCAATCCGCTGAAATCAAGCACGAGCTAAATCGTCGAAACAAAGACCGCGCGGCCGCTTTATACGATCGATTATTCGTCGATTTCGATACGTCAAAATTCAAAGAAGGCACGGATATTCAGCGGGCGATTCAAATTATGATATGGACATTCGAAGGATTTTCGTCCAGGGAACAGCAAAAAATAAATTCCATTACATTTGACCAACACTATTACGATGAAGTCATGGCCGATCTGGATCAGTATTTGGATGTGCTTCGTAAGACGTTTTACCGCGAAATGTAATGATGGGAGCTGATGATTATGGTAAATATGATCAAAAGCTTTAACGAATTGACCCCTGAGTATCGCGCCTTTGCAGGCGGTAAGGGCGGAATGCTTGCTTTAATGTACCAGCAAGGGTATCCGGTACCGGAAGGCTTCGTCGTGTTGCCGAAAGCCTTTCAAGACGGAGAACTCCGCCCTTCCGCCTGGACTGAGATTCAAGCTCGCTTGAACACCATTCGCAGCCGCAACACCACAGCTCGGTTCGCTGTCCGATCTTCCGCGTTAAGCGAAGACTCGGCTCAGGCATCATTTGCCGGTGAATTTGAAACGGTGCTGAATACTTCAACGGACGAATCAGTCAGAGACGCCATTGATACCGTATACGCATCGCGTGAATCCGAACGCGTGAAAGCTTACAGCATCGTTCAAGGCATCGATCAATCGCATCAAATCGCTGTCGTCGTTCAGCTAATGGTTCCGTCCGAAATATCCGGCGTCTTGTTTACCGCCGATCCCGTGACCGGCAGCTATCGAACCATGACAGGCAATTACGTGTACGGTCTCGGCGAACAGCTAGTTTCCGGCGAATCCAATGCGGAATCTTTTTCATTCGCGAGACCTAAGGGAATTTATAACGGTCCGAACGCGTTAAAACGATACGCAAACCAGCTGTTCTCCATCGCGGCTAAGCTTGAAAAAGATTTAGACGGTCCGCAAGATATAGAATGGGCTGTTGCCCGAGGCAAATTATACATTCTTCAAGCACGGCCTATAACAACATTGTCTCCGGGTAACCCGGATACGTTCGAATGGAACGATTCGCTGACTGGCGATTTCTTATGGACCAATACCAACGTAGGGGAAGCTATGTCGGATGTATTCACACCGCTCAGCTGGTCGATCATCCGAATGCTTGATGAAGAACAAAGCCCTCTTCCCGGATACTATTTGATGTCCGGCAATATTTGCGGGAGAGTGTATTCGAATATAAGTATTGCATTATCCCTGTACCCGGTATTCGGTAAAGATGCCAAGTCGTTGTTGAAAAAAATGAGCAACGTCTTCGGTCAATTTCCCGAAGAAGCAACGATCCCAGTGTTCCCTTTTACACGATACGGACTAATCAAATCCATGGTACCCAAAATTATGTATCGCATGAAGAAAATGCGTGATGCGTTTGCCTCGATACCGGATCATCTCAAGGAAACGCCCGACTGGTGCAAGGAAATGACCGTGCACATCGGAAACGCGCAAACGAAAGAACAACTGCTCGAAATATGGAACAATCAACTGTATCACGCTAATATAAAAGCACTATGGGTGGCGCTTGCCGGCGGCCGTAAAATTGTCGTGTCCTTCAAGCTTAAAGAAAAGCTTTCCCAACTTGTAGGATCCGAAGACGCGACTACGTTACTCTCCAACCTTCGAGGAACTTCGGGACTTGCCAGTCTGGGGCCTCTTGTCGGGATTTCGAAGATTATAAAAGGACAGATGAGCCGCGAGCAATATTTGATGCAATACGGGCACCGCGGGCCTCATGAATTCGAACTGTCCATCCCGCATCCGGGGGAAGAACGTAGCTGGCTGGAAAAACAAATAGCGGAATTCCAAGAGTCGAATACGGATGTAGAGACGCTTCTGGCGAAACAGCATGCACAATATGAGGAAGCGTGGGAAAGAGTACTACGTCGATATCCAGACAAAGCCGATCGGATAGCCAAGAAAATCGCGCAAGCCGCCGAATATGGCCGTCTTCGCGAAGCCGTACGTTCCGAATGGACGCGGGTGCTCCGGGTGAATCGCGCTTTTGCGCTAAAAGCTGGAGAGTTTGCGGGAATCGGGGAAGACATCTTTTTTCTTTACCTGAGCGAAGTGCTGCAGGTGCTTGCCGGCAATGAGTCCGCGGTAAAACATATTCCCGCCAGACAAAACACGTACGAACGATACAAGTCCCTACCGCCCTTTCCGTCGATTATCCGGGGACGATTCGATCCGGCCAATTGGGCACAGGACCCGAATCGCAGGCTTGACTTCTATGATCCGTCCATTCCGGCAACAATGGCTGATTCCGTAACGCTAACCGGTTTTGCCGGCGCTGCAGGAAAAATCGAAGGTTGCGTTCGCGTTCTGAGCCAACCGGAAGAAGGAGAACAGCTGCTGCCCGGCGAAATATTGGTTGCCTCGACAACGAATGTGGGATGGACCCCTCTCTTCCCTCGCGCCGCGGCGATCATAACCGACATCGGGGCACCGTTGTCACATGCCGCCATCGTAGCGCGCGAACTCGGCATTCCGGCTGTTGTCGGCTGCGGCAATGCTACGGCCAAACTTAGAACCGGGGACCGGGTTATCGTTGACGGGGCACAAGGCAAGGTGCATATCATACCAAATTAACTCTCTGCAAATAAAAAAATGCCTCCGGCAAGTCTGCTAGCGCAGTCCCGGAGGCATTTTCTCATACAAACGAATCAGTATAAATTGTTAAAGAACTGGTTAAACCAATCGTAAGGATTTCTTGTCTCCCTTTGATTACCCGAATCCGATTGATCGTTCCGATTGCGGTCACGGTCCTGGTAGTACGGAGGCGTATACGAATCGTTATAAGATGGTTGTTCTACGGCAGGTGCCGGCTCTTTGGCCGGTTTTGGCGTTTCCTTCACCGGCGTCTGCGAATCCGTATTGCTCTGCCGGTCGCCGCCGATCACGTCGCGCGCCGTTACGAACGTTTCATCCCAAATGCTGCCCTTAAAATCGGAAATCGTTACGCCAATGCCGACTTTGTACGTGTGAAGCAGCTTGCCGTTCCCCATATAAATCGATACATGGTTGATCGTGCCGTCCCGGTCTGTGTCGGAGAACACCAGATCGCCCGGCTGCAGTTCGCTTTTCTTCACTACTTTTCCGACTTTCGATTGCTGTCTGGACGAGCGCGGCAGTTCTATTCCGTTTTGCTTGAAAACATATTGTGTAAACGAGGAGCAGTCAAACGCATCCGTTCTTCCTGCATCGGCTCCATGCAAATATCGAACGTTCATATATTGCTTTCCTGTCGATATAATATGATCGGCCACGGAAGCTTTGGAAGCTACTGCGGCATGAGCGGATTGCGGCGCAACCGCTACCGTTCCGGACACGGCCAACAGCAAGCTGAAACTGATTCCCATGACGGTTTTAGTAATTCGTTGTTTATTGGTATTCATCTATGTGTCCCTCCTAGTTAATCGCTTGGTTTGGGTGATGCGCTACAACCACGATAACATAGTTTTTGCATCCATAAATTGTTACAATGGACACAAACCCTGCGTCCTTCTGGTATAAACCGCTATTATTAGAAAACGATTAGAAAGTCAATCGACAAATTAACTTGACAAACATAATCCATTGCAGTTCTAGCCAACCGCAGAAGGAATTACGTGAATCAGCCACCAGAATTTCGACTTATATATAGTAAGAAACGCTTCTGCATCGAAGCATTCGATGAAAAAAAAGACATCCGAATATCGAATGCCTTCTTCCAAATCGACCGTAGGTCGTTATTTTGCTTTGGGTGCTAGAGCGGCCGCGATGTATTGACTGACGTCCGATAGCAGATCTTTGTGATCGAATGAGCCTTTTTGAATGACGCTTTTCACAAAACCGTTCAGTTTCAGCCGGTCCTCGGATGTGATTGTTTTTGCCGTACATACGATGATCGGTATACTGCTCCATGCCTCCTGCTTGCGCAGCTCCGCTACGAATTGAAATCCATCCATCTCCGGCATCATCAAGTCTAACAAGATCAATTCCGGCACTTCCCGCTTCATACATTCCAATGCGATGCGTCCGTTTCCTGCCTGTGTGACGGAATACCCTTCCTTTTCGAGCAGCTTGGCCATCATTTCACTTGTAGTCGTATCGTCCTCAATCACCAGAACGGAATGATCGGCCCGATTCGGAACATATTTGTTCATCACCTCAATGAGCCGATCGCGTTGAATGGGCTTTGCTACAAACTCGGATGCCCCGAGCGTATAACCGAGCTGCCTGTCGCTCGTCATTGACCAGATGACGACGGGAATGTCCGCCAGTTCCGGATCGCTCTTGAGCAGCGACAACACGCTCCAGCCATCCATGCTCGGCATGAGAATATCCAGACAAATCACTTTCGGGCGAAGTTTCTTCGCCAGTTCCAGCCCTTGCGGTCCGCTATCGGCAAATGCCAGCGTCCATCCTTCTTTGGCCAAATACCGGCGCATCAATTGTTGATTGAAAGGTTCGTCATCAATGAGCAAAATGCTAACCTCGCCCGGATTGCCTTCAAATACCGGTTGCGAGGATGGCTTCTCCGCATCGAGGGTTTGCCCAGGTGGGGCTATCGGAAGCCAGCACGTAAACGTACTGCCGGCTCCATACTCGCTTTCCACGAAGATGTCGCCGCCCATAATGTTGCAAAAGCGCCTGCTGATCGCGAGTCCCAACCCGGTGCCGCCGTATTTGCGGGTTGTCGAGGCGTCAGCCTGCGTAAACGGCTGGAACAGCTTCTCCACTTGATCCGGGGTCATCCCGATTCCGGAGTCCTTGACTTTGAAGCTGTACCCCGCGGTGTCCTCTCTCGTTTCGTGGGCAATCTCGCACTCGATTGTGCCGTTTTCCGTAAACTTGCTCGCATTGCTGAGCAGGTTGAACAATATTTGCCGCAGTTTCGTTACATCGGTGATCATGTCGCTGTCAATACTGCGAATATCCAACCGGTTCCCGTTTTTCTCGATCAACGGCCTCGCCGTACTTGCCACATCTTGGATCAATGCGTTCAATTCGCAGGTCTCGTAATAGATTTCCATTTTCCCGGCTTCAATCTTCGATATATCCAAAATATCGTTAATGAGCGCAAGCAGATGTTTCCCCGACTTGTTAATTTTGCCGAGGTCCTCGACGAAGGTCGGTTCCCCCAAATCTTCCGCTTCCTCGATCAGCATTTCGCTGTACCCGATAATCGCATTGAGCGGAGTCCGCAGCTCATGACTCATATTGGCCAAAAACTGGCTTTTGATCATATTCGCCTTGATCGCCTCATCATGCGCTTTTTCCAGCTGTGCCGTACGCTCCTGAACCAGCTGCTCCAAATTTTCGTTCAGCATCCGCAGTTCCTGATTCATGACATAAATTTCATGCGCTTTTTCTTGAATTTCCGAGTCTTTGGAAGAAAATCGTTTGGAGATAAATATGCCAAGCAAAGACAAGCCGAGCGTAAATAAGGTACCGCCGGAAATAAAGTAAGCAAGCAGCTTTTGATCGAGCATCGTACCTGTCGATAACGTCATTTTACCGTCCATGTGAAAACTTGCGGCCGCCATCCCCGTGTAGTGCATGCCGACAACCGCGGCGCCCATAATGAAGCCGCTCCCCAGCTTCTTCCATACTTCTTCTCCTTGTTCCCCATCCTTGCGGAAATAGAACGCAAGCCATAAGGCGGCAACGGACGCAACAAGAGCAATGACGATGGAAAGCGCGAAATAGAACGGATCATATGTAATATCGATCTGCATCGCGGCCATTCCGATATAGTGCATAGCCGATATGCCCGTCGCAAGCAGCACGCCGCCTCCGAGCAATTGCCCCGGCTTCAGGCGATGGCGCCCAACGATAAACAACGCGATGAATGACGCGATCACCGCGGCCAAAATGGACAACAGGACAAGCCTCAAATTATACGGGACCTGGACGGATAACGTAAAGGCGAGCATGCCGACAAAATGCATCGACCATATCCCCATCCCCATGGCGACGGCCCCGAATAAAGTCCACAGCAGCCGCCTGATTCCCCTGGCCGTGCTGATTCTTCCTGCCAAATCAAGAACCGTGTACGAAGCCACAACGGCTACGACATACGAACAAAACACAAGCACCACATCGTAAGAACCATGAACATGTTCCAACGGACAACCCACTTCCCCTCTTCATGTACCCACTTCCTGCTGAATCCCGACTTTAAAACCGTGTTCAACCGTATAGGTCTTTCGACTATATATCGGCATTTGCTTGCCGTTTTTTTAATTGTTTTTTGGAAACATATGTACGGAACACCCGGACCGCTTCTCCACATTTGCGAGGTAACAGCCTTCTTCTTCGAAGGCGAATTTCCTTTTTGAAAAATACAGAAAAGCCCATCCCGATAAGGATGGACTTCCAGGTAAGGAACCGAAACAGCCGTATGTAAATTTTTCGTTGATGCTTCACCTGTTGGCCTTCACAAAGACGGGCCGGCGCAGCTCCATCCAGACGTCACCCGAATAAACCCGATCGGTGTAAAAGCGGGAGTCCGACCGATGGAGCTTATGGTTTCCGTTGACAGGATCGACGGCGCTCGGGAAGAAGAGCATTCTGGCGCCGGCGGGCGTCACTTCGAAGCCGGGCGGCTGCTGCAGAACGATGGTGCTGCCGCCTTCTATTTTTTCGATTCGCATGCCGTAACCGGAACGGTCGGGAAACTCTGTGCGCAGCCACGCGCCGTTAAGCGAGCCGTCGTCCGGAAGCTTGCCGTCGACCGTCAGCGTATTCGCCGTCGTTTTGTTAAGCGAGCCTTCCGCACGCAATACCTTCCGTTTAGAGTCGGGCAACCCTTGAACGTTAAAATCTCCGGCACGGATCATACCTTGGCCGTATACGTAACCCCATAACACGCTGCCGGTCGACGATTCCTTGCGAACGAAGGCTATTTTACCCGAGAAGCGCATGCCCGCGACTATTCGTTCTTTCGTATCGTCGCTGATGTATATCGTGTCGGTATACCGCTCCGTTTCAATCACAGCCGCCGCCGTCATATCGTCCGTTTGATTCTGGATTAGCCAAGTAACCGAACGAAGCAGCGGCGTCTCTTCTTTTCGCCACGTTTCATAAATTGCGCCATAACGGGTCGCTTCCCCGGAACTGACCACATGCCTGCGATACAGATGCCATGCGGGAAAATCATCGGCTTTGGCCGGATCGTTGCCGCTTCGGCGGATCGACGGGATTTGCGAGAAGATGACTTCTCCGCCTGGTACTCCGTTCATATAAGCTCCTATGCTCGAACCGCTTGACGCTCCCGTCCAAGTAAATTGGAAGTCGGAGCTGCCGTCTCCCGTTTGCGGCGATCTCATTTTATCCCGGTAGAACGATAACCCTTGTTCCTTGCCGATCGTCTTCATATAATCCTGGACCGTGCCGTCGTGACCGGTTAAAGGCAGCGATGCGCTCATCTCCGTGTCCTCATCCTCCGACGAGTGCATGAACAGCTCATGTGCCTGCCCTCCCTTTAGCCGGCTCACGTCCACCGCATAAGAGCGGTTCCCTTCGATCTGCACAAGCATGAGCAGACGCCGCTTGACCTCGGCTTGGTCGCGGGCCGGGCCCGGCTCGGAGGCTTCGATCAACTGCACCTGCTTCTTGCTGGCATCGCCCGGATCGTAAGCAAGCAGCGAAGGCCGCGTGAACAAACTTTGCGATTGCTTGTAAGGCTCCGCGTCTTTGGACCAGACCCAAGGAGCGTTATGGTATACCGTATCCATCGAAAAGTAACGGTTCGGCCCCTTCGGGTAACCGGCGTCAGGCAGCATTTCCATACCGGCTCCCCATAAGATGAGCCCCAGATGATTGCCGTGGTAATGTCCCGCCGTGTAAGGCAGTCCTTCGGACAGCGGCGGAAACGTCAGATGGACTTGTGTCGCACTTCGCTCATCGCCATGGGTCAGCGCAAAGTGGCCGAAATGCCACAGCTCGATATTTTTCAGTTTGTTTTTCAAAATCGGCGAAACTTCACTCGGATCTTTGGGCCACGTATCATGTAAAGCGACAGGCGCGCCGGTCGGAAACGACATGATGCTTGCGACTTCTTTGGATTTGGCCAGAATCGGGTATCTCACAGACAAATCGGTCCGGTCTAGACGGCCGTAGCGGGAATCGATATACCCCTCCGGGTCTTGATACGATTCTTTGAGCAGCTGGAACGCTAGCAGCGCATTGGCCGCGACCTGGTTGTTGTACGACGGCGTTCCTTCCTGCCACATGCCGTCGGCATGGAACTGCCGTCCGCTGAACATCGTATCGGCCCACGGCAAAAATAAACGTATGATGTCCGGGTCTCCAAGTACGACCGCGGCTCCGAATGCGTTGCGCAGCCCATATGGTACAATATTACTGTAATATTCATCGTTGCACAGATTATACAGATCGAGTACGGCGGACCGGATCCATCCTTCCACAAGATCGCGCGACGAGATTCCCAGCTTCGCGTCGAGCTGCTGCCACGCGCCGGAATTGTAAATCATATCGTACCCGTACAGCACGTCCATCGGTATGTATTTGCCGTGCGAGTGAAATAAGTCGTTATCTTTAATCAGTTTGGGCACGTCGGGATGGCCGCTGGCGAATTGAACCATAATCAAGATCGCCCGGCGGGCGTATGCTTCGTCCTTCGTTTTACTGTACATCATAGACAACCGGCGGGCCATCGCTTCATATTCCGTATGATCGTCCACGTATTTCCGTTTCGCGGCATCTGCTTGAGCGGCGGCTACAAGCTCATTTTCATCCATCCGCATCAAAGGGGCGATGGCCTTCCGAATATCCGCTTCGGTTTCTTTGGCGATCGGCGCCCACTGCCACGAAGCGAACATCTTGGCAAGATCGCCCGCGACCGGATGCTTCACCCGTGAACTGTCGTATTTGCCGATCCTCTCCTGCCACTGCGGACGTCTCTCGACTGACGCTTCCGCAAACCAGACTTTTCCCGGGCCGGCGAGCTGAAATTGCACTTTGACGCTGTCGGCTTCCTTCGGCGCGATGAAATAAGCGCGCAACCTTGTGAATTCCGTATCCCGTTCGTGCACGGGGCTCTCGAACCGGATCGGCGTCAGCGACTTCGTCAGCTCCTGTTCGTTTTGGAGCGGTGTGACAACGGTCTTCACCGCCGACTTGCCGGTTTTCAAGCCGTCGGCTTTCATCCATACATCGACGACGTACGGCATTCCGCCGGAAACCGGATAATGCTTCCAAATGGCTCCTTCCGCCGAAGAAAGAGCTTCCATGCGAATGGCCGCGCCTGCTCGATGTATGGTCTGGGGGTCCTGCGCGATGTCCATGCTCCCCCTGGCGATGATCTTCCGCCAGCTTCCGTCGTTAGCGTTCACCGCACCGTCCCCCAGCTGCATTCGTTCCGGAACTTTGCCCGTGCCGGGGCCTGGGTCAGTCCCCTGCCCTGGAGTCGTATTTTTTTGCCGCAAGCTATCCGATCTCATCGCCGGAGCAACGACCAGCAGCGCCGCAAATAAGAGCACGAACCCGGCTATGGCCGCAAGCCTCATGTATCCCACTCCCTTCCTTGCTTTATCGCCGCTGCTGAATGGTAAGCCGTGCTGTCTCGCGCCGGCTTTATTTTTTGAAAGCCGCCACATCTTTCGACGCCGTTTCCTGCGCTTCGCGCAGCGCCGTAACCGCATCCTTCGTACCTGCGGCCATATCGGCAAAAGCGGTGTTCATTCTTTTCGCGATGGCGTCGTCGTACTTCGTCACGAATGACGGGGTAGGCCGCTTTTGCGGAAAGAAAGCGCTAACATTTTTCCCTCTGAAATTTCTGCCGCTTGCCGCATCGGCAGTTTGACCGAACGCTTTAATGACCTCAGGCGTTCGCACGATCGGCAGCGTTCCGCTCTTGGAAATGTTCATTTGGTATTCGTCGGAAGTTAATGCCATTAATATTTCGAAGGCTTGATCTTTATATTTGCTTGTGCTGGAGATGTTCATAAAGGTCGAATAATTTTGCGGTCCCACTCCGGGCGCTTCTTTAAAGGTAGGCATGCTGACCATGTCCCAGCTGTCGAAATCCCAGCGGCCGATCTGGTACGCCATCATCGCAACGTTCTTTTCTTTCATGAACATATCGGTCGTCGCTTTCTCGTTGCCCGGAATTTGCACAAAACGCGTGAAATTTTCCATGAACAGCTTAAACTTGTCGTCGGAGACGGTGACGCTTTGCGTTTTCGGATTATAGTAGGAAAGCGACAGTTGATTCGTATTGTACATGAATGGGTAGCGGGTGGCGAAGCCGTAATACGGCGTGCCGCCATCGGTGCGCGTCAGCTTCTTGGCCAGCTCGTACGTTTCGTCCCATGTCATGCCGTCCTTCGGATAAGGGACGCCGAACTTGTCGAAAATGTCTTTATTGTAAAAGAGCGCTACCGGGGTGCTGCTTACCGGGAAGCCGTAGATCGCGCCGTTGCCGAACAGCTTTTGAAATTCGATGGCCGACGGCTCAAGCCGGCCGATGTCATATTTATTTTTAGCGATCAGGTCGGACATGTCGTACAGCAAGCTGTTGTCTGCCAGCACCGGATACGAGTAAATGGAGGAAATGATGAGGTCGATGGGTTGCCCGGAAATCGCCAGCTCGGCGGGCGTCGTTCCTTTGCCGGTCGCGATGAATTTAATCGTGACATGTGGAAATTTCGCCTTTATTTCTTTGCCGATGTCGCTTTCCATGAACGCTTCCGCGGTTGCGCCCGCATTGGAGACGTTGTAAACGACCAGTTCTACCGGTTCTTTGGTTTTGGTGCCGGCCTGTGGCGCTTCCTGAACCGGCTTGTCGCCGCCGCTCTGAGAGCATGCCGTCGCAAGCGAAAGCGAGAAAAGCAGCATGGTTACGGATGAACTTGCTCCCAATAAACGATATCTTTTCATTGCTTAGTCCCCCTATTGATATATAGTTGGCACGAGGCCAGGCGACACGCAGGGCAATCCGGTATGAACGCTCAACCTATGCCTTTGAAACCCGATAACGGTCAATCCAACGAAAATGGGTCTTCCAGCTTCACGAGCCACGCTTTCAATTGATCTTCCAGCGCTTTGGCTTCGCCTTCCTGAGGCGCGGACGTGAACGTTCGCGGATTCAACTGGTAAGGATCCGTCTCGTTATCGTACAGCAGCCTTGCCGCTGAAGCGGCGCCGAAGTTTTTTTGCGCGACATAGGTGTATCGCTCCGTACGGATTCCTCTCCAGCCGTATGCGTTAATGTTGTGGCCCTGTTCCCCGGCCTTGCGGTGCTCCTCGATCCCTCCGGGATAGTGGCAGATGAACGCGGATGAAGGTCTGCGAGCTTGCGCTTCCAATTCCTTTCCGCAAAAAATCGGCGAAAAGTCCGTTCCCTGCATCCGTCTCCGTACCTCGTCGGGTACGTCTGCATTCATCAGCCCGAGCAGCGTCGGAACGATATCCGCACTGTTAAACAGGATAAGCTCCGTTCCATTTTTTACTCGTCCAGGGTAGCGGATCAAAAATGGTACGGCGATCGATTCTTCATACCAGATGTTTTTATGCTCCATCCATCCGTGGGAACCCATCATTTCGCCGTGGTCCGAAGTCAGCACGACAATCGTATCTTCGCTAAGCCCTTCCTGCTCCAATGCTTCCAGCAGTCGGCCGAACTGATCGTCCGTCGCGGTCACGGCGGCGAAATAATCCTGCTGATGCCGCTCCGCCTGCGCGATGCCTTCCCCTTTCACATTCGGACGGAGCGTTAGCGGCCGGTCGGCGTACATCGCTTTGTAGTGCTCAGGCACCTGCTCGAACGGCTGATGCGGCGGATTCCAGGAAACGAACAGGCAGAACGGCTTATCGCGGTCCCTGCCTCGGATAAAGTCGATCGCAACATCCGTCTCGTGCTCTGTCGACCATCGATTCGGCTCGATCATTTCCTGCGTATCTCGCCAGTAATGCGGGCTCATATGCTTGTCGAATGCATTGTAAGCGTACCAGAAGTCGAAGCCGAACCGGCGCGGACCGGGCGGAATATAAGCGTCCCAATGTTTCGCGCCGGACGCCGGCTCAGCTTCGAACGATTGTTCCGGCAGGTCCAAATGCCATTTGCCGATATATCCGGTCTGGTATCCTTCCTGCTTCAGCAGGTTGCCGATCGTAAGCTCATCGTCGCCCAGCTTGACGGGGAGTCCCAGCTTGCAGTTGGTCGTCACGCCGGTGGATAACGGGTAGCGGCCCGTCAGCATAACGGAACGGTTCGGCGAACAAAGCGGAAAACAGCTGATCGCGTGATCCAGCGAAAGGCTTTCGCAGGCAAACCGGTCGATATTCGGCGTCGCCACTTCGTCTTCGTTGCGGAACCCTACCGCCTGTTTTCTCCATTGATCGGGAAACACAAATAACAAATTCGGTTTTTTTGTACGCATGTCAACATCCCCTCTTCACAAATACTGCCAGTCTCGCGTTCTGACCAGGGCAATCTCGATCGGCGCGGCATCCTTGCAAAGGAAAGTAAGCAGCGTCCGTTCATCGTCGTGACGGCTTACGCTCACACGGGCACCGTCGGTCGTTTCCGCGAGCTCCCACGTTCCCCGCAAAGTAAGGTCATCCGGTGCGGCCGGCTTTCCGCATGAACCCATGACCGCGAGTAGACGCTTACTTCTTTTTGAATGCCGCACTCGTCATATTGGTCGGCCTCTATGCCGTCATATAGCCGCAAATCGGGATCCAAGGCGCTTAAGATCAGCCGATCGTCTTCCGCTTCCGGTCATGCACCCCCTTTTTGTCTAAAGATGAGCATCGTTTGGGTTCATTGTAACGTGACATCCGTTTCCCAAGAAGATGAATGTTTTATTCCCCCTCCCCATGCACCCAGCTCTTTGAAACTAGGGAAAGCCCGGTTTCCGCATGGGAAACTCTCGTTTACACGATGGTACACGGTGATTTTTCACCCCTGCTCTAGCGCCCGCAGGCGCGCTACTACAATGATGTACTGTAGCTTTTACTTTGCAATTTGTAGTTATTTGAAAAAATTCAACTGTAAGGAAAGCGTGAAAAGACCGTCCGGGATTGTCGGACGGTCCATTAGAGTGTAAACCCATGCGTATGTGCGTGAGAAGGAATGGGGATGGGATTCCAATCGCTTTTGAAATCGTATGTTTGGAATGGAATGATTAGCGGTATACATACGATTTCAAAGGTTGGCTGCATACCCAAGCAGTCACCGTAGGTGACGACCAGGGCGACCGCTGCCGCTTTTCCACCCCATACCCATTCCTCTTGTTGCATCTGACTGGCTGATACTTCTCCTTGCCTATAGCGTATATGCTCATCATTTGTGCCGTGACCTCAGGCTGCAGTCCGTACTGCATGCCCCGCGTTTCCGCCCGGCACACTGCTTTATCCGACGGGTCACCAATACCCTTTGATCCCACACTCGATCCGAAGCAGTGCCTCCAAATAGTAATAATCGCCCCAGATCATGTAATCGTCCGGTGCATTGTTTCCTCTCACGCTGTACGATCCGTGAAGAAGCAGCCCTTCCGCCTCCGGCTGCCCGATCGTAGCGTACCGTTCCGTGAGCGATCTCAGCGATCGTTCCAGTCCGAGCCGCAGCCATTCCCGGTCGGGATCGCCGTCCGGCTGCTGCTCAAGCAGCTCCAGAAGCCCGGCGCATACGATCGCGGAAGCCGAACTATCACGGTACGTTCCCGCCTGCACCGGCACGTCAAAGTCCCAATAAGCCACATGATCTTCCGGCAAATGCGTCAAGAAATAACGGGCCATCCGCTTAGACGTGTCTAAGAACTGCACATTTCCGGTATACCTGTAGGACAATGCAAACCCGTAAACGCCCCATGCTTGCCCACGGGTCCAGGTCGAACCTTGGCGGTAGCCTTGCGCCGTCGCTCCGCCGATCGGTTCGCCGGTTTCCTGATCGAAATAAAACGTATGATAGCTGGAGTCGTCGCCGCGAACGAGGTACCGTCTGCTCAATTCTGCCTGAGCGGCGGCAATGTCCGCGAAACGCGCTTCCCCGGTCGTCTGTGAAGCCCAATACAATAGCGGCAAGTTCATCAGGCAGTCGATGATGATCCGGCCGCCTTGCTCCGGACATCCGAGCGGTCCCCACGCTTGAATGTACCCGCCTTGCTCGCGCCAACGGCCGCATAATTTCTTTGCCGCTTGCACCGTCAACTGCTTGGCGGCTTCGTCGTTTTCGATCATCCACTGGGCTTTCGATGATAACGTATAGAGGAAGCCGATATCATGATGCTCGATCGCGTCGTTTCGGATGAGCCGCTGCTTAAAACTTTCGACCGTTCTTCCCGCCGCATCCCGGAATACCGAATCTTTCGTATACTCGTAGGACAGCCATAACATGCCGGACCAAAAGCCGGACGTCCATTCGTTGTTCGGATTCAAATATCCGCTGTAGCTGCCTTGCTGTCCGACGTGAGGAAAGCCGTCCCCGAACTTCAGCATATTGCGGCGCACCTTCTCCACCGCGTCGTCTATCGCCTGTTTCCACATGATTATTTCTCTCCTCCGACTTTATCCTTTTACCGCACCGGCGGCGATCCCTTCGACAAAATGATCCTGAGCCAAAAAGTAGATGACGATGGTCGGCACGATGGCGGACACCGCAGCGGCCATCAACGGACCGTATTCCGTCGCATGCTCCGATTGGAAATGCTGCATGCCGAGCTGCAGCGTAAATAAATCGTCCGAGTTCAAATAAATGAGCGGCCCGAGAAAATCATTCCAGGCATGCATGAAAGTAAAGATCGTCAAGCTCGCGATCGCCGGACGCGTCAAGGGCAAAATAACGCGGCAATAAATGCCGAATTCGCTCAGCCCGTCAATGCGCGCCGCCTCCGACAGCTCCTCCGGAATCGACATGAAAAACTGCCGGAACAAAAATACGCCAAAGGGGCTAAAGGCACCCAGCATGATGAGCGCCCAGTGGGAATCGATCAGCCCAAGCTGCTTCATCAGCAAAAACTGCGGAATCATCATCACCTGGAACGGAATCATCATCGTCGCCACGTACATAAAAAACAGTTTGTCCCGTTCCGGAAAACGGACTTTGGCGAATGCGTACGCAGCCATCGAGCAAGTAACGATTTGCAGCACGGTGGTCGACACCGCAATTTTGATCGTGTTCAAATAGTAAGAAAAAAACGGAAGCTTTACCCATACTTTCTCGTAATTCGACCAATAAAACGCGCTCGGAATCCAGCGGATCGGAAAGCTGAACACTTCCGCCTCCGATTTGAGCGACGCCGAAATCATCCACACGAAAGGCAATACCATCGATAAGGAGACGACGATGAGAACGGCGTACAATAATGTGCTTCGGACCCATGACGACAGTCGGAACGGCTTCGGAGCGGCATATGCTTCTGCCCGCGAATGGGTCAACTTCATTTCAATTCCTCCCTGTACTCCGCTTAGGAATAATTGACCCAGCGGCTTTGTCCCTTAAACTGAACGAATGTAATGACGGCAATGATGGCGAACAGGACGTAGGCCATAGCCGAAGCATAGCCGTATTCGTACCTTTGGAAAGCGGTATAGTAAATATCGTAAACCAACATATGTGTCGATCGTCCAGGTCCGCCTTTGGTCAGCACGTAGACGAGGTCAAACACTTTGAATGAATTGATGATGCCGATAATGACCGTAAAAAAGATGACCGGCGACAGCATCGGAAGTGTAACGTTGCGAAATTGGGATACTTTCCCCGCCCCGTCGATTTCCGCCGCTTCGTACAAATCTTTCGGTATGCCCTGCAAGCCCGCCAAATAAAGCACCATGTAGTATCCGATGGAGTGCCAGATGCTTACGATAATGACGGACAATAACGCCCAATCGCCGGATGCGAGCCATGCGGGCGGATGTTCCACGCCTATTGTTCGAAGGAAGCCGTTGATCGGACCCATTGTCGGGTTGTACAGCAGCTGCCAAACGACAGCCACGGCAATCGTCGCGGTAATATGGGGCAAAAAGATCGCGGTGCGGAACAGCTTGATGCCGCGAATGCCTTTATTGAGCGCGACGGCCGCAAGAATGGCGAGCAGCAGCGTAGCGGGTACGGAAACGACGGTCATGATCAAGCTGTTGAGCAGCGAGATGCGAAACGTATCGTCCCCCCATAGCCGGGTATAATTATCGAATCCGGTAAAGTTGACATTGCCGAAGCCGTTCCAATCGGTAAAGCTCATGAGGAACGAGGCAATTACGGGAAAACAAATAAACACGAGAAAACCGATCATATTAGGCAGCAAAAAAAGATAGCCGGTTATTCTGCTGCGGTTGATTGCATTTTTATGAGGCCGGGTCAAAAGTCTCACTCCTGTCTTGACGGCCGAGCTTCACCATATTGAAAGTGAGGCTCGGCCCGGGCTTAAAGCGTTATTTCTTGGAGGTCTTGAATTCTTTTTCGTACTTGTCCGCCCATTCCTTCTGAACCCTCGCGCCGATTTTCTGGATCGCCTGTTCGGCCGTTTGTCCGCCGGTTAAAGCGATCTCGCCCTCTTGCTTGTAAATATTGTTGAGCACAATATTTTTCACGCCTGGCAGCAGCGGATACTCGGGATATTCTTTCTGTTCGACGAAATAACGAATGTTTTTCGGTTTCATGCTTCCGTCGCCTACATAAGCTTTCCGGATCTCGTCATTGCTGTACCCGGTCAGAAACCCTTTGGAAGCGAATATTTTCGCTCCTTTGGCGCCTGTCATATATTCCAGCACCTTGAACGCTTCCTCTTTGTGCTTGGAATTTTTGTTCACCATGAGAGATACAGGCGTCGCAAGACTTGTATTGGCCGGAACGCCCGAAGGATGCGGCACCGGAACGACGTCCCAATCGAAATTGATCTTTTTCTCTTCCTCCGCCTGTCTGAGCTGGGCCACATGCCAGTCGCCGATCAGGTTCATCGCCACATTGCCTTTTTGAAAAGCGGAATTGTAGTGGGCCGACGTCGAGATTTGCTCCGCCCAAGACATGATTGAGCCGTCCTTCTCCATGTCCATCCGAAACTGCAGCGCCTTCTTGAACGGCGTCAAATCTTTATCGATAATGGTGGAACCGCCCTGTACCGCCTGGATGTACCACGTTTGTGCCCACGGATGGAGGAACGCTCCGTATATTTTGTTCGCTCCTTCGCCTTTCGTCATTTTTTTGGCCAAATCCCGGAACTCGTCCCACGTCATGTCTGCTTTCGGATACGGCACCTTCGCTTGATCGAATAACGTTTTGTTGTAATAGAGCATCCAGTTCGACTTCCGGTAAGGAAGGCCGTACATCTTATCGTTCACCTTCAGACTGTCGTATAGCGGTCCGAAGCCGGAAACGTCGATTTTATTTTTTTTGATATAGTCGTCGAGCGGTTCCAAAATCCCGGTATCCAGGAACACGTCCATATTGCCGCCGATAATGTCGATATCTTCGCCGGAAGACAATTGAAGCCGTAGCTTGTCATAGTACTGCTGCTGCGGGATCGTCTCGATCTGGACATCGATGTTCGGGTTCTCTTTCTTGAACTCGTCATAGGCCAGCTTGAACGTATTCAAATCGTCCGACAGCACCGTCATCTTCAGCTTCACCGGCTTGCCTTCTCCGCCGCTTCCGGCTCCGTTCCCGCCTTGAGCGGACGGTTTCGAAGAAGAACAGCCCGCGGCTAGTCCCGCCACCAGGGCGCTCGCCAAGGTCAGGCTAACAAATTTATTCATTTTACATCCACCCTTTGGTTTTGTTATGATTTTTGTATGCGCTTCCCATGACGTTATTGTAAACCGGAATCCGAAATGCCGGGAGTTGAAAGTTTTATTCCCCCCGGACAGGACGAGTCCGGCCATTCTTCCCAGCTGAAGAGGTTCTCATCATGATTATTGTCACGCTTATCTTTTTGTCGGTCTCGGTTCTGGTCACTTACAACAAGCTGAACAGCACTTCTACGCGCTTCATGTACGGCATTATTGTCGGATGGGTTGTTTCCTTTGTCTCGTTTATTCTTTATTTGAGCAAATTTAACTATTATTACAACATCATTCATTCCGTATTCAATTTCAGCCCCGGCACGTGGAATTATCTTGTGCTGGCCAAGTTCAATCCGCTGCTGCTGATTCGGTTGCTGAACCTCGGCGTAATTCTGTTTTATTGCTCGCTGCTCGGCTTTGCCGTTTCGTTCACCCGCAGCCTCAAGCCGAGGACGCAGCGCCGGACATACGTTTTCCTTGCAACGCTCTTCGTTCTCATGCTGGTTCTTTACGATCCTGCGCTCCATATTGCCGTACAGAGCGAATCGCTTCGTTTCGCCTTGGAGCTGTCGGGTCACGCCCTTCATTTTGCAAAATATGCTATGTTGACCATAGCTTTTGGGCTGATGATGCATTATTACTTAAAATATCCGAACATCCGGTTTATTAAAAACATGACTTTGGTGCATACGCTCAGCTTGATTCCTGTCGCGCTCCTTCATGTACTGCTATTTTCATGGGCACCCAAAAATTTGGTCAAGGCCACCTATTTGGAAGGGTATTACAATTACTTACAGCCTTCGTTCGGCACGCACAAGCTCCTGCTGTCCATTATGCCCTATGTGGTGTATGCCGCGCTGACGTTTATGCTCGTTATTCTTTATAAGTATAACTCGATTGAGACATACCGCAGAAACCGCGATATTCAAATTAACAAGAGCATCGATACGGCGACACTCGGAACAAGAGCGTTCACCCATGCGCTGAAAAATCACTTGATCGCGATTCAATCGGAAGCCGGTTATTTGAAGGACCGGCATGCGGACGATCAGGAAACCGCCTACAGCCTGAACCTGATCCTGAAATCATGTGACGCGGCGATGAGCAGCATTGGCGAGGCGGCGGATAAATTAAAGCGAATTCAGCTCAATTTGCAAGTGCAGCCGCTCGATGCGCCTGTCCGGCAGGCGCTATCGTTGATCGAACCGCGCAAAGCAGCCGTCGACATCCGGTTTATGCCCGGACAAGCGCCGCCGATCGCCTATATCGATGTGCCGCATTTGAGCGAAGCGATATACAATTTGCTGAAAAATGCGATGGAATCGTTAGCGCAGCAAGATCAGGGGATCATTACGGTGGAAATTAAGCAGCAGAACGGCTGGGGGATGATCCGCATCTCGGATAACGGGTTGGGCGTCTCCGAGGAGCATCTGGACCAAATCTTCGATCCCTTCTTTACGACGAAAGCGTCCGTCAATAATTGGGGGATCGGCTTATCGTATTGCCATAAAATCGTGACCGGTCACGACGGGAAAATTCAAGTGGAAAGCAAGGCCGGTGCCGGCACGTCATTCATTATCTTTTTGCCTATCATTTGACGAGAGAAATCAGGGGGAATAAAACGTTCCCCTGTACATCAAGGGGGGTCCGTACATGACCGAACAAAAGATCCGCATTCTGATCGCCGACGATATGGAAGCGCACCGGAGAAGACTGGAGCGGGTCATCGCCCAGTCCGGGACGATGGAATGCGTCGCCGGAGCGGCATCAGGCTACGAAGCCGCGATGCAGGCGGCGATGCATCATCCAGATGTGATCCTGCTGGATATCGAAATGGAAAGCCAGTATGCGGGCATTGAAGCGGCTAAACAAATTAATGAGAAGCTGCCGCATATTAAAATTATCGTACTCACGGTGCACAAAGACGACAATTTTATTTTTGCCGCTTTTCAAACCGGCATTAATGACTATTTGTTAAAAACGGCCACTAATGAGGAAATTATCGAAGCCATCCGGTCCGCCTACCATAATCAATCTCCGATCCGCCCGATGATTGCCGAAAAAATACGCGAGGAGTTCGCCCGAGTGAAGCGGACGGAAAGCAGTCTGCTGTTCGTCATTCAGATCATCTCGGATTTGACGCCCAGCGAACTGCAAGTGCTGCGTCAGCTGTGCGAGGGAAAATCGAGGAAAACGATTGCCGAGGAACGCAGCGTTGAATACGAAACGATCAAAAAGCAGATCAACAGCATATTGAAAAAATTCAAGCTTCCCAGCATTTCGGACGTCATTCGCAGCGTCAATGAACTGCGGATTTTCGAGGCATTGAAAAAGCTGTAAAGCTGGAACGATGCTTAGAACTGAGCGTATGATGACGTTCCAGTAAAACAATCGCAAAAAAAGAAGCTTAAGGTGCAACCGATTGCAACCCGAAGCTTCTTTTTTTTGGCTTTGATGGATGCTCCACGACGGATCGATGTGCCCCTCCTGTACTTCGCTTACTGCGATATGTCCAGGGCCCATCGTCGTACTGTTACGTAAACGCCGTTTTTCCGCCGCCGTCCGGACCCGCCAGCCGCAATTGACCGCCTCCCCGGACCGGCTCCCGCACCCCGTCGCGCTCCGGATCGGCGTACCGGACAAACCACCGGTCCAGCTCCGCCTTCATCCGCGCGATCCGGTCCTGCTGCTCCGGCACGTCGATCAGATTCGTTCGCTCCCCCGGATCCTGGAGCAGGTCATACAGTTCATGCGGCCCATACGGGTACCGGTGAACATACTTCCACTCTCGACTTCGCACCATGCGCACCGGACCGTATTCATCGTAGATGAACACATGCTCCCGCTCCACCATCGGTTCGCCCAGCAGCAGCGGGGTGAAGCTGCCCCCAGGCAATCCACCCGGC
This sequence comes from Paenibacillus allorhizosphaerae, assembly GCF_910594985.1. Lineage (GTDB taxonomy): Bacteria > Bacillota > Bacilli > Paenibacillales > NBRC-103111 > Paenibacillus_G > Paenibacillus_G allorhizosphaerae. The sequence continues at coordinate 124,418 of NZ_CAJVCE010000003.1, forward strand.
ATCGTATCCGGAATGCCTGTGTAATCCAGCAGCGTCGGCATCACATCGTAACCGCTCAGCATGGAAGAGCACACTTTTCCTTGGGGAATCGTCCCTGGGTGGCTGAAGATCGCAGGCACTTTGACCGACGTGTCGTACATGTTTTGCGGAAACGTACCGTTTCCCTTTCCCCAAAACCCGTGATGACCGCAATTGAAGCCGTTATCCCCCATGAACACAAGGAGCGTTTGCTCCCTCAACCCTTTCGCCTCCAGCCTGTCGATCAACCGGCCGATCTGCAAGTCCATTGCCGTGACTGCGGCGAAATACCCTTTTAAATTTTCGCGCCATTTGTTTCCCCACGGTGCATTCGGAATCGCCCACGGATGGGACGGTCCTTGAGGGCAGCTATCGAACGGGCAGTCTTCATACAAGGCGACGATATCCTCCGGATGCTGGCCAATCCACGGACTGTGCGGCGCCGTATAATGTACGCTAAGATAGAACGGGGCTTGTCCTGTCTGCCTGTCGATAAACGCCAGCGCATCCTCTGTAATGACTTCCGTTACGTATCCTTTTTCCTTCACGGGTTTTCCGTCCCGTATCATCGGAGCGTCATAGTACGGGCTTCCTCCCGATTGATGAACGAACCAATGCGTGAAGCCTTTTTGCGGCGTCAAGCTATCGCCCAAATGCCATTTGCCGCTAATCCCGCAGACGTATCCGTTTGCTGCGAGCAGCTCCGTGTACGCAGTCTGGCCGTCCAGGTAAGGGATCGCTCCCTCCCCCATATTTCCCTCCTTGATCCAGTCGTGCACCCCATGCTGCGAAGGGATTCGGCCGGTTAGCAAGGAGGCTCGGGCCGGCGAACAAACCGGAGACGTGCAAAAAAAGTTATCAAACCGTGTGCCGGTAGCGGCAAGCCGGTCCAAATTCGGCGTACGGATCTCAGGGTTGCCTGCGCATCCCATCGCCCATGACCCTTGGTCGTCGGAAAGAATAAACACGATATTCGGTTGATTCACGTTGGCTTCTCCTCTCTTCTTTGGTAGCGTAGTATTTTGGTTTCAGGCGGTTCCCCCAAGATCAGGTTCTTGATTTCATCGCACAGCTGTTTTCCTTCGATGCTTCTATCCGGAGAGGCCGGGTTTCATATATTCAAATGACTCGAACCGTGTCGCCTTTGTTGATCCGCCCTTCCCGCTCCACGGAACAAACAATGCCTCTCGATTTCTTGGCGGCAGCTACAAATTTGCGATGAAGTCCGGGTTGATCATGCATGCTTTCGATTACTTTACCTGGCCCCACGCAAGGCAAGTTCTCCCCTTCGCATATAAGGCCCGTGCCGTCCGGAAAAAGCAGCCGGGTGCCTGCCGCGAGCTCCGTCAAGCTCTCCAGCCCGCTCACCATCAGGTTCGCGCCGAGCCATTCCGGCTTAATGACCGGTAGTCCCATTAGTCCGGCGATCCGCGCGCACTCCTCCCGAGAGACGATGCTGATTTGTCGCCGGTTCGCGATCATCGTTCCCCGAGGGTATATGTTTTGCCGCGAATCCGCCGGACGGAGAATTCCGTAATGACGGTCGTTCGGGATACCTCCAATCTCCACTTGAACGCTGAATACCTCGCGAGTGACGAACGTCGTCGGGTCGTCTGCGAGCAATACACAATCAACTACGATCTTAGAATCGTTCAATGCATGTCCTCCTCCATTTCACTAGCTTGCATCGTGCTGACTATCGTTTCAAAAGCGCTGTTAAGCGTTTGCAGCTCGCTATCCGAGAGCGGCGCGGCAAAGTACCACCAAGGAACAATCGCTGAGCCTCATGGCCCTGCATACACTTTCTTCATATTCTTCGTATAAAGCTCGACCACGTTGCCTTCCGTGTCTTTGAAATAAAGATTGCTTGCTTCCGGGTTCTCCTTTGAAAAAACGAGGAAATCGACATTCAACGATTTTAACGTAGCAATGGTATCTTCAAATAATTCCGGCTTGATATATAAAGCAAAATGAACATGGATGCCGCCTTCATCGTACAATCCATTTTTCCATTGGCTGACTGGAGATTGCTTGATGGCGATTTGCTCTTCAGAAAAATTTCTTGGCAGCCATAAACCGAGCCGCGTATTCCCGCCGATGTATAACCATGTTGCCCAAATCATCCCTTTGCCGCACGTGTCAAATTGGCCGTTGTTGTATCCCCATTGGTCTACTATCGGAAAACCCAGTTTTTCCGACCAGAAGTTGACGGCTCTTTCCATGGATTGAACTTGTAAGACTAGTTCCGAAACACCTTCAACCTGTAATTTCAAACCTATTCCCCCTGGATCTTATGGTAAGCGACTTCACTTCCGCAGCCTTCCCGCAGTTCGCTCAAGTCCAAAGTCTTGTTACAGCGGCCAACGTTTGATTTTCGAATTGCACCGTAGCAGGGCGAATCCGCATGCCTGACAAAATATACGGTCGTTGTCATCCAAACACACCATCCTTCCGTTTTTCAGTTTTACCGTCTACAGCCCAGCCTTCCACAGTTTACTTTGTCAATACGCGCATTAAAAAATCAACACTCGGCATACCATGCTCTTCCTGTCCTACTTCTTCCATAATAAGTGAATTTATGGTGTATATGTACCAAGACAATAGCTTCAAAGGGTCCCCTTCGGTAAATTCTCCAGCTTGCTGACCTTTTATAAAGACAGGGACCAAGCGAATAAGCAAACCGTCGACAGGATTTTGTTCCAGAATCTGCGCGGCCTCTATCGGGATAGCATCCGCCTTTCGTGCCCTCTGCATGAACATAAAAGCATACTTGTTGTTCTCGTCAAGCATATCTTCGGTAAATGCTTTGATTTGTTCAAATGGCGATCCGGGCAAGAATTGAACGTCCCCGGTCTCTTTCCTCGCTTCTTCCATCAACTCTTCGAAAAGAGTGGTGAAAAGTTCGTCTTTTGATTTGAAATAACGGAAAATCAACCCTTCGCTAATGCCGGCCTCCGCGGCGATCATGCTCGTTTTCGTTCCTGCATATCCGCGACGGGCGAATATTTTGAGCGCAGCTTGTTTGATCTGTTCTCTTCGTTCGTCGCGGATATCAATTAGTTGTTGTTTGTTTCGTGGCGACAATGAGCTTCAATCTCCGATCTTTGATAAATTATTCTCATTGTAACACGAAATCCCCAAATTTATCTCTACCGCGGCTATTTAGCCTTATCTGCTATGAGCGGGTATACCCGATTCAGGAGTTCCTCCAAAAATTGCTCGGATCGGGCAAAACACGCAAGGTGGCCGGCATTCCGGATTAAGACAAATTCTTTATAAGGAGCTTCAATCTTGTTGAAGTACGATTGAGCCAAATCCGTTGGCGTTACAATGTCTTTATCGCCATGAAAAACAAAGAAGGGTAGTTTAAAGCTGGTTCCAACCTTATTGAAGTCGAAAGTCAATAATTCTTCAAACAGGTGATCTAGAGAGAAACGCATTCCTTTAAAGAAATCGATGAGATCGCGCATTTTATGTTCCGGGGATGAGAGCATAGACGGCAAAATAAGATCCGTAATCATATTCGGTACATCTTGGACAGCTTTGACGATATATTGATTTCTTTTATCAAAATCTTTACGACTCCAGTTGGATCGATCCGGTCCCATTTTCTCTACCAACCGACTTCCCTTTGAATGACCCGAAACACGGAGAGCATCCAACGTCAGTTGGTACGCCAGAAGCTGAGGATCGGGAGCATTCTGATCCGTTCCAATATAAGCATGAAAAAGGTCCGGGCGCTGTTTGGCCATCATGATGCCGATCAGGCTCCCTACGGAACTGCCGATAAGAATCACTTTTGGATGATGGAGTTTATTTATCAGGTATTCTGTAAGTTCGATCCCGTCTTGAGAAAGGCGGTCAAAGCCGATGGGGCCGCATCCGTCTATACCATTCCGGGTATACGTCTTACCGGCACCACGCTGATCCCACTGTACAATTGTGAAATTTTTCTCCCAAGAACGCAACAACGGGCTGAAAATCGAGTATGTCGATGCAGGTCCGCCATGGATAAACAACAAAATTGGATTATGATGATCTTCCCCTCGGATCGTAACCCACTGGTCGATGCCTCCGATTTTTACGTACGTGCTCTCAACGATACAATTTGTTGTGTTGATCTGAAGTATCTTTGCGTTTTTGCGTTGATTTCGTTTGCGCAGTAATAAATCCGGCAGTATATTCGGTTTATTCAAGTATTTCACTCCTCTAATCGAGATCACATCAATGAGTGAGTTATTCACTCATTGTTAAACTAAACTATTTTCCGATTATTGTCAATCGCGAAAAACTTCTGAACCTATTTTGTATCCGCTCTTGTTTGCAGCCCCCTTCCCCTCCATTCAGAAAAAAAGGCTCACCCGAATAGGGAGAGCTTATGTTCGTAATTTTTCTTTCAGCAAACTTTTAAGAAAAGGGAAGTATCAGACCGTCCGCATTAACGATAGTTAGAATGACGATTAACGAAATAAACACAACGGCCGTCGCCGTTTTGCTGATCGGATCTTTGACCCTGAAATGCGCAAGGCACGCCAGTAACATCGTTATTCCAAGCCAAACGCCGGCCCATGCGACCACCCCAGCATACCAGTAACCGGTGACGAGTAATGCGGCTCCGATCAACTGGACGACTCCTGTGATGACAAGATCACCGAGATTGTCATGATTGCCAATCAAGAACGCATTCGCCAGCTCGATTTAGCAGAAATGAACGACACTTAGGCTAGCTTCACAAGTAAAATAGAAATGTAAAAAGCACAGAAAAACGCATGTTGCTAACATTGCGTTTTTTTGTGCTTTGTATCTGTAGATAACCCGTAGAATCGAGGATCCGTCACTTTTTCATGGTTTCAATTTCTTTATCGGCTTTTTCTTTGGCTTCCCGAAGAGCGGTATTAACATCGACGCCTTCGATGGCGACGCTATCCATCGCCTTGTTCATAATCGCATTCATTGGGCCATCGTATGGAGTTGACAGAGGCGAAGGGGCAGGCTTTGCCTTAAACACACCTTGCAAATTTTTCCCTTCATATATCTTTAAGGCAGAAGCGAACTGGCTTTTCAGCTGCGGATCTTTCAATACCGTCAGGCGTGTGCCTTTATTCATCTCCGTTTGCGCTTCCGTGCTGATCAGCACCTCAAGCACGCGGTAGGCCGCTTCCTTGTTTTTGCTAGTCGGTGGAACAATCATCACATGAAAATCGGACTGTCTGCCGATTCCCGGCTTGTCGTCGAAGCTCGGCCATGAAACGAGATCCCAATTAAATGCTCGGCCCGATTCCTTCAAAGCCGGGAGTCGAGTGGTCAGATTGACGATCCAATAAGGGAACAAAGCCATATTCTGGTCTTTAAGGAAGCTATCGATGCCATATTTATATTTTTTGTTCGGGCTGACAATGCCCGGTATGGCATACAACTGGGCGAATAAATCAAACACCTTTTTATACCCGGGTCCGTCCAAGAGAGCTTTATGATTTGCATCGACCGTAGGAAGCGAATAGGAACGGGTTAAATCCTGTGGTGAGCTCATGTCGAGGCCAATGTATTGCACGCCATTTTCCATGCGGGTCAACCGCTTGGCCAATTCGATCGTTTCGTTCCATGTCATATTGTCCTTCGGGTACGGCACGCCGAATCTGTCGAAAATATCTTTATTGTAGGGCATGACGCCATAGTTCATGGATAGCGGGAGCGCAAATAACTCTCCCTTCGCCGAAAATTTCTTGAGGATGTCAATGGTCCCCGGCTCCAGTTGGCTCAGATCGATCTTATCTCTCTGAATGAACGGGTTAAGGTCACTCGCGATGCCTGCGGCAATCATATCATACATGTACACGTTGGCGGAACCGATCAAGTCGGGCAGCTCCCCGGAGGCTACCATCTGATCCAACGTAGCCCCTGTAACCCGCTCGAACGAAATATTCGGATATTTCTTCTGCACGGGTTTGACGATAAGGGAGTTCATCTCCTCCTCAGTCACAACGCCGGCGGTATGATTGTAAAACTTCAGGACAACCGGCTCGCTGCCGAATGCCGGCTTTTCTTGGCTCGGTGTTTGCGCCTGATTCGCTTCTTCCGCTTTGCCGCCGCAACCTGCCATAGCTGCGGATGCAATCGATAAGGTGGTCAGCAATCGTAAAATGGTTATCGCTCTCATCTACTCTACCTCCAAGCACATTGGTTTCTCAATACCTCTCCGGGTGGTTTTTAATCAATAGGCAGAGCTTTCAATTTCTCGGGTTAAGGAGTCATATGGCTAGTGTATCGCAAATGATGGGGGGCTAAAATGTCTGTAAACGGCCTTCTTTTATCTGAAATTGATACCTTATCGCCTTGAAAATTGAAGAACGAACGCTCGCGTCAAAAAAAGAGGGCTCGAGACCGCCGTCTCGCAAAGCCCTCTCCCGTATCGAAGCATATCGTTGTTGACTGTCGGCGCCGTTCTGTGGCATCTATCACCCATAGTAAAGAATATGAAGAACGGTGTTTTAGACGAAAGGCCAACGCGGATAATTATTTGCGGCTAAGCAGCCATGTTCCGGAACGTCTGGTTAAATACAGCGAGATCCAGAACAAAAGCAGCGCATTCACCGTATGCAGGGCGGGAAATACCCCGCCGAACAGTTGCAGCGTCATATGCTGCAATACGGTAAGCGCAAACAGCCCTAGCGGCAGCCAGCGCAAAGAGCCGCGGATGCGCCCGGCAAACGATAAACCAAACATAACGACCGGTACGAATTCAAAGGAATTGGCAAATGTGCGATGCCATTGCAAGTTATCCGAATTAACGAACAAGCCCATCCCGGCGAAAAACACTTGCAGGATCACGCATATCAAATATATCGCCGCCAGCAATCCGTAGACGAAACGTGTCGCTCGGATAAGCCTGCTTCGTTCGTTTGCATTCGCTTCAGCATTATGGATACGATCCGGGGATTCTTGATTCATAGATACAAAACTCCTCTCCATGCACAATGAGAATTAATAATGCCAGCCGGGGCCTTGCGCTCCATGGTTCCACTCGCCTGCCTTTGCGGGTTCCCATGGTTTGCCCGTCAAGTCGATCCGATCGGGAACCGTCTGATCCACATCGGAAATAACGGCAAGAAGCTGAATGGCGACGACGTGCTGTTTCCCCGATTCGTCTGTTCCGGATACAATGATTTCCAACGTTTGCTTCTCCATCCGGCCGTCCGCGCCAATCTTGGCGTCAAGATGGATCTGCTGCACGCCAGCGTTCTTGGTCAATTTCGGAACATGTTCCCACTTCTCGTTGTCCGCGGCCTTTGCAATCATCAGTGCTCCTGCCGCTTTGATCGGAGCGGGAAGCTCGTTCTCGGATAGATGCAGCGTTACCTGCGTCCCGCCATCGGCAGCAGCTTCCACCTGTGCATGCTCCCACATGCGGCCTGCCACATTGTCGATGATCTGTTCCACCGCTTTGGGTGGTCCGTCCTGTTTCCAGTTTGCATGGTGTGGTTCCAACACTTTGTATACGTCGCTTTCGCTACTTTTCAGTATCGCTTTTCCGTCTTGCCGATACACATTCATCGAGCGCGTATCGCCTTGACTGTCCAACGCAGCCGCTACGCTTACGGTTTCAAAATCGCGGTTCTGCTTGACGATCGCCTGTGCGCCGACTACCTTCGTACCGTTATCGGTAACCGACAGATCGGCGTTGACCGTGAAACTCGCCGCCGCATGCGTATGTTTCAGCGCTGTCTTGTACATCTCGTATCCAGGCGCGTCGGCTCTGGCCGAATACGCGCTAGCCACAAACAGCATTGCGCATATCCCGAAACCGACGCCAATCATCCACCATTTCTTCCTCATCCTGTTTCCTCCTACCTTATATATGGATTTGCTTCAGGAGCAATCGTGTTCACATAGCCGCCATGAAGTATGGCCTGAAGCTTTCTACAAATCCATCTTAACGAACAGGTGTAAAGCGCATCTAAATGAAATCTAAAAAAACTATAAAACCATTTTTTTCCCTGGACACCGCAGCTGAGTAGACAAAAAAACCGCCCGGTCCCCGTAAGGAACAGAGCGGTCTATGAACATTACCGTTTAGCCGGCCGCGCGTTTCAAATGTTTCAAATACCGGGCGCGAATGAACAGGAAATAGACGAATTGCGCTGCCAGAAAGACGCTGCACACCGTCGCAGCCGAGCGAACAACGGGCGACTGCAGCATGTTATGGAGAGCGTACAGCGCAACCGAGCTGTGGATCAGAGCGACCGCGAACGGAATGAAGAACAATAGAGCGATTTGCGTCGAAGCGACCTTTACAAGCTCTTTGTCGGTCAAACCAAGCTTGCGGATCGATCGATACTTTTCCTTGTCATCGTTCAAATCGGTATATAATCGGAAGTATAGGAAGCTGCCCGAGGCGACGAAAAATACGCAGCTGACAAACAGACCGACGAATAGTAACAAATTATAGCCTTGCTTCACCTGCGCTATGACCAGAGCCGACGAGGCGAACCAATAATATTCGGAAGTTTTCGCCGATTCAAGCCGTTTGGAGATCGCTTCTCCCGTTTCCGCCGTCGATTGGGATGCCTCGGTATGATAAGCTACATAAACGTCATTCTTCTTCGGAGCCGGAGCAGTATCGATTGCCTCGTCCGGTACGACAAGCACCGGCCCGCCGACGACTGGAGGGAATACCGTTTGATCGACAACCGATTTTACGTTGAACGTAATGTCCGTCCCCTTAACCGTCCAATTCCGATTCGGCAGCGGCTGATTTTTCACAATCCAAATGGCGGCCGCTTCATTTCCCTTCAATGATTGCAAAGGCTGATTCACCGCTTTGGCAAGCTTGTTGTAGTCGGACAATCGGACCATCATCACCGATTTCCCGTCCTGCAAATCATAAGAACGCAATCGCGTTTCAAGTTTGTCGTAACGGACATTCCGTGTAGCCAGCTCGTCTTCCATCGTCTCGATTTGCCGGGTCAGCGCTTTGCTGCCCTCCGCAGACAAGTAACTGTAAGCAAACGGATAGCTGTTCGTGATTTGTTTATGGAACGCTTCCTGGAACCCCATGAATGTCCCCATCGCGCAGATCGATACCGTCGTTACGATCGTCACCAGGAAAAACATGCGTGCGTTGTCTTTCATTCGGTAGGCGAGGTCGGAGAACAGCAGCACATTCGTTTTGCGCAGAAAAAGGTAGCGGTTGCCTCGAATTGCGCGAATGACGGTAACGCTCAGCTGGGAGAACATAAAGTATGTTCCAACAGTAACCATGACGGTCACGGGAATCAGCGCTGCCGCAACGGCGACGCCTTTGACCAGAAATGAAGTCACATAGCCTGCCAGCAGCAGCATGGCCGCGAGCAGCGAAAGAACAATGGACGATTTCGGTTCCGGCTTCGGTTTGGCGCTTCCTTTCAGCAGATCGATCGGCTTGCTTGCCCGTACAAATACGGCGGTAAACATAGAGATGATAAGAAACAGTGCAATAAATGCGGCGCCGGTGAGCGCAATGGCTTTGTACGGCATATAGAAAGGCATTTCGCCCATCCCCATCATACTGGCCCCGGTCATCATGAACAGCTTTACGAATAACATGCCGACGATAAGGCCGACGGCGATGGCCGTCACGCCGATCATCATGTTCTCGATAAATACCATCCATCTCAGCTGATGGTACGTCATCCCGTGCATCACGAGTACGCCAAACTCCCGTTTGCGCGACTTCAGGAAGCTGCTGACCGAATAAAATACGAAGAAAATCGAAAAGATGTATACGATATATTCGGCAAGCGTCATAGCCATCACGGCCGCGCGATGAAATTCGGCATGTGAAATGGCCGGATGAAATATGAAAGCTGCATATATGAAAAAGATCATGACCGAAAACGCGCTGCTCAAAAAAAAGGCCGCATACGTCCGTTTGTTCCGGCTTACGTTACGAATGGCGAACTGGCGAAAAGTCATTCCGTCCACCCCCTAATTGACACGCAGCGGCGAAAGCTCGTGGGCATTCCCGCCGAGCAGCGAGAGTACGTCGATAATTTGTTGGAAGAACATCTGCCGGTTGTTCCCCCGATGAATTTCATTGAACAGCCGTCCGTCTTTAATAAAAACGACCCGGTGGCAATAGCTTGCGGCTAGTGCGTCATGGGTAACGAGCATCATTGTCGTTCCGTCGTTCTGATTGATCGATTCCATTGTCTCCATTACATCGCGAGACGATTTGGAATCCAGATTACCGGTCGGTTCGTCGGCCAAAAGCAGAGAAGGCGAATGAATGATCGCCCGTGCAATGGCGGTACGCTGCCGCTGTCCCCCGGAAACCTCGTAGGTTCGTTTGCCCAAGATCGGCGTAATTCCCAGCTTATCCGCTACACGCCTCAGCTTGTCCTCCATTTCTTTTACACTTACGCCGTCGAGCGTCAGCGGCAAAATAATATTTTCTCCGATCGTGAGCGTATCCAGCAAATTAAAATCTTGAAACACAAATCCGAGATTGCGTCTGCGAAACAAAGCCAGTTTATGACTGGATAGCGTGTGCGGATTTTCGTTGTTAATTAATACTTCGCCGGAGGTAGGCGAATCGATCGTAGATACCAGATTCAGAAGCGTCGTTTTGCCGCTTCCCGACGGGCCCATTATGCCGACAAACTCCCCGTTCTCGATGACCAGATCAATGTCGCTCAGCGCTTGGTACGAAACGTTGCCGCCATATACTTTGCCTAAATTTTTTGTAATCAGCATTCCCATCTCTGTCTCTCTCCTTCCTTTCCGGTGTATTCTGCTGTTTCATTTGTATACCGGATCGTTATTACGTTTCCCATCATATCTTATCCGCGGCTCGCGTCCCATCGCCTTTTCTTAAGCTAACCTTACAATGTTGTAAGGAAACAATGTTTCAGCTCCGCTGCGAACTTACCGATGGATCAGGTCGCAGCGCTTATGGCGGTACGCATCCATATACGCACCGCGGTTCCTTGGCCCGGCTCGGATTCCAGCTCGACGCGGTGATCGAGCCGCGCGCATATTTCCCGCACCAAGTAGAGTCCCATACCGGTCGATTCGCCGTATCGCCTGCCGTTTTCGCCTGTAAAATAAGGATCAAATACCCTCCTGATATCCTGCTGCGGAATGCCGATGCCGTAATCGCGCACTTCCAGACAAGTTCGGTTCCCGCGAATCGAAGCCCCGAACGTGACCCGGTGACCGCGACCGGCTGAATAACGGACGGCGTTCGTAACCAATTGGCCGATCGCGAACGCCAGCCATTTGTCATCCGACATGACGATGAGCTGATCGTCCACTTGGAGTTCGGGAAAAACGCTGCTGCGAATGAACAAGTTTTTATGTTCGGATACGACTTTACCGACCAATTGATGAAGCCTCACCGGTTGAACGACAAAATCTTGCTCGAACGCTTCCAGTCTGGCGGTATACAATACCGTCTCCAACCCTTTCTTCATGCGGTCCAGTTCTTCGCGAATACTGTCGAATACCGGATCGTTCTCCTCCTGGATCGCCAAATGGACGACGGAGAGCGGCGTTTTCATTTGATGCACCCATTGATGAATGAACGTGAGCTGGTCGTCGAGTTTTTTGCGATACCGTCCGATATCGTTCTGGTAATGCCTATACTGCGACTGCATCAACTGTTCAAGCGCTTCCGCCAGCGGCGCAGCACCCAGCTGAACAATCGATTCGTCCAGCGTCTTCGGCGGCCGAGCGAGCATTCGGTACAATTTGGCGTGCATCCCATAACGGTACAACAAGTAAAAAGCAAACAACGACACGCTGAGAAGCGCAATATAAGCCAAAGCGGAATAGTCTTTAAACCCGGCCAAACGGCATACGGTTATGGTCAATAACAGTTGGCCGGCGTACATAAATGCCAGCGGGACATGTTCGCGCCAAAACAGCTTCACGTCAGCTCCCTCCAAACCGGCTTCAGCATATATCCGGCACCTCGCACCGTTTCGATCGCTTCTTCAATCCCGAGCTCGGCCAATTTCTTACGCACACGCGTAATATAAACGTTCAGCGTGTTATCGTCGATGAAATGCTGTTCGTCCCACAATTTTTCCAAAAGCCTGTCGCGGCTTACGATCCGCGAACTTCGTTCCATTAACGTTTCTATCAGTTTCGATTCCTTTTGGCTGAGTTCAATCGTGGTTCCGTGCAGCGTCAGTGTTAGCCGTTCCGGATAAAGCACAAGCCCGGCGCATTCCACCGTTCTTTCATTTTTGCCGGAAGCGTACGACCCGTACGCGCGGCGAAGCTGGCTTTTGATTTTCGCCATCACCACATCGTAGTCGAACGGCTTGGCGATATAGTCGTCAGCCCCGTTTTCCAGAGCCATGACCTGCTCCATCGTCCCGTCGCGGGCTGATATGAACAGGATCGGACAAGTGGACACTTTGCGGATTTGCCTGCACCAGTAATAACCGTCGAAACGCGGCAAATTTACGTCCATCAAGACAAGATCCGGACGAATCTGAGTAAACGCCTCGGTCACTTGGTCAAACTCCGTTACGGCGACGGCGGTGTAACCGTATTTTTCGATATGCGTCCGCAGCAGCTGCGTCAGTTTCACATCGTCTTCAACGATAAGGATCGTAAACATAACAAGAACTCCTTATGAAAAGAAATATAGTCATCCGTTTCACCCTCCATCATATCGGAAAATTTGAGCGGATGACAATTTAGATACAAAAAGAAGCCGAAATCCCACAGTCTGTAATCGGGGATCCGGCTTCTTATTTCAATTATTATAGCCATATTTGTCCTGGAAGTTTGGTCGGCATCAACATAACCAACTTACGTTACCAGCTCGGTGTAGACGACAAGCCGCTTATCGTAGCTTAGCGTTTTGGCACTGAATGTCCCTGTGCATGTAATGAGGTTCAGCCGCGGCACCGTGGATTCGCCGAAGATTTGTTCCAACGGCGCCTCTTCCGGCAAATAAATTTCCAGCTTCTTCACTGCGAAAGTTAGTTTCTTGCCGGTTTCGTCCGCCACAACCACCTGATCCCCAACCTGTAGCGATTTGAGGAAAAAGAAAATGCCGAGCCCTTCCCGATTATCGACATGTCCGGACATTACGGCGTTGCCGGGTTCGCCGGGCAAATATCCCGATTCGAACCAACCGGCTGTATGCCAGTCCTCCGGCACTCCCATCTCGCCGCCTGGCAGCACGCCAACTTTGATCACTTCGGAGGGCTGCAGCTTGATGGCCGGAATTTCAATGGTTGCCGGCACGATGCCTTCGAACTTCGGCGGCGAATAAACCGAATCGACAACCGTGACAGGGGCGGCGGAAGCGTTCGGTTCCTCGTCCTCGGTTCCCTCTTCCGTTTCCTCCGCCGTTTGCGTCACCACAACGTCTTTCTGCAAGTACGCGGTGATCTGCCTCTTACTTTCGTTCGCATTAGCGTATTCCTTTACCGCCATGGAGACGCATATGATCGCTGCGACGATCAGGCATAGTGCCAGCTTGTCGCGCCGCAGCCGAGCCCACCATTTGTTCACTTGCATCCCCTCTCAGACCGGGCACTACGTACACCGCGCTTCAGCCGTGTACACAGGTTCTATTGCATCCCACAGCATGAAAGCAGCAGCCGGCAAACTGCGCCTGCTGCCGCTGCGAAACTAATGCTGCTACTGCTGCACGGCTTTGCGACGCGCAACGACGACGGAAGCGGCGACGGCCAAAGCCAATGCTCCGGCAGCCCACAGCATCATGCCGGAGTTGTCGGTTGCTTCTGCGCCGCCCATTCCCGTCTTCGGCATCGCTTGCGGGACCGTACCTTTGGCGGTTGATGACGCCGCTGCCGGAGCCGTAGCCGGGGCTGCAGCGCCCGCAGTCGCAATTTGTCCGGAACGCAGCTTGCCGAGCGCAATCTCTTGCTTGGTACCCAAGAGCTTCGTCGAACCGTCGGCGTTATAGCCGTAGACGAAGCTTTTATTCACTTCCACCGACACTTCCTTATCGTTGTAAGGGGCGCGGCTCACTTCTTTTTTGTCCGGCGTCGCGACGAACAGCACGCGGCGGGAGCCGTTAGCCATACCATCGGATTTAACGGACACGACTTGATCTTCTTTTATTTTCCAATATTTAGCGAAATCGGCTAACGAAACGCCGTTTTTTTCCTGTTTAACCCATACATACAAAAAGCCGCCTGCTGGAATCGTTTTATCCCCGAGGGACCAAATCTGGTTTTTGGCGTCGCTGATGTCATCGTTGTAAGCGTAAATGATGTGGTAGCCTTTCGTCTTGAATTCCTTACCGCTGGCGTTGTACATTTCGACAAGCTCATAACCGTCTCCTGCCGTTCCTCCCAAATCTACGTTGTCCGTATCCGGTACGATTTGGGTGATGACCAGTGGCGGCACTCCGGCGGCAAACGCCGAAGAAAAAGCAAAGGCAAAGCTCAGCACCACAATTGTTAGCGCTTTCAAATACACGTTTTTGTTACGAAGCATGCTTGACATGGAAACAACTCCTCCTCAACACAATGGATTCCAACTCATGAACTGCGACTTATGTACTGTGTATAAGGTCACGGCCCCCCTCTCAACCGCTCGTTAAGCGCTTTCCCTTACGCAAGTCATTCTTCGTACCATATCGTTATTCCGGAAATATGCTCCTCAGGAAAAACATACGAACGGCACCAGCGTACAAACACTGGAAAGCGCTTACTGCAGTCCTAGTCTTAATTAACTACGTACCTATTATAAAGCGTTTTCATTAAATTTGTAATATTTTCTTGATTATTTTCTAATATTTTTCATTTTATGAAAACGTATAAAGAGACGCCCTTTCCCACACGGTGGTCTTGGAAACGTCTCTTCCTTCTCGGTTACCTTCCGGGCAACGATGCAATCCGGAAATTTACGCTATTTTTTGGCCGCTTCGATCGCCTTGACCAGTTCTTCGTCGGCTTGCCGGAGCAATGTGTTCGCATCCGTCTTTTCATTAATGTAGTCCTTGATGATTTTCGTTACGGCGGTCAACCCTTCACGGTCGTAAGGTCCGAGCGGCGTAGCCGCGGGCTGGATGTTGAAAATATTTTTCAGATTTTTCCCTTTGGCCGCCGGGTTATTCTCGAATGCGTGCTTGCGGATTTCCATATCGTTCACTGCGGTAATCCGGCCGTTCTTCGTAGCGTCGAGCTGCACCTCCGGATTGGTCGACAAGTAGCTGATGATTTGGAACGCCAGATCCGGGTGCTTTGAAGTTTTCGTTATGAAAAATCCGTCCGCACTGACGCCGGTGCCGATATTCGGTTTATCCTTGAATGTCGGGTAGGTGACGACGTCCCAGTTCAAACCGTTCTTCTCTGCAGTTACCATATCGTAGTTCTGCAGCATCAGGAGATCCGGCCAAATGGCAAGCGTTTTGTTTTTGGCAAAATCGTCCCAGCCCTTGGCAAAATCGGTGAACTTGGGCTGACCGGGGACGTTATGCGCCGATTTCCACGATTCCAGCATCTTCTTCCAGCGCTCATCGCTGGTGAAAGTCGGTTTGCCAGCAGAATCCAGGTATTGCACCCCCATCTGCAGTTGAGTCCGGTTCGCTTCCCGCTGCTGAATGCCTCTGTACTGAATACCGCCGTCGTTTCGCGTAATTTTGCGGCCGATGTCGATCATTTCTTCCCACGTCATGTTATCCTTCAAATAGGGAATACCTAGCTTATCGAATATATCTTTGTTGTACTGCGTGGCGAATACGAATGAATTATACGGCATGAAGAACATTTCGCCTTTGGCGGACAACGATTTGATCATAACCGTCATAGTCGGATCGTATTTATTGAAGTCGAACTGATGCTTTTTGGCGAGCGGCGCCAAATCGAGCGGAAGATCCAATTTCGTAGCGGTGGTGGTCAAATACCATAAGCCCTCCCACACGATATCGGGTACTTGCCCTGCTGCGATCAGATCGGACAACTCCTGGCCTTTGCCTCGCTTCACGATCTTCAGCGTTACGTTCGGGAACTTCTTCTGAACATGCTGAACAATGTATTTGTCTACATCGTCAATCGTCGTTTGCAAATAAAACGTCAGCTCCACCGGTCCTTGAGTAGCAGTATTGACCGGCTCGCCTGGCTTGCCTTCCTTCACAACGCCGCCCGCTTCATTTCCGCCAGCACCGCATCCGGTCAAAGCTGCCGCAATCAACGCCCCGGAGATGGCAATCGCAATGTTCCTTACCATGACATCACCCCATTGTATATTTGTAAAATAAAGCTTCGTGGATCCTAATCGCTACGAATACAAAAAAGTAAACGGTTTCAAATTGGAATCGACGACACCGGTTATATAAACAAATCCCGGTGAATTTTCACGACAAGCTTGACAACCCGGCGCTCGCCATCCTCGCTGCAGTTCGGACGATGGACTTCTCCCGGCCAATAGATGGTGAACGAGCCCGGCTTGAGCCGTATGAATTGTTCATCCTCCACTTGCGCGAACAATGCATAATCTTTTAGTTCCAGCTGATCCTGTTCCGGCACGCTGCCGCCGGAAGAAGGAGCGCAGCCTTGCAGCTCCTCCCCTTCCACGACAAGGTGAATATCCGCATATTGCAAATGCACTTCGGCAAGCCGTTCCGATGGTTTGACCGTATTCACGGTTTGCTTCATCACATACATCCGCTTGCCGTCGATTTCCACGGTATCCGGCATCTGCTCCACATTAAGTGAAGATATAAACTGTAGTGCGCTTTGCACGGCATGTCCGTACTGGCTCTTGTTACGATTTAGACTGCTGACGGTGTCGAAAATCATGATGGGTTTGCCTCCTGTCGGGTCCTTTTCTGTGGTTGAACATGAGCTTTCGACCATAATGCGCCATCCGCCTCTATAGCTGTCTGCTGACGGTTCAGAATGCCGAACGCAGCGAAGAAGCCGACAAGCGATGCCATGGAAAATACGGCGGCGATCCGATAGACGGCATGCGGTCCGAAATGGTCGAATGCATACCCGCCGATCAAGCCCGCGGCAATGCCGGCGAATCCGGCCCAGACGATGGAAAATAGCGCCTGGCCGGTAGACCGGAGCTCATCCGGAACGATGAGCTTCATGTAAGATACTGCGGCGTAGATGAAAATGCCGAACGAGAGGCTGTGCAGCGCCTGCAGCGCGATGACGGCCGCCGGCTCCTTTACAAATCCGAGCGCGGCAAAGCGTATCGTGTAAACCGCCGAGGCGAATGTCAGCAGCGCCGTTTGCCGGAACCGGTGGCCGTACCGGGCCAAAAGGAAAAAGACCGGAATTTCGAAGCCCGATGCGACCAGCATCGTCACCCCGACGAGCTGCTGGCCGCCTCCGGCCGATTGAATGAACAGCGATAGGAAGGCATCGTTCATACGATGGGCCACGGACATCAGCAGCACCATCGTCATGAACAGCAGGAAAGGTGCGGATACAAGCGAGCCGCTGGATT
The DNA here is from genome assembly GCF_910594985.1 of Paenibacillus allorhizosphaerae. Classification (GTDB taxonomy): domain Bacteria; phylum Bacillota; class Bacilli; order Paenibacillales; family NBRC-103111; genus Paenibacillus_G; species Paenibacillus_G allorhizosphaerae. The sequence goes on from NZ_CAJVCE010000003.1 coordinate 141,866, forward strand.
GCCCGAACCGGAGTCCGGCCGCCGAGCGCCGTCTCTCCTGCAGCAGCGATACGCAAACGAGCGAGATGCCTATGGTTGCTATGCCGAGCCATGGGACGATAGGCAAGCCGTACTTTTCAATCAGCATCCCGAACACCAGTACGCCGGATGCGAACCCGATGGAGGCCCACACCCGATAGCTGGCGTAATTGCCCCCCCGCTCCTTCAGATGGTGGAGGAGCATACTGTCGTTGAGCGGTATGATCGGGCTTTGGCAAAAATAAAACGCCAGCATGACCGTCACAAGCACGGAAAACGAATCGATTCGGTTCAGCGCCAGCAGACACAACAGCTGCCCGAGCAAAATCACGACAATCATTTTTTTGATCAGCTGAAGCCGATAGCTCAGTATTCCCATAAGCAGCGTCGCCGCAATCCCCATCAAAGGTCCGGTGCTATACAGCAATCCAAGCTGCAGGCTCGAGTACCCTTTCGATTGGAAATAGAGCGGAAAGTAGGGCCCGATCACGGCCATCGTGGTGTAAAACGAGAACGTGCCGGCCTTTAACCGTTGTTCCATATAAAGTCGTCTTCCCGCATGCTGTATCCGCGAATTTGCGCGTTTGGCGCATCGTCGACAATATAGTTAACGACATAAATTTCACCATCAGCGAATTGCACCCAACCGGAATAGCCCAAATCCGAAACGGGGCTGCGGTCGAAATCGATCGGCATGATGCGTGTCGATTGTTCCTTCCGCTCGGTGGCAAGCGCCGAGCCTACATCCGTGAGCGCACCGAAAAAGTTCTGCGTCCAGGCGCCGAGCCAGCCTTTACCGCCCTGATGAAACCGGTACGTGATCAGAATGCGGCCGCTTTGCAGTAGGCCCGACACCGGTCTGTGGCAGCCCGGAATCGGCATCCGGTAAGGACCTTCCCAGCTCTCGCCGCGGTCATATGAGATCGATTTGTAACAGTCCCACCCTTGGCCCGAATTTTCCCGCATAAAGGCCACGAGCGCACCGTTCGGCAGCGGCAGGATACTTACTTCGCATAAATTCAGTTCAGCCTTGCTCGCCACCGTCACCGGCCCGTTCCAGCTTTCGCCCCGGTTGTCGGAATACCACAACAGCTGCTCCAGCTTGCCGTGTTCGGGACTTTTCTGGTGTGCGGAAAGCAGCCAGCGGCCGTCTTGCAGCTCGCACAATTTGTCAGGGACGATGCCGTAGGCAGGCGTCTCGATCGGCCCTTCCCAGCGGGTGCCTTCCGCATCTCCGATCCACATGTAGTTGATCGAATTCGATTCGCGGTCGCCGGATATTTTGTCGGCTACAATGACGAGCCGGTTGTCGGACAGGCGGGAAATTCTCGCGCAGTTCCAGTAAGGCCGTCCGTTCGTTCCTTCCGTCAGGGCGATTTTCTCCCCCCAGGTGCGGCCGCGGTCGGCGCTTTCCTTGTATACAATCCGCGTGTACGAACGGTCTTTATGATGCGTGCATTCCGAAAATACGCAAATCAGCTTGCCCTGTTCGGTCAGCACGACATCGGGCCATGCTTCGTAGATGGAATCGTCTCGGCTTACGGTAAACTTTTGAATAGGCATCGTTCTCACTCCTGTCTCATCTTACTTGTCACTTTTTTCATCTTTCGTATGTTTAACCCTTGACGTTTACCGGCCTTGTGTCTTCGCTGCCTGCGCGTTTGCGTCATACCGGTGACGACGCAACGTTTCGCTATCCTGATAGAACGCTTCGATCTGCTTCCGCTCCTCGGCCGTGAACTGCTTGAGCGGCTGGCGAACCGCAGGCGTTTCGAAGACGCCCTGCAAATGCAATATATACTTCTCGTAAGGAATGACGTCGTACCCGATCATATGGGCGATCACGTCGTTGGCATCCGCCTGCGGAAGCTGCACGGTCGACCAGTTTCCTGCGGTCAGCCGGCCGAACATTTCCACGAACAGTCCCGGCATCATGTTGAACGTGCTGCCGATCGCGCCGTCCGCTCCCATGAGCGCGCCGCCGGCGTATACTTCGTCATGGCCGTTGAAGATGAGGAAGTCCGGGCCGCACTTGGCGCGAATTTGCTGCATCTCGAACAGGTTGAGCGAGGTGAACTTGACGCCGATGCACTGCGGATGGCGGGACATCTCCTCGTAGAAATCCATCGTCAAGCTGATGCCGGTCGCTCCCGGAAAATGATAGATGATCATCGGCAGCGGGACGGCGTCCATGATGGCCGCGTAATGCTCGCGAATTTCTTTCATCGACACTTTATAATAGAAAGGAACGACCGCGGAAATCGCGTCCACTCCTTGCGATTCGGCATGGCGCGCAAGCCCGATGGACTCCATGGTGCTGATGCATCCGACATGAGCGATGATCGTCACCCGGCCTTTGGCGGCACGAACGACGTTTTCCAGCACCTGCATCCGTTCCTGCGCTGTCAGAATAAAGCCTTCCCCCGTACTGCCGCCGACATAAAAGCCTTTGATGCCCTGCCCGATCTGGTGCTCAACCAGTCGAGAGAGAGAGTCGAAGTCAATCGACTTGTCCTCGTACATGGGGGTCAATAGCGCTGTAAAAATGCCTTTGAACTTCTCCTGCTTGTTCGCCTGTGTCATCATTCGCCTTTTCCTTTCGTATTGTCGTATAGTTGTTTGATCTCGACATCGCTTAATGCATAATTGTACAACCGCACTTCGTCGATAGCCCCGACCCAGGAACGGGTGTCCCCGGTCTTCGGCTTCCCGATCCGAAGCGAATTCGCTTTTCCGTTAACGTCGAAATTCAACGTCGTTACCTTTGTCTGCAACTCCTGCCCGTCGATAAATAGCTTCATCACGTTGCCTTTTTTCTCGGCGACGATGTGCGTCCATTTCCCTGGAGAAAATACGGCTTTGCTTGTTCCCATCAACGTTTCGCCGGTGCCGCCGCCGGTGCGGAAAAACAGTTTGTCATGCTCCTGCGTACGAACATACCAGCCGCTCGCGGTTGCACCGACGTCCCCGTACCAGAGCAGGGTCATGAATTCATCCAGCCGGTCCGGCTTGGCCCACAGCGTGGCGGTAAAGTCGCCGGTACCGAACGCGAATCCTTTCCCGTCCGCGATGTCCACATAACCGCCGCCGAATTGAAGCGCATTGCCCGCTTTGCCCAGTGTCGATACGACCCCTTTCGCCAAGCCGTCATTGTGCATTTCGCCCTGATCGGACACTTTGCCGCCTTCGCCCACTTGATCGAAATTCCAATAGCCGACCATCGTGCCTCTCGGCAAGCTTTTGCGAACGGTTACGTTATACTCGGAAAGCACTTCGCCTTTGGTCGATTCCAACGTCATCCGAAGCTTGGTTTCCGCCCCGGATTGCAGCGTAACTTTGTGTTGGGGGCCGGCCGACAGCGCTTGGCCGTTTATTTTCACCACGGCATCGGAATGCGCAGGCAGCTTCGGGCTTACACTAACCGTCGTCAGCTCTTCCCTCACGTCGAGCGTAAATTCATGAACCCCGCTGCGGAACGCCGGACTTAGTTCCCCTGTGTCGAAAGTGAGGTTATCCAGCGCTTCGCCGCTCATAAGCCATGCAGCATTCAGCCGGACTGCTTTAATGCCGATCCCCTGCTCGTAAAGCAGATGGATCGTCTTGTCAGGCGCGACGTTGACATCGGAGTAAGCGCCTTGTCCCGGTTGAATGACCCGGCTGTATTTCCATGTCTTCCCGTCGTCTTCGCTCATGCGCAGCGTAATGTTTCGGCGATGGGCCGAATCGTTCGCATTCGTAAACAAAATCCGGTTATGCCCGCTGCCGGCTTGAAAAGAATATCTCGCGATCCCGGCAAAATTGCTCGGATCGACCAACGCCTCATCCGGCTTCATCGGGGTCCAGCGGCTAATGCCGTCCGGACTAACGGAGACCGAGCGCATCTTCAAGCCGCTGCGGATATTCATCATGACCGAGCCGTCCTCCAGCTCTACCGCCGTCGGTTCTCCCGGGCTTTTCACCTGGGCGGAGTCATACAAAATTTCTCCAGTCTTCCACGTAACGCCCTTGTCGTCGCTGTAAATCGTCGTTACGACAGATGGACCGTGATTCCGGTCGGTCGGACCGTTGGCGAGCCATACCGGCGCCAAGAGCCTGCCGTTTCGAAGCTCGATGCCGTGTCCCGGGCCGGTGGCTACGACCTTCCACTGATATGGCCTCGGCTGCTGGCCTTCGGCGCGGAACTTGGCGATCGTCGAATCGGTAAGGTTGACAGGGTCCGACCAGTCATTCCCGCCGTTCTCGCTTTTCATGTAAAACACTTCATGATAGTTTTTGCAGTACAAAAAATGAACGACGTTGCGGCTTTTCTCCGCAATCATATAAGGGTTGTTGTAGGTCGTGCTTTCAGACGGCGTGTTGCGGACTAGCACCTGCAGCGGTCTCCATGTCTTTCCCCCGTCCGTGCTTCTCTTCATGACCAGGTCCATCTTCGACCAGTCATTGGTCGTACTGCGTGCTTCCGCATAGGCAACCAGCGTGCTATTGCTTGAAGCGACGATGCCCGGAATGCGAAAGACGGGATATCCGCCTTCGCCGGGTTCAAATAATTGGCGCTCCTCGAATAGCGGCTTTTCGTTCATCTGATCGGCTCCCTTGCCCCAGTCCAAAGTCGTAAACATCACAATCAATAATAATACAAGCACCGCTGCGGCGATCACGCCCCATGTTGCTCTAGCCCGATAACGGGACAACAGCATACGGTTCCTCCTTTCCAGTATTGCAAGCAACGCCGGCAGCATGCAGGTTTCAACGTGGAATCCGTGCTGCGCGTATACGGCTGGTAATGATGCTACTTCGCCTTCATCTGGTCGATGGCTTTATTGAGCGTTTCTTCGGCGTCGCGAAGCGCCGTGTTGATATCTTTCTCGCCCTTGACCACCGGCCCGATGGCCGGACCGCCCATTACCTTTTGCGCTTCCTCCCCGTATTTCGTTACGGGACTCGGTTTGGCCGGCTGGGACAGAAAGGCTGCCTTCAAGTTTTTACCTTGCAAGTAAGCAACCTCTTTCCCGAACTGCTCCTCGACCGTCTTGCCGGTAAGTACCGGGAAGCGGGCGTTGCGTGCCATATCGAGCTGCACCTCTTCGGACACCACTGTGGCGATGACCTGGAACGCCTGATCCTTATATTTGCTTTGCTTGGTCACGTGGAGGATCCACTCGTCCACGCCCATCGACGTATTCGGCGCTTCCTTGAACTGAGGATACTGCACCATATCCCAGTTGAGCCCCTCCGCGTCTTTGAACAACGGCAGCCGGTTCAGCCCGGGCAGCATGGCCAAATTGCGCTGTTTGAAAAATTGCGTTTCCGCCGCAGCACCCAGCTTGTATTCTCCGTTGCCGGGAATGGCGTAAATCGTCTTCAGCAGCTCGAACACTTTTTTCCAGCCGTCGTTATTGATCGTCGCGCGTTCCAATCTGGGATCGACCATACCGAGCCCGAGCTCCGACGCTACCCGGAACGAATAATCCGGTTCCAGCCCGCGGTATTTCACGCCGCCGTCTTCACGCGTCAGTTTCCTTGCCAGCGCCACCGCATCGTCCCACATCATCCCATCCTTCGGATAGGCAACGCCGAACCGGTCAAATAGGTCTTTGTTAAAGTATAACGCATCAAAATGCATCGTCCACGGAATGCCGATCAAGTAATCGAGGCCGCTTGCGATTTTGACCGAGTCGACGGCGACCTTATTGAGCTTGGAAAGATCAAAGCCCTGTTTTTTGATGAGCGGCTCCATATTGTCGTGAAAGTCGACGGTCGTGATCCGGTGAATGAGCGGATTGGCCGTCATGACCAGATCCGGCGTTTGCCCTGCAATCGCCAATTTCTCGAGCGTCGTCTCCTTCGCTCCGGTGTCGATAATCTCAAGCGTGATATGCGGATATTTCTTTTTCACCGGATCGATGATATATTTCTCCAGCTCGCCCTTGCCAAGCCAGCCTTTGCTGATGGCGAATTTAAGCGTGACCGGTGCCGTGTTTTGCTGCGACGCCGATTTTGCCGGATCATCGGCCGTGATGCCGGCCGGCTTCCCTTGTCCTCCCGCACACCCGGATAACGAAGCTGCCGCGAGCGAAAGAGCGCCGAGCAAGCATATTTTGCCGGAAGCATTCATCCTGATTCCTTTCAAAGCGTTTGACCCCCCGTCTTGTTTCCGAAATTCACATGAATCCGCTGCTTACGCTTTCATAATCTCCGGCATCAACTCGTAAGCGATCGGACGCAGCCGATCCGCTTCGGACGCCGGAATGCTGCGATACGGCCAGCGCATGCGGCAGCCGACATCCGCGGCGCCGCCGATCACGGACATCAGCTTGTCGCAGGTGGCATTGCAATAACCGTGCCGGGTAATGAACGGCGCAATATAATCTGCCATAAACCGCTGAATTCTCGTTTCAAGTTCAAGCGCTTTCGGCAAATCCGTTAGCATAAGATCGTACCATTGCTGCGCACCGAGCGGATTCAGACAAGCGACATTCGAGTAAGCGCCATGTGCGCCACGGGCGTACCCCGAAGCGAGGTGATGGCCCGGAACGAACACCGAGATCCCTTGCGCATGCTCCTTCATCGCTTCATACCATGCAGCGTCTCCCCCGGCGCATTTGATCCCGACGAGACCGGGCACTTCCTTCTTCAGCCTGCCGTATGCTTCAGGAGTTAACACGCGTTTCGCATGCGGCGGATTGTACAGCACAAGCCCAATGCCGTCCGCCGCTTCGGCCATTCGTTTCAAGCAATCTATGGCTTCGCTGTCCTGCAGCGGAAACCAGTCCGAGAGGATCACCTGAATCGCGCTCGGCCGATACGATGCCGCCCGCTTGATTCGTTCCAGCGATAACTGGGGGCTCATGTGGCTCGCCCCGATTTGAAACGCAACGCCGTGACGATGGCAGCGGTCGGCCGTCAATTCGCTGACGCGAATAAATTCTTCCTCGCTCTGCGTATAAAATTCGCCCGCCGTGCCGTTCGTATAAATCCCGTTCAAACCGAGCGCCGCCATCCGGTCGACGATCTTCTCCAGCCGAACGAAATCGATCGAATCATCCTCCCGGATCGGAAGCATCACCGTTCCCCAATTCCCGGCAATCTCGTGCGCTGCCATCGGTTTCAAAAGCATTTCACCTCCCCACGCCTTACGGCTGTTATTACGACTGATCGTGCTTTCCTTTGCCTGCAAACCGATTGTATCCCCTTTCAGCTTCATCTATATTTCATTTTTTAACGCAAATATTTCAAAATTTACTTATTTCCATTCCCATTTCAATGTATAATTTGATCATATACAGAGTAAAGGGGAGATTGGCGATGTATCCGCAATATCTTTTTGAATATCCGAATATGGATACCGATTTTCCTTTCTATATGAAGCAAAAGCGTTACACTTCCGTGCCGCCGCATCGCCACGATTTTATCGAACTGTCGTTTGTGCTGGAGGGAAAAGGAAGCGAATTCATTAACGGCGCCGAGCATGTGATGCTGCCGGGGACACTCGTACTCTTGCTTCCGTATCAAATCCATCAATTCCGCGCCCAAACGGACGACTCGCTGCTGATGTACATTTGCAATTTCAATATGGAGCTGCTTACCGAAGGCGCCGAATCAGGATGGGGGTTGCGTGATCTCATCCTTGGACGCGACAATCAACAAGCGGCCTACGTACAGCTCGAAGACGACGATTACGCAGAAGGAAAGCGAATATGGGATAATTTGTACAAGGAGTACGGGGGCTCTTTGCCGTGGAAACCGATACTGTTGAAAGCGCTCCTTTTGGAAGCGCTAACGTTGTTTGCGCGCGCCAGCGGGATTGCCTCCAAACAAGGCCGCTCGCAAGGCGACAAGTCCCCGAAAAAAACGAAAAGCTTATGGCCTCTCGTTCAATATGTGCACAATCATTATCTGGAGCCTTTGACGCTGACGATGCTGTCCGAACAGTTCCAAATTCATCCGGCTCATCTGAGCAAGCTGTTCGGAGATCAATACGGCATTCATTTCGTCGACTTTCTGCATGAACTGCGGATTCGCCACGCGTGCAGCCTTCTGATTACTTCGGATATGCCGATTACGCAGGTCGCTTTCGAGTCGGGCTTTTCCTCCTACCCAACGTTTTCCCGCGTGTTTCTGCGTATTAAAGGCATCACGCCTCGCGAATACAGGGATAAACGCAAATGATTCGATCGTTGAAATAAAGACAAAAGCAGCCCGACTCCTTATCAGGCTGCCTTCGTATGTTGTACCGCTGCGCGCCTTTATTTTTTGTCCTGCTGCGCAACGTACTGGCTGATTTTTTCCTCCGCGGTTCGAAGCGCCGTATTGACGTCGTTTTTGCCGGCCAAAAAGTTTTTATATTCCGCGTCGACCAGCTTCCGGGCTTCCAAGTAATGTTTGGAATACGTCGTTCCTTTGGCGCTGCTGCTTTTGAAGATGCTCTGGATATGTTTCCCTTTCAACAACGGCATATCCGCTCCGTAAGCTTCTTTAAACTTCGGATCCTTGAGCGGAGACAATCGGCCGGTCGAACGGACGGAAGCGGTCTGCACTTCATCCGACAGGAGCACCTCCATCACTTTGAGCGCCGCATCCTTATACTTGCTCGTTTTGCTGATTCCGATGAGATGCAGATCGTACATGCCGTATTTGTTCGGCAAGTCGCTGTAGCTCGGATATTGGGCGACATCCCAGTTCAAACCCTCCGCTTTAATAAAATCCGGCGTGGAAAAAATATTGTACATCGCCAGCATCGCCGTCGTGCGGTTTTTGAAGAAGCCTTCCCATACGGAGCCTTTCTGCTGATTGCCGGGGATGTCGTTGATCGTTTTGCCGAGCTCGAATACTCTTTTGTAAGGCTCGCTGTTGACATGGATTTTGTTTGAACCCGGTTCGAGTATGTTTAGCGACAGCGGAAACGACAGCCTCGTGTAGCCTTCCGGGTCCAAGCCCCGGTATTGCGTGCCGTTGTCCAGGCGGGTCACCTTCTTGGCCAGCTCGATCGTCTCTTCCCACGTCATGCCGTCCTTCGGATAGGCTACGCCGAATTTATCGAATATATCTTTGTTGTAAAACAGTGCATTGAACTGCACATTGTACGGAAGACCGAATAGCCCGCCGGCCGATACCGCCTTCACCGCTTGAAGCGAGTCCTGATCGAAACGGTTCAAATCGAACTTGTTTTTGGTAAATAGCGGCGTCATATCTTCGAAAAATGCAAGCTGCTCCTGAGAAGGAATCTCCCCCTGCCAGATCGTAAACAGGTCGAACTGTTGATTCGTCGCAATGACGTTGTTCAATGTATTCCCTTTGGACTTGTCGATTTTTTCAACGGTTATATAGGGATACTTTTTCTTAAGCGGTTCGCTGATCAACTTGGCAAAGTCGGCTTCGTTGAATTGCTGCGTGTCGTACAGCTTGAGCGTAACCGGTTCGGGCGGTTTTTCTTGCCCCTGTCCTTGACCGCTGGTGCTAGTCGCATTGTCCGCATTTTTCGGCATGCAGCCGGAAAGCATCATCAAGAGGCAAGCCGCACTTGCCGTAACTAACCTTTTATTCATCGGAATCATCCTCTTCTTTCTTGTTCGTATTCGGTACAGGGTAACCGGTTTTTCAGGGCTTCCGCTTTCGTAAATTGGGTGTTGAAGCACGCGTGTTGGACAAACCGCTGAGGATGGACGAGAAGACCGGACTGCTCCTTGTGATCTGCAGGTCATAATCTCGCTGCTCTCCCTCACTTGAAAAGACTTGAATGCGAATGTCGTTGCGTCCCGCTTGCAGCGTAATCGGAATGAAATCGGCTCCGGCTTCGATGCGCGTGCCGTTCAGGATGAGTTCGGCTTTGGCCGACGCGCCGGTTACCGGTTTAATAAAAACCGTCTTCAATTCAGGAGGGACGACGGCGGTATAGTCTCTTTGGTCCGGGGAAAACTTCGGCGTCAGGTCAATGGATTTGGCCCCTCCGGCCTCCAGATAGCCTCTGTCGAACGTCACCGATTTGACGCTGACAAGCTGGTTCGTCCAATTGTATTGGTTCGTATGGTAGTAGGAGACGATAATACGGTCCTTCATAAATAGCAGCTGCGGATAGCCGTAGTTCCCTTCTTTCTCCTCCAGATTCGTAACCGTCTTCCATGTCTTGGCACTGTCCGCACTCACAGCCATACTTAAAGGCCATCGTGGAAGGACGCGACTCGCGCCGGAAGGCGGGCTGTTGTCCCAAACCATGTACACGTTGTTCGTGTACGGGTCGCGCTTTACGCTGAAGGGGGCCAAAGGCGATTGGAACGCCGTCGGTTTCAGATCATGCCAAGTTCGTCCTTCATCGTCGGAAGTGACTTCGTATATATATCCGGCTGACGTACGCGCGTAAATTTTCACTTGGCCGTCTGCCAGCTGCACCGCTTGCGGTTCCTGCAAATTGTTTCGGACCGCTGCTTCGGCTGCGTCCGTACCGGTAATCCATTCCGTCCGGTTCCAAGTGCGGCCCTCATCGTCGCTGTAGTATACGCCGATCCACGATTTATCCTCTAGCCCTTCTTCGTAAAATTGTTCGTCCAAATAACCGACCGGCAGCAGTAATCGTCCGTTCGACAACTGGATGAGCCGATCGTTCATCACAAACGAACTACCCTCCGCCATGACGCTGTTCGGCTGCGACCACGTAGCTCCGTAGTCCGCCGATGCGATGACGCTGTACGTTGAGCCGCCGAACTTGCCCCTCGGTTCATTCCTCAGAAGCGCCAGAAGGTTCCCCGATGCCAGCTGAAGCACGCTCGATACGGTCCACTCGTGAAACAGCTGCGGCTGCGTAAACGTCTCGCCCTGATCGAACGACTTGGCAAAATATGTAGCAATGCCTTTGCCTGTGTTAACCCAGGTCATGAGCAAGCTGCCGTCGTTCAATTGCAGCAGATTGGATTGCATATTGCCCGGCCCTGTAACAAAACGCTCGGACACGGCCTGAATTTGCAAATCGCGCAATCGGTTGGACGATCCGCTGCCCGCTAGGGTACCCTGCGACAGGCGAATATAGTCCAGGTAGCTTTCCGCCGGGACGTCGCTTTGTCCTTTCACCCAAAGCACGAGACGACCTTCCGTATCGCTTGTCTCCATCTCAAAATCGGCTTGGAATATTCCGTCCATAAAAATACCGGCCTTGCCGTTGTCGACGGAAATTTGCCAATCATGCCACTCCGTGTCAATTGAATCGATCACTTTGGCAAACACTTTGCTCGCGCCCGTCTGCGTATTCGCGTAAAGCTTGCCGTCCCGGTAGCTCAAAAACAGCCGGAATCGCCCGTCCGTCACCTGAATTCCGAGCGTGTCGAATCCGTAAGGAGAAAAACGGCCGATGCGCGCCCTATACTCCAGCGTGTACGTCCCGGGTACCGTGATCTGCTTCTTCGTCAGCGATGTGGATGAATTGTCCCGATCATACAGCCTCAGCCATCCTTCGGCCGTTGTTTCTATCGTCGCCTTGCCGCTGCTTTTGCTCCATCCGTCCATACGATCCCACGCTTCGTATAACAAATCGTTTGTCGTCTCGACCCCCTCCTTTTGTACCGCTGCCGCCGGCATCACCGAACCAATGATAAACGTCAACACCGATAAGATGATTACGCATGATAGCGTCCGACCCTTCATACTTTCACCCCCCTGTTGCTAGGAAAAGTAATCGATTCTCCCCTCCAGCAAACGCTTTCATTTTGTTTCGAATTGATTGTATCCGCTGCAACAAAGGCGTTTATTTCATTTTTTAATCAAATCATTTCATATTTTTTATAATTGATCCAATAAAAAATCCCCCTGCGTAAGCAGGAGGAAAACTTGTTTGGAGCAGCCGCCCCAGAAATGCGTTTTCGCGCGGTCATTTCTTTTTCTCGGTTTCGACATACTGCGTAATTTTCTCGTCCAACGACCGCAGTGCCGTATTTACATCCATTTTGTCATTGACATAGTCGATGAATACGTCGCGAGCCATATCCATTGATTTCGAGTAATAAGGCGAAAATGCCGGACTTGCAGGAGATTTGCTCTTAAATATGCTCTGGATGCGCTTGCCTTGCAAATAAGGAATATCCTGTCCGAACACTTTGCGGTATTCCGGATCCTGCAGCATGGACAACCGGGCTGTTTTCTTGCTCATCTCCAGCTGCACTTCACGGGAGAACAAAACCTCAAGCACACGCATCGCATCATCCTTGTGCTGACTCGACTTCGATATCATGATCGTGTGCAAATCGTACATACCGAACGTGTTCGGCTTATCCTTGTAGCTTGGAAACTGGGCGACATCCCAATTCAATTCGGGATATTGTTTCAGGTTGTTGAAAATGTTGATCGATGCCAGCATTCCGACATTTTTTTCCTTCATGAATGCGGTGATGGCGCTTTGCTTCAAGTTGGCCGGTTTATTGCCCGGTATCGAATAAATCGCTTTGCCGTTCTCGAAGCCTTTCCGGTAATCGTCGCCTGTAACCAGCGAGCGGCTTGTTTTGAGGTCTACAAGATTCAGCCCGAGCGGAAATAATATGCGAGTGAGGTGATCGGGGTCCAAACCGCGATACTGCACCCCATTATCCAAACGGGTCACTTTCTTGCCGAGCTCAATCGCATCGTCCCATGTCATGCCGTCCTGCGGGTACGGTACCCCGAACTTCTCGAACACGTCTTTATTATAGTAGAGCGCATTGAATTGCTGCGCGAACGGCACACCGTACAATTCGCCTTGATCGGAAATGGATCTCATCGTGTCGAGCGACAACTGGTCAAAACGTTTCAGGTCGAATTGCCGCTTGACCGCCAGCGGAGTCATATCTTCGTACAGCCCAAGATCTTTAAAGGAAGGGATATTCCCGTTCCACATGGCGATGAGATCGATTTGCTGGCCGGCTGCTACCACTTTCTCGATGTTCGTTTCTTTCCCTAAAGTAATGGTGATGTGCGGATATTTTTTCTTCAGCGGTTCAACGAACAAGAGTTCAAAATCCTCTTGGGTAAAAAATATTTGATGCTGGAATAAATTGAGCGTTACCGGCGTCAGTGTCTCCGCCTTCACCTCCTGCTCCTTCTTGCCCGGCGTTTGTGCTTCCCCTGCTCCCCCGGCGCATCCGCTGAGTACACCCGCTATCATAATTCCCGCCATACTAGCCTTCCATTTCTTGTTCATCTATAATCCCCCATTTGCATACAGCTATTCAGCCGCATGAATTCCAGAATAAAATCGGCACGATTGAAAGTGCTTACATTCATGTGCAAGTTGATTGTATCTCTTTTTACGCTGTCGATTATTTCATTTTTTAACCGGAATATTTCATTTTTTATGCGTAACGATACATGGCGTCATATCCTCATATAAGCCGAAATGCTGAAACGTATGAGGGTATTTTTTGTTCACGGGTTCGGCGATCAGGAGATCGTTCGACTCCCTTTTCAGAGCACCCGCCGATGAGCTCTGCCAATAAAAGAACCGCCAATCGTACCGAGCGCTTTTTGTCCATTGAATGTCCCCTCTCCGCTTCACACAGCTTGACATCCGCATGAATATCACTATATAAATTTTGAATAATTCCCACTTATTATGATAAAGTATATAAATAACGTGTTCAATTCAATCATTTTCGCAATAATATCAATATTTTCGCATTCGATGTCATCAACCGCAGTTTGGAGGAAGTCGCCATGATCCGCAACGGAAACGTACATCTGACCATTAATGGAAACGTTTACTTAACGATTACCGAGCTCGAACGCAGACTGCCAATCTATTTGACCTGCGTAGGCAAATGGAAAAATCAATATCCGATCACTCGCCAAAATGACTATCCCGATTATCAGTGGATTCAGTGCACAAGCGGACAAGGCGTACTAAAGTCCGCCGGCATGCAATATTCGATCAAGGCAGGTCAAGGCATGCTGCTGTACCCTTACGAAGCACACGAGTATTACGCAACCGAGGAGCCGTGGGGCGTATGGTGGCTCTCGTTCAACGGGACGCAGGCGCCGAGCATGCTGCGAACGCTGCAGTTCGAAGGGACGCAGGTGATGCATGTTACGCATCCCGAGCCGCTGATCGACAAGTTCGCATTGCTGCAGAGCAGAGCTGCCCTGAGCGAGCAAATCAACAGTGTCGAGTGCTCGGGCATTGTATATAACATGATCCTCGATTTGTACCGATACGGCGCGCTCACCGACATTCAATCCAGACAGCGCTATTATACGCAGCTGACGCCCGCCCTCAAACTGATTGAGGAAAAGCATCATCTGCCGCTGACGCTCGGCGACATCGCTTCTTCTTTAGGCGTATCCGAGCAGCATACGTGCCTTCTGTTCCAAAAGACGTTCGGCATGCGGCCGTTTGCTTATGTCACGCAAGTGCGTCTGCGCAAAGCGAAGGAGCTGCTGCTGCGCGCGCCCGAGCTTCCCGTATCGGAAGTGGCGCGAAGCGTCGGCTACGAACATACCAGCTACTTTATTCATTTATTCAAGCAGAAGGAAAATCGAACGCCGCAGCAATTTCGAAACTATTCCTGAATGGAGTGCGTCCGCCGCGAACTACAAACGCAAACGGGCACTCCCTTCCGTCGAGCCTGCTCGAGGATGAAATGCCCGTCGCGTATGTTGCCGGCTGGCGGCTATATGCCGTTACAGCAGCTTTTTCACTTCGGTAATGGCGGACGGGTTGTCCGCTTGTTCGTTGTCCTCCACGATGCCGCGGGTGGAATTGCGAAACTCTCGAAGCGTATCCCCGAACGCGCGACCGAGCTGTGGCAGCTTGGACGGTCCGAAGACGATCAATGCGATCGCTAGAATCAAGAGTAAACCGGAAACGCCGATATTGTTGAACATTGTGAAATCCTCCTCTTTCTCTTCATTGCAAGTCAGCCGTTCGACATGCTCTCCTGCATGGACCGCCATTGTTTGCCCGATACGGCGACGCTGATTTCAAACAGCAAAATGAGCGGAATCGTGACCGACAGGTGGGAAACCATGTCCGGCGGTGAAATGCAGGAGCCCGTAATCGCCAAGCCGACGTAAGCATATTTTCGCGTCTTTCGGATAAGTTCCGGCGTAAGCAGACCGATTCTCGTCAAAAACAGCATCACCACCGGAAGCTCGAAGGCAATCGCCATCGGAAAGACGATATCGAACAGAAACGAAAAGTAGCGGTCGATGCCGTACGTCTCGACAGCGCCGATGGATTGATTCATTTTCTTCATGAACCGCAGCATCATGGGAAACACGACCAAGTAGCTGAACGCCACGCCGGACAGGAAGAGCGCGAAGGCGGCAGGAATATACGGCAGCGTGCCTTTTGCTTCCGTCTCGGTCAAACCCGGCTTCACGAACGCCCACAGCTGATACAGCAGCACCGGCAAAGTGAACAAAACCGCGAACAGCAGCGCGCATTTCATATAGATCATAAGCCCGTCCGTAAACGAAAAGACGTTCCATTCAATATCCGCCGCCATCGGCTGCGTTTTGATGTAGCGCAAGACGCTCGGTGAAAAATACAATCCGGCGCACAGCGTCGCTACAAACCATCCGGCCGCCACCGCCAGCCTCTTGCGGACTTCCGTCAAATGAAAAATCCAGTCTTCCTGCTCCATTCAGCCCTCCCTGCTCGCTTTGCGGCAGCGCCGTTATACGACCATTCCGCTTCCCTGCTTTATATATTTGGCAATACCTTCCGCAGCCCGGTAAGAAAGCGCACCGACGACAGCCGTAGGGTTGTAGCCGCTGTTATGCGGAAACGCCGACGCACCGACGACGAATACGTTTTCCGCATCCCACATTTGCAGGTACGAATTGACCGCCGAAGTGGAAGGATCCGCCCCCATAATGACCCCGCCGGTATTGTGCGTCGATTGATAAGGCACAATATTGTACGGTCCCAACTGATCGTTTGACCCCATCGTGGTCGGTTTCATTTCTTTCATAATCTCCGCCGACTTTGCCGATACGAATTTGATCATTTCCCGGTCCTGATCTTCGAAATCGAACGTAATCCGGATCAGCGGCAAGCCGTACGCGTCTTTATAGGTCGGGTCCAGATCGAGATAATGATGTCTCCACGGCATGCTGCTGCCCTGCGGAGATACCGACAGAACGCTGTAGGCGTATTTCAGCGAGTTTTTCTTGAACTCCTTGCCCCACGACGGTGTCCCTGCCGGCACCGAGTTCGTGGCAATCGGCCGCTGGCCTGTTTGCGAAATCCGGATGCCCGCACCGTGAATGAAATTGAGGTTCGAATGGTCGAAATTGTCACCGTTGAAATCTGGGATTTCCATCCCGAGCGAACCGGCGCCGGCGTACAGATTGAACTGCTTGTCGTCAAAAAAGCCGGTAGCCGCACCGCCGTTCGTCTGATATGCATAATTTTTGCCGATGACGCCTGTGCCGGCAGCGGGATCATAAGGCTTCCCCAGCTTGGACGTCAGCAGCAGCCTGACGTTGTTGAACACGTAGCTGGCCATAATGACAACGTCGGCCGGCTGCTCGAACTCTTCGCCGGTCACCGTATTCACATACACGACGCCGGAAGCTTTTTTCCCGTCGTGGATGATTCTCGTCACGTTGGAATAAGAACGCAGCTCCAGATTGCCCGACTTCTCCGCTATCGGCAGCACCGTCACGACCGGGTCGGCTTTCGCGCCGTATTCGCAGCCGAACCGCTCGCAATAGCCGCAATACTGACAGGCGGCGCGGGTAATGCCGTCCGGGTTCGTATACTGCTCCGACAGGTTGGCCGACGGCATCATGTAAGGATGGTACCCAAGCTTCTTGGACGCATCTTCGAACAGCTTGAGCGCCGGCGTTTTCACCATAGGCTTCGTCGGGAAAGGGGCGGAACGCTTCCCTACCAGCGGGTTTTGCTCCTGGTCGCCGGAAATGCCGGCCATCTTTTCGAACTTGTCGAAGTAAGGCTCGATCTGATCGTATGTAATGCCCCAATCTTGAATCAGCATCCCGTCCGGTATTTTCTTTTTCCCGTACCGTTCGACGGTTTTGCTGTAGATTTCAAAGTCGTATGGCAAAAACCGAAGCGTTTGGCCGTTCCAGTGAATACCGGCGCCGCCGAGGCCTTCGCCGAGCAAAAAGGACCCGTACTGCCGCATCGGAACGGCGGTTAACTTTTCCGTGTTGCGGAACGTGATCGTTTCCTTCGAAAGGTCCTGCATCAAATCGTACCGCTGGGCATAGCGCAGCTCGTCATGCACCATGTAGTAGTCCTTCGTGCCCCGCGGTTTTCCTCGTTCCAATCCGAGAACCTTGATTCCTTGCTTCGTCAGTTCAGCGGCAATAATGCCCCCGATCCATCCCATGCCAACGATGACAACGGGAACTTTCGGCATTTTCGTAGCCATGCGCATTTCCCTTCTTTATCTATGGTTTTTCGTATCAAGCAAAGCGATCAATGCGTAGCAAAATGGTCATGCAAGCTTCGCGGTTCCATCGCTACAAACTTGTCTTCCGCCATAATGTTCGTGAAGCTCATCTGGTTGCCCGGATATTTGCGCATTTTCCAGCCTTCCATATTTTTGTTGCCACCGTACACCGGGTCGGAGTACACGCCTTCTATAGTCATCACGCGAAGCAGATTGAAAAAGGTTTTGCCCGTAATCCCGTTCACGACCATAATCTCGCCCTTTTCCATGGAACCGAGAATGGCGTCTTTCTCTTCGTCGGACAAATCGACGAACGACTTCGAATATTTTTTATTGCTTGCGTCATCAAGCGCTTGCAGCCCCATCGTAAACACTTCATGGCGCAGGATACTTTGATAGTCGCCCTGCGTTGCTTCCCCCCGGACGAAAGGCCCCATCCGATACTCGCGCGCGTTCACGCCGTAAGGACTGGCCATTTGATGATCGATGTAAAATGCGACGCCAAGATCCGTTGCGCCCGGACCGTTCTCGTCTTTCGGAAATATGCGTTCTGCAGCGGCTTCCGTAATTTGCAGCTGCGTTTGGGTAAAAAACATCGGCGCCTTGTTGAAATCCGCCACAGGCTTTGCTGGTTCGGGAGCCGCAGGAGCTGCCGGTTTTTTACCGAACCCTCCCGTGAAGGCGCCTACGATGCCTCCGCCAACCACCGCTCCGCCGATTGCCGCTCCGGAATATTTCAGAAACCGGCGTCTCGATCGGTCCGGCGGTTGATCTGTGTTTCGTTCTGCCATTTCCTCTTTCCTCCTTCGTCGCTAAAAGAATAAATCCCGACACTACCGGGTACATGTATTTTGTTACTGTATGAGATTTCCTATGCATGAAAATTCATGTGCAGGGACAGTATAATTTTCAAAGGCGTTCTATGGAGGAGACCACATGATGAAAAAATCAATTGTATATGCTGTTTTGCTGCTATCCATCAGCCTTTCCGTATCTGCCTGCGGAAACAAAGGCGCTGCACCGCCTCCTGCGAATCAAGGCGGAGGCACGACGACCGGCGGTGGGGCGACGACAGGTGGCGGGGCGGCAACGGCGGATGCCCAAGCGATCTTCAAACAAAACTGCGTCAGCTGCCACGGCAACAATCTGGAAGGCGGCGTAGGTCCAAACTTGCAAAAGGCCGGATCCAAATATTCGAAAGATCAGATCGCTACACTGGTCAACAACGGCAAAGGCGCGATGCCCAGCTTCAAAGGAAAGCTTTCCGACACGGAGATCGGCGCAATCGCCGACTGGCTTGCCGCGAAAAAATAAGCCGAACATTGGATTTATGAAACAAAACAAGCAGCGCTCCTCTCGAGACATCCTCTCGGAAGAGCGCTGCTTGTTTTCTTGGGTTGGAGCACATTGCGTTGCATTCGTTTATTTGGCGTCATGAAAGATGACGCCAAGGCTGTACCGGGTGCCCGACGTGACCGTGCTCACACCATGTCGAAGCGTAGTTTGATAGTATCCGCGAGTCCCTTCGACAGGGCGCCGCTGCGTAGGAAAGATGAGCGCTCCTCCCTGCTCAATCGTAACGGCATGTCCTCTGGATTGCGCCCTCGGCCTTTGCTCTACGAGCAAAAATTCGCCTCCGGTATAATCTGTCTCTCGCCGATTCAATGCGATGACGACTTGAAACGGGAAATGGATGTCGCCGTACAAATCCTGATGCAGGCAATTGTATCCGCCCGCTTCATATTTCAACAGGAGCGGCGTCGGGCGCGTTTGCTCCTGCCGATGACATTGATCGAGAAAGGGCTGCAGGTCGGCCGGATACATCGCCTCCTGCCCCAAGCACTGCAGCCATCGATTGGCCGCGACGGCAAGCTCCGGGTACAACGCAGCGCGCAGCGTCTGAACAAGCGGCGGCAGAGGCGCTTGAAAATATTTGTACTCTCCGCTCCCGAACCGGTATCTGGCCATATCGATCCGCGTGCGGAAATGGGACTCTTCCTCGTACATCGCCCTTAGCTCCCCGCACTCCTCTTCCCGCAGCAAGGCCGGAATCGCAGCATAGCCCTGTTCGTCCAGCGCCTGATGGAGCAAAACCCAATCCAGCGATGCGACCCGCTGTTCGATTCGGTTAGTCATAAGCAATGCTGAATTGCGATAAAGAGCAATCTTTCTCCAGTTGAAGCAGCCCGGCCTTCATCTCCAGTCCTCCCCGGTATCCCGTCAGTTTGCCGTTTTTGCCGATGACCCGGTGGCAAGGAACGACGATCAACACCGGATTCGCCCCGATCGCGGCGCCGACGGCGCGAACCGACTCCGGCTTGCGAATGCGCTGCGCTATATCCGTGTAAGTGTACGTGCGCCCGTAACCGATGTCGTAGACCGCATTCCAGACCGAGCGGTGAAACGGCGTGCCGACCAGGTCGAGAGGCAGCGTAAAATCAGTCCGCCTCCCCTCAAAATATTCCGCAAACTGTGCCGCATACGTTTGCATCTTCTCGTCGTCTTGAACTAAACGGTAACCGGGGAGCCGGTTGTTAGCCCATTTTTCCAACTCTTCAAACGGCTGATTGGCCGAACCTACGAAGCAAAGTCCGTTTGTCGTCGCAGCCATAAACATTTGCCATGGTTCATGAACAAAGGAAGTCCAATACATGATCGGATCGCTAGTTTGCTCCACGTTCCATCCCTCCATTAGGTTTCTGGTTCATTGCGCTTGCGGCTTCCCGGTATTGCGTAGGCGTAAGCCCCGTCTTCTTCTGAAAAACGGTGGCAAAATGCGCCGCATTCGGGATGCCGACCGCAACGGCAATATCCATGACCGAGCGGTTTGTAGCCGTCAGCTCCATCATGGCTCTGGCGATTCTCGTCTGCTGAATGTGCTCGGCAAGCGTAATTCCCTTGATTCGCTTGAATGTACGGTGCAGATGATACGGGCTGCCGTGGAACAGATCGGCAACCTTGCCGAGCGTTAACGTTTCGCTATAGTGCTCCTCAACCCACTGCTCGATCTGCATTACCCATTCTTCATCCGGCAGCCGCAGCCCATCGGGTCTGCAACGTTTGCACGGGCGGAATTGCGCTTCGAGCGCCTGCAGGGCATATTGGAATACACGCACATTGGCTTTATTGGGGACTCTCGATTTGCAGGACGGGCGGCAAAAGATCCCGGTTGTCTTGACAGCGTAATAAAAAATTCCGTCGAACGACGCATCGTTTCCGACAATCGCCCGCCATGCTTCATCGGTCATGCCGTCGGTTTCCGCGAACACGGCATCTTGCTTCACCGGTTCATCCGACTTCCCAGCTTCTCCTTGCCCGCTCTTACTCGTCATGATGAGATCACCTCTAGTCAAAGTATAACCCGGATTATCGCAGGACGTAAGCCGCCGCGAATACAAGAGCAAGATTACGAAAGCGCATGGACGCATTGTGTGATACAACGGAGATAGATTATGATGAATCTGCTTAGGAAAGGAAGATGACTAATGAAACATCAAACCGAGCTGAAGCTCACCCTACCGCAACGGTTTAGTTTCAACGAAAACTTGCGCTATTTGTCCCGCTCGACCAACGAATGTATGTTCCATATCGAAACCGGCAGCATTTATAAACGGATACCGGCTCAACCGTTCAGCCCTCTTGTCGAAATTAGCGGCGAACAAGAAGGCGCGATCGTCATTCGATATTTGGATAAAATACTCCCGCAGCCTGAAGAGATAAACGACGCAGTAACCCGGTATGTGCGGGATTGGTTCGATCTGGACACCGATTTGGAACCATTTTATGAATTGGCCGGCAGCGATCCTCTGCTTCAAAAAGTGGTGAACGAATTTTACGGACTACGGATCATGGGCATTCCGGATTTATTCGAGGCGCTATGCTGGGGAATTATCGGACAGCAAATCAACCTTGCTTTTGCCTACACGTTAAAGCGGCGTTTCGTCGAAGCGTTCGGAGAACAGACGGAGTACAACGGGATGAAGTATTGGATATTCCCTGAACCGCACCGCATCGCAGAGCGATCGGTGGAAGACTTGACTAGCCTGCAGATGACGACCAAAAAATCCGAGTACATCATCGGCGTAGCCCAGTTAATGGCCGAAGGCCTCTTGTCCAAGGAAGGTTTGCTTCAAGCAGGCGGCCTTGCAGCTGTGGAGAAACAGTTGGTGAAGATTCGGGGGATTGGACCGTGGACGGCCAATTATGTGATCATGCGCTGCCTAAGAATGCCTGCCGCCTTTCCTATTGACGATGTCGGACTGCATAATGCGATCAAGCACCTTCTCGGACTGGATCAAAAACCGTCGATCGCGCATATTCGACAGCTATCGTCATCTTGGGGAGACTGGAAAGCATACGCGACCTTTTATTTATGGAGATGTCTGTACTAGAACGAACAAGAGAGCTCCCTCATCAAGAGGGGCTCTCCGTTTTCAGCTCCAGGACCGTGATCCGGCGCTTGCCAAGCTTCCAATGACCAGCTCGATTGTAGCCGTCATGTGCAATTTTTTGCTCCTTGCTCGATACGATTGCAACAAGCGAAACGGGGGCGAGCATCGGGACCGCATGATCCAGCAGTTCTTTTACCGGATCTCCCGCTGCCGTATTCCAGTCGACGATGTTTCCGTACGGCACGTCGGTAATGATCATATCCAGCTTACCCTTGCCGTTGCGGTGATCCAAAGGCTTGGTTGCATCCGCCTCAAAGCAGTCGATGATCGGGGTACGATGCAGCGAATCGACGATAGCCGCGAGCCGCACTGCGCTTTCGAGCGCGTCTTTGTGCGATGGTTTGCCGAATTGCTCATACAGATCCCGGATTTGTCCGATCCGCTGTTCCATCCCTTGCTGCGTCAACAGCGACAAATTTCTTTCGGCTAATTCCACGGCGGCGGGGTTCACGTCGGAGGCGGTGATTGCATGAAGATCATCGCCGTGCAAAAAACCGAGCGAAGTCAGCAAGTATCCGCCGCCGCAGCATGGATCGTAAAGATGATACGGCCCCGCGTTCCCCCTCCGGGTTAATTCCTGCTTTATCCATTGAAATATTTCGCTGGCCAAGCGTACAGGAAAGGCCGTCGCACCGTGTTGATTGTACAAGACGCGTCCGCTGGCCAAATCTTCTTGGTTATTGCGCTCTAACGAGAATCGGTAACTCACTTGTTTACGGTCACTCCAATATGAATCGTTATGATGGCGTCAATCGTATTTGTCTTCCTCGTCTCGGACTACATGTTCAAGGATCAATTCCGCCTCGGTCTCAAAGTTCAAAACCAGCGGTGCCGGAAGACGGTCAACGATCTCCGCCACCTCCGGCAAAGCAAGCAGCTGCTCCAACGTTTGGGGGCGCGGCTTCAACCGGTCAACCCACTCGCGGACAGCGTCGATGAAAGCGTAAAAAGATGCTTCGAAGCCATCGGCTGCCGCTTCGGCCTCTTCATGCGACGACTTCGCCATCGCCGCCCAGTTCGCTAACGCCGTGTCCAACGCTTTTTCCACCTTTGCGTCCATCTTCTCACCTCGCGCTCACCTGACGGTATTTGATAAAGCTTCCTATGCGCCAGACGCTAATATACAAGTAAGCCATCACCATCGTCAGCACGGTGAATTCCGTATATTCCAGCCCCTTCAAGTACTGCGACAATGCGATCCGAATCACAACGACCGCAATGATCACATACTTGAAATTTTTATTTCGCTTGGAATAGACCAGCCCATCATCCCGCTTCTCATAACCGGTATGGTACAGCATGATGCTGCCAAGCCCGATCCCGAGCAAGCCCGCGCACAGCAGCTCCCAGAGCGCCGGCAGGTGAAACGGATGATCCGGCAAACGGGTTAACGATTGTATCGTGAAGCCGAAAACGAAGAGAAGCAGGACGACAGGCGCGAGCATGCCGAATCCTTTATTGCGGATCGGCCGTTCTTTCCCCCGGGTTCTAAGCCAAATGACTAGAACGATAACGACGGCGGCGATGCCGTACCCAACGAGCGTTTCCGTATTCATGCGCTCCCACGTCCTTTCCCTATTTTTTGAGGTACTGCGACGGTTGAAATGTTTAGTACTCAACTATCTATTATATACGAATTGCTTCGGAAACAAAATGGATGAAGCGAACTGGAACAAACTGTACGACCGGGATGGATGAATGTATAATAAGATTATCAATACTATCATAAATTAAGGAGATTACATAGAATGACAACCCTCGTCACGGTAATCGGCACGATTTTTGTCGATTGCAAAGGATTCGCCCATCAAAGCTACAACCCGCTCGGCCGCAATCTGGGCAGCATTCAGTTCGTTCACGGCGGCGTAGGCCGCAACGTCGTTGAAAATTTGGCTAATCTGAGCATCCCTTCCGCTTTCGTATCTACGCTGGACGAATCCGCGCTCGGCGAAGAAATCAAGAAGCGGCTGGAGGATGCTAACGTCTCCATAGACCATGTGCTGCACACCCCAAGCGAAGGCATGGGCATGTGGCTCGCCGTACTTAACGAAAACGGAGATCTCGTCGGCTCCATCTCACAAATGCCGAACCTGCTGACATTGCAAGACCATGTGCTGAAGCGCGGCGAAGAAATCGTCAAAAAGTCTTCCCACCTTGCGCTCGAACTGGACTTGACGGAGCCGATCTCCCGTCACTTCCTTGAGCTCGCGAAACAATGGAACAAACCTGTCTACGGCATACCCGGTAATCTCGACATCATTCTGAAGCACAGCGATCTGCTCGACATGCTGGACTGCTTCATCTGTAATAACATTGAAGCCGAAAAGCTCGTCGGCGACAACTTCAACACCTTGGACATCCAAGGTAAAATCGCTGCGTTAACCGGCTATGTCGATTCGATCGGGCTCAAATCGATGGTCGTCACACTCGGTGAAGAAGGTTCGATTTATTACGACAGCAAGACGAAACAATCCGGCTATCAACCTGCGTTTCCCGTTCAGCTCGTCGACACGAGCGGTGCCGGCGATGCGTTCTTCTCCGGTACGGTGACGGGTCTGGTGCGCGGGCTGCCGCTCGGCGAAGCTGTCGTATGCGGCACGAAAGTAGCCGCCTGGACGATTGAGTCCAAGGAGAACAACTGCCGCGAACTCGGTGAAAAGACGCGGAGCGACGAAGTATTTCAAACGTTGCTCGTGAAATAAAACGAGAAGGGCTCCCGCCCTTCTCGTTTTTTTGTTCTATTTGCATGCTTGCCGCTAGATTACACCGTGCGCGATCATGGCGTCCGCCACTTTCTTAAAGCCTGCGATGTTGGCGCCGACGACAAGGTTGCCCGGATGTCCATACTCCGCTGCCGCTTGAACGGCTTCTCTGTAAATATTTTTCATAATCTGGTGGAGCTTGTCGTCCACCTCGTGGAAGTTCCAGGAATATCTCATGCTGTTTTGTGACATTTCCAGCGCAGACACCGCAACGCCGCCGGCATTGGCCGCCTTGGCCGGTCCGAACAGCACGTTCGCCTTCAGGAATACGTCGATCGCCTCCAGCGTAGAAGGCATATTCGCGCCTTCGCCTACCGCTTGAACCCCGCCCGCAACAAGCTTTTTGGCCGATTCTTGGTCAATCTCGTTTTGCGTTGCGCAAGGCAGCGCGATATCGCACGGGATCGACCAAATGTTATGGCAGCCTTCGGTGTAAACGGCGTCCGGATGCTCCTTCACATACTCGCTAATCCGCTTTCTCTCTACTTCTTTCAGACGTTGCACCGTATCGAGGCGAATCCCGTCCGGGTCGTAAATGTAACCGTTCGAGTCGCTGCAAGCTACGACTTTGGCGCCCAGCTGGTTCGCTTTTTGAATGGCGTAAATCGCCACGTTCCCGGAGCCGGATACGACCACGGTGCTTCCGTCGAAGCTGAGGCCTCTGGAGTTCAGCATTTCATTGACGAAATAGACGCAGCCGTAACCGGTCGCTTCCGTACGGCCCAAACTGCCGCCGTAGCCAATGCCTTTTCCCGTCAATACGCCGGCTTCATAACCGCCGCGGATTCGTTTGTATTGCCCGAACATAAATCCGATTTCTCTGGCTCCGACGCCGATATCCCCTGCCGGAACGTCCGTATCGGGTCCGATATATTTGTATAATTCGGTCATGAAGCTTTGTGTGAAGCGCATCGTTTCTCCATCGGATTTGCCTTTCGGGTCAAAGTCGGAGCCGCCTTTCCCCCCGCCGATCGCTTGACCGGTCAGTGAGTTTTTGAACGTTTGCTCAAAGCCGAGAAACTTGATAATGCTCGCATTCACGGAAGGATGGAATCGAAGTCCCCCTTTGTACGGACCGATCGAGCTGTTGTACTGTACGCGAAAACCGCGGTTCACGCGGACGATACCTTGATCGTCCACCCATGGCACCCGAAACGTAATCAACCGCTCCGGTTCGACGAGACGCTCCAAAATGCCCAGCTCTCTGTATTTCGGATGTCTTGCAACGACAGGCACCAACGAATCCAAAATTTCTTTTACAGCCTGGTGAAACTCGGTTTCGTTCGGATTGCGTTTGACGACCGTATCGTAAACTTCCTGAACATACTCTCTTGCTGTCGCTTCTTCCTGATTCAACGTTTGAAGATTGCTCATTGTTAGCTTCCAACCACCTTCGTAATATAATTCTTAGCCCTACAGTATGAAGTAAAAAATAAAACCAATCGACTTGTTTTATTTTTACACAATACGCGAAAAGCTTCAAGAATTATTTACAATACGTGTAAGATTCATAGTTTCGAATGCGCGATCTTCCTGCATTTGAACACCCAAGCCGGCGGAATATTTAGCGGCGTATAGCCCGTATCAACAAACGAAAAAAGGTTTGAAACTTCTTTTTTCGCAGCAGCGAGTATTGAAACGCAACAAACGTGCCGTGGTGGTGCTCTGAACTGTATTGGGATTGAAACGGCAAGAAGTAACAGTCATGGAATAACGGATCCAAAAACTGGTGAAGATTGTTGTATCGCGAATATTGCGGAGGGTCTAAGGCGATTGTTGTTTTCTGGAGCTTATCCATTCTGCTCATCGTTGCTTTCAGTTTTACAAGAAGAAGGCTTCATTTATTCGAAGGAATTGTGCAATGGTGCTTCTTATTATGCTTGCAAAACAACTTTATTTGGCTTATGTGCTTGAATCTAAAGCTAGTCGAACTCTCGCAAAACCTTTTGAATTATTGGGCTTTTGACAGCATTCGGTCCGTCATTGCTCCCCTGGCCATGATATACTTTCTCGAACTGAACGATGGTTTGAATTCGGTGTGGACAAAAGCGATCTGTTGGGCCGGTATGCTCGCCGCCATGATCATGTTCATCGCCGTCAAATACCGGACGAATACGAATGCAAATACGACGCAGAGCATGGCGGCAAGAAAATAACATACAGCCTTGCTGCACTTTCCTTGTGCGCGCCGTTCTCCCGGCGCGCGTTTTTGTGCTGCCACGACCGGATCACCGTTTCAGGCCCCAGCTAGGGTACAACGGCGTTAATCCACCGTCAACACGACCTTGCCGCGGACATGGCCGGTTTCCACTTCGCGATGGGCTGCGGCCGCCTGCTCGAGCGGAAACGATTTCCAGATGCAGACGCGAAGCTTGCCCTGCACGTACAGATCCAACAGCGCGTTCAGCCGCTGGACCGACCGCCGGCTGCGGATGGCGCGCACGCCAAGCTGCTCCGCGCCGGCGAAGTCGACGATCGTGCCGATGCGCGATTTGTCCGCGACGAGCTCGGTCGATACGCGCAGCGCCTCGCCGCCGACGGCGTCGAACGCCGCGTCCACACCTCCGGGCGCGAGGGCTCGCACCCGATCTGCAAGCCCAGCGCCATAGGCGACCGGGATCGCCCCGAGCGACCGCAAATAGTCGTGATTGCGCTCGCTCGCGGTTCCGATGACGGTCGCTCCCGCAGCAAGGGCCAACTGCACCGCCATCGTACCCACACCGCCCGCGGCGGCATGCACCAGCACCGTATCCCCGGCGCTTACGCCAAGGTCCTCCAGCGCCGTATGCGCCGTTTGCCCGGACGCGCTCAAGGCACCCGCCTCCTCCCATGGCATGGATTGCGGCTTCAAAGCAATCTGATCGCTGCCGACCGCCACATATTCGGCGTAGCAAGCGAGCACCGACCAGCCAAGAACATCGCTGCCGACGGCGAACCCTTCCACGCCCTCCCCTGCTTGGTCGACGATGCCCGCGAACTCGTTGCCGACGATTTGCGGGAAGCGGACCGGAAAGCCGTTGCCGCTCCACCCGCCGCGCACGGCCGTATCGACCGGCTGGACGCCTGCTGCTTTGACGCGGACCCGGACTTGGCCGGGTCCAGGGTGAGGGTCGTTAAATGGCATTACTTGCAAAACGTCGGCGGAACCATACGAAGAAAAGGCTACAGCTCTCATCTAAACCACGCTCCCGTTAATGTATTGATTGTGGATTTGCTTGCAAAAAATAGTTTACAATGAATCATTAATAATTAAAAATAGATGTTATGATATATAATACATAGCTTTAAGTATATGAATGAAAGGATGAGGACGATGGAATTGCTGCAGCTTCAATATTTCCGCACCGTAGCGAGGCTTGAACATCTGACGAAAGCGGCGCACGAGCTTCGTATCGCCCAGCCTGCGCTCAGTAAAACCATTTCCCGTCTGGAGGAAGATTTGGGCGTGCAATTATTTGACCGGCGAGCCCGTCAAATCAGACTCAATGCGTTCGGAAAAGCGTTTCTCAAGAAGACGGAAGCGGCGCTGGCGCTGCTCGAAGAAGGCCGCAAAGAAGTCGCCGAGCTGGCGGGAATGGAACAGGGCAGTATTGTGCTCGCTACGACGACGCTGGATCGCTTTTCCGCGCCGCTGGGGGAATTTGTTTCGATGCATCCCGAAATTCATTTTCGCATTACGCAGGCTTCTTTGGATGAGATGGGGGCTTTGCTCGATAACGGAGACATCGATTTCATGATTTCCGCCATGCCTCCGCAGCGGCCGGGCATCCGCATGGTTCCTCTGCTGAGCGAAGAAGTGTTCCTTGCCGTCCCCCCTCGCCACCGGTTCGCGCAGCGGGACAGCATTTCCTTAAAGGAAGCAGCGGACGACCCGTTCATAGACTATAAGGAAGGGCATCCGTTCCGGCAAATGAACGACCGGTTCCGGCGCGATGCGGGAATGACGCCGAGAATCGTCTGCGAAGTCGACGAACCGGCAGCGATCGGCAGTCTTGTGCGTGCGGGGCTCGGCGTCGCATTCGTCGGGGCGTGCAAATCCGATCAGGCGACGCCGCTTATCAAGCTGCCGATCGAGGACCCCGGCTACCGGCGCACGTTCCAGCTCGCGTGGGACGAAGGCCGCTATATGTCCAAAGCGGCGCACAAGTTCCGCGAGTTTCTCATGAACTATTTTGCCGGACTGCACAGTTCCCGTTGATCCGGGCCGCACGGCTTTAGACGTTTTTGTGTTCGTACAAACGGACGGCGACAAACCACGAAGCGATCAGCATAACACAACCGCCGCCTGCCATCCACGACGTCAAAGCCGCGGTGTCCGCCTCCATCAGGATACGAACAAGGCTATTTACCTTTACATGCGTAAGCTCCAATACACGGAGCAGGATGAGACCGGCGACGCCGATTGCAAAAATCACAATCAAGTCCAGGATTTGAGCCATTCGCGAGCCGAGAGCGAAAAACATCGGAAAATAAACGGAATAAAACACCAGCATGACCGTTATGGTGATCCACAGCGACCGAGAATCAAACTGCGGCAATGGTTCGGCAGGCAGTAGAACAGCTGCCAAGATACGCCACAGGGATGTCAGCATGAAGGCAAGCAGCATAAACATGATAATGCTCACGTATTTAGATGTGACGATATCCCTTCTGCGCACCGGGAACGATGCAAGCAGCTTTCCGTTGTTGATTTTTTTCATCTATCTTGCTGGCCGCCACAAAAAGAAAGTGGCTGAATATTGCGGCGGGCACGGAGAGCGGCATACCTTCCAACGCGCCGAGCGCGAAAAACAATAATCCGATGAACACGATTCCAAAGATGATACACGGCTTCTGGATCCGCACATCCTTTATTAGCAGCTGCCCCATGCTAGTGTTCCTCCTGCGTATATACCAAAATATCATCGAGGGTCGGATGGTCCACGATAACCCCCTTGTTTTTTTCCGAGACAAACGTTCCCTTACTGGCTACCGATGCAATAAGCCCCTATTGCTCCAACTCGTCATAAGCTCTTTTGGTTTTAATGACGCCGATCTTTAACGTTTGCGCCAGATTGCGTATTAGCCATCGATCATACGACCGACAACTACCCGCGTTCTTAAATATATTCGATGTACTGTCAAACTTCGTCCATTATGATTGTACCGGGTCGAGCGAACCCGCTGCCAGCTTCTCGTCCTTAGGCAGCAAAGCGGCGAGCAGCCCGATCAATGGCAAATAAGCGCAAAGACGAATGACAAAAGAAATGCTCGTCACGTCCGCCAGCGTACCCAACACGACCGAGCCGATGCCGCCGAGACCGAACGCAAGACCGAAGAACAGTCCCGACACCGTTCCAATTTTTCCTGGCAGCAGCTCTTGCGCATAGACGACGATGACCGAGAAGCCCGAGAGCAGAATAAACCCGATAAAGACACACAATACGACAGCCCAGAATACGCTCACGTATGGAAGAAGCAGCGAAAACGGCGCCGTTCCCAAAATCGAAAACCAAATCATGTTGCGTCTACCGAAACGGTCGGCCAGCGGGCCTCCGAAGAACGTGCCCACCGCCCCGGCAACCAGCAGCGCAAACAAGATCCACTGCGCCTGCTCGACCGTAATCCGGTAATGATCGATCAAATAGAAGGCGTAAAAGCCCGTCATGCTGGCCACATACACAAATTTGGAAAACAGGAGCATGATCAGAATGAACAAGGAGTAAGCGATCGTTTTCCCCGGCAGCTCATGTCCCGCTTTCGCCGTCTTCTTCCGTGCAGGCCTGCTCGCAAGATCTCTCAGGTACCATTTGGCGACAAACCATTGCACCACGATGGCCGCCGCAGCCGCCAATGTGAACCAAATGATACCGAACTGGCCGAGCGGCACAAAAATCAAAGCGGTAAATATCGGAGCCAACGCCTGCCCTACATTCCCGCCGGTTTGAAAAATCGACTGCGCCAGCCCTCTTCGCGGCCCGGCCGCCAAATACGCGACGCGCGACGATTCCGGATGGAATACGGACGATGAGATTCCGATCAGAATGACAGACAGGATGACTTGCATGAACGAGTCGGCAAACGCCAAAACGACCATCCCGATCAAAGAAAACCCTACGCCGACCGGGAGCAGGTACGGCTTGGGACGCGTATCCGTATAATAACCGATCAGCGGCTGCAGCAGCGACGCCGTGACGTTCAAGGTGAAAGCAATCCAGCCGATTTGTGCAAAAGTCAAACTCAGCGATTCGCGAAGAATCGGAAAAATCGCGGGCACGACGGATTGGATCGAGTCGTTCAGCAAATGTACAAGGCTGATGGAAAAAATGATGGAGTACGCCGTCATTTGCGGCGATACGCTTGGCCCTTCGTTAAGCGCTGCATCGAACGTTCGGCTCGTCGATGGGCTCGATGCTTCGCTTGCCGCTTTGCTTGCGGGACTCGTCGCTTGACTTAACGTATCCTGTGAAGCGGAAGGGACGGTTGATTTACTCAAAATAGGTCACCTCTTCTTGTTTCATCTTATCATCTGACGTTTGAAATCATACTGCAATTAATCGGGCTCTGCCGATTGTTTAAGCAGCGCTACGGTACCGTCCAAATTTTGCAGCGTCCAATGGACGGCGGCGGCGGCATCCTGCGCCTTAATGGCTTGGTATAAATGTTCATGGTACGCGTTATGCGGGTCATGCGCCTCTCGATCCATAACCAGTTTATTCAGCGCCTCCAGCAGCTCGGACGAGAAGGTGCGGTACAAGTCGACCACGACCCCGTTTTTGCTTGCCATGGCAACCGACAGATGGAACGCGATATCGGCTTTCAAATAGCCGCTCATGTCGTCCCTCTCCAACGCTTGAAGCCGCGTATCGAGGTGCTCGCGCATCGTCCGCAGATCTTCGTCGTCGCGACGCTCCGCGGCCAGCTTGGCAATTTCCAGCTCCAGCATTCTTCTGACCTCGTAGACCTCCAATATTTCCGCTCGGCGCAGCCTGTGCGACAGCGGCTCCTGAATAATCGGATTGGAGATAAGGTATGTACCGAAGCCTTGCCTTTTCTCCAGTAACCCGGCATGGACCAGCACTCTTACAGCCTCACGAATGGTCGAGCGTCCTACACCGAATTGCTCCATTAATTCCGGCTCGGTCGGAATTTTCTCGCCATATTGAATATCACCGCTCGATATTTTCTTTTGCAGCTGAATGACGACATCGTCGACCAGCTTGTGGCGGTTCAAAGCTTGAAACGTCACTTTTGATTTCATCTGATCATCTCCTGTCAGCACATCATATCACAGCAAGCTTCGATACATCAATCATCGCTTATTAAAACAGCGAATGAACCGAACCCCGCATGCGGGGTTCGACCGACCGCTTCGCAGCAGCAAAACGGTCGCTCGGGATCATTAGCGCGCGTTGGAAAAGCGTCAACGGCGGAGTCCTATAACCTGAAAGCTAGACGCGAATTTCCACCGCTTTCACGTGGGAAGGCAGCTGTTCGTAGGAGCCCATTTGTCGAATGACCGGAAGCAATTCCTTTAAGGCGTTTTGGTCGATTTTCCCGATGGTCGAATATTTCACCATATCCTTTGAAGTAACGCCGGAGAACGCTTTGGCGAACCCGTTTGTCGGCAGCACGGCCGTAATGCCGATCGCGTAATTGGCCGCCGAGAACGGCGTATATTCGCCCAAAAGAATTTCCCCGGCGTGCCTGAGACGTTCCCGCACGACAGCCTCTCGTTCGCTGTTGCAAACAACCATTACATGCTCCGGCGCGAAGTCGTTGACAAACTCGCAGGCCGACTCGATATCCGTCGCGACGACAATCGTTCCTCTCCCGTCGTCTCCGAACACTTGCCGCAAGTTCCGCCTCCGCTTGTCATCTTCCACCTCCTCGATATATTGCCGCAGCAGCCTCTCCACCTCTACCGCCAAAGCGCGGTCCGTAGTGACGAGAAGCGATACGGAGTCCGGTCCGTGCTCCGCTTCGTTTATGAGATCGTAAGCGGTTCGTGAAGCATCGGCTGACGCGTCGGCGATGATCGCCGATTCGGTCGGCCCGAGGCCGACGACCGTCTTCTTCCCGTATGCAACAGCCGCGCTCATTGCAGCCGCGATACCTCCCGGCCCGGGGCCGAACACGCCGTCCACTTCCGGGATCGACGCCGTTCCTTGACAAAATGCGGCGATGACGGCGACGCCGTTGCCTACGACAAATTCGTCCGCTCCGGCCAGCTTCGCCGCAGCTACCGTGCCCGGATCGCCCAATCCGTCCCGCATCGGAGGCATCCCGACCACGATGCGCGGCACTCCCGCCGCTTTGGCCGCCGCAACCAGCATGATCGAGGTGGAGAGCAGCGGCCCTTTTCTCGCCGGAATCCATATGCCGACCGAGTCTAGCGGGCTCACGGATTCGCCGATGAGTGTTCCTGGTCGGATCTCGAGCTCCCACGATGTGGGCAGCAGCGCCAAGTTCACCTGCATTACATTGCGGATCGTCTGATCGATCGCTTCCCTTAGCGGTGCAGCCAGCGATGCAATACATTGTGCAGCGTAGTCGCCGGGCAGGACGATGTCGTCCAATGCGACGTCGTCGAAACGGCGCGTCGCCTCCTTTACCCCGGCATCGCCTTTTTCGGCAATGTCTTCGAAAATGGCGTAAATGCCGGTCATCATGCTTCGGTCAAACAGCTTCTTGTGCGCCGCAAATCGCTCTTTCAGCTTGGCGCGGTCTTTCGGATAGTCGCAAATCATCGTTTTCATGGCAGTTCCCTCCGTTAATGTTTTTTCAAAATAAAAAAGAGCCGTGCAGGATAAAAAAATACCTACATGACTCTTATGTCCGTAGGTACAACGCAAAATGGCGTTTGCACCTACGGAAAATTTTTTTCCGTGTACAAACGCTCAGCTATGATGATGTAATTGGATTGCCGTATACTCGCCAAGCTTGAAAATCATTTTGAAAACCCCTTTACGGATGTTGAGAATTATTATAATCAGATCCGTTTCGATTGTAAAGGTTTGCCATATATTTTTTTCCACACTGCCGAAGCGAGAACGGAATCGAACCGGCCCTCATCTAATGAACTTTCAACATCTGGTCGCTCGTAAACCACAGCTTGTAGCTGATCAATCCGAGCACCATCGCGGTCAATGCGGCCGAAGCCGCCAATATGAACATGATCAATATTTGGTAGCGCACCGCTTCGATCGGGTCCGCTCCGGCGACGATCATGCCCGTCATCATGCCGGGCAGCTGCACAAGCCCTACCGTCTTCATCCCGTCGACCGTCGGGATCATGCTGGCGCGAACCGATCGTTTCAGTGAGCTCTGAATCGCTTGCCGCACGGTCGCGCCGAGCGCCAGCAGCGTCTCGATTTCACCGCGCGACGTTTCCATCTCGCGGTTCATCTGATTCAGGAACAGCCCGGCGACGATCATGGCGCTGCCGATCGTGATGCCGCTGATCGGGATGATGAATTGGGCCGTCGGTTCAATGATGCGCAAGCCAAGCAGTATCGCTAGCGTTACCGCTTCCGTTGAGCCGATCGCCGCTGCGATGCGCAGCCGAATCCCCTTCAACCCGCGCGCCCGGCTTCCGGCATTCCAGGAAGCGACACCGATCATCATGACGATGATCGCCGCAATCAGCCATAACTGCTCCGCATGAAATATGTAGTGCAGCACATATCCGATCAGGAGCAGCTGCACGGCCGAACGCAGCGTGCCGACGGCGATTTCTTTTTCGAGGCCGAGCTTTTGGCGGATAGACAGGAACATCGTTACAGCCACGAACACCAATGTGCAGGCTAAGGCCAGGTTAGACATTCGGCACCTCTTCCTTCCCATTCTCTGGACTTTCGGTCTCCTGCCAGGCAATAAACCGCCGGGCTTCGTCGGTTCGCGGACAAGCGAAGAACGCTTGCGTGTCTTCCTGCTCCAGCAGCCGGCCCTCGGCCATAAACCAGACCCGGTCGCTCGCTTGTTTCACTTGCTCCAAGTCGTGTGTAATCCACAGATTGGCCGTCCCTTCGCGCTGCGACCAATCGTTCAGCAGCTGC
This sequence comes from Paenibacillus allorhizosphaerae, assembly GCF_910594985.1. Lineage (GTDB taxonomy): Bacteria > Bacillota > Bacilli > Paenibacillales > NBRC-103111 > Paenibacillus_G > Paenibacillus_G allorhizosphaerae. Next base: position 176,509 of record NZ_CAJVCE010000003.1, read on the forward strand.
TCCACCGCTTTTTTGCTTCCCGGATCGAGCGACGCGGTCACCTCGTCCAGCAGCAGTACCGCCGGACGCAGCAGCAGCGACCGGACAAGCGCGACGCGCTGCTTCTCGCCGCCGGACAGCTCGGAAGCTGGCTTCGCCCAATAAGTCGAAGCCAGCCCGAGCGCCTCCATGCAGCGTCCGGCCAGTTCCCGGTCGAACGGCGTGCCGTTCAAACGGCTGACCGTTTGCAGATTGTCTTCGACGCTGCCCGGAAGCATAACCGGCTGCTGCGCGACGTAGCACACCTGCTTGCGCCAATCATTTGGCTTCCAGCGGCTAAAGGACGTACCGCGGTAGAGAATGTCGCCCCCGTCCGCTGTGTCCAGACGCGCCATTATGCGCAGCAGCGTGCTTTTGCCTTGTCCGGAAATCCCGATGAGCGCCGTTCGTTGGCCTTGCGCGAGGTCGGCGCTCACTCCCTGGAATAAATACCGGTCAGGAGCGTCATACCGGCGTTTGGACAATTCGTGTAAGGTCAACAACGCGGTCAAGCTGACAACCTCCTCCTCTTCAACGAGTTGACCATGCGATTGGTTAAGGGCATAAAATTCATTATAGCGGCCTTTGCCTCATCGGCTTGCGTGCATCGGTTCATACCCCTGATTCCTTGCTTAATAGCATGTCTGCAATGACCGGGCGGTGATCGGAGCCGAGCGTTTGCAGCACTTGCGAAGAAACGGTACGCAGGTGAGAACTTCTTAAGATGTAGTCGATTTTCCGATCCGGGCTATCCGCGGGAAAGGTGAGGCCGTCATCGGACTGGTGAACATCCGTCCAGCTGTCGTTCATCGCCTGAAATAACGGAACGAATTCCGCCGCATTCGGACGCGCATTAAAATCGCCCAGCAGCAGACGCGGTGCTTCGTTGTGCGCCAACATATTCAGCATTTCGCGAATTTGCACAATTCGTACAGCCGGATCCGGGCGAAAATCGAGGTGCACAACGTATACGGTAAGCCCGGTGCCGTCCACGTCCAGAACCGCTTCCGCAAACCCGGGCATAGGTGCGGGGCCTCTGTCCCGGTCTTGAGCCAGCGTCGACAACCGGGTCATTGCATGGTTGCGAGCGCGTACGATTGGATACCGGCTCAGGACGGCAACGCCAAACTTCCGTTCCGGCTGACCCTCGCTGAGCGGTGGAAGCTCGTAGATCGGAGCAAAAAAAGCGTGCATATCGAGCTGCTCGGCGAGTAAGGCGATGCCGTCTTCAAACCGACTCCTTTTACCCCAATGCACGTCCGCTTCCTGCAGACCGACGATATGTGCGCCTGATTCACGGATTTCCCCGGCGATCCGGTTCAAATCGTATTCGTTGTCCATCCCGATCCCGCTATGGATGTTGTAGCTCATAACCCGTAGTTTCGTTTCCCGCTCACGTTCAAGCTTCCTGTCTTCCTTCATCGCGCTCCCTCGCTTCGTATGGTTTATGTTATAAACTTGACCCTGCTATGTATCCATTATATAACAATTGGAACGGTGCACCCGCTCTTTCTTCACCTTAATGAATGGCGGATCTTCTGAACTTGCTGCCTGGCCTCGCGCAAAAACCGGCCCCGTTCGAGGCCGGCTGTGATTTGGCTGTATCGATAGTAGCGGACTGCGTCCGCGAATACCGTCTACAAAGAGAATGACCACGGATCCGATGCGTCGATCCGCTCTGCTTCCACCGTTATCCGGAACGCCAATGAGGACATCCACATCACAGCGGAGAGCTTGCATGCTTTGGGAATCTTGTAGTGCGGTTATGCAGTCCATTATGCCGTCCATGCGTCCGCCTCCGCTTTCGCCAATTCCAACGTGTGGCGAAAGCATACTGCGACGGAAACGGCACATGCGAGTAGAGGTTGTCTCGTTACAGAATGTTACAGAGCTATTGCCCGCTCTTCTTTTTCGGGATCGAAGTCATAACGTATCGCTCGTCCAGGCACAGCTTTCCAATGTAAAACATTTGCCCCATATGCTCCGAAAAATGCGTTGCGCATTGAATCAACACTTCCAGATTCGTTCTCTCCTGATTTCGCACCGTTTGCGTCTGTTCCAGCACATCGTTCCCGATGGTCTGCAGCGTTTCAATGACCTCGCCGAACGAATGACGCACGATTCGCTTCAGTTCCCCTGTCGTTACATGCACCGGTTCAAACTCTTGATCCCGGTCCCTCGTATTGGCAGCTTTGTGGATGCCGCTCGTTATTCGCTCGTGAATGTTCCCGCGAATATGAACGATCAGATTGGCAATGCTGTTGCTAGATTCGTTCGGACGCCAATTCACCTGCTCGTCATCCAATTGATCAAGAACGAGCTGAATTCGTTTCTCAATCTCTTCAAATTTTTTGATCAAAATCCGTTTCACAGCTTCCAACTTCTTCATCTCCCTCAACTCTCATGAACTGCCGATAATGCGCTAACATTTGCAACGTTTTGGCATCCCACTTGTCCTGCTCCGTGTCCGCAACCCATCCGATATCGAGCAATCCGTCCTCCAATTTCATGTCGCCCGATACGATTCCCACCAAAAACAAATGCTTCTTGTTTACGAGTCCGATCGATTGGATTACGGCCACGCGCAAACCGATTTCTTCGAGGAACTCCCGGATGCAAGCTTGCTCCGGAGTCTCACCCACTTCGACGTGCCCGCCGGGAAAATTCCAAAAGATTTTGCCGTGTTTGTTTTGCTTGACCATCAAAAACTTGCCGTTTCGTACGACGATCCCTTGCGCGATCACGGCTTCACCCGAATCCTTCCGGACGATTGCTCATCCTATTTTTTTCACGTAGCAAAGACTTGCCTCGCAGTCGACAAGACGACTTCCTATATTTTTGGATCCGTAAAATCGAGTCCGAATACCGTTTCCTCTGGGTACCTTTCCAGCAGCTCGCGGTCGAGTTCAGCGATTAAAATACTGTAAATGTTCATTCTCAGGTTTAACCACTTGAATTTCAATGCTCTCCATTTGTACACGCTCCAATATCGTCCGTCTATTCACACCTGCTGCGCTTGAGATCGCAGAGCGCCTGGTTAACGATACGATCATCCCAAATTTGAGCTTCGATGTATCGTTCCGGCCCCTTCCTTCCATCCGGGTTCCACTGCTGAGGCCAGCCGTATTGTTCGACCATTTTCAAAATTTCATCTCTCACATACACTTGCTGCCGGTACGGCTTGCCGTCCCTAAATCTCATCGTAGGGAATAAATCACCGTAGGTGAAGCTGATCGATTGCGGATCAAATTCATCCAGCCGAATTTTGATTTGTTTTCCATCCATGTACCACTGCCTGATCCAATCGCATGGGCCCAATGTCATATAATGCGGAAACGGCTTCGCCGGCCGGCCGCCTTTACGAATAAACAGCTCCCGAGCCCTCTGCTCGAGCTGTCTGCGGATGTCCATGTAATCGTCAGACCGCCGGCTTGCAAAGACAGTGCCTTCCAGCTTCAATTCATGCATCACGCGAGCAGCTTCTTCCTCCGATAGTCCGGACAAGCTTTTAAACGGGCCGCGCTCCGCTTCGTAATAATGGTACAAACATAGATCGTTCATCATCTTAATTCCCTTTGCATCGAGTTTCCCAAGCTGCCGGACCGTTGCCGCAAGCCGTCTTAAAATCCATTTTATTATATCAAAAACAGCAATATATGGAAGTGAAATAAGAACCCGCGAGCCTGTTCTCAGTCCGCTGTGCACAACAAAACAAAAACGCCCCGGACTTGATGTCCAAGGACGTTTCTATATGGTTGCGGAACTGTTTTATTGAATGTAAATCGTCGATACCGTTTGACCGGTTCCTTGCAGCACGACTTGCTGATTTTGAATGAGCTTGGAAGAATCGCCATAGATCGTTACAGGCGAGGAAACGCTGTATGTGATCGTTTGGGTCGTTCCGTTCGTATACGTCTGGTTAATCGAAATGGTGGAAATTTGCCCTTGACTGTTCAACGTCTTGCTGTAAAACGTGCCTACGGCCGTAAAGCTTTGATTGGAATTGTTGCCGTTCTGCGTCACTTCAACGAAAATGACCGCGTTATTGTAAGAACGGATGTTGAGATTGTCCCCCGTCTGTAAGTCGGAAGCATTGACCTTCACGCCGTTCCGCATAATAAATGCGTTCGAGTTCAGCGTAAGGGACGACGCTTGCCCGCCGTTAAGGACGGTCAGCGTATTGTTATTAACGGTAGACAACAAGGTTCCCGTCGTTTGGGTGACAACCGGCTGCGTCGTAGAGCCTCCGGCCATTTGGGTCACTTCGGCGTAAACGACATTGTTGTTGTAGTAGCGAATGGTAATGGCATCTCCCGCCTGCAGCGCACCCGGACCGCTTTGACCGCCTCCCCGGAAAATGAACGAGTTGCTTGCCTCCAGGTTCAACGTAATATTTTGGCTGCCGCTTGTAACGACAAGCACATTGCCGTAAACCGGCACCGCAACGGTACCCGTCAGCGTGCCGCTCGTCGTGCTTGGCTGCACGACCGTCTGCGTCACTTCCGCGATGGCTACCGTGCTATTGTAGGCATACACGCTTACAACGTCCCCAACTTGCAGCGAAGTGATGCTTACTTTGGATCCGCTGCGGTACAGGAAGGCGTTATTGTTCAGCGACAAGCTCTCCACTTGCCCGCCGTTCACCAGCGTCAGCACATTGCTGCCTGTGGATACGACCGTACCGGAAAGTTGCCTGCTGTATGTCGGCTGCGAGCCGGTGCTGCCGGCAGGCTGCGTCACTTCAACATACACGATGGCATTATTATAAGAGCGTGTGCTTACGATATCTCCGATTTGCAGTGCCGATGCGTTCACTTGTGCCCCGTTGCGGAAGAAGAGCGCATCGGAGTTGAGCGGCAAGCTTACAGTTTGGCTCCCGTTGGTCAAAGTCAGCAAGTTGTTATTGACGACGGAAGTGAGTGTGCCTGTATTGGTAGCGGACGGCTGAGTCGGTTGCGTCGGCTGCGTCGGCCATGTGCCTACATTGCTCGATACTTCAACAAAAATAACGACATTGTTGTAAGAGCGTGTTCTCACAACGTCACCGACCTGCAGCGCCGATGCGCTCACTTTCGCGCCTCCGCGGTAGATGAAAGCGTCGGGATCAAGCGTTAAGGTTACCGTTTGGCCGTTTCTGTTCAACGTCAGCACGTTGCCCACGACCGGCGTCGTAACCGTACCTGTCACGAGTCCGACGCCGCTGTCAGGCAGCTGGTCTCCCGCCCGGTCGAGCAATGCCGCGATTTCCGCGCGCGTAACCGGCTGCGTCGGACGGAACGTGTTGTCCTCGAAGCCGTTCACTAGCCCACGTTCGACGGCTACGGCAACATAGCCTACCGAGCCGGCCGGAATTTTGTTCGCATCGGAGAACGACAGCTTCACGTTCATTTTCGTCTTGGCTTCGCTTTCCAGCTTCAACGCCTTGACGAGCAGCGTCGTTGCCCACAGACGGTCTGCCGGTTGATTCGGCTGCACCATCGTATCCGATTCGGAGAAAAGGTCGTTTTTCAAGGCGACCGACACGTAGCCAACAGCCCATGCAGGCACTTGGTTCGCATCTTTGAAATTCAGCTTCGTCGACATTTCCGTAGCCGATTCCGCCTGGTCGCGCAGCCCCATCAACCGGACGGCGGCCGTAATCGCTTCGATGCGGCTTACCTTTTCGTTAGGGCGGAACGTCCCGTCCGAGTATCCGTCAAATATATTTCTTGAAGCAAGGCTTGCAATGTAGCGCAAAGCCCATTCCATATCTTTACCTTGAACGTCTTTGAAGTCCAGCTTGCCCTTCTGCCCATTCCAGCCTCTGTTGTCATTTTTATTATTGCTTTGCTTTGAATCTTTCCAGTTGTCCCAATCTTTCCAGTCTTTCGAATCTTTGGCGAAAGCGCTTGTGCCGGCGCCGAGCACCATCGCTGCGGTCAGGCTGGTCACAACAAGCTTTTTCATGGGCAAGTGCTTCATTCCGAAATCTCCCCTTTGATAAGATAAGAGCAATATTAAGTATTACTTCGTGCGATACTACAATCATTCGAGCACTAACCAATAATTGGGGGGTACCCGTGAAATCTTTTTTATCGAAAAGAAAAAAGCGTCTCCCGCCCGCGAAAATGCAGGGAGAGACGCTCTGCTGCTGCTCAATCATATGCGACACACGTTAGCGGGAACGGTACACTTCTCCGTTCTCCAGCACGATCCACGGCTTGCTGCCGCCGTCCGTTAACGACATGTCGACGATACGTTGCGAAAAACGAATGGCAGACTGAACGGCCCCTTGGTCGCCGAGCGTATACAACAGGCCGTTATCCGCAGCTGCGAGATAACGGGTCTGATCGCCGAGATTCCATCCGTCCACCTGAAGTACGCGATCATTCAGCGTCGTGCGGAAACGGACCGTACCGTCGGGAGCCAGCGCATAAAACTGGAATCCGTCCGTTCCGGCTAAAATCTCCACTTCACCGTCACCGTTGAAATCTCCTGCGCGAACATCGTTCACTTCGCCGCCGACATTGCGCACCCATCGTTCCTGCAGCTTGCCTTTGTACTGAATGAGCCGGACTTCATTCTGTTTTGTGCCGAAAGCGACAGCCGGCGGTTCGTCCCCGTTCCACGATTTCAGCGCTTCGACCACTTTCCAGCCCGGCCCTCCGGTGGCGCTGCTGCGCGTGATCGCCTTTTCATTCCAATAGGCATAGTATGCATATTCCAATCCGAACATGCCTTCTTCTTTGCCGTCGCCGTCAAAATCGGCAAATTCCATATCTTCGATCCCGTAATAATAGAGCAGATCCTCGTATTTCAGGTTGCCGCTCGGATCAAGTCCGTATATATACCGGAACTGCGTGCCCACCATAACCCATGGTTCCTGATCGGCTCCGTTCACATAAGCAACCCGAACGTTTGTTATGCCGACGAGATTTCCTTTTTGCTCCCGGTGCGCCGTGTCGCTCGGGAATTTGTATTTCCATTTCTCGTTCCCCTGCGCATCAAGCGCATGCACATACCAATTTTCCGTCGCGACAAATACCGTCGTCTGGCCGGCAAGCTGCTGCACCGTCACTTCGTTAACCCTTCCCTGTGCTGTAAATGACCACAACGCCGCGCCATCTTGCGTGACGGCTGTCACCGTGCCGTTGCTGCCTGCCAATACAAGTTCTTCCTTGCCGTCGCCGTTCAAATCGCCTTTCGCCGAATCGGTAACAGTGCCCTGGAATTCGAACACTTTCTGCCAATCTGTGTCCGGGTCCGATTGATCCGGATGCGGCTTTTTCCATTGCGTCGGGTTTTCCCTGTCGAACACCGCATGTTCCAGACGCTGCTGCATCTGCTTGCTCCAAGTCACCGTACCGGAGTCGAGCGCCGCATCCCGGACCGGCTGTCCTTGCGCATCATAGTGCACTTTATCTTTGCGCAAGCCGTAGGCCGCCCATTTCCCTGTTGCCGTATCAAGCTTGAACATGACAGGCTGCGCGAAATGCAGCGCCGTGCTGCCGATTCGCACGTCCGTCGCTTCGGCCGCCAGCAGCTGCCCTTCCCCAATCAGATGGAACGCGCCGTTAGAGCTGAAATGGTCCGTGTTCAGCGCAGATTGGACGGCCAGCCATTTCGCCGACTTATCCTTAATCTCCAGCGTCGTCTCGTTCAATCTTCTCGTTATCACCGCCGATTCGTCCGACTTGCGACTGGACAGCACGTTAATAAACTGCTGCCGCTCGCCAGCTCCATACTGCTTCTCTTCGACTACTTCAGAGAGCACCGTTTCTTTATTGGCATACGGATATGGATAGACCGTTTTCCAATACTTGACGAAATGCCCGTATCGGTCCTGCAGCCTAAGATCGGACGCATCCAGACTTTTCAAGTCCATCGTTACGCCCTGCTGTTCCACTTCGAAGCCGTCGTTGGCGATGCTCGCTTCTCCCATCGACTGCCACAAGTTTTTCAGCAAATACCGGCCGCCCTCGCGGAATGAAATATCGTCGTAGATTACGTAAAAGTTGCCGTTCGGACTTACAATCGAGCGCTGCCAATCGGTTCCGTTATAATTCGGTACCGTGCTGCGGCTCAAGCCGGTCCCTTCGATATCCGCCGCCCACTCCAGCTTCGCGAGAGGCGGTTTCTTCTTCTGCTCGCCGTCCTTGACCACAACTAACCCGCTATGATGCTCCGACGTGTTCTCAATGTAGTCCCGGTCCGTCAAGAACAGCCGACCGTTCGCGCTGTAGTTGAGAATCGCGTTGCCGTCCTGATGCCCATGTTTGCCTGCGGAGAAGCCGTCCAAGATCAAATAACTGTCATCCTGGCCGTAGCCTTCGCGGAACGTCATTTTGTGGAATGCATCTTCCACATCGACTTCAAGCGGCGTTTGCTCCGTGTCCCGCACATCGTCGTACACGCCCTGCTCCACAGGGTATGCCTGCAGCTTGGCGTAGTTCCCCGGAGGCAGCTCTCCTACCGCGCTGTCCCCTACGGCCGTGTAGCGATGGATCGGAAAATCGAGGTCGCTCATCCGCTGGCCGGGGAACGGCCCCGTTTTCGCCCGTTCAAGCAAATATAAATACAGCGGATCACCGTAAAACCAAGAAGCTGCATTCATCACCTGGGCGTGGCCCCATGAATACGCGGAGCTGGCTCCAAACGGATACGTATCGCCGCCGCCCGACATCGTGCCCAAATTATCGATCATCATCGAATGCAGGTCGGCGCTAGGTCTGAGACTGCGCGCGATGAAGTCGAGATTGCCGACAGCCATCGCGTAGTCGATATTCGTCATCGGCACGTGCATCAAGTAGTCGGACCCTTCGTCCAGGCTGATGTAGGACGTATTGCCCGTAAATATCCGGTCCCCAAGCTGTTTCCACGGAACCGTTTCAGGCAAGTGATAGTATTTTCCAAAGAAATCGCTCCCTGCAATAAGAGACAACGCCGGGAAAATCTCATGGTTCCATCGCGGAGCCGACGGCTTCGCTACCGCCAAATATCGGTCTTTCGCGTTCGCCTCGTACGTCAAATACAGTGCGGATGTGATCTGCTTCCGGTCGAGCGCTGTAAAAATCGGCGACGCCTCCATCACCGCCCAGTTCTGAATCAGCGTATCGCCGTCCGTCCACATGTTGCCCGGCTCGTTCAACTGCCACATCGCTTGCACCGGATAACGGTTAGCAAAGTCGGAATACCCTTTAAGCAGCTTCCGGTATATTTCACCAAAGGCGGGATGGCCGGTGAGCTGGTAGTTTTCGCCGAAAATTTTGATGCGTGAAAACAAATATTGCAGCGCTGTCGCGTCCGTCTCATTATTCGTTGTCGGTTTCAATGCTGCAATCCACTTATCGGCATTCGCAAGAGCCGTTCGAAGCTGAGCCTCCGTCGGATGGCCGTCATACTGCATGTACGTCTCGGTCTGCGGAGCCAGTTTCACTTCGGCAACCCACGGGAGCTCCACTGCCGTCTGCTGATCGATGAGCTGCAGCAGCCGGTTCGTTCCTTCGTTCGCTCCGGTCAAATCGCTGGCCCCGAGAACGATCGTATTGCCGCCGAGCCCGAATGGGTCAATGGCGGTCTGCAACTGGTAGCCGCCTTGTCCCGGATAAACCGCATCCGCATACGACATACGCAGCCCATACAAGCGGGCCATTTGCCGGTTGTTGCCGAGGTTGCCGAGAATGAGCGTGTTTCCGCTCCAGCCTTCGCTGAACTTGCCGGCATCCGGGGCGACGACTTGAGCCTCGATGTTCCACTTTTGCCGCAGCTTGGTCGCAATAGACTGTCCCAATGCGCTCCATCCGTTTTCAGTAGGCGCGACAATGCGCACATCGTTCATGCTTGTCGTCTTTTGCAGCGTTCGGGGGTGAAGGTTTTTGTAGGGCGGCACTTCGTTCGCCCCGAATACATTAACTTCCAAAGAGGCTTGCATTGCGCCGTACGTTGCGTTTACGACGGTCGTTCCGGAAGCCAGCCCCGTCACGATTCCTTTGACGACGGAAGCGACAGACGGATCTTGGGCGACGTAGGCCGCCTGTTCTTCCAACAGCCGAATATCGCCGTCCGCATAGCTGCCAAGCAGATGCACCTGCCCTGTCTTGCCTTCCTGCACATTGATGGAATCCGGTACCATTTGCAAACTTTGCAGCGGACTCGTCGGCAGACCAAGACCGCTGCGAATACGCACATTGTCCATATAAAACGTCCCGGTACTCGTACTGATTGTCGCTATGCGGAACAGATTCACGTTCGTTGCGGTCTCATCACGGAACGCGGTATCTTTTTTCCACAGGAGCAGATTGCTTCCGTCAAATACATAAATCGTTTTTTTGTGTGTGGCGGCATTGAAATCGACGCGAAAACGATACCATTTCCCGGTTTCGTACGTTTCGCTGGAAATAAGCCGCGTCGCACCGTCATAATATTCGAACGTGCCGTTCGCGAGGAGACCAATCCATTCCACCGGCTTCGTTCCGGCTGTCCCCGTACTTTCCAGCAGCATGACGAACCTGTCGGCTGTGTCAGCCTTCGCCCACCATTCGACGCTGCCGGTTTCCATGGGTTGAAACGGCAGCCGTGCGCCCATCGCCTTCGTCTTGTCATTGTCTACCACTTTGACGGCTTTGCTTCCGCTCACCGCATACACTTGATCCGTCACGGTAACTTCCGGGCTCGCATTCGTCCATCCGAACTGTCCGTTTAACGGACCGAGGGCGAACGATTCGAAATCGAAAAACAAATCGCCCGGAGCCGCTTCGGCACGTTGGATAGAAGGCGTAATGACCGTCGATAACGCAACCATTAACGCAATCAGGAGATGGACCATCGATACGGATAAGGAGCTTTTTCTATTCCTTTGGGTTGACCGGCTCACAAACATTCCCTCTCTCTTGGTTTTTATTATGCAAGCAGCGCATGCCCGGCAGCTTGATCTGCTTCCCTCACCTCCGTTTATCATGTGCGACGATTAGCGCATCATAGGATAAATTGTCGAAATAGTCAGACATCTATGAGCGTGCCGAACCCTCCCGTACTTCAATTCGAAATACAGGATCGCAACATGTCTCCAGTTGTTGGATGTATAACCCAATTCTAGAAAAGAGGTTGACGGGTTGTCAATCGGTGCGCCACTTCCCGTCAATTAATAGACACGCACCCAGCCGGGAATTGTGAAAAAAAAATAAAGTCCGCTTGCGCTACTTGCGCAATGCGGACTTTATTCCCTTTGTTTCATTCCTGAAGCGTATGCGTCGCTTATAGCTCGAAGACAGCTTCGTTTCCGGCACACACTGAGCGCCATGTCAGTCGCACAGTTTACAATATCACCTTACCGATTGCCCGGCTGCGCTGCATTTCCAGCTTAGCCCGCTTTTCCGCCCGCTGCGAAAGGAGGATCGGTCAATGCCCGATTAACCGCCTCCGCAACGCCTTCACCAAATCGTCCGTTTGCGATGTAACCGCCGATGGCTTGAACCGCCGCTTTCACCTCTGACTCGGCATTGCCCGGCACGGCTGCGGCAAAGCCCAAGCGTCCGTCGAGCATCGACAAGTCGTTGCAGCTGTCCCCGATGGCCAGCAGCTCGGGCGGAGCGATGCCGAGCTTTCGGCACACTTCCAGCAGCACCGGGCCTTTGCCGGCGGAAGCGTGGCGGATCGCAATGCCGGCCACGTTGCGCACCGCCGTATACGGCAGTTTATGGCTGCGAAGCCATGCCGACAGCACCGCTTCACTGCTCCTTGCCGCATCGGCGCTGCCGAAACGGATTTCCACGAAGCCTCTGCGCTGCTCTACTTCACCCATAACCCGGGACGCACTCGGATCGATTGCAGCCAATTCGCCGGCAAGCAGCTCGTTCACTCCTTGAAGGATAGCGTCAAAGCGCGAGCGCTCAGCCTGGAGTATCTTATCGTTCCACTCTGCATCCGGCACATAAACCATGCCATCGTTCAAATAATGAATGCAGCGCTCCTCGGAGACGATGACTTGAGGCCAGCTCTCCACCACAGGGTTAACCTTTTCGCGTTCAAGCAGCTCCAGGATGAACGGCAAATCCCGCCCCGTAGCAATGGCAACGATCGCTTGTTGACGGGCAGCGAGGCGCAGCGCCTCTACGCCGGCCGGCAAAAAGCCGTACCTCCCCGAGGTGCCTCCAAGCAGCGTGCCGTCCAGATCGACGGCAACCAAGCTGAGCTTCACGTTTGCTCCCCTCCTTGACCGCTGGCGAGATAGTTCCCGAGCTCCGCCGCATAGCGCAGTCCCGCGTCGCGCAGCCCGTCGGGCAGCACCCGTATCGAGCTGTGCGCTTCATACGTGAAATCGCCCGCATATCGTATGTCTCTCAGCGCTTCCGTCACTGCAGCCCAATCGATGGTGCCGCTAAACGGGAGCAAGTGCTGATCCCTGATGCCGTCGTTATCGTTAATGTGGGTGGCCTTTAGCCGGCTGCCCAGCTCCCGGATTCGCGCCTGACTGAGGCTCTGTTCATGAGCGTGACCGGTATCCCAACACGCGCCTACCAGCGGGTGATTCAGCGTATCGATCAGCTCGATCAGTTCATCCGGCATCGCGCAATAAGCGCGCCTGCGCGCGAGAGGCTGGGCCTGCGTCCGGTCGTACATGTTTTCCAGGGCGATGCCGACGCCGGTGCGTTCCGCCGCAGGAAGAAGACGCTCATAAAAGCGGACGTTGTACTCCAGCAGCTCCTTGTACGGCTCCCCGTTCCCGGTTATCGAGCTCGGGTGAAACACAACCCACGGGATGCTCAGGATCGCCGCCGTTTGCAGCGACCTTTCCGCCATCGACAGGAACGATTCTACATTTAAATGAAGCACCATGTCGGAGAAGCTGCGTCCGTGAACCGGACCGTGCATTTGCGTAAACTGCAAGCCGAGTGCATCGGCCAATGAGCGGATGCGCTGCGCCCAAGCCTCTTCTTCTTCCCACGTCAAGCCGTGCACGTACTTCTGGTAATCCCAATAGTTGAAATCAAGCGTTGTAAAGCCCGCATCCCGGCACCGCTGCATCGCCCGGTCGATCGGATAGTCCGGCAAAAACACATTCAACGAAGTCGAAACTTTCATGATCATCATCCCTTCTATGGCTACTTTTTGGCTTGTGAGCTTATATATTTGTTGATCTCTTCTTCGGAGCTTCTCAGCGCCGTGTTGACATCCATTTTATCGGCGACATAATCCGTGAACATTTTTTTCAGAACTTCATTGCCCTTCGAATGATAGATCGAGAACGGAGGCGCATAAGCCGGCGTACTCTTGAACAAGCTCGCGACGTTTTTCCCCTTCAAAATATCCATTTTCGTTCCAAAGGCTTTGTTAACCGCCGGATTGGTTAGTGCCGAGATGCGTCCCGTCGCGCTTGTGCTAAGCGTCTGAATCTCGTCCGAGAAAAACACCTCCATTACTTTCATCGCTTCTTCTTTATGCTTGCTCGTTTTGCTCACCATGAGCAGATGCAGGTCGTACATGCCGTACGTATTCGGCGTTTCCTTATAACTAGGATATTGAGCCATATCCCAGTTTAGTTCTTTCGCCTGATTGAGCTGGTCCAAAATATTGACGGTGGCGATCATCGCCAGCGTCTTGTCTTTCTTAAACCGGCTGATGCTTAATTTCATTGGATTGTTCGGAATGGAATACAGCTGCTTGCCCAGTTCGAAAGCTTGTTTATACTTGGCGTTATCGACCGTTGCTTTGTTCGTTTTCGCGTCGACCGGAATCAATGAAAGCGGATACGTTAATCTCGACAACGTATCGATGTCCAGTCCGCTGTATTCCACCCCGTTCTCCAATCGGGATAACCGGCGCGTAAGCTCCACCGTATCGTCCCAGGTCATGCCGTCTTTCGGATAAGGCACTCCGAATCGCTCGAAAATGTCCTTGTTGTAGTAGAGTGCGGAAAACTGGATATTATACGGCAGTCCGAATATTTCGCCTTTGTCGGACAGTTCTTTTATCGTATTCATCGTCTTCATGTCAAAACGGCCCAGATCAAGGGGGTATTGCTTGGCTAGCGCAGCGACATCCTCGAAGATATTCAAATCTTTATACCCGCCGACGTTGCCGTTCCACATAAGTATGAAATCGAGTTCTTGGCCGGACGCTACGAGGTTCTCGAAGGTGATGGAGCTCTTGTCCATCATTTGCACCGTGATATGTGGGTATTTCTTTTTCACCGGTTCCGCGATCAACAAATTGAAATCGGCCTCGGACATCGGATTGTTCGGATACAGCTTCAGCGTCACGGGATTCGCCTGTTTGTCCGTCGTCTTTCCGTCTCTCCCCGATTTTTCCATATTTGACGTACAGCCCGTCAAGGATGCAGCCGACAAAGCGAGCATACCGAGAACCGCGAAGCGAAGCAGCCTTTTGCCCATGGAATAACCTCCCTTTATGTTGTCATTTCTACTCCATTATTGATGGTTAAACCGGGAATAGGAATAACAATAGGTAGTTCATTTTTATCCATTTGTAGGGCGAACGGTGATCCATACTCGGATCGATGGAAGATGATGTATAATAAGCGTACTATCGAGCACGGACAAACCAGCCTTACAGCTCCCTGGGAAAGAGGTCGAATCTAGATGCAGGAATTCCATCACGAATACGCCGAAAGATGGGTGCATGCGCCGGATGCTTTCGATCAAAAAGGCGGTCTGTTCGTCATCCATCTCGGGCATAACATCGCAAAATCGAACTACTGTTCGGGCCCGAGACAAACGGGACATTATACGTTTCATTTCGTCCGGGAGGGCCAGGTGGAATTTTTCTACGGCGAGCACCGGGTCGTCTTGTCCAAAGGCGATATGTTCTGTAAATTTCCGCATGTGTCGTACACATACAAGCTATACCCAAGTGCCGATCCGCTCAAAATGGTATGGCTTGCCTTTAACGGCAGTCAAGCCGCGGAGTTGATGGCGATGGCCGGTTTTTCGCATGATCGAATGTATCGGAACCACGTACTGGATCAGGACATGGAGCTGCTGCTGCGGCAAATCGTGCAGACGCCGAAGCAGATGAGCAAGAAGCATCTCGCTCACCTGAACGGATTGCTGTACCGGATTTACGGACTGCTTATCCCGGAAAATCATGACGGCACGAACGCGCAAGCGAAAGACTACTGGGTGCAAAAAAGCCTTGATTTTATTCATTCGTTCTACGCGGAAAAAATTAACGTCAACGATATCGCCACGTATGTCGGTATTCACCGCACCCATTTTTCCAAAACGTTCACGGAAGAAGTCGGGCTTCCCCCAGCCGCTTATTTGCAAAACGTGCGCATGGAAAAAGCCGGACGGCTGCTCCGGCAGACGAAGCTGTCTGTGACGGAGATTGCGTTGTCTGTCGGGTTCATGGATTTGTATCCGTTTACAAGGGCGTTTACGCGGCAGTTCGGCTGTTCTCCGAGCCGGTTCCGTCAAGCGGCGGCGGCGCAGCAATAAAAAAGGACGAGAATCGCATTCACCCTTAAGGTGAATACGATTCTCGTCCTTTGAAGCTGGATGAAGTACTAAAGCCAGGCGTGAAGCCCTTCATGACGCACCGTCCATGAGCCGTCGCTCGGAAAGCCGGGTGCGTGACTGCCGGGGCCGTTCTGCCAGCCCGCGGCCATCATCGCCACCGCGATCAGCAGCCCGCCGTTGCCCGGCAAGTATGCGCTCAGACGTTGATTCAAATAATTGTGCCCGTTCGGCAAATACGTATTTTTTTGCGTCTCGTAGAGGAGCAGATCAATTGCCAGAGCGCCGTCCCCGAGTCTGGCCGCCGTCATGGCCGCCATCGGAAAATCCCAACCCCATGTCGTATCCCATCTCCAGCTCTCCAGCACTTTTTGCAGCGTATTTCTCATCACTTCCGGGTCGACCATGACTCCGGGAAGCATACCGAACGCCCCCAGCATGGACGGATGGTCGTGATTTTTGTCCGTATACGTATCCGGCGCGTTCTCGTGAGCGAGGTAGACTCCATCCTGCTGCGGAAGCGCAGACAAATGGTCGATCACTTCCCGCCACTTCGGATTGGCGGGCTGCCCCTGCCTTTGCGCCCACAGACAGGCCAATTCGAGGGCATGACGCCAATATTCGAGCTCGTAGGTAGGGTTCCAGGTCGTCGCGGCTCTATGATTTTCTTGCGCCGGTATGACGGGGGGGCCAAGTACATATCTTTGCCGCTCCCCGTCCCACTGCGCGAACGAAGCCATGAAATCCGCCGACTCCCTCACGACGTCGCCGTATAGCTCCAGCGTCTCCTGCGTCGGCTCGGACAAGTACAGCAGCTCCGCCATCGCAATCGGATGCGGCTGCTGCCAAACGAGCAGCGTCGCGACCGTAGACGGACTTTGCTTTCCTTCCGGCCCGACCATTTTCGGCCATCGCGCGCCAACGTAGCCTTGAAAGCGCGCCAGCTCTCTGGCTATCGGCAATATTTCGCGATACCAGCCCATGCTTCGCTTCAGCAAAGGGGCGCGCCCCCACAGCGGAAAATGAACCGCATGCCACCAGTGCATCTCCAGATGCGGCTTGCCGAACCAGCTGTTATACAGCAGGCCGGTTTCCTGAGGCGGAATCGAGCCTGCGCTGTGGATAGCAAGTACAAATTGAGAGAGCACGATGCGCCGCTCCAGTTCTAGCGCCCGCGGATCCCGGCTGTCTGCCAGTTCAATGACGCCGCCGTTCATCCAGAACCGCTCCCAATAGTTCCGGCTCGCTTGAAGCGTGTCTTGAACTGACACGATGGACGGCGAATGTCCTGCCGGGACAAAATGAGCGACGAATGACAGCGTTGCAGCCTCCCCAAGACATTCGAGCTGCAGCGAATGCGGTCCGGTTTGTCTGAGAATCCCTTGGCTCCACTGCAGCGCAACCCGGTAACCGTCCTCGTCCATCGACCGGTCGATAACAGCGTCGCGATCCCTGTTTTGCTTGAGCACGGTGGCGTGCGTATCGGACTCTCCCCAATTCAAGCCGATGGACTTATCCCAGGAACGGTCGGTCATGCCGGGAGCCGGGAAACGGATGGAAATGTCCATTCGCCCTTCCGCAAGCAGCTGACTCTCTACCTGAACCGCAAGCTGGTCCGTATCCGGGTGAATGGCCGTGCGCACGGTCACTTCGCGTCCCATCACGTTGTAGCGGCTGTGGAGTATGCCGCTCCACAGATCGAGCGTCTGCTCGGCATCCGCAATGCTTTCGGACGAAATGGCCGCGCCAGATTCATCCTTGAAGACGAATCCGATTTGCCCAAGCTGCAGCCGGTGCGGATTTTGCCTGAGCCAATGGTATGGTTCCTCCCTGTCTTCGGCGTGAACCGGATAGCCGCCATTGCCCGTTAGCGCATCGGCGTACTGCATGCGCACGTCGTTCAAACTCCAGACGTTCCGCCCGCCGCTGCTGTGCCAGCCCCATTGGGACTGTGTCCCAAGTGGAACTTCATACGCTTCCGGGAACGTTTGCAGCCCGGTCATGTCGGCGGTAAATGCGAACTCTCCGTTGCCTACGGCCAGCGGCGACAAGGGCAGAACGCCCCTCGCCACCGGATTATGTCTGGAAACAAGCGCCTTGCGATCGATTGCCACGGTCGTACCTCCTGTCAGCGATTCCTCGTTATTTTTTCGCATCTGCCAGCTTCTTGGCCGTATCCTCCTCCGTGCTGCGGAACGTGGTGTTGTAGTCCCCGTTCAAAATTACCGGCGGCACGGCTTTAGCGTACGGCGTAAGCAGTAGATTATCGTACTGCGATTTGTAAGGAATCGGCGCGAATTTGTTGTAAAAGGCGCTTTTCAAATTTTTATCCTTGAAGGCGCTTTCTTGTCCGTACACTTTTTTGATCGCGTCGCTATTCGATACCGGCATGACGCCTTTTTTGCTGAGCTTCTCCTGCATTTCGTCGGAAATCAAGTACTGGATCACCTTCATTGCCTGATCCCGCTGCTTGGACATCGAAGTGACCGAGAAATAAGTCGGGTACGCTTGCGAGCCTACGCCCGGAAGACTGTCGAAGGTGGGCAGCGAGACGACGTCCCAGTTCATCGCCGAGAAATCTTCCGGGAACACGAAGATAATGGATGAAAGCCATGCGAACATCGCAAGATCTTTGTCTTTCAGGAACTCGTTCCGGTAAGGAATGGCGTCCTTATGCGCTTTCATGTACTCTTTATAGCCCGGAGCCTTCGCCGGACCGACGAATACGGTATTAAAGTAATCTCTCCACTTTTCGTTGCTGAATATGTTTGGCGTGCCTTTCGCCTGATCGATGAACGGAATCGACAACTGATTCATCAGCAGCATGTGCGTCTGTGAAGACGACAGGCCGACGTACTGCTTGCCGTCGGAACGGGTCAGCTTCTCACCCAATTGAATCGCTTCGTTCCAGGTCATGCCGTCTTTCGGATAAGGAACGCCGAATTTATCGAACAGATCTTTATTGTAATACAGCACCATGTTGTTGTTAAACACCGGGATGCCGTATATTTTGTCCGGGCTGATTTGCTTGACGGAATCGGCTACGGTCTTTTCCATCCGGGAAAAATCGACGTTGTACTTCTTCATCAGCTCCGTCATGTCGAATTCCAAGCCGTTATCCAGTACGGCCGAAGCGAAACCGCCGATAGAGTCCCAGTAAATATCGATCGTTTCCCCGGACGTGAGCAGTTCCTTAATACCGAGATTAGATTGCTTTTGAATGTATTTGATGTTGTACTGGGGGAATTTCTCCTTGAGCGGATTACCGAAACGTTCATTCCAGCTTTCGGGCGAATCGCCGCTGCCCGAATAAACAACGAGATTGGCAGGTTCCAAATCTTTGCCTCCGTCAGCAGCGTTTGTGCCGCCTTTCGCCGCAGGCGCCGTGGTCGAACAAGCGGCAGATAATACCGCTAAGCTTAAAATGATGCCCAAAGATGGAATACGTCCGTTAATGCGCATTGAAATTCCCCCTTATTTTTTATTCGCGATTGGAATTGATAATAACGTGAACCGGCCCGACGAGACCGGATGGCAAGCTATTACCGTCGAAACGGCAGGCCAAACTGTTGGTTACGTGTACCGTTATATTATTTTGTCCGTTATTCACATAGGGTGTAATGTTCATGGTGTAAGGATGCCACATGCATACGCCGGCGTTATGCCCGTTGACCCATACTTCGGCGACTTCATGGACTTCGCCGAGATCAAACTTCACCTCGGCGCC
The DNA here is from genome assembly GCF_910594985.1 of Paenibacillus allorhizosphaerae. GTDB lineage: Bacteria > Bacillota > Bacilli > Paenibacillales > NBRC-103111 > Paenibacillus_G > Paenibacillus_G allorhizosphaerae. The sequence continues at coordinate 195,706 of NZ_CAJVCE010000003.1, forward strand.
ACTGGCCAGGCCATTCAACTGGAATGAGGATCGGTACGCCGCCGTTCCCGATACATGCGCGAGCTGCGGATCGTCCGTCCAAGAGCCGATTCCCTTCGGCAAGACCGGGAAATCGGAGGCGTCTACTTGCCAATCTCCCAGCGGAATCGTCGCTGTGCGTGAAACTCGTACGCGCGATTCCGTCAGTCGGGCCGGCTCTGCCGCAGGATCGATACGGAATACGACGCTTTGCCTTCGCTCCAGTTGACCGGGGATACGCAGCTTCCCGTCCTGCAGCTCCGTTCTTACCGGTTCCGCTTCTCCCGTCCAAGCGTCCCACCGCTCCGTATGCCCCGTTACCGCAACGGTAAACGTCCCTTCATAACGGGCTTCGCCTTCGTTCACGGCTACATAGAAATGTTCGCCGCCCTTTACCACATGGCTTACCCGAATGTCCGCGCACGGCGGCTCCAGCACGATGTCCCGCGGGACAGCACGGTCCAGAGCGGCCGGCAGCGCTTCATAATCCGGTAATACGGCTGTCACGTAATTCTCCTCCGTCAAGCTGAGAATCGTACCGCCGTTCTCCCGAAACCGCAGCAGGGCAAGTTTGGTTTCTGCGTCCACTTCGTCCGTATTTTCCACTAGCAGCACCGTATAGCTTTGCATGGCAATCCGTATTTGGCCGTCATCCAGGGTGCAAGAATTTACGAGCAAGCTTTCCTCCAAATAATTGAACTCGATCTGATGCTCGTACAGCGGCACGGCGATCCGCCATGGAAGCCGGTCATCCTTACACAGCACGGCAATCCGCGTCACGTTGCGGCTGTCCGTCATGAGCCAGCTCATTCGCTTCATATACCGGGCAAACAGGCCGTAATGCGGCCACCAAATATTGTTCGGCCCGACATCCGGCGGCCGTTCCCCCCAACGGCGAGGCCCGTCGATCGAGTAATAAAACGCGTGCGGGCACAGCATATTGACACCACGCACAAGCAGCCAGTCGGTGTACCACTTCATGTCGCCCGCCGTAAGCGCCCATCCTCCGCCTTTGCCGCATACGCCGAGAAACTCATTGATGTTCCGCCTTCTTCCCCGGTGCCTGGCCGCATCGGCCGAACATTTACCCGCCGTGCTGTGATGCCCTTCCAGACCTTTGCGGTCTTCCGGCGCGACCCACCGCCACACGACGTCCTGACCCGGGATGTGAAACAAGTCGAGCAGGCCGATGTCGTCGCTGGCCGCGGGGTGTCCCGTCAAAGCGATGCCGTGTGCCGCACACCAATCGCTCAGCGGTTTGTAGTACGATTCCGTCAGCTGCCGCTGTACCGTTTTGCGGTACGCGCGGCGAACGGCTTCCGATGAATCCGCTTCCAACCACAATAGCGGCAAATCTTGCTCACGGTTTCCCTCCCGGACAAAACGCTCCAGAAATCCGGATGTCCACGGCCGCAATCCTTTGCGGTGCCTCCGCCCCAGCATATCCGGCTCGTCGGTGAAAAACGCAATGATCGTACTGCCGAAGTATCGCGCGAGACGCTCGTAATACCGCTCGTGCGTCAACCGAATAAATTTGCGGGTCGCCTCGATATGGAGCAAGTCGGCGGACGCCGGCGCATTCGGTTCTCCGTCGTCTTCGCCGAAATGAATGCCCCGTATCGTGCCTTTGGAATACGTCTCGATAAACAACAAGATCGACCACGTATCGGCGGAATCGGGCTGATGCAGCGATACGATCCCATCCGTTGCCTTCAATGCAACCGTAGCTGCCGGGTCCGTTAATTGGTTCCCTTCTTTCTTGACGGCCAGCGCGCTGACAAGCGCTTCTCCCGGTTCGAGCACATCGGTCAGCCGGACCGGCACCGCACCGGCGAATTCCGCCATTCTCAGGCCGCGGCTGGCAAACTCGGGGTTGCCCTGAACGACGAAACCTTTGGCCGCCCCCGACGGATACATCGCTTCATCGTACAAAATGACCGTCATTCCGCGCCTTGCGGCTTCCTCGACTGCCGCTTCGACCAAATCCATGTACGTATCCGATAAGTAAGGAATCGATTCGGGAATCCCGATCCGCGGATGGATAACAAACCCCATTACGCCTTTTTCGGCAAAACCGCCGATCTGCCGCACGATTTCTTCCTTCGTCAGCGCATCGTTCCAGAACCAGAACGGGATCGGGGTAAACTCGTCGGACGGATTCAAAAATTGCTGCTTCAACGCAGATTCGCTCATGTATGTCACGCTCCTACTATTTGCAACCGTTTGCATGGAATGCCGCTGCCGGCGATGCAGCGGCATGATGTGAATTTTATCCCCGTCCGGAGACGGGGATCGATCGTCTGTTACTTATGTTAGATCGACGTGCCGATCAACGCCTCGCTGCGGATGTGCAGCGTTCCGCCCGGCTTCAGCCGAACCGCATAGCCATTGTGCCCGGTCTGCGCCTTGCTCCACTCCGCGTCGCTTCCCGATAATTGATAGCGTTCCAGCCATTCCGGCAGCCGAACGACGATATCCGTCTCTCGCTCCGCTTGAATAACCGCTTCAAACATCCCCGTTTCGCTGTCCCATGACAGAGACAACCGCCCGTTCGTATAGCGAAGTCCTTCCGCCTTGCCGCGCTTCCATTTGGCCGGAACGGCCGGGAGCAGCTTCACGATACGGGGGGAAACGAACAGCAGCATCTCCTGCACGGCGTTGATGACGCCCATGCTCGCGTCGAGCTGGATCGGCGCATCTTTCCGGTTCATGCATATCCCCATATTGCGCCAGTCATTATGCAGCGTGAACAAATTGTTCAGCAAACACGAGCGCGCAAGGATATCCAGGCAATCGAGCGCCGATCCCCCGTCGCCGAGCCGCGAATAAATGGCCGACATATGGGCCAGCGACCAGCCGCTTTGCGCCCCGATCAGCCTTTTGCGAACGGCGGTGTCGAACGCCTGGAACAGCCCCGGCTTCTCTTCCCTCGTCACTTCCTGTCCGGGGAAGATCGGGTATATATGCGACAGATGGCGGTGATCGTAACGATCGTCGAAATCCGGGTGCATCCATTCCCTAACCGCACCGTCCTCATTGATCTGATACGGCGGAATACGGCGCAGCATGCGTTCCCATTTCTCCACATCGCCGGATTCGTCTCCGGCAATGAGAGTGCCTTCGATCAAGTGCGTGAGCAGCTCTTTCAAAATCGCAATGTCCATCGTCGCATTGATCGTCGTAGGCATCGGATGCGCGAGCGGTTCGCCGCTCGGCGGCATAAAATTGACCGGTGTGTTTTCCGGCGAAACGGAAGGATAATATTTGTAAAAACCGTCTTCCCCGAGCTCAAGGAAATCCTCGTAGAACAGCGCCACCTCGCGCATGAACGGCAGCACCTTCAAGATCAGAAACTCGCGATCCCCGGTGAACAAATAATATTCATAATAATGCCGGGCGAGCCAGCCGGCAGCTCCGGTCCAGTTCATGATAACCGGGACGATCTGATTCGGTACGCCGATGCCCGGCGTGGAGCCGGCCGGTATATATATTCCCCTGCATCCGTAAAGCTTGCGGGCGCACTCCCGGAAGTCGTCCATCATGCTGTCGTAGTATCGGACAAGCGCGGGCATCAGCTCGGCCAGCCCTCCGACCGGCGCATGCCAGTACATCATTTGCACGTTCTCGTTGGCCATGTTATGGCACCAGACGAGCCGGTAATCGCCGGCCCACAAGCCGTACATGCCGAACGGATTGCTCTTGGGCGCCGTGCCGGAAATGAATAAATACCGGCCGAAAGACCACAGCTTCTCGATGAGCGCGGTCGGCGCTTCGCCGTCGTATGCATCCAGCAGCAGCTCTTCGTTCGAACGCTCGCGGTCGCAGTTGTCGGCTCCAAGTTCGAGCGATGCGGAATGAAACAACCGTCCGTGCAGACGGACGTGCGCTTCCAGCAGCTGCTCGTACGGTTGATCGATGGCGGCAAGCTCGTTGCGCAGGCGGTTCCAATCGCGCTCCCGCTCGCCTTTCACGAACACTTTCACCAGCGCCGTCACCTTGCTGCTACCGGAGAATTGCAACCCTCCGTCCAGCGGGCGGATGGCCCCCCCAAGAGGACGAAGCCTCAACACGGCGCCATAATCGGTGCCGTCGTCGTTCCTGGCAGCGAAGAACAAGTACTGATCCTCCGCCACGCTGCTTGCCGTGTCCTCCAGCTCCTTGCACTTGACTGCCATGTTCGGATTTTCGCTCTTGCGAAACCCGAGTCGGAGCAGCCCTTCTACGGAATCCCCGCTGCCGTGGATTTCATATACGATACAATCGTTCGTCCGGGAGACGAACAAGTTTCTTTCATAGACGGTCCCGTCGTCGTTCCATGTTACGCTTACTTCCCCCGTCTCCATGTTGAGCGACCGTTTGTACTGCTTAAAGGCGCTGCCGCACGGCATGTTCAGCATCAGCTCGGCTAGCGGCAGCCTGGAAGCCAATCGCGTATTGTAGCCTTTATCCTTAAGTGCATTGGTCAGGTGCCAGCTGGCCTCCGCATATTTCCGTTCGTTCATCAGCTTTCTCGTTTCTTGAAGCGAGTCGCTTACGTCGGGCAGACTGTCCTTTTGTCCCCCATGCCATAAATCCGCATGATTGATGATGACGGATTCATCCTTGACCGCTCCGAAGACGGAAGCGCCGACAGTCCCGTTGCCGGAAGGCAGCGCCTCCCGCCACATATTTCCCCACCACGATGCGGGGTATTTCAAATAGAGCCTATTTTTGCCGGATGCCATGCCATGCTGTCCTCCTCGACTGAACTGCTTGCACCCTCTATTTTAGCCCCCGCTGCACATATTGTCTTTGCAGAAAGTTCGATGCATTTGTCTTTTTGTCCAATCCGCTGCTCACTTCACATAGCGCGAAATCGGCAGGTTCAATTCGCGGATGCCTTGGCTTACGAGGTTTGCGATGCACTTGGCGCCTTCTTCCGTAATGTGGGTGCAATCGGTTCCATTGGAAGAAATCATAAACAGTCTGGTTGCTCTCTCGTATCCGAGCTGCGTATATTGCTCCAGACTTCTCGCCATCAGATCGACGATCGGTACTTCCAGTTCCCCGGCTACCTGTTTCATCGCATGGCAATAGTCCGGGAAATCGTTGATGAATGCACCATCCTCATAATGCAGTCTTCCTACCGGGGTGAACAGGATCGGGTTCGATTTTCTTAGACGCGCCCCTTCGATGTACATCTTCAAGTACTGCTTGTACGCCCCATACGGCTCGGTATACCGTTCCGGTTTGCTGACCGTCGAGTCGTTATGCCCCATCTGTACGAGCAAATAATCGTTTTCTTTGATTTCGTTCAAAATCGCCTCGAGGCGTCCTTCCTCGATGAACGTCCTTGAACTTCTCCCCCCGATCGCACGGTTTACAAATCGCAGGTCATCCGTGAAATATTCCGCGATGAACTGCCCCCACCCCGCTTGCGGCGCCCGGTCGGCGCCATATGTTTGGACCGTGGAATCGCCGGCGATATATAAGGTCGTAGGGTTACGATCCGCCATAGTCTCAGTGCCCCCTCTGTCCCCGGATTTTATATCCGAACCCGTTACGTGCCCGGAGAAATGATCCGATTGGTGCTTTTTGCACCGGCTAATTTCTTTTATGTTCCCCTTTAACAGTAAGCTTTTGCGACATACCTGATCAATCGTAACATTTTGAACGCATATTAATATTTGAAACTAAATAAGACGACCGCCGCCCGGATACGAACCGGAAAGAATATCCTGATGGTACTTTCTCGGAAGAAACATATCCGCGTCCGGTGCTGAGCCGTACCGTCCCTCCGCAGATACGTTTCTCAAGGGCGCTAAATTGACGGAAGCATGCCACATTCTGCAGGATACGCTCCGGCTACCATTTGATGCAGATCATCGGGAAAGAACACTGCGAACAAGCCAGCTTTCAAAATCAGCTCGTTCTCGCCTTATAGTTGATCGTACAAAGCATAATCCTCGTCATCCAGACGATTTACCACGGTGATATTATCTACGGACTGCCTGGCCACCATAATTAAATCGTGTCGTCGACCCATATGAAAATCGCATCCATCGTTTGATTCTCGTTTCGGTTGTACGGTTAACTTATTAGTTATATACTTATATTAAACCGCAATTGGAGGGTACAATGAATATTGAAGTTTCCAGCAAAAACATTCGATTTTTCGAGGCGTTATCTTCGGAGACTCGTATTAAAATGATCGAGCTGTTGAATGAACAGCCGATGAACATCAAAGAGCTTGCCGAGAAGCTGGGCATTTCTTCGGCGATCGTCACCAAGCACGCTCAGTTGCTGGAACAGGCTGGAATCATTTCCAGCAAGAGCCTGAACGCCAGAAGAGGCACGCAAAAAGTGTGCTCCTTATTGCTGGATCAAGTGCATCTGCATTTCAGAGACAAGGGTCGGGGTCCCAACGAAATCGCTGCGTCGATCCCAGTCGGTCAGTATATATCTTATGAGGTGAAACCGACTTGCGGGTTAGCCTCTAGTACGAAACAGATCGGGAATGTCAACGATCCGCGTTATTTTGCCGATCCTGAGCATGTTCACGCTAGCATCATCTGGTTCGGTTCCGGCTACGTCACATACCGCATACCTAATTTTCTGCAAAATGATCAAACGCTGAGCAGTTTGGAAGTTTCTCTGGAAATATGTTCCGAGGCCCATCGTCATAACGAACAATGGCCGTCCGACATTACCTTCTATATTAACGATATTTGTCTCGGCACATGGACATGCCCGGGAGATTTCGGAGGTCCCCCGGGCATATATAATCCGCCGTGGTGGACTTACTACAACACCCAGCACGGCCAATTGAAGACGATCACTGTCAATAAGCAGATGACGGTAATCGACGGCGACGTCATGTCGCAAGTAACAGTTAACGATTTGAATGTCGCTCCCGGCAAGGAATTGTTTTTAAAAATCGCCGTGCATGAGGACGCGGTTAACTGTGGAGGGATCAACATTTTTGGCAAAGATTTTGGAAACTACAACCAGGACATCCGTGTGACGATGACCTATGCCTAGTATGTTAGGCGTTTTCTCTGCGCTGAAGTTGGCGGGTCGATTTTTATTTCCGAATAATAAACGGCCTTCCTTGTTGCCAACCAATTTCTACTTTTGATATATACCATGTTTTTCCATTATCGTTATTTCCTTGATAAAATAAGTAAGTTCGGTCATCTTCGTCTTTGAAGAGAAACGGATGGCCGGATTCGCTGGAATTCCAATCCCCAGGCTCACCATTCGTTAAAAAAGGAAAATCGCTAATCCTTCGAAAATGGATACCGTCCCTACTAACCGCACAACCGATCTGCTGCGGCATGTTATTGTAATTGCCTGCATAGAACATGAAGACCTTCTGATCCTTTACACAGACGGCTGCCGCTTCTATGCACTTTCCTTCCCACGGGAGTTCCGGTCTTAATATGGGTTCGGAACACGCCTGCACCCAGCTGTCCCTGCCAAAATCCGAGTCTGCTTCCGTAAAGGCAGCGCCCAGCATTTGAATTTCCCCTTTCGGATCCCGTGTTGCAAAGTATAGATAATATTTATCATGATATCGGATCACATCGGCATCGATCGCTCTTCCGTTATTCCATTCCCCGGTTGGGGAAAAGATCGGGTTCGAAGCGTTTCTGCAAAAATGCAGCCCATCTTCTGAAACCGCGTGGCATATCGCATCTTTAGCGCCGTTGCCATAGGTTTGATAAAAGAGATGAATTTGCCCGTCTTTGACGATCGCGCCGGGTGCGCAGAAGCCGTTGGCTTCGTATTCGAGTTCCCGGTATATTTCCCCGGCTACCCTCCAGTGGGTCAAGTCATCGCTTATGGCGATGCCGATCCCCCAAATGCCGCCGGCTTTCCCTTCTTTCGGCGAATTTATGGAATAGTACATGTAATAAGAACCTTTAAACTTGACGACAGCCGGATCTTTTGAAAAAGGCCGTCCCTTGGTCGTATCAGCAAAATACATCATCATCGTTTCTCTCCAACTTCCCTTCTATTTTTTGGATTTTATGGCAGTCTCAATGTCAGCGTTGGCTTGTTCAACTGCAGTTCTTAATGCGGTATTCACATCTTTCTCCCCTTTAGCGACTGCGTCGTGAGCGCTGATCAGCCTTTTCTCGACAAGACCGTTATACTCTGTCCATGTGGAAGGCGCATACTTTTGGGGGAATAGCGCCGAGACGTTTTTATTTTTATAATGCGCCAGGTCTTGCCCGTACATTTTGCGAATGTCGGGGTTCTTCAATACCGTTTCGAACCCTTTCTTCGATAGGTGCGACTGAATCTCGTCTGAAGTCAAAAAAGCAATCACCTCAAAGGAATCCTGTTTGTGCTCGTTCACTTTTGTTATATAGAAATAGTTCGGGTAGCTTTGCGGCCCCGTGTCTTTAGCGTCGCTGAAATAAGGGAACGACACAATGTCCCAGTTCAAATCCGTAGGTAAGAGCAAACCATGCCCTGTCAGCATCGCATACATCGCCAAGGTCCGGTCGCTTCGGAACAAATTCGTTGCGTTGCCGCTCGAGTCATTGCCCGGTATGCTGTAATTGCGGGAAAGCGTCGTGATCATCGACTTGAACTTATCGCCGTCAAACAACGGTTTCATCGTTTTCGGATCTATGTAAGGTTGACCATACGGATTTAGCCGGGCTAAATGGCCAAAAGAGTACATCAACCCTTTATATTTGACACCGCCTTCCGTCCGGGTCAGCTTTTTGGCTACCTCGTATATTTCATCCCAAGACATGCCGTCTTTCAAATAGCCGATACCAAATCTGTCGAAAATATCTTTATTGTAATATAGCGTAAGCGACTGATTCACGACCGGCAATCCGTAGAGTTGACCATTGCCGATTTGCTTTAAAATGTCGATGGTCGAAGGCTCGATCCGGCTCAAGTCGAAGTTATTTTGTTTGATCAATGGGGTTATATCGTACTGATACTGGTTGTCAATCAGGCTGGAATACGTTGCGCCAATGGAGGTATAAATGATATCGATCCTTTGTCCCGACGCAATCAGATTGGGCAGCTCTGTTCCTTTATCTTTGGTGAGCATGAGAAATTTGGGCGTAATGTGGGGAAATCTCGCCTTGATTTTATTACCGTAAATCTCCATCAGCTGTTCTTCCGTAAAGTCGCTGTTTGTTTGATAAATGACGAGCTCGATCGGTTTTTTAGCCGTCGGTTGCGCCGTGCTTCCTTTGTCGGTCCCTGACTCCGTCCGGGAGCAAGAACTGAGCAGCAAACCCAATGCTACGGTTATCGCGAGAATCGAAATGCCAGGTTTGAGCCGGAGCTTGCCATACACTCCAACCGCCACGGAATTATTGGCTGTGTATCCGTCCATGCGCTGTTTCATCACGGTTCCATCTCCTCTCGTTTGCGAACAAGATCGTCATATTTATGGGCTTTATGAGGTGTTTTTGCCGTGCTTTTGAATATGCCTTGCACATTTTTCGTTTTCAATACCGGGTATTCTTCTCCAAAGCGCTCGAGGACTTTATGCGGAATGTCCGTGGCCCACATGCATTATTTCTCCCAATGCTTTAAATGCTTTCCGGAACGGTATCATTTCCATGAAATGGCAACTGATACCATCCTTGTCGATTACTCAGACAAAGTCCATTGATCTAACGGAGTCACTATTGGCTCGTTTGGATCCGCGTTCTCGTCTAAGAGCGGTACGAACCGAACGGACAGAACTGCCGTTTCAACTCCGCTCAAATGAATGGTTAACTTCTTATAGCGGTTATTCACGCCTTGTTTCGGTCCCGGCGATGTAGGAAGCGGCTCTGCATTCATGACAGAAAACGATGCACCGGTCTCCCCCAAAAGTTGAACCATTACCCGTTTGCCCGCCTGGCTGAGAATCGCACTTTTGCCGTCTGGAAGAACATCGATTTGAGCCTGCGTATGCATAAACCACCAAACCTCCGACGGCTTCCTTAAACGGAGCTCGTCTTGAATCAGCAGTTGCCGCCGGGAATCAAACATCATCATTCCGCGTTTGGCGGATATGGCATCTTGTTTATAAGCTGACGTCAAATCTCCGATGGCCATTGCCCCATAGGCGTTCGAATCGAACTTGACGATCGCAGCCTTCGCCTCCAGGCTCTGATCGGCCTCCTTACCGGGATTGATAACAAGGGTGTTGTGCCCCTCTGCGCGGGTGCGGTAGTACTGCCACCGATTCTTTTGAAAATAATCGGGCAGATTGTAATTGTCGGCTCCGAGATCATGCGCCCACCTGATCCCCAGCACATCATAAACGAACGTACCGATGTCGAGATGGCCATGGTTTATGCTGTTATCTCCCGCCTTGAACGCTGCAAAAGCGGCATCGTCCTGATTCCAGGCGCTGCGCATGACTACATTCTCGACGTGACGGAAATAAGCGTCCCTGGATGGTACGTCGCCGTCGGCTGAACTGGCATACGCATCCGGACGGTACCAGAGCAAGTCGAACAATCCGCCCCGGTCAGCGTTATACAAATTTTGATGGTACCAGATCGCATCCTGTTGGCCGAATCGGAGTGCGAACCAAAGCGCTAGCGGAGAATTGATTTTGCCCGCTCCTCCGTCTGCAAAATTGAAGGTTCCTTTAGGACCGTTTATATGAATTAAGAAACGAAACGCATTGGGGAAACCCTTCATATCGGTAATACCGTAATCCATTCCCAACGTCTTGTGCAGCGATTCCAGAAAATAAACGGCGTATTGGGTTCCGTATTCCCAGTATCCCGGTCCTTCGCCCCAAGCGCCGTCCGGAGCGTATTCGGCTATCATCGTCGGCAGCAACTTTATTGCACCTTCGAGAATTTCACCGGCAAGCGCTTCTAACTCCGGATTCTCATCAGCGATGGCAAGTGCTCCGATCCCGATGCCTCCGTTGCATACCGAGTTCCAGTTATGGTTCGCCTTTGACCAGTCGGACTGCTTGCGGTATTCACCCAGAGCCTGCTTCAAGCCTTTTTCCACAATCGCCGTGCGGAGTACCTCTTTCCGCTCCGGAGTCCAATAGTGATACAGCCAGTCATAGCCGATCGCAAAGGCATGGGTCATTTCCGCCGTGTCAAGAAAGTGACTTGGATTCCAATCCTTGAAACCCGCTGCAGCATCCAATTCCATCCAAGCCCGTTCTGCGTACTTTTCATCCCCACTGATTTGGTATGTCATCGCGAGCGTCCGCACGCGCGATAATACCCGACGGGAGGTATCGAGCAGGCGGCGTCCGTCCGGAAGCTCATATTTGGACACCGGTTGCGGCAGGATAGCATCTGCTTCGACAATTAGGTTATTGTACCATTTCTTCATATTCGCATCGGTTTCAACCCCTTCTCTTATTCGGGAGAAATCGTCCGCTGTGGCCATGAGTCGCGGATGCTGTTGCCCGGCAGAATTCTTTTTCAGCTTCACAATAACGTCTGTGCGTGGCGGTGTAACAAGCAGGCTGACCTCCGTCTCTGTATTTCCCCCATTGCCATCTTGTACAGAGAGTGTAAACATATCCGCCCCGAGATAATCGGTTGCCGGAACGTATGTCCAGTCATCATTCGCACCCAATGTGACGGTGCCATGAGAGGGCGGCAGCGCAACGGAATAAGTCAACGAGTCCCCGTCAACGTCGTAACCTGATATTTTCGCTTTCAATGATGTGTTCTTTAGCGTCTGCTTCTGCTCATTTTCCGCCTTCGGAGGATCGTTTTCCGGAATGATATTGATCGTCACCTCCGAGGATGCAATGCCCCCTTTCCCGTTCGTGACGACTGCGATAAACTTGTCGGTTCCGGCAAAATCTGCATTCGGAGTATAAGACCAAGTGCCGGTGAGATCGAGCCGAATGGCTCCATTCCGGGGAAAATCAAGCATGGCATAAGAAAGTGAGTTCCCCTCTGCGTCCTTGACCGCCATCGCTCCGTTGACCTGCTGGTCTTCTTTCACCCTGTGCGAATAGTTGTCGTCTTTCAAAGATCCACCGTCGGCACTTACTTCGACAGCTATCTCGGTTTTGACACCGCTATCGACGGATTGAGTCGTTATGCGCGCCGATCCTGAGCCTATGCCGATCACAATCCCGTCCTGGACTTGCGCAACGTCGGGATTCGATGAGATCCAAGTCAGCCTCTTATTGCCGGCCTGCTCCGGAAGGACTGTCGCGCCTATCGCCAGTTTCTCCCCAATCCGCAAAGCTGCGGTTCTACGGTCCAGTACAATATCCGCAACCGGAGTAACCTCCCGAAGAGCCACTTCGTCGAACCAGGCTGTGCCCGTACTGTTCCAGATGAAAATTTCGAGGAGCATCTTGGTTGCACCGGCCGGCGCCTGGAACCTGTGGGTCACGAGCATCCAATCTTCCGTCCCTTTCACGGATCCGAATGTAATATGCTTATTCATGTTGGCGTTTGCCGTGTTATAAAACTGCAATCTGAATGTGGCTCCGGCGTCATTCGAAACAAGCTGATCCGTCTTGACCCAGGCCGATGCTTCGTAATATTGATTCTCGTGAACGCTTACATTTTGAGATACGGCGGACCGTGTCGGTTTCGAGTCCCCTTGCAGTTGCAATGCCGCCGTCCCATCATGTTTCGCGTCAAGGTCCACCGTCGCTTTTGCGGCACCGGTCAAGTTCACGATTTTCCAGCCGTCCGGCCGCCGTTCTGTCCAGCCGTCCGACGACGAGGACTTATAGGATTCGAATCCGCCGTTTACTACAATGTTGGGAATGATGGGCTCCGCATTTGACTCCTTCACAATGGAAATCATTCCGAAGCCGCCTGCTCCTAAGACGAATAGGATTGAAATGCACAGCAAAAAGAAAGACTTGTTTAACATTGGATACCTCCTTTTCCTTGAATCGGTAAAAGTCTAAAATAACATGGCGACCTCCTTTCAATTAATTAAATGGTTAATGAAATAACTAAATAGTAAATATAACTCTCCATAATTATTGCTTTAAAACCCTCAATATGTCAATTCAATTTTTCCAATTTGCACACCAATTCGAAGTAAATATTTATAAATTTTTTTTAATGCATACACGGCATTCGGTGCTCTTCATTCAACACTGGTTTATATCGGTTGAAAAAAACTTGATGCCTTAAACAAATAAAACAAGCTAACGCCGATCGAGTACCGACGCTAGCTTGCTGCCTAAATTTATACGCTTGGGTACGCCTGCAATAAAGGAGCCGCTGCCTATCGTTGTACTGTCTTTTTCGCTCCCTCGCCAAGATGTACTCTACTCCGTTAATCGGATCGTGAGCCATGTATCCTGATCGGTAAGTGAAGCACCCGTAAAGGTGTCTGCCGTTTTCTTCGCGTTGGCGTCCTTGTTATACAAAATCGCATTGAATCGTAAGTGCTTCGCTTCGCTGCCGATCCGCGATAACGGTACAGCTGCTTCGACCAAATACCCTGTGTTATCATCGCCCTCTTGGCCAACGCTTCCGTTTACCGCTGCAAACGACTTCACTTCACTGATCGGAAGCGTTTGGTAGGCGCCGTTGATATATTGCGAGAACTGTGTCACGCCGCCCGAATTCAGATCAAATTTGTAAAATGATTTTTTGTCGTCCCCGCTGCCGATAAAGAGTGCTGCCGTATCTTCGTTCGTGAGATACCGGTCGAGACGCTCAACCAGCAAAACTAAATGTTTGCCGTCGTGTGCCGACCGGATCGTCGCCTGTGCCTGGCTGTCGCTTCCAAGGAAGAGCGCTTCCGTATGATGGTTCCATTCATCCATCCGCCCGTCCATCTTCAAGGATCCTTTCTTCGCATCGATGCGGTGATTCAAGTATAGTCTTCCGATCATAATGGAGTTCCGGTAATCCGAATTGCCGACAGAAACGACCTTTGGCATCGTAGCGATCAGAGCATGCGATCCAATCCTCTCCGTGGCACCCCAATAGCCTTTTCCGGAAAAAGGAATATACTCGCTTCCAAAGTCTCGCGCGCTTGTGTCTCCGATACGCAATCTGTAGTTCGATCCCTCGTTGTATGCTAATACCGTCTCGCCTGACGGAAACTGCGCCAAATACGGTGCTGCTCCCGGATAAATATTGTTTCTGCGGTCCGCCGGGCCGGGTTCGTCCGTCTCGAGCCCTTTTGCCCAGTTGTCGGAGGAGTAGGCAAGCGTAATCGAATATTTGTCATTGGCTAAATGCGATTCCATCGCGAGGGCGATCCCTTTTCCGCGATTAAGCCATATGGCGCTTGGCATTTGATCGGTAAACGACTTTACCCCTTGCTCCGTCGTCTTGACATACTGCTGCGCGATCCGATGTGCCGCATACGGGGATTCGGTTACATTCGGCGTCCATGTTGCCCCATTGTCATAGGAACGGATGATCGCGGTTCCGCTGGAGTGCAGCGTGTTCTCCACTGCCATCTTCGGAGCGATATGCGTAAAATACACTTGAATCTCGCCAGACGGAAGCTGCAGCATGGACGGCTCCCAGTTAGGCCCGACATAGATGATCTTCTCGTCCCCCCAGGTTGCGCCCCCGTCGCTGCTCCGCCTCATCATCAGACCGTTGTGCTCCGGCAATGTCGTATATCCTTTGTTTGCGCGGTACGAGCTGATCGCGAGCAGATCTCCATTTTGCAGAACAACCGCGTCGACTGTCGAGAAGCACCGGAAATCGGTTCCATTCAATATTTTATAGGACGTAAAGAGCGGTCTCGGCTTTGTCCATTCGACCAGATCTTTACTTTTGACATAATAAATGTTCCAGCCGATCTTTCCGTCCTGATAGAACAAAATATAGCTGCCGTCCGCAAGCTTTTTGAGACGCGGATACATGGCTTTATTCGTGCCGAGCTGAGCGGGATTCAGCTCCAAATATTGACGGTAGTTCAATTCGAGCCTACTGTCTTCTGTCTCGCCTTCATGAGAATTCAATTCCACGGCGCCGGTGTTTAAATGTTCAATCATGCTAATTTTGAACGTTCTATCTTTTGGGTTAGCCGTCTGCTTCATTTCGCTCACGATGTGATCCCCTTTATCCTTCTGCTCTGTTCCCGACTGTCGAGCCGCTTCGCAGGAGACAAGCATACTGCCAGCCAGCATGAACGCAAGAAATGTAGGAAAATGCTTTATGGTAAACACGCGAACACATTCCCCGCCTTTCCAAAATAGAGGAGCATATCAGATGGCAACAACCCCGCTGCTCTATCCAAAGCTTCTCGGCGAACATTTACCTGCAATGATCTCCTTCATTTGCTTGATTGGTACCTTCGGCTCCCGGTCGTATGTGAGCAAGCCGTTAATTTCCTGTTCCACGTCCGTTAATTGCGTATAGCAAAAGCCCTGGATGACCGGCGAGGAGAGCATCGGCTCGATTACGGCCTTCAGCTTCAGGATGAAATCCTCATCGCTGTCCGCGTCGGAGTACCCCCAGCCTTCCCAATCGCTCTTCTTGAAGGAGATGCCTCCAAACTCGCTGACCAGAATCGGTTGGCCCTCATATTGCATTCCGCCGACAAATGTCGGCTTGCTGTGCGACCGCAGCCCATTCACCGACGACTCTGCGGAGCGGTAACGCTCCTCAAGCACGCTTCGGGATGCCTCATAATCGTGGATCGTGCACAAATCCGTCTTCATATGCTCCCATCCGTCGTTCGATACGACAAGCCGCGTCCGATCGAGCGATCGGGTCAAGTGATACATCGCGAGCGCATGCTGCTGCTGAAATGCATCATCCTTTATGTTAACGACGCCCCAGCTTTCGTTCAAAGGCACCCACGCCACGATACAAGGATGGTTGTAATCCCTCTCGATGACTTCCTGCCATTCCTTAGTAAACCGGTTCACATATTCCGCGGAATATTGATAGGCATTGGCAGCTTCCCCCCAAACGAGCAAGCCAAGCCGATCGCACCAATAATGGTAGCGCGGGTCCTCCATCTTCTGGTGCTTACGCGCCCCGTTAAATCCCATTTCCTTCGTCAGCTCGACATCTCGGCGAATCGCTTCGTCCGAAGGCGGCGTCAGATTACCGTCCGGATAATAACCTTGATCGAGCACAAGCCTCATATAGTAAAAGCGATTGTTCAGCATGAGCTTACCGTCTTCCACCGAAATCTTCCGCATGCCGAAGTAGCTTGTCACTTCGTCAACCGGCTGTCCGTTCTTCAGCAGCGTAAACTTGATATCGTACAGGTTCGGTTGTTCCGGAGTCCACAGGTGGCACCGGCGAAAGCCTTGATAATGCGACAGCACGACCGTCCGCGATTCCCCGGATTCCCTGACCGAGTAAACATCTTCCGTGACCGAGTTTCCTTTAAAGCTTACTTCCACTTTAAGCTTAAGGTCATCCTGGGGGCTGTACCCGGTAACGCTCGACTGAATTTCTATCGAACCGTTATCGATGTCCGGCGTCATGCGCACCTTTTCCAAATGGACGGCGTGTACCGTTTCCATCCAAACCGTCTGCCAAATGCCTGTCGTCCGCGTATAAAAGATGCCCTTGGACTTCGGCTGCCAGTACTGCTTGCCGCGCGGCAGCGACAAATCGAGGCTGTAATCCTCCGCCAGCACGACAACCACATTCGTGCCCCCGGGAAGGAGCGCTTCTGTAATATCCGCGAAAAACGGCGTATGTCCGCCTTCATGGGAAACGACATGATCGCCGTTGACCCATACATTCGCTTTGTAATCGACAGCGCCGAAATGCAGGATCACTCTTCGGTCCGCCCATCCTTCCGGAACCGCAAAGCTGCGACGGTACCATACCGTATCGTGAAAATCCGGTTCGCCGATGCCGCTCAGCTTGCTTTCGAAGGAAAACGGCACCTGAATCGTTCTGGAGAATGTCTTCTCGCCCTTATGCCATTTCTGTTGGCGACCGATCCGATCGTCGTCATATTCGAATTCCCATGCGCCGTTTAAATGGGCCCAGTCGCTCCGAGCAAACTGCGGCCTTGGATATTCGGTTCTCATCGGTTGCATCATAGGTTCATCATTCCTCCAAAACAAGTCTTAGTTCAGTGTAGGCTAGTTTGTTCTACGGCTACATGGAAAATAACATGCTATTTTTGTAAAATCATATGGCTTGCTTATTCCGTTTTGACAAAACGGCGGGATAATATTATTTGGCCTTTTCCTCGGCGATCATTTTGCTCGTTTCCTCATCAATTTGCCTGAAAGCGGTGTTCATATCGATTTTATCACTGCCGAGATCTACAGTAGGCTTGGCGAAAATGGTGCGCGCTTTCGTTTCATATTTCGTTTTGGGTGCAATCGGGGAAAACTTCCATTTAAGAATGGCCTGATAGTTTTTATTCGGGTATTTGGCCTTCGTACCGAACGCTTTAAGCACCTTTTCGTTTTGCAGTACGGGAATGATCGCTCTTTCGGACAAGCTGAGCTGCGCTTCCTCGGACAGCATAAACTTCAGCACTTCCATCGCCTCGTCCTTATGCTTGCTGACCGACGTAATGCCGAAGAGGGTAGGAAGCGTCTGCGGTCCTTTGCCCGGCAGCTCTTTAAATGTCGGGTAAGCGACCAGGTCCCAATTCATCATGCTCATATCTTTATTCAGAAACGTATTGGCCAAATAATCGAGCATCGCCACGTTTTTATCTTTCACAAAGTTATCTTCGACCAAACTTTTGTTATCCGAGGTTTTTCTCAAGGCGGTTAATTGAGTGTAGATCGTCTTCCATCGTTCATCGGTCAAGATGGTCGGCTTCTCTGTTTTCGGATCAATGAAAGGAATGGAAAACGCGCTCATATTCAGCTGAGGCTGACTACCTGTTGCAATGCCGTAGTACTCCTGGCCGCCATCCGTTCTCCGTAATTTTCTGGCCAGATCACTCACCTGATCCCACGTCATGCCATCCTGCGGATAAGCGATACCGAATCGGTCGAAAATATCTTTGTTGTAATACAATGCCGCCGTATTAATAACAATTGGAAGCGCATACATTTTGCCTTCGGACATTTGTTTGATTATATCGATGGTCGAAGGTTCTAACGTTTTCAAGTCAAGCCCATGCTTCTTGATCAGATCAGTCATATCGAACTGCAGCCCATACTCAATCAGCTGAGGAATCGTGGAGTTCACATCCTGCCAGACGATGTCGATCTGGGTTCCCGAGCTGATGATCTCCGGAAGCGTAGTTCCTTTGCCGATTGCGATATATTCGATATTATAATTCGGGAACTTCTTTCTCATCGCATCGCCGAACCGTTCGTAAAACGCTTCCTGGCTCCAGGTTGAAGTGGAATAAAACGTCAGGCTTACCGGATCTTTGCTTTTCTCCGCCGTACCGCTCTGAATGTCATTTGCTTCGCTGCCGTTGCTGCTGCAAGCGGCCAGCGGCACGACCAGCGTACCGATCGACATCCATTGCAACCATTTTTTTGCCGTGTTCGGCTTCTTTTCACCGTGATTTTGACCCATAGTTCCGCCCCTTTATGATATCCCCCAATTTATTGCTTCCCTTAGTCAACCCTTCCTTGCGGGATGCAATTATCGCTTTGCGATGATACATTTGACTTTGCAGCCCAGCAGAAAGCCGGCTGCATGCAGCCGGCTTCGATTACGGGGCCGGTTCCCAGCTACATATGCACGATTACGTGACCCTCTTCAACGGATACGTCGAATTTTTCTACCGTTACCTCGTACGATTTCGTTCGCATCGCCGGATCGACGATCATGCAGCCGGTCTTGATATCGAATTCCCACTGATGCCACGGGCAGCGTACGATTTCGCCTTCCCGCTCGTACTCGAAGCTTCCCGGGCTATGCGAGACGACGAGCGGCTTTACCAGCCCCTTGCACAGCTCCGCTCCCTGGTGCGGACAGACGTTGCGCAGCGCATGAAATTGTCCGTTGATGTTATACACTCCAATGCTGCGTCCGCCGGCTTCCACGATCTTCTTGGCTCCGGGCGGAATTTCTGATACGGTGGCTACGATATGCCGCTGCAGTGGAGCTGTGGATTTGGATGATGTCAATCCTTGTGACGGCGACGGCTTGCTCATGCCTGTTCCTCCTCTCGCACCGAATCGATCGAGGGAAGACCGTACAGTTCAGCCGCATTTTGATAAAAGACGCGGTCCGCCAACTCATGTTCCATCCTCGGCAGCGCATGCTGAGGGGAATCGAAGTCCCAGTGCGGATAGTCGCTGCAGAACATCATCGTCTCTTTCGCATAAATGGCTTCCATCATTTGATCGAACATTTCTCGGTTCGGTGTCGTTTCGATCGGCTGCGTCGTCACGCGTACGCGATCGCGGAAATATTCGCTCGGCTTTTTGCGGACCCACGGCGTTTGTACCCGCAGCGCCTTCCAATCCTGGTCAAGCCGCCATAGGTACGGCACGATCCAGAACACACCCGCCTCCTGCAGCACGACCTTCAGTGTCGGGAACCGTTCGAACACGCCCTCAAAGATGAAGCTAGCCAGGTGCGCCATCATCACCTGCGGACGGGCCGCACGCGATTCGATGTAGTGGGTGACGTGACCGGCGCCGGTCGCCGGAACGTTCATGCCGGCTCCTTCTCCGCTGACGTGGATCGTAAGCGGCAAATTATGCCGAACGCACGCTTCGTATATCGGATAATAATATCGGTTACCGTATGGAAATATCGCTCCGTTCTGGACAAGAACCTGAACGATTTCGGGACGCGATCCGATGCGGTCAATTTCTTTGGCAGCCGCTGCAGGATCCTGCTTCGGGATCAGGATGGAGCCTCTAAGCCGCTTATCGCCTGCAAGCCAATGCTCCAGCGTATAATCGTTCACTGCGCTGCAGTAAGCAGCCGCATAATCAAAATTGATGGTAGACTGTACGCCCAAGCTTTCGCCGGTCAGAATGCCGTACTTAATGTTGTACGGATCGAGCAGATGCTTCTGCATATACTCCAGACTGCTGCCGGCCGGACCGCCTTCCGGAGGAAACGAATCGACCATTCTTCCGCCGACTCCGCCGTTAAAGTGCATCGAGCCCGGCATCGCCGAACCATACGTTTCGACAAGCTCCCGATATTCCCGCGGCAAGTACGGTTTGATCACGTTCAGCCCCGTAAATTGGTGAATATCGCAATCGATAATCGGACGCTTCACCTTCATGCGTTGAACCGTCGCCTGCTTCGTACTGTCCTCTGTCGTTTGCATTTCTTTCCCCTCCAACATATGTCGCTTATATGATGTTTACAAGCTTATTGTAGCTCGGCGGGGATCAAATGAATCGCTGATAATTGACGGATTTATACTTGATTATTGACCATTTTGCGGTTCAAATATTTTCTGGCGGTAAGCGGACGGCGTTTCTCCGGTCAATGTCTTGAAATGCTTGCTAAGATGGGAAGAGGAAGGAAACCCGATCATGTAAGCGATATCGGTAATGGACACATCCGGAGCTTCGCGCAGCAGCCGTTTGCCTTCCGCTACGCGCTGCAAAAGTACATATTGATAGAAGCTGATGCCCATCTCCTTGGTAAAGCTTCGCGTCAAGTATTCTTCGCTGACAGCGAATCGTTTGGAAACCGCCTTGAGCGATAAATCCTCTCCAAGACCTTGGCACACATAATCCGAGCATATCTGCACAAGATCGGTTACTTTGCCATTCGATTGCGGGGATAACGTAGCCGTCTGGGTTTCACCCAAACTTCTTTCCAGGAAAACGGTGATCTCCAGCGTATGAGACAATGCCATGCGTTCCCAGCCGACTTCCCGAACCGTGAGCTCGTGCCGCAGCATCCTGCACATTTCCTCAAGCTGTTGAAACTGTTTCGGGGTGAGCGAGAAATTCAGGCACGAGTCTTCCGGAATCCATCCAAAATCGATTAGACGATGCAAGCTCGGAAGCGTATGGCTATCGTCTCCGCCGAAATTGACACTGATGACAGTCCGCTTATAGGACGATTTGGAAATCATCTGATGCGGTACCATGCCTCGAAAAACGAGTACAGAACGAGGATTCTGCAGCAATATTTGTTTTCCGACAACCATTGTGCCGGCTCCATCGTGCGTGATGTGAATTTCCAATCCGGGATGATAGTGAAAGTCGGTCCCCTTGATCCACTGGTTACTGTGCATGACTATCGGAAAGCGATTCAACTTTTTCTCCATATCCGTGTTCCATTGAAGCTTCTCATTGATGATTGAATCTTTCATATCCATAGCCCGTGTCTCCTATTCAAAGATACGTATATATTCTTGGTCACAAATGTCATAGGCGGTCGCTTCATCCAACGATGCCGCTACGTATCAATCATCTTCTGACGGTAGACGGACGGCGTTTCCTCGGTCAACAGCTTGAAGTGGCGGCTAAAGTGGGAGGATGACGGGAACCCGATCATGTATGCAATATCGGAGATGGACACATCGGGTACCTCCCGAAGCAAGCGTTTACCCTCGGCCACCCGCTGCAGCAGCACATATTGGTAAAAGCTGATGCCCATCTCCTTGGTGAAGCTGCGCGTCAAATATGCTTCGCTGACGGCGAATCGACGTGCGACCGTTTTTAACGACAAGTCTTCCCCCAAATTTCCGCACACAAAGTCCGAGCACTGCTGCACAAGATCCGATTTTCTGCCTGACGGTTGAGAAGACAATGCCGTTACCTGCTCCGGCTCGACCAGCATCCTTTGCAGAAAGACGGACATTTGCAGCACTTGAGCTAGTACAACCTGCTCCCAGCCGGTACCTCGGGCCATCAGCTCGTGCCTCAACTCCTTGACCATCTCTTCCATCCTTAGAAACTGCTTCGGGGTAAGCGAGAAATTCAGGCACGAGTCGTTTGGAATCCAAGCAAATTCGATCAATTGGTGCAGGCTCGGCAGCATGCCGGTATCTTCATCGCCGAAATTAATACTGACGACGGAACGTTTATAGGAAGAACGGGAAATCATCTGGTGTGGGACCATGCCACGAAAAACAAGCACAGAACGAGGTGATTGCAGAACGATTTGCTTGCCGACAACCATCGTTCCTGTACCCTCGTGCGTCATGTGGAATTCCAGGCCGGGGTGGTAATGGAGACCAGTTCCTTTCTTCCACTGGTTGCTGTGCAATACGATTGGGAAGTGCTTCAACTTTTTAACCATATCCTTATTCCAATCAATATTGTTGTTTTTAATCATGTCCTTCATGTCCATAGCCCGTGTCCCCCATCTGAAGATACGCATAGTTATACTGTTAACTATGTCACAGACAACCGCTTCATTCAACGTAAAAAATCCTCCTCGCAACATGCGAAGGAGGATTTCAAGCCGATGCTGGATGCTGATTCAAGCGTTACCATTTTTTGTACTTCCGATGCTTCAAGTAAATGAAGCCCATGATCATAGAAGCGCCGGCAAGTATGCTGAGCAGCACTGTCGGATATGCAGTACGTTCATCGTTCTGCTCGGATTCACCTGCTGCCGATACGTTTTCCTTTGTTAGTTTTGTTACATTATTATTTGCTTTATGCATGCTGAACGCCGCGATGACTTTTTTTGCTTCCGGATTCGTCATATTTTTAACGTTGCCGTTTCTTGTTACATAATCTTCAATGCCCGATGGTCTTTGATTTGTGTTCGCTACTTGTATCGGCTTCGGATTGCCGAAGCCTTTGGTCAAGTCGGTGAAGGTCGTGTAGTACATGCCGCCGTCGGTTATCAGATTCGCTGAATTATACACATAGTTATCCGTATACAAGTAAAAGGTATCGCCAATCTGCACCGGATAATTGCCTTCAAATAGCCTTTTAAATTTGCGGCTTCCTGCATCTATAAACTCATTAGGAGCTTCTGTCCCCGTGCCCGAATAGACAAGGGCAGTTAAAATTCGTTTCCATGGTATTTCCATCATGAGATCATCCGCTCCCCAGACCTCAATCTCGCCCCACGGATCTACTTTGGTAAACAGAATATACGAATAACCGTATTTTTGCTTATTGTCCTTATGTATAAAGACATAGGAACCGATCCTGCTGATTTGTTCTTTTTCGCCCTTATAGAGCTTATAAGACAATCCTTCTCCTTCTCCCCAATTGACCTTTCTCGGTTTCCCGAAGGCGATGTTTTTGCGGTTCAGGTCTTCTTTGCTTTGATCGTCTGTCCCCCAGCTTTCGACCGGAATGATATAGGTGTCCATAATGGGGTATGATGGAAAGGGCAGCAATCCATGGGTAATTCGCGGTTGCGAGCTTTCAAAGCTGACAATAACATAGGTCTTATCGCCGTCCTCGACCCATTTCGGCCCCCAGTTATACACTTTTCCCGGCCGCTTTCCCTCTATATTCGTTATTTCGTATCTGGCGTTATTGAGATTCGTCCAATTCATCAAATCACTGCTCTTTTGAATATGAACCGCAAACAGTTCCTTCTCCGAAGCCGTCGATAACATGTAGAAAGTTCCGTCTTTATACATGAGACTTGAATCTCTTCCGGACAGGCCGGATTCTCCCAAATATGTAAAGTCCGTTCCGTTATTGGAGGCATACAATCCTATTCTTCGATCAATCGGACGCTTTGGCTCTTTTTCGGACATCGCCTTCGTACTGGCCGTGAAGAATGTACCGATGATCAAGTCTCCGTTTTCAAAATCTACGCGGTGATTCATAACCTTCCCATTCCTATCGGAACCGCTCGCGGCATACGAATTTTGAGCGGCAGAGGGGATGCTGCTGATCAACACAAACAAGAAAACAAGAACATAGCTTACGATTTTTCTTTTCATAAGTCAGTCCTTTCTTTTTAGATCGGACAAACGGTTGCTCATCTTCCCCCGCACAATCGATACAACATCAGACACGCGTTCCCCTGAGTTATGGCTTCTTCGGGTTCCGTTTCCAAAGGCCACCGCAGCCCCTCTATACCGTGCTTGCTTAGTTCATATTTTACGATTTGGAAAAACTCGTTCCCGCTCACAGGCTCCGGCTCCGCCGCCCGCCGGGACCGCTCCTTTGCCATCTTATCTGCCGTCTCGAGAGGGCTCAAGTCTCCTGCTGCCAAATGTCCCAATGCTTTCGCCCATATGCGGGCGGTATACCAGTCAAGCAGCGCTTCCGGCTTGGCCTCGTAGGCATCGAAGAAGCCTTTGGTCCCGAAATACTGTACGGCTGGCTCCCATCCCTGTCCGGCCGATAGATCGAAATCTTGAAACAAGCTGACCATCACCCGGTTGTCAGCCAGCTTACGAACGAGCCGGTTCGCGTCCAGTTTTCCCGGCGTCGTCCCCAGCTCCGCAGCAAGTGAAACGGCAAATGCAGCCGATTCCCCCAATTGGATAAATACAGGCTCCAGCCGGAGCGTACCCCACCCCATATGCGAGCAGGACAGGCATACAGTCACCAGCAGATTATCCGTATCTTTCGGCAGCAAAACACGGTAAGGAATCTGCGAAGCCCGCGTTATATCGGTCAAATTCAGTACGCCGTCGTTCAGGCTGCCGGATCGCCGGTCCGCTGTACAATCGTGAGAGCTGACCGGCCAATCGGCAATGCCGACCGAGTCGGCATGGATGAGGGCCCGCTGTATGCCGGGCGCCTGTAAGGCGTCATGCTCCGTGAATACGTAACGCCCAACCAGACGCCTGCCCTCTCGGACCAATATTTCATAAGGGAAGTGACCATTATCGGCAAACTCGTCCTTGGGCAGCCCCCAACGCAGCGCTTCCAGCCGGACCTCCGGACGAACCGCCACGTCATGCTGAAGGAAATACAGCATGCCTAGCGCAAAATCTTTATGCTTGCGAACGATTTCCTCCCGGCGGGCCCAATTCGCCGTCGGATATTCCAAATTTGCGCCCAGCAGCAGCGGGTCGTTCCATGTCAATTTCTCGTTAGGCAGATGGCTCCTGAGCGACCAACTGCCGTCGCTTAGCAGGAGATGGCTCCGCAGTGGGAACGTTGAGTCATCGTGTTCCTCCGGCTTCTTCACAATGCCCAAGTACAGATTTCTATCATAAGTTTCCGGCCTATCCGGGTATACCCGGTTGTCCGGGTTGCAGGTCAAGATGACCCGGAAATTATAAGCTTGGAACGCATCGTCGCCTTCACCGGAAGGGTCGGCAAAAATCCGCTGTCCGGAGTCCGAAATCGTACGCAAGTCGAGCAATCCGTCCACGGCATCCGGTGAAATCGGCCCGCCGCCCGGAAAGACGAACAATTTTCCCGCATGCGGTTCGCCATACGCGTTGCGCCCTTCACGGCCGGTTCGCATTTCCGCCCCCGACTCGGCAGCAAGATCTCCTTCGTAGCTTGCATCGACGAACGCATCCGCTTCGAGCCGGATCAAAGAACCGTCATCAAAGCTTTGCAGCGTTACGGCCGACAACCTTCGACCCGACCTCTCCACGGATACCGGATAATACCGGTACAAGGTTGAAATCCGGGGCTCCGCATGGACCAGGTCCGTGAACACCCGCTCGGCAACATGCGGCTCGACGTGCAGCTTTCCTTTGGCGTAGCACGCCTGATATTGTTTGGATTCCTCGCCGTATACCGATCTGTAATACTCCCGCACATGGCGAACGAACGCTTCATAGATTGGAGCGCGAAACCCGGCATACACGTTATCCGTCACACCGAGCCCGGAGCTCATGATGCCACCCAGCCTGCTCGTAAAACTGACTAACACGACATGCAGGCCTTCTCTGGAGCACCGTACGGCACAAGCGACTCCGCTTGGCGTTCCTCCGACAACAACGACGTCCGCTTTGCGATTCATGAGCTGCCTCCTTTTGTTTGCTCCCTCACAAGCCTTTCGTTTTGGCAAATCCTAACTTACGGATGCCATCGCGCTTTACCACCCATCCGGAATCACGTCGGATACGGCCGAATACGGCATCATCGAGCTGAAGTCCAAATCCCGGTGAATCCGGAATGGCTACAAAGCCGTCTTCTATACGGTAGGATGAGCCGTCAAGCCCATTTACTTCGGCATGATCCCATTCTACAAACTCAAATCCTTTAATGGCTGCGGCCAAATGACCGTTCACATAGTTGCCAATGATGTTGCCGTAACTATGCGGCGCGGAGCCTGCTCCCCAGGCATCAAGTTTTGAGCCAAGCAGAAGCCATTCGGAAAATCCCGGGTTAATGATGTCATATTGAACGATGTCTATGACTTTATCTCTAGCCCATTCCATCAGACGGGGATCCGCTTGGCCTTCGCCGTCCGCAATTTTCACTGTAATCTGATACTTCGTCATCCATTCTCTTAAATCTTCATACAGTACCCGGTCTTCATGAAACGCTTCCTCGATCCAATATAAAGCGCAATCCTTCGTTTCCATCAGTACTTCTTTCGTCATATTCGAGGTGTAGCCGTTATTGGCATCGATCATAATCTTCCCTTCCGGACCGGCGACCTCTCTTATCGCCCGAATGATATCGATGTCCCGTTGCAGCCCTTTCCGCGTTTCCATCCAGCGGGCTCCCCGGCCTACTTTAATTTTGAAATTCCGGTGACCGCGATCTCTGCCATCTTGCGCCTCACGACTCATCCATTCGATGGCCGCTACGTTATCCGTCAAATGCAATTCGTCAAAATATAATGTCGTATCGTAGCACGGCACTTTGATGCTGCTTTTTACGGAAGAAGGACCGCCGTGTTGATTGAACATATCGTACACAGACCGGTCGGCAAGCTTGCCCAGCCAATCCAATAGCGGAAAATCGAGCGCTCGGAAGGCTTCCTTGACGGCACCGTTTTCATAAAACATGTCCTTTACAGGGGTGCCTACAAGCCTCTGAGCTTGTTCCTTGCTTATTCTCGAGATGCCGAAGCCTGTTAAATCCCCGATCCTGATTTTGGCAATGCGGGCGACGGGGCTTTTGCCGTGTGCAGCAAGTCTCGCGTTGCAGCCCGCTTCTCTTGGCCGTTCCCCTGGAAGCATCGCCCATTCGATTTCATCCAGCCGATAGGACTCTCGCAAACATGTCAAATCCATAGTGTGACCTCCATCATTCCAATGTTTTTTCAACCCGCCGAATATAAGTAATAATCGCACAATGTTGATTTTAACCTGAAATAGAAACAAAAGATTTACAATGATTGACGTATTTATAATCAATTATTGACCTGTTTGTACCAGGTTTTCTGTACACATTCCATATTTCCCTCGCTTCAGATCAAGGGTTACTACCCATTGTAGGATACTGCGTCCCTTGGAAGTATCGATAATATTACGCATTTTTTGTAAAATAATCCGATTCGGACGGGGCAACAAATTCCATCAACCGCTTAGAAAAAGGACGCCGCGTAAAATAGTTAACGCGACGCCCGTTTATGTATAATTCCTCTTCACTGCTCCTTCTTCACTTCCACAGCGATTTTCTTGTTCGCTTCTTCCTCCGCATCGCGCAGTGCCGTATTCACATCTTTTTCCTTCAGCGCTACGGAACCCGAGGCTTTGCTGAGCTCTGAGCTGATAATGGAATAGTACTTATGCGTAACCGCGGGAGACGGCGTCATCTTGAAAATGGCGGCTGTATTTTTCCCTTGCAGCACCGGAATCTCCTTGCCGTAGTCGCGCTTCACCTCATCCGTTTTGGGCAGCACCGTCAACACGCCTTGCCGATTCATCATACCCTGCACCTCGCCCTCCATGAGTAGCTTGATGACCTCAAACGCCTCTTCCTTGTATTTGCTCTTGTTGCTGATATAAAACGCATGCGCAGCCGCATCCCTGCCCTGGCCAAGGTTCTCTTTAAAATTCGGATGCGTGACCATATCCCAATTAAATAGATCGCCTTGCTTGTGCATATCGCTCATTCTGCCCAGTACATCGTTTTCCCAACTCGCGTACATCGCCAAATTTTTGTCCTTCAGAAACGAGTTCACGCCGTAGGTGTATTTTTTTCCCTGAACAAAGCCGGGGACCTCGTACGCCTGATTCAGCATTGAAAACACTTTTTTCCAATTGTCGTTGTTCACCTGCGCGGTGTCGCCCTTCCCGACCGGACCGCCTATCGCAACGTTAACTGCTGCCGGCGATGAAGGATCCATACCGATGTAGGCGATGCCGTTATCCGTTTTGGTCACTTTTCTGGCTAAGGCGATCGCGTCATCCCATGTCATGCCGTCTTTCGGATAAGGGACTGCAAATTTATCAAAAATGTCCTTATTATAGAACAACGCGCCGTAATGCGTTTCATAGGGCAGCCCGTAAAGCTCGCCCTTGCCCGCAAAGCTTTTGATCGTACTCATCGCTGTCGGCTCGAACCGGGATATATCGACTTTATGCTTGGCCACGAACGGATTTAAGTCCTCGGAGATCCCCAGCTTGACAAATAATTCCGTTTCCTTATACGGCGCTCCCCAAATATCCGGAATCTGATCGGCTACAATCGAGTTTTCCCATGTAACGCCGCTGCCGAACTTGATGACATTGATCGTTATGTGCGGAAACTTCTTCTTTACGGGCTCTTTAATGAACGTCTCCACCTGAGCGTCAGTCATCGAGTACGAAGGCTTAAAGTTTAATGTAATCGGTTCCGCTGTCTTTTTGACGTCCGGTCCTTTACCGCTCCCGTTCCCCGCATTCGAGCAACCGGTTGCAAGTGCTATGACGACTGACAGCCCTACAAATGACCCCCAAATAAATTTGTCCATGTTTTGTTTGTCCCCCGACATTAAATTCAATATGGTTCCCCTGTGTTTTCTCTCTATTTTCTTTATAGCAAAATATAAATGAGCTGTTGGTCGGCTTCAACCAGACCGGGTTCCAGATTTTCATTTTTCGGACTGCCCACCTCCAGCATGCCTTTTCTCAGTTTCGTGTCCGGATCGACCAAATGCTCGCCGGTCAGCAGATCAAACTCCCATCCATGCCACGGACACCGGAGTATTTCGTTTTCGCGCCCATATTTATATTCGTATACTAGAGACGGAAGCCTTGTTCCGCATACCTTTCCGAGACAAACCTGCGCCCCTGCATGCGGACAAACGTTCCGCCATGCATAATATTTACCGTCGATGCGGTAAATTCCATATTGGATGCCCTTTACTTCCACAATCTTGTGTCCGCCGTCGGACAGCTCATCGGCTTGCATCACCGGATATCGTTCCATTAGCGGTTCACCTCCGCTTTGCCGGTCTTCTTCAGCGTCAAACCATACAGCTCGGCTGCAGTCCCCGCCAAGATCCTTGCCTTCAGCTCGCGCGGCATGGGAGGAAGCACCACTTTCGGATTGTCAAAATCCCAGTGGGGGTAATCGGAGGAATACATGACCGTCTTCTCCGCGTCGATCATCTGTAAAATTTGCAGAAACTCTCCGGGTCTTTCCGGTTCTTCGATCGGTTGTGTCGTCAAACGGATATGTTCTTTGATGTACTCGGACGGCAGCCTTTTCAGCCATGGAGTTTGCGAACGCAGCGCCTTATAGTTCTTATCCATCCGCCACATCAGATGCGGCAGCCAGGCTATGCCTCCTTCGATGCCGACAAACTTAAGGCCCGGGAACTTCTCGAACACACCCTCGCATACCAGGCTATTCACGTGAGCCATAAAGGTCAGCGGAATCATATTATGCCATTCCATGTAACGCGTCGGATAGCCTACGGGTGTGGGCGGATACATTTTACCCTCCGTTCCGGGGTGAAAGGCGATCGGCAGACCGTAACGTTCCGCCGCCTCATAGATCGGATGGTAGAACCGTTGACCATACGGCGCACGTACACCGCTGCAGACAATGATCTGAACCATGTCGGGATGATCGCCCAACCGTTCGATTTCCTTCACAGCCTCTTCAGGATCGGATACATTGACAGCGATCGAACCCTTGAATCGGGGATCTACCGTGAGCCAATTCTCAACCGTATGGTCGTTGTAGGCACGAATGACAGCGCTCGCATAATCCAGATCGGGGTGCAAGGCGAAAGAAGCCTCCGAACCTCCTGTGAGAATGGCGTAATCTATGCCGTAATGCTCCACATGATGCTTTAGCATGAAGTGCGGATCCGAGCCCGCCGGTCCGCCTCCATCAGGCGTGGCGTCTTTGCGTGAAACGCCGATCGGCGTCGGGAATAAGTTGGCCACTCCGCTCCCATAGGTTACATATTGCTCATGCCAAACCTTCGGCAAATACGGAAGCAAATCCTGTTTGCGTTTTGGCGACTGGTGCACGTCCGTATCGATAATCCCCAACGGTTCGCGATTTACTGCTTCATTCACTTCTGATGCTTGATTCATCTTCCCCACTCCATTTCAGACCGATGATTAACCTGTCCATGCATGATACTGGTTATCGCTTTTTAGTTTGAATGCTCGAGCTCTTACCTTCATCTTACACACACAAAGTTTCAATATAAACACACTCAATTTATATAATTTTGTCACTTTATTTGGTAAATCCTATTTTTCTTGGTGGCTGTTTGTGGTACGTTTATTTGGAAGCGTTTATGTGAGGTGATTGTTTGTACCAGCATCCTTACAGATTAGACATGTGTGCGTACTTTGGACCGAGGCCGGATTTTTTTAAATCTGCAGAAGTCCATCATAATTATGTCATTATTGGAATGGAGTCCGGCGCATTCGAATATGTGGTCGGCAAGCAAAGCGGACGGGCTTCCTTCGGAGATCTTGTGTTCATACCGCCGGGGACGATGTTCAAGCGTAAATCGCTTGAAGACATTACATTTCACATGCTCTGCTTTATCCCGCTGTTTGAGCCGGATCCCGTCTTCGACTCACTGCCTGTCGGCAAAGTGACCATCTCTAATGTGAACCGTCTTTCCTCGACGTACTCCTTCTTGCGCCAATCTTGGCGTGAATACGGAAGCAAATCGAAAGATACGAGCCTTGCGATGCACATGATGATGGATTTGCTGCATTTAAGCCAACTAGAGAGAAAACATGTTCATAAGCCTAAAAATAGGACAGATCATCGGATGCGTCAGGCCGCCGGATTCATTCACCGGCAGCTTTTTGACGAATTGAGCATGAAAGCCATTGCGGACGAACTCGGCATCAAGCCATCCGAATTGACCCGGCGTTTCCGTTTGGAATATGGCGTCACGCCGATCGAATATGCAACGCGCTTGCGGCTCGAGAAAGTCAAGAAGCTGCTTTTGGAAACAGACCACACCTTGGAAGCTATTGCCTCTCAATGCGGTTACGAGAACGGCTCATATCTCGGCCGTGTGTTCCGTTCCAAGGTTGGGATGAATGCATCCGATTTCAGAAGAAACAACCAGATATGATATCCGCTGCGATATCCTATCTGTGATAAGCCTCAGCCAATCAACTGCCATAAGAAATCATGCAGTCGTTCAGCGAGTTGATCGTGCTCAAGCACTTGAATGGCACGGCAAAAGGCTTAGCCCTTTACTTCCGAAGAAATAAAGGGCTAAGCTCCCTACTTACTATTAATTGAAAGCATGCAGGTTAATTAACGTCCAGCTACATATGCACGATGACGTGTCCTTCCTCAACGGAGACACCGAATGTTACGACGGTTACTTCATACGATTTGGTTCCCATGACTGGATCGACCTATGCTGCGTCCTCCCACTTCTACCAGCTTTACGATGCCGGGCGGAATTTCCGACACTTGTGCTACAATGTGCTGCTGTGTCATGCTTGCTACTCCTTCCTCTCCGCCTTACGCTGCGGCAGGTTGTAAATTTCCGCCGCATTCTGATAATAGATGCGATCCCACAGTTCGTCCTCCAGCCGTGGCAGAGCCTTAAGAGGAGAATCGAAATCCCAGTGAGGATAGTCGCTGCAGAACATCAAAGTCTCTTTCGCCCACATATTTTCCAGCATCTGATCGAACGATTCGCGGTTCGGCGTCTCTTCAATCGGCTGGGTCGTTACGCGAATGTGGTCACGGAAATATTCGCTCGGTTTCTTCTTCACCCACGGCGTTTGCACGCGTAGTGCCTTCCAGTCTTGATCAAGCCTCCACAAAAACGGCACGACCCAGAAGACGCCCGCCTCCTGCAGCACCACTTTCAGCGTTGGGAACCGCTCGAACACGCCCTCGAAGATAAAGCTTGCAAGGTGTGCCATCATCACTTGCGGACGGGCCGCCCGCGACTCGATATAATAGGAGCCGTATCCGGCTCCGGTTGGCGGCCCGTTAACGCCTGCGCCTTCATTTCCAACATGAATCGTAAAAGGCAAGTTATGACGCACACATGCTCCGTAGATAGGATAATAGTGGCGGTTTCCGTACGGCAATGTCGCTCCATTTGAGACAATCACCTGAACCATATCGGAACGTCCGCCGACACGGTCGATTTCCTTCACCGATAAGGTCGGATCCTGCTTCATTATAAATACCGAGCCTTTCAACCGGCTGTCCTGCGTTAGCCAATGATCGATGGTGTAATCATTGACTGCACTGCAGATCGCCGCTGCATAATCATAACCGCCCGAGCTTTGCATCCCGAAGCCTTCTCCTGTCAAAATACCGTATTCCACGTTGTACGGATCCAAATAATGCTCCTGCATATAAGCAAGGTCGCTTCCAGCCGGGCCGCCTCCCGGAGGAAAGGAATCGACCATTCTTCCGCCGAGTCCCCCGTTAAACCCGCCGCCGACCGGTGCCCTGTTCGGCCTCACTGATCCGACGATCGTCTCCATAAGCTCCAAGTATTCACGCGGCATATAAGGTTTCAGCACGTTCATGCCCGTATAGTGATGGATGTCGCAGTCAATGATCGAGCGTTTCAGTTTGGGGCGATGGACCGCCGCCTGATTGGCTTTTTCTTCTGATAATTTCAAATTCAATTTCTTTCCCCTCCCAGCGGAAATATAAGTTTGAATCAGGTTGCGAGTTCAGTGTAACGCAGAGGAAGCGAAAAAGATTTCCGATGTTTGTCAGCTTTATCCTTAAAACTTGACCTGTTTATGGTGGCCGCCTTCACCTTTCTCATTCATCTGTCTTATTTCGCCTTGTCCGCGGTAATCATTTTATTTACATCATCGTCCATTTGCCTGAAAGCGGTATTCATATCGACGGTTCCCTTCGCTAGCTCCAATACGGACTTGGCGTATATATCGCGCACCTTCGCTTCATATTTCGTTTTCATCGCGATCGGAGTAAATTTCCGTTTCAGGATCGCCTGAAAATTTACGTTCGCATACTTGCTCTTTGTGCCAAACGCCTTCAACACTTTTTCGTTTTGCAGCACGGGAATGATCGCTCTTTCGGACAGGCTCAGCTGCTGCTCTTCGGACAGCATATATTTCAGCACCTCCATCGCCGCCTCCTTTTGCTTGCTGACGGACGTAATGCCAAAGAGGGTGGGAAGCGGCTGCGGCCCCTTGTTCGGTGCTTCCTTAAAGGTGGGATATGCGACCAAGTCCCAATTGTAGCCCGTCATGTCATTATTCAGGAAGATGTTGGCCAGTTCTTCCGCCATGGCTACATTTCGGTCTCTTACGAAACTGACCGTTTTGTTGTCCAATGATCTTTTGGCGGTAATCAGATGATCGAACAATATTTTCCATCGCTCATCGGTCATAATCGTCGGCTTCTCCGTTTTCGGATCGAGAAGAGGAACAGAGAGCGGGCTTAAATTCGCATGAGGCTGAAAATTGCTCACAAGTCCGTAATATTCCTGACCGTTATCCGTTCTTCGCATCTTTTTCGTCAGGTCCATCACTTCGTCCCATGTGATCCCGTCTTTAGGGTAAGGTATGCCAAACTTGTCGAACAAATCTTTGTTGTAATAAAGCGCCGAAGTATTGTTCACAAGTGGAAGCGCATACATTTTTCCGCCGGACATTTCCTTGATAATGTTAATCGATGCAGGATCGAGCGTGTTCAGGTCAATCCCGTGCTTCTTGATGAGATCCGTCATATCGTATTGCAGATCATATTCCATCATTTGAGGGATCGTACTGTTCACGTCCTGCCAATAAATATCGATCACCGTTCCGGCGGTAAGAAGCTCCTGGAATGTAGTTCCTTTTCCGTTTGCGATAAATTCGATGGAGTAGTCGGGAAATCTCTTTCGCATGGCATCACCGAAACGTTCGTTGAACGCTTCTTGTGTCCATGCCGCTGTGGAATAAAACACCAGATGAACCGGCTCCTTGCTTTTGTTAGCTTCGATGCTTGCCGCGTCGCTGCCGCTTTTTCCTGTGCCGCTTCCATTACTGCAGGCCACAATCGGCAGTAACAGCATGCCCATCGAAAGTCGACGAAGCCAACTTTTGACATGGACCATTTTTATTTTATTATGTTTCTTCATACGATCGCTCCCCCCAGGTAAACTGATCATTCCTACTTCACCAGCCCCTTTATTGTAGCTTGAAAAAGGAACAGCAGAGTAGCCTATAATTGACGGATATGTACACAATTGTTGACCAGTTTGGCGATGAGCTGCAGCTGCAGCATAATCCGTCCAGAAAAAAAATAAAAAAAATCTTCCTCACGTCATATCGAGGAAGATTTGCTCATTGGAAATGCAGCCGGTCGAGGCTGTCCTATGTAAAATTGAAGATGTATCCCTTTTACAGACATGCTCAACTGTCCTTCAAAAAGTCCGAGGGGTTGTATCCCGTCGTCTTTTTGAACAGCTTGCTGAAATAATAAATGTCGTTGAACCCCACATGCAACGCCGCTTCGGTGACATTGCAGCTTCGATATTGAAGCAAATCGCGTGCCTTGTTGATTTTGATTTCGTTTTGGCACTGGATGGCGGTTTTACCGGTAACTTTCTTAAACACAAACTGAAAGTGCGAGGGACTGTACCCGACCAAATGGCAAAGCTGATCTATCGTATAATTTTCCTTATAATTTTCGGCCATAAAATTCAAAACACTGTCAATGGCTTCGGAATGTCGGGAATTTCTTTCGGGGAAATCCATATTGCGAAGCAGCAAGCAAAAAATCTCCATAATTCTGCATCGGCATCTTAGAAGATAGCCTGTCTTTTTTGCGATCCATTCATGATAAATATCTTGAAACAGGGGAAGCAATTCAGAAAAATTTGTTTTTGGGATAACATAGTCCAGGCTGTGGATTAGCCGCTCGCTGTAATCATCGGTAAATGAAGTATCAAATAGAATAACGTAAAACGACCAAGGATCGGTAGGATGACTTACGCCCGCGTGAAGCTTTCCTTTCGGAAAAAACAGCACATCGCCTTTTTTTACCGAATATTGCTTACTATCTATCATATATTGAGCTTGGCCGCCCGTGCAAAAAGCCATGATATGGTAGTTCCGGTTGCTGAGATTTACCTTCCAGTTCGGATCCGGCCGGGTATAGCCTACAGAGGGAATGCTCGTCACAATAAGATTAAAATCGTTTGCAGTATCTGACATACGCACCTCCATCAATGTTGCCAGGGGGCCGGAGCTTGAGAGCGTCGGAGCCGGATCCCCGCAATCGGATATGCAGGGATCGTTCCCGCCCACTCATTATAACAAAATATATATGAAATTTTGATCGGCTTCGAGCAAGCCCGGCTCCAGATTTTCTTGCTTTTGGCTTCCCAGCTCCAGCTTGCCGCGCCTCAGCTTCGTTTCCGGATCGACCAAATGCTCACCGGTCAGGAGGTCAAACTCCCAGCCGTGCCAAGGACAGCGCAATATTTCATTCTCGCGGCCATACTTGTATTCGTAGACCAAGGACGGAAGTCTCGTTGCGCACACCTTGCCCCGGCATACCGGCGCCCCTGCATGCGGGCAAACGTTCCTCCACGCGTAATATTCGCCCTTGATCCGGTAAATCCCGAATTGAATGCCTTTCACTTCCACGATCTTATGCCCGCCGTCGGACAGCTCGTCGGCTCGTATAACCGGATAACGCTCCATTAGCGGCTCACCTCCGCTTGGCTCGGCTTCTTCAGCTTCGAACCGTAAAGCTCGTAAGCCGTCCCCGACAAAATTCTTGCCTTCATCTCCCGGGGCATCGGGGGAAGGATCACCTTCGGGTTATCGAAGTCCCAGTGGGGATAATCCGAGGAAAACATGAGCGTTTTCTCCGCATTGACCATGTGGAAAATTTGCAGCAGTTCTCCCGGTCGTCCAGGTTCCTCGATCGGCTGAGTCGTCAAGCGGATATGGTCCATGATGTATTCGGAGGGAAGCTTTTTCAGCCAAGGGGTTTGCGCGCGCAGCGCCTTGTAGTTTTTGTCCATCCGCCACATCAGATGCGGCAGCCAGGCGATGCCCCCTTCGATGGCGACAACCATCAGCCCGGGGAACTTTTCGAATACACCTTCGCACACCATACTATTGATGTGTGCCATAAACGTGAGCGGCAGTATATTATGCCATTCCATGTATCGTGTTGGATAGCCTACCGGCGTGGGTGGATACGCCATGCCTTTCCCCTCCGAACCGGGATGCAAGGCAACAGGCAGACCATGACGTTCCGCAGCCTCATAGATCGGATGATAGAACCTGTGTCCGTACGGAGTGCGCGCTCCGCTGCATAAGATAACCTGCACCATATCGGGATGATCGGCCAGTCGATCGATTTCTTTCGCGGCCTCGGCCGGATCGGCGGCGTTCACAAGAATCGAACCTTTAAATCTCGGATCTGCTTTAAGCCACTTCTCCATGTAATGATCGTTATAAGCACGAATGATGGCATTGCCATAATCCAGGTCAGGTATCAGCGCTACGCCTGTCTCTCCCCCGCCCGTAAGAATGGCATATTCGATTCCGTAAGCTTCCACATGATGCTTCAGCATAAATTGCGGATCCGAGCCGGCCGGGCCGCCTCCCTCCGGTACGGCATCCTTGCGGTTCACGCCGATCGGCGTAGGAAATGGATTGGACAATCCGATGCCATGCGTCATATATTGCTCATGCCAAACCTTCGGCAAAAACGCTAGAATATCCTCCTTGTTTCTTAACGTCTGATGCACATCGGTATCAATAATTCCCGGCATTTCTCGACCCCCTGTTTCAACTGCGCTGGACGCATTCCCCATAGAGCACACCTCATTCTCATGTTTTAAACAAAAATCCGGCAATCTCCTTGCTCCGGAACAAGAATTACTACAAATTGTAAGATATGATGCCTCCCGGCAACATTGAGAATAATGCGTTATTTTTGTAAAATAATCTGATCCTGATCCGTATCAAATCTTCCATAACCGGTAATTCATCCAGAGATGCTGCTCCCGAATTACGGCATACATTGTTCTTTATTTTCCGGGATGTAAAATGAGCTTGGACCAGTCAGAACGAAAGTTTAGCGTAACATAAGACTTTTGTACAAAAAGAACGTATTATTCTCGATGTAACCGCGAAGCCATCTATTTTACAATTTTGTTGTAATCGCTTACTTTGACGAGAGCATTTTTAATAAAATGGGGGGATTAGAGATGAAAAGAAAAAAGAGAGGCGTCTTGCCGATAGCGGTCCTTACAGCCCTATCCTTATTGACGGCTTGCGGCAATCCGGCCGCTGTCAAGGATACTAAAGAAAGCAATAAAGCACAGAGCAGCTTTGACCGTAATGAAGCGTTCAAACTCGTTTTCTTTAATGCAACTGGAAGCAACGAGACGTATTTCCGCCAGAACACAGAACCTTTTATGAAGAAAGCATTTCCCAATGTTACGATCGACTACATTCAATCCGGTAAAGGGCAAACGATCAATGATCTCGTGCTGGCGGGAACGATCCCGGACATTATGTTGATCAACAGCACGCAGGTGATCCCATATAATAAGATGGACTTGCTGGCTGACCTGACACCACTGGCAAAAGAAAACAAAGTGGATCTTTCCCGTTTTGACGATAATATGATCGCGACGATTAAAAAATATTCCCCGGGCGGCGAACTCTACGCTCTTCCCTGGAGCCATCTCCCGATGTCTTTATACTACAACAAAAATATTTTCGATAAATTCGGCGTTGCGTATCCGAAAAATGGCATGACCTGGGACGATGTGGCTGACCTAACCCGTAAGCTAAGCAGAGAGGATGGCGGGGTGAAATATCGGGGCTTAGATATGATCCGTACGTTATTGAGATTAAATCAGCTATCTCTGACGTATATCGACCCGAAATCAGAGAAAGCCGTTGTCAATACAGATCCATGGAAGGATATGCTGAATACATTGACGGGCTTTTACCGGATACCCGGAAATGAGCTTCCCGGTAATGTTCCCGCTGCCGAGAACGCTTTTTTTAAAGATCAAAATCTTGCCATGCTCGTTACGTTCGGCAACTTTCCAAGTCCGGAAAACACCGAACTGGTTCAAAAATGGGAGAGTATAGACCTTGTGACCCTTCCG
The DNA here is from genome assembly GCF_910594985.1 of Paenibacillus allorhizosphaerae. GTDB lineage: Bacteria > Bacillota > Bacilli > Paenibacillales > NBRC-103111 > Paenibacillus_G > Paenibacillus_G allorhizosphaerae. Next base: position 233,883 of record NZ_CAJVCE010000003.1, read on the forward strand.
ACGTTTAAAGAAGCTCCAGGGATTGGAAACCAGTATTCGGGCGCGTCGCTCGCCATTTCCAGAACGAGTAAATGGAAAAATCAAGCTATTCATTTGCTGGCTGCCGCTACCTCGGTCGAAGCTGAAAAACATGGTGCGGCCATCGTGCGATATCCGACGATCAAGAGCAAGGATGTCTTGAATTCGTTCGGGCAAGGCACACCGCTGCTCACCTCTAAAAACGTGAAATCGCTGCAGCTATTGAGGGTAGCTTCGACTGCCAGTGCCACACAGTACGATGACGTAGCGCATCCGATCATGTCGAAAGCATTCGACGATATCGCTTCGGGCAAAGCGAATGTCGTTACCGCGTTACGGGAAGCGGAAGAAAAGATGAACCAAAAAATAAGCGAGGAAAAAACGAAAGTGAAATAGCACACCGCATAAACACCGGTTGTAAAAGCGGCTCTTCCAATCGAAGATGAGCCGCTTTCTGCTGATTTAATCGTGGTCATTTATACTAACGATGCCCGAATAAGTCTTTTACACGCTGTACGTTTCCCGAAATCGCTTCGGGCTCATGCCGAATTGGCTCTTGAACATCTTGCAAAACTGCGGGCTGTTGGAGAACCCGCATTCAATCGAGATCGCCGTGATCGGCTCTTTGCCGGCCGTCAACATTTGCTTGGCGCGTTCCAGACGCTGCTGTACGGCGTATTGCATCGGCGAGTAGCCCGTGTAATCCTTGAACAAATGGCGGAAGTAGTCGTAACTGTAGCCTAGCGTTTTGGCAAGTCCTTGCAGGTCCATTTTCTCGCCGTGATACTGCTCGATGTAGTTTTTGGCATAGATCAAATTGTTGTCCGCTTCCTCGGTCGACTCGAGATTGGTAACCCGCCCGATTTCCACAATGACTTCCACTAGTAAGCAGCGAAGCAAAATATCGTAATATTTCGTCTTGGACGACAGTTCTGCGGCCATCCGGTGCAGCAGCCTGCCGATCGTTCCGTCAGGATCGCCGTATAAGCCGTTTTGAAGCGGAATCGCCGAGTTTGTGCAGGAAAATACGAGATAGATGACATCTGTGGATGTTCGACGATATTCATCGTGCTTGACGCCCGGTTCGCTGATCGCGAAGCAGCCTGCATTGTACTCGAATTTCTCTTTGTCGATTTGCGTGTTGCCGTTTCCGCTGAAGTAATACACGATTTCGTAACCGTTATGGGCATGAAAGTGAATATAGCTGTCGGCGGTGCGGGTTACCGAATGAAACAAATGGAGTGAAACGTTCATGCATACTCCCCCGGGTTTATTTGCTTAGCAGCATTTCCGCTTCTTTCTTAAACGCATGTAGCGCAGGTTCGATCTCTTTATCATTATACATGATCGCTCGGATGGTCGCGTTCAATTCTTTTAAAACGGCTGGCCATGCAACGTGTTTATTCGTATCGCTCGCGTATTTCAGTTGGTCGTAAGCCGTTTTGAGGTTCGGATTTTTGGCCCATATCTCCTTGATTTGCCCGGATTCCGCCATCTTCGGAGTAAATGGAAGATAGCCGGTGTCCAGAATAAACTGCAACCCGCCTTTCGGATCGGTTGCGGCCCAGCGGATGAACTCCCAGGCTGCTTCTTTATGCTTCGATCCGGCCATGATCGCGATATTCGCGCCGCCGGTCGGCGCTGTATACGTTTGATCCATCGGCAAAAACGCGGTCGCATATTCGAATTTGACGCTGGACGTGAAACCGCTAACCGACGCACTGGACTGAAACAGCATGCCGGCTTTGCCGCTTGTGAACAGCTGATTCGCAACTGTGCCCGAATCTTTCTCGGGCGGGTAATACAAGGCGCCGGTACGCTGCAGCTCCTTCAGAAAACCGAACGTTTTTACCCCTTCGCCGTCAAAACCGAGCGCGGTGCCTTGATCGTTGAAAAATTTGCCTCTGGCCTGACCCATCATGGCGAGCGGATACCAGGAGTCGAACGGCATCGTCAACCCGTAGCGGTTATATTCGCCGTTTTCATTTATGACGAGCGCATTTGCAGTTTGTTTGAGTTCGTCCCAAGTTTTCGGAACGGCAAGCCCCTTCTCATTCAGCATCGTTTTATTGATATGAAGAATGGGAGTGGAACGGTTGAAAGGTAAAGAAACCAGTTTGTTATTGAATGTGGAGTGCCCCATAAGTCCGGGCGTGAAATCGCCGATGGTCATGTTCGATTTTTGCATATACGGGGTCAAATCTTCAAGCGTGCTCCACTCCTCGAACATTTGGATATTGGAGCGCTCCAGCATGATGATATCCGGCAGTTGCCCGGTGGCGATGCTTTGCTGCAGTTTGGAGGCCGTCTCGCCGTAACTGCCTTGGTACGTACCGGCAACCTCGATGTTATTGTGCGATTCGTTAAACCGTTTGATCATGTGGTTCAAGTATTCGCCGGTTTTTCCGCCCAAAGAATGCCAGAACTGTACGGTGACCTTCGCGCTGCCTTCCTCCGCAAGCTGCCCGCTCACGGCTGGGGATTGCAGATTGTCGACGCTCGGCTTGGATGCACCACCGGAGCAAGCGACGAGCATTCCCGATAACACCGTCATGGATATTAAGGTTCGTATCGCCTTCCTATGCATGGATAACCCCCGTATAAAATAGATTTGTCAAACATTCGCATTTTAATGAACGGCAACCGGCGTGGAACAATGCCAAAGATTACAAAAGACGGCTCCGAGCTGGTCAGAAACCGCCTTTTCGTCTTTACTTGATGTCATCGGTACCGCTGTCGCAAGCATATGTATCCTATTTATTATCCGCGTCGATGAGCTTATTGATTTCCTCATCCGCTCTCAATAGTGCCGTGTTCATATCGGTTTTACCATCAAGAAATTCATGCATATATTTCGTAACGATGCTTAAAGCGGATGCATCGTACTTCGTTCTGTGAACCGGCTTCGGTTCTTTCGTGTTGTAAATGGCCGTCAAGACGTCTTTCGGAATTTGGTTCACGACCGGGTTGCCCTCATAAATATGGGTGCGGAGTTCCGGCTTCGTTACGCTCGGCGTCATGCCGTTCTTCGCAAGGTCGATCTGTCCTTCATCCGACATTAAAGTCATCATAACCTGGAAGGCGAAATCCGGATATTTATTTGTTTTGCTGATCATGAATCCTCCGGAGAAACTTCCAAAGCCGATCCCGGGAGATTCTTTCAGCGCGGGCCAAGTCGTTACGCCCCAATTGAAGCCGCCGCCGGCGACTGCGTCCTGGAACGCCTTCTCCTGTAATAAAAACAGATAAAACGGATACATCGCCAATCTTTTATCTTTTAGGAAATAATTCGTTCCGGTTGTAAACCTTGTGCCGGCCGGGTAGTTACCCGGAATGCTGTAGATCTCTTTCCATTTCTCAAACATTTTTTTCCAACCGTCATTGGAAACTAGCCCGGCTCTGCCGTTTTTGGGATCGATATAAGACAACGACATCTGCTTTACCATATAGTTGGCATTGTTGCTCGTGGATAACCCCATATAGTTCACGCCGCCATCGGAACGGGACAGCTTCTTTGTCGTTTCCATCAAATCGTCCCATGTATTCCCGACTTTCGGATACGGCACGCCATACCGATCGAATAAATCTTTGTTGTAAAAAAGCGCCATCGGCGGGGTCAGGTTGGTCGGTATCATCATTTGCTTCCCGTTATATGCCCGAATGTCTTTGAGCGCTTCCTGATCAATGTGACTGAGGTTGACATTATACTTTTTAATAATCGGTTCGAGGTCCATCGGGAAGTCATAATCGAGAATGATCGGGATATGGGTCGTAGCCACGTCGAATATATCCGGCACATCTCCCGAAGCGATCATGTCTCTGAGCGTCTTATCTTCAAGCTTGTAGTTGGTCATGAATTCCAATGTAACATTCGGATACTTCGCGCGGATGGACCTCGTCACTTCCTCGAAGCTGTCTTTCGTTCTGCTCGAAGCGACTTTGAAGGTCACCGGCCCTTGCGGCACTTCCATCTTCGGCTGCTGCGAAGCTTCCGGTTTCTTCTCTTCTTTCTCAGGTGTGCATCCGGCTAACAATGAAACGATGCTTGCTGCAGTTACGGTTAACGCTATGCTTTTCGTGAACATCCCCTGTTTCCTCCCATTACTTGTAAAATCCGTTCGACCCCATTCCAAACCCGATCGATGCATCCTATCCTGCAATTAAAGCGTTTTCACACATGTGCGCTTCTACTAGGCTGAGGAAAACCGTGTTGGTTTTCGGCGGTAAAATGGTCGGCCGCCTTCACCCTCCTTCATTTTGACTCATGCGTTCAAGCGGAGTTTGAATATCATTTCTTACGAATCATGACAAATTATAGCCGTGATTTCGGACAAATAATATAATGAATCGGACATATCATTTATACTTTTCGGCTTTTTTACCCAACCGATAGAGCAGATGGATATACCGCCTTGGATGATCATTTCGTGGGAACCCTGTCTTTTTCCGTAATAACATGCAGCTGTTTGCCGTCCGAAACGATCAAAATATTGCCGTTCAGCGCAGTCGAATACACGTCTCCCTGCTTTTCATAGCGCTTCAATATATCCAGGCTGCTGAAAATATTGTTGCTCAGCACGGTTACTTTCGGCGATACCGTATTGACGAACGGAGGCGAGGAAGACGTCGTGTGTCCATGGTGCGGCGCATGTACAAAATCCGCTTTCAGCTGATCCCCGTATAATTCGATAAGTTCCGCTTCCCTGTCCTTGTAAATGTTCCCCCGGGAACAGAAACGAAGTATCCTTGTACGTCATTTTGACGACGAGAGAATAAAAGTTGATGGTCGCGTCATCATTCGTTTTGATCACGTCGTTCAATGCCTCTTTCTTCGGGCTAAGCACCTCGAACTTTACATCGCCGCCAAGCTCGAACTTATCTCCCGCCGCCAATACTTTCTGCGGAATGTTCTTCCTCTCGATCTGTTCGATCGTATTGCGGTATTGAGCGGACGCATTATTATCAAAGCTTTGGCGGTAATAAGCTTTAGCCTCCTTCGTTTTCAGTACTTCGGCAAAGCCGCCCAGATGGTCGGGGTGAGGATGCGTATTGTATAAGATGTCAAGGTCCTTAATGCCGAGTTTGTCCAAGTATCGGACCACTTGATTCCCTACATTGGCGAAACCGCCATCCATCAGCATCGCCTTTCCGTCCGGCGTTATAATCAGATAGCTGTCGCCCGCCGATACCTTCGGATCTTTCAGATGAAAATACCGGAGCTGCAGCTTCCCTTTATATTTCTCCTTGTCGAACACTTCATTTGTCCGAAGCGTCGGCAATTCGTCTTTACTCTGCTCGTGCTGCAGCGGCGCTGCCACCCGCTTCGGCTCCGGATTGACATGCGAGCAAGCGGCCGCAAACAGTAGAGCGCTTACCGTTCCAATGCCTATCATGTTCAGTCCGTGCTTTCTAATCTGTCCCTTCACGCGTTCATCCTCCTGTATAATTCCATAATTTCACAGGTATACGTAGATCTGACTGAATTAGGACACATTATAGCGATGTTCCCGAACAAATCATATAATTTTTCGGTTATTGCGTTATATTTTTCGGCTATTTCCGTAAAACATTTTGAATTAGTTGGCAGTGACAAGTATAACCCACCGTATTCTTCTTTCCCCTGCATTCGCATAAAGCCGAAATATATAACAGTTCCTCCGAATAAATATATAACTTACATGTAGCCTTCGTTATAATTCAACATGAAATCTCCAAAATATATAGATGAATCCCTCATCTGAGAAAAGAAAGGTGAATCTCCCATGCCGATTTCATTTCCAAAAATTAGCGAAGAACAGCGCATTCGGCGCTTGCTGCCACCGTCAGGCAAAGTAAATATGGTACTGGATACGGATACGTTTAACGAAATCGACGACCAATTTGCGATCGTTTACACGCTGCTGTCCAAAGACAAGATCGATCTGCAAGCGATTTATGCTGCTCCGTTCTTCAATCACTTGTCCAAAAGTGCCAAGGACGGGATGGACAAAAGTTATGATGAAATGATACGTATATTGCACAAAATGAACGTGCCAGACGAGGGCTTCGCCTTTCGCGGGTCCGAAAGCTTCCTGCCATCGGCCGACCGGCCGGTAGACAGTCCGGCGGTTCGCGATTTGATCACGCGCGCCATGGCGGCTCCTGACGACGAACCTTTATATGTCGTTGCGATCGGGGCAATTACGAACGTCGCTTCGGCCATCCTGCTCGAACCCCGAATTATTGAAAAAATCGTCGTCGTCTGGCTGGGGGGACATCGTCTGGACTGGCGGCATACAAAAGAATTCAACCTGAAGCAAGATGTTCTCGCCGCTCAAATCTTGTTCGATTGCGGCGTGCCGCTCGTACTTGTCCCTTGTACAGGCGTCGCGTCCCACCTGCTCACGACGCTTCCCGAAGTGGAACGATATGTAAAAGGCAAAGGGGCGATCGGGGATTTTCTGGCGGAGCGTTACGAAGCTTGCAGCAGTGACCATTTTGGATATTCCCGCGTCATCTGGGATATCTCCGTCATTGCATGGCTGGTCAATCCGGCCAGCGTACCGACCGCGCTTGTCCATAGTCCGATCCTGACGGATCAGGTCACCTGGAGTCACGACACATCGAGGCATCTGATTCGCTGCGCCGATTACGTGCATCGGGACGCGATTTTCAAAGATTTCTTCCGCAAGCTTGAACAATATGCGATCACCGCTTCGCAGGCGGCCCAATAAGAGGGCCGCGCATCGTTGTCGTCGGCAGCTTAAATATGGACCTCGTCCTCTCGATGCAAGCGATGCCGAAAACCTTTTGCGATCCAAGCCTCCCGCACATTGCAAGCCTAAAAAGACGGTTCCTGATTGCATCAGGTGCCGTCTCTCTTCTTTTTATTGATTCTCCTGAATCCATTTGTTAGCCCTCTCTACTATCGACAAGATTTATTAATCCGTTAATGACGAAGTATCAACGCGGAGCGCAATTTGAAAAAGTTGAATGATTTTAGCATGTTTTCTTGGATATTTAAATGATTTATGGAAAATAATAACTTCATCGAAAATATGCACAAGGCAGGGACTCCCTTGAATAATCAACAAGGCACCATCGGCTTCATTCCTTTATATTCCACCATGATCCTTGCGATCGGATTAATGAACCACGTAATGGTCATCCCTCCGTTGATCGCAGAAGCCCAGAGAGACGCTTGGATCAGCGTACTGGTGATGATCGTTCCGTTCTTGCTGTGGACCTTCATCCTCTACTGCATCATGAAGCAAACGAGCCAGCAGCCCATCATTCCATGGTTTCAGCAGCGATTCGGAACGATCGTAGGCGTGGCGATTCGACTCTTTTTTCTCGTTTATCTTTTTTTCATCAGTGTGCTGACGTTAAAAGATACCGTGTTGTGGACGCATGTCTCTTACTTGCCCCGCACTCCACAGCTCGTGCTATCCATTTCAATGTTGCTGTTATGCTTTTATGGCGCACGCTACGGCTTGCAGGCGATTGCCATCACATCAGGGTTTCTTTTGCCCTTTGTCATCATCTTTGGAGATTTCGTAATGAGCTCCAACCTTCCGGTCAAAGATTATTCCTTGCTCACGCCGATCTTTGAACAAGGGATGACGCCCGCATTGCGAGGAAGCCTGTACGTAGGCGGCGGACTCGCCGAGCTGATCTTGCTGCTGCTGTTTCAGCAACATTTGAAATGTAAAGTGCGGCTTTGGTCGCTTTGGGTAATGTTACTATTTCTCATGGTGTTGGTATTGGGACCGGCGACAGGAGCCATCGCGGAATTCGGTCCTTATGAAGCGGCGGCACTTCGATACCCTGCTTTCGAAGAATGGCGTCTCGTCAAGGTAGGAAAATACATACAGCATGTCGATTTTTTATCCATTTATCAATGGCTATCGGGGGCTTTTGTCCGCATCTCCATCGCGTTGTATCTCATGCTCGAATTGCTAAGTACCGGAACGAACAAGAAAAGCAAATTGTACATTTTAGTTTCTCTGTCAGCCATCAACGTTGTGGTCGTGGCGCTGCCGATAAGCGATATGCAGTATTTGATCTTTCTGAAACAGATTTACTTGCCGGGCTCGTTGTGGGCCGTCACGGCCATGCTCCTCATTATGTTTACGATGGTTCTCTTTTCAAAAAAAGTCCAAAGGTGAGAGGCATGAAATTTAATCGGCTTTTGCAATGGTTCTTTAGTCAGGAGAAAGACATCGTCCGCCCGGCTGCTCCCCCTTCTTTGCCTGAAAACCATATTTGGACAGCCGAAGGCATTCGAAATTTATTCCGCGCATCGGCAGACTTCAAAATGGATAAATACGAATTGGGCAATGCGGAGCACCTGGAACCCGTATATATGTTATATTGCGAGGGAATGGCAGAAACCAAACAAATCAATCAATTCGTGCTTCCGCTGCTGGAACATATCATCGACGAGGAGAAGCTCAGCTTTGCCCTGCAGCATAAGCTGGACGTGGATCCTATCCATAAACCGATGGACATCGTACAAGCCGTATTCTCAGGTCAGCTTGTTCTTTACTTTGAAACGATGAATGAAGTGTATTCCCTTGATCTGGCCGATCCTCCCAACCGAAAGCCGGAAGAATCGAACACCGAGCTTTCGATCAAAGGGCCGCGAGACGGTTTTGTGGAAGATTTGCTATCCAATGTTGCGCTGGTACGCAAACGGCTGCGCAGCTCTTCTCTTTGCTATGAACAGTTTATTATCGGAAAACGAAGCAATAGTAAAGTAGCTCTGCTATATATGGAAGATATTACGCAGCCGCGTTTCGTGAACGAAGCAAGAAAAAGATTGCAGCATATCGATATTGACATTTTGTACAGCAGCAGTCAGCTGGAAGAAATACTATCGGATTACTCCCTGTCCATGTTCCCTTTGCTCGACTATACGACACGCCCCGATTACGTTGTCGATTCCCTGGTTCGGGGCAGATTCGCCGTTATCGTCGACGGGGCTCCGATCGCTATCATCGGCCCGGCCAATTTAACGCTGTTGTTGAGATCTCCGGAGGATGCTTACTTACCTTTTTATATCAGCACCTTTGGGCTGTTGTTCCGGTTTGCCGGTCTCTTTACATCACTGCTGCTCCCGGGCTTTTGGGCCGCGCTGGCCTCCTACAACGTGGAACAACTCCCTTACCCGCTGCTCGCCACAATTGCGGTATCCAGAATTGGTCTTCCTTTGCCTTCGCCTCTGGAAGCTTTTCTCATGTTGGGCATGTTTGAGTTATTCCGCGAGGCCGGCGAGAGACTGCCCAAGGCGGTGGGGACGACGGTGGCGGTGGTTGGGGGCATAATCGTCGGCGATGCCGCCATTCGGGCGGGACTCGCTTCAACGACGTTTCTCGTCATTGCAGCCGTCACGGCCGTTGCCAGCTTTACGCTGGTCAATCAATCGCTGGTCGGGACCGTCAGCATCATCCGGTTATTTATTCTTCTCTGTGCTTCCGTGCTTGGCATGTTCGGCTTTATGCTATCGAGCATAGGCGTCGTTCTTTATTTATCCAAGCTTCAGTCATTCGGGGTACCCTATCTGTCACCGATATCGCCGATCAATTGGCATGACTTTTTCTCCGCGATTATCCGAAAGCCTTGGTATTTGAAAAAAAGGCGGGCAGATATATTGCAAGCGATCGATTCTACCAGGAAAGAAGATGGCAGCTAATGTTCCGGCTTTGGAAATCCGCCGTCGCCTTGTTGTTGGTACCATTGCTAATGACGGGATGCTGGGATATCAAACACGTTCAGGATATCAACTACGTGGCAGCGATTGGAATTGATTACGCCGATGGGAAGTATCACGTTTATGTACAGATGCTGGACTTTTCTTCCGTAGCCAAGATGGAGACGGGCAAACCGACCGCGCCGGTCCCGGTATGGATAGGGAAAGGGTCGGGCGATAACCCGCTCCATGCGCTCGACGATTTATACCAGACCTCTCAACTTCGCATTTTTTACGGTCAGGTCAATGCGGTGGTAGTGAGCGAAAGTTTAATTAAAAAAGGAATCGACGACTTCGAAGAAATGCTTCGCCGTCATTTTGAGCTGCGGTATACACCATGGGTTTTCGGCTCTTCCATGCCCATCGATCAATTGTTTGCCGTAACCGCTTTTTTTAATCTTTCGCCTCTGATTACGCTGCTGCATCAGCCGCGGGAAAGCTACAAACAAAATTCGGTTATCGCTCCGATCAGCATGCGGGAGTTTTATGCCAGCTACAGAGAACCGGGCAAAACAACGCAGCTCCCTTCTCTCACCATAACCGATCAATATTGGAAACGCGATAAGAAAGCACAAGATGTACTACAAATAAGCGGCATCTATGTGTTACAAAATAAAAAATTTAAAGGATGGATCGAAAAAAATCGGATTCCCGGGCTTCGCTGGGTCGATCCCCGCACAAGGCGGGCCCCGCTGATCATTCAAGCGGAAGGAAAGGCCCAAGTGGGCATCGCATTGGAATCTCCTAAAGTAGAAATCACATTTCATACAACCAATGATCTCGTCACCTACGGGATCGAGGTTATGTTTGAAGGTCAAATCCTGTATAACACCAAATCGTATCCAGAAGCCATGATTGAACAAGAAGCAGCGGAACGGGTGCGCATGGAGATTGTACAGACTTACCAGGAAGGATTGAAAGACAAAGCAGACTTGCTTCAATTGGAACATGCGCTATACCGCAAAAAAAACCGCGAATGGAAAAAGCTCCATGAGCGGAATGGTATCACGCTAAAGCCGGATTCACTTAAAGACGTCCGCGTGACCGTGAAATTAAACAACTCGGGTAAAATAAAAAATTAACCTTTCCACAAGACGGCGAAAAAACACGTCCAATGGAAAGGTTATTCATCGTACAAGGTATCGCGTTACTTTTTACTATCGGTAGCGATCATTTGCGTGATCTTCTCGTCGGCCTCGCGAAGCGCGGTATTAATATCTTTTTTCCCGTCAACGACTTCGGCGAAGCTGTTGCGAAGATGCGCAACGCCTTTCGTGTAGTGAACCGAGAACGGCGGGCTTTGAGCCGGCTTGCTCTTGAATATGCTGGGCAATTGTTTCCCGCTCAGGTGCGGCATGGCGGAGCCGAACGCCTGATTGAATTTGGGATCTTTCAGAGCGGAGACGCGGCCGGTTTCTTTCGTGCTGATCAGTTGGACATCATCGGAGAAAAGCACTTCAAGCACCCGCATCGCGTCATCCTTGTTCTTGCTCGTCTTCGTAATGAGAATCGTATGCATATCGAACATGCCGTACACGTTCGGACGTTCCGAGTAACTCGGATACTGCGCTACGTCCCATTTGAATCCGGGATCGTTCCGCAGCTTGTCGAACATATTAACCGTAGTGATCATCGCGACGTTTTTCTCTTTAATAAAAATGTCGGAAGCGTTTTGCGAAAGCGTTTTCGGCTTATTATTCGGAATCGCATAGATCCGGTTAGTCACATCGAACACCCGCTTGTACGGATCAGTGTTCACATTCGATTTTTGCGTTTTCGCATCGACCACGTTCAGCGACATCGGGAACAGCATCCGCGTGACCGATTCCGGATCCAATCCCCGGTACGTTACGCCGCCGTCTTCCCGGGACAGCTGTCTGCCCAGCTCGATCGCGTTGTCCCATGTCATGCCGTCTTTCGGATAGGGGACGCCGAATTTGTCAAAGATGTCCTTATTGTAGTACAGCGCGTTGAACTGGACGTTGTACGGCAGCGCGATCAGTTCTTTTTTGTCCGAAGTTTCGCGAATCGTATCCAGCGCGCCCTGATCGAAGCGCCCCAGATCGAAGTTATGTTTTTTGGCCAGAGGCGTTATGTCCTCGTACAGGTTGAGATCGGCATAGCTCGGGAGCGTGCCGTTCCAGATCGTGACCAGGTCCATGACTTCCCCGGAAGCAACATAGTCCGGCAGCCATTTCGCGGAATCTTTCTTGATCATTTCCACCGTAATATGCGGATATTTTTTCTTGACCGGCTCGACGATCAGCTTGTTGAAATCTTCGTCCGTCACTAGCTGATTCGGAAACAATCGGATTGTAACCGGTTTCAGGTCTTCCGCCTTCGGAGGCTTGCTGTCCGCAGCGTTATTCGGCATTTTCCCTCCGGCGCCGCCGCATGCGGCGAGCATCGAGCTGATCAACGTCATGGCAATCGTTACTTTTAGTTTTGTATTCATTTTGTATGACCTCCTCTTTTTGATCCAATCATCTCTTTGTATCCGCTTGCGCGGCCGCGTCTTGAACGGCGTGCCGAATCGTCTCGAGTGCGAGCCGGACATCCGCAGCAAGGGCTGCTTCATCCGGCCGAAAACGCGACACGTCGTACGGGTTGGAAGCCGTCGGCATAAACTCCATCGTAACCGGGCCCTGGTAGCCGAGCGCTTGCAGCGTCCGCATCACCGATGCCCAATCGGTTTGCCCTCTCCCTGCCGCCTCCCGCGTATTGTCGGCGATGTGCACGTGAATCAGATGTTCGGCCGAATCCTTCAAGCTCTGACAGATGTTCCTTTCCTCGATATTCATATGGAACAAATCCGCCATCAGCTTGACGTGGGGGCTGCCGACCTCCTTCACGAGCCGCGTCGCTTCATCAAGCTTGTTGATGAGATGCGTCTCATAGCGGTTCAACGCTTCGACGGCGATGCGGACTCCGCGCTGCGAAGCGTACGCTCCAGCCTCCCGCAAACTGGCTGCGGCGTAACCCCACTCCGCTTCCCGGGTCGATTCCGGCGCCAGCTTGCCGACTGGCGACGGAACGACGATGACGTGAGACGCCCCCACATCGGACGCAAGATCGATGCAAGCCCTCACATAGGCTATGCCTTGCTCCCGCTTCCGCGATTCGGAGCTGCTCAAATCCCGCTCCGATGTATAGATGCCGCAGATGGATGTGCAGCCCAATCCGTACACGCCGAGTAAACGCTTTAACTCCGGGACATGAAGCCGGTCCGGCTCGCCGGTCAGCTCAATGCCTTCATATCCCGCGTCCCTCAATCTTGCAAGCGTACGCTCCAAAGGCTCGTCGCCGAATATCCATTGGGTCGCGCTGTAAGTGAACATGAAGAGCTCCTCCTCTTTAACCGACCGGCTGATCCGGGTCAAGCAGCTCCCAGTTGTCCGGCGCGTCGCCGAAATCCGGAATATCCATCATGACGCCGTCGCGCAGCGCGGATTCGTGAGCAATTAAGCCTGGCGCGCAATATTTGGCGGCTTCCCACACGTGAACCGGCGGCAGCTTTCCGGTAAATACGGCTTTGATGAAATCGTCGACCAAAAATTGATGCGAGCCCAAATGACCGTTGCGCAGACCCGTAAATTCCTTTGGCAGCCGGTGAACCGGATGAATCGGCGAGAACAAGCTGTTGAAGTCTTTTTGCAGAACCTCATGGAGATGTTCGTCGCTTTTCGGAACATGGTTTCTCGCGCAGTGCAGCAGCTCCGACAAATCGACGATTTTATTGTGCGCAAGCTCCGTCCAATATTGCCCGCCGCTATTCTCCTCGAAGCTGCCTTCTGTACCGAAAATGCTGACCGGATTGCTGCTCGAACGCCCCCACCAGCCGACTCGGCGGAACTCGTTGATCCGGACCATGCCGCCGTCGGAAGAACGCATGAGCGCCGTTTGATTGCTGTACGGGTTATTCCACAGATTGCCGCCTTCGGTAAAAATGCCGTCCTCATGCCGGTCGCGGTATCCGAGACAGCTCACCTGTGACATGCGCGCTCCGGTGACGGAGATAATCATGCTGGTCGAGTGCGTGGGATAGAACATAGGCGGAAAGCCCGCCACCTTCTTCCAGTCCTTCCCGCCCGTATGCTGGAATGCCTGGTAAAAGCCGTGCGACATATCGTGCAAATAGGCGGCCTCGCCGTAGACGAAGTGTCCGAAGTCCCCCTTGCGGAAACGGTCGCGGCAATATATCGTGTGTGGGTAGTAATAGCATGTCTCTCCGTTCATATACACGAGTCGCGTGTCTTCCACGACTTTCACGACATCGGCGATTTCCTCGATCGTCGATGCGATCGGGACGGCGCAATACACGTGCTTTCCCGCTTTGAGCGCTTGAATCGAGAGCGGACCGTGCAGATGGCGCTGCGCAAAGATGGCTATCGCATCCACATCGCTTGCGCATAATTCATCGTGGGATTTGCACGTTCTTGCAATCCCGTATTTGGCGGCGACCTGTTCCAACCGGTCCGGCAGCAGGTCCGCAAGCACCACTTCGCTTACGAGCGGATGTGCCTTGAACAGCGGTATGAACGCCTCGGCAAACGATCCCGCGCCGCATATTCCAATTTTCATCATTTTCAGTTCCCCCTGTAGTTCCGTGTCTGTGTTCGACCATTCATTCAAGTAATGATCGTGTGCTGAGAGCTTATCCCCATTTTACCCGGCGGATAGGCATCGCTCCGGCAGCTCCACCGAGCGCTTTCATGATCCGAATCTGTCTTTATTCTAAAAAATGACCGAGCGGTTTTACATACCTTGAATTGATTAGAGCATATCCTCAGTTTCCATATTCGCTGCAAAATGGTAGTGGCAGAACGGACGGCGGATGATATAATGACGTTAATCAATCATACCACCCATGGAGGCAGACCGGTAATGGCGCAGCATTTGCTGTCGGACTATGTTCCAACCATCACGTATTACGATTATTGGGAACGAAAAGAAAAGTTTTTGCTGTACGAAGACGTGTATCAGGATTGGGCGCTGCTCGCCATCGAAGAAGGCATTATTTACTACGAAATTCAAGAACATAAGGGTACCGCGGCATATGGCGACTTGCTCATTTGTCCGCCGGGCGTGAAGCTATACCGGGTCGTGGTCGAACCGGTCAGCTTCCATTTCATCCGGCTCATTTGGAAGCATGAGAAAAACGATACCGCCGATCCGGCCAAACTGTTCCCCGCCGGAAAAATAACGCTGAAAAACACGGAGCGGCTTGCGGCTAATTACGCTTGCCTGCGAAGCATCCCATCCGTTTCGACATTGTCCCAGAGCAACCGCAAAAATCATTATGTCCGCGATCTATGGTACACGTTCTGTTCGGAGGAAGAGCCGGCCGAGACGGCGCCCGTCCTGTACCGGGGCCGCAAGCCGGACAGCCTGATGAAGCTTGCTGAAAAACGTATTCGGCACAACGCGTACGAATCCTTCGAGCTTCGCGTCATTGCCGAAGAATTGGAAGTAAGCCCCGCGCAGCTGACTAAACGGTTCAAGGCCTGCTTCGGTCTGACGCCGACGGAATATTTGACCCACCTGCGGCTCGAGAAAGCCCGTTCGCTGCTGCTCGGCTCGCTGCTGACGCTCGATCAGATTGCGCAGTGCGTCGGCTACGAGAACGGCTTTTATTTAAGCCGTATATTCACCAAGCATTTTCAAATGCCGCCGAACGAATACCGCAAGAAAAACCGCATGTAGCGAACAAGCTTGAACAGGACTCCCCGATGCCAAAGTTACTTCCCGCCTCGAATCGTGTAGTCTCGCCCGGGCTCCAGACGGAAACGGAAGGAGCCCGTTTTCTCTTGGTGGACGCAAGCCGCCGCCTGTCCCGATACATTGTCCTCTACGCGCAGCGTCTGCGGATTCCAGCCCTCCTGCTCGTGCCTGACCCGGGACACGGAGCTTCCGTCCGCATGTTGATGCGTGTAGCAATTGCCTCGTTCCGCAACCGGATACGCTTCGGCATAACAGGCGTCTTCCTCGCGATCATAGGATACGACAACCCCCTGACCGCCGATGAATACCGGAATTTTCGACGGAGGCATCGGATAGCCGTGCAGCGTAACCGGGCCTTGGAATCGTTCGCCCGTCTCGTAATCGATCCATATGCCTGCGGGTAAATAAATATCGCGTGACTGCGCCGTATCGAAATCGTTGCCGAAGAGCGGAGCGGCCAGCATGGAAGGCCCCAGCATCCATTCATACTGCCGGGTGTGCCGGTTGATCAAGTCATATGTCGCCGCATCGTCCGGATAAGCGATGTGAAGCGGCGTCATCGCAAGCGGATAACCGGTATGGTACGACTCCAGAACGGCGCTGTAAATGTAAGGCGCGTAACGGTTATGCCAGTCCGCCGCCTTTTTAACACATTGCTCGTAATGCGGGTGGTTCATCTCCCACGGCTTACGCCCTAGCGACATACCGGGCGTGACAGCATTGAACATGGCGTTGCGCACAAAGTAATTTTGGTAGCTCGGCAGCGACGGGTCCGTCTTCGGCGTCCCGCCGGTAATGTCCGGATACAAGTTGGACGCGCCGGAAGCGGCAATGTTGAGCAAATTGATCGGCACCCGGTCCTGGTCAAAATGATACCCTTCCCCGGTCCCGAAATACGTATCGTTAATCCTTAGCAAATCCCCGGGAACCCCGTACGCCGAGTTACGGACGATGACGCAGTAGTTCTCGTCCATCAGCGCCGCATTCAACTGGTTCCAGTTGCCGTCCGCGTAATGCTTCGTGTAGAGCATCGCATCCTCTTTAAAGCCCTGTGCTTCCCATAGCGCCGCCTTTGATACGAACCAGTCAAGCGCCTCCGGATTGCGGCTGTCCAGCACGTACACCGTTCCGGCCGGAAATTGGGCGTTCGTGATGCGCAATAGCGAACCGTCGGCATGCTTCAGAAGATAGCCTCTTTGTATTGCTTCTTCTGCGAACGGACCGTTATAGACCGGGTGGTTGAAGCCGCCGTCCGCTTCCGGCGCTTTCACATGATTGCGGAGACCGAGAATGAGCTTGATGCCCCGTTCGGCGAAAAACGATTTCAGGCGGTTCACGTCCGGGAACCTCGGGTTGGCCAAGCCGTCCGTACGCCCCTCCTCGAACGCGTCGTCCCAGATGCCGAAGCTCGTCGTCGTCCCTTCGTACGTCCCCTTCCGGTCTCCTTTCCAGAAGCCGGAGCCGATGACGCCCCAAGCCAGCTCGTAGCCGCGTTCCAAATATTGCCGCAGCGCCTCTTCCACTTCCGTCTGGTACGAATTCCAGCCGAGCGAGCCGTATGCTTCCCAGCCGACGCGGAACATCTCGTATTTCGGCTTCTTGTCGGGATAGCCTTCCGCTATGCGTACGTTTCGGTAATCGCTGTAAATCTCGCGCATCGTGCCGGTGAAATAGTACAAGCTGCCGATGCGTGCCACGTTGGATGCGCCGAGCTTATTTTCCTTTTCCGTGAAAGCGACCCGTTTGGCCCCCTCCTCGAACAAAACTTGCGCAAACCGGTGTGCCGGATAGACGGTAAAATTCGATAAAAACCGCATGTTCGTGCCTTGATTAACCATATCGCTGCGGTGATAGCCGAACAAGTTCGCCCGGTCGCGGGCTTGAACGTCCAGCTTGCCTCTGGCCGGAGGCTGTTCCGTAGGCACGGTATCGATCAAGGAGCCGTAATCCCCGAGGCCGTACACCGGTGACATCGGCGCTGTTCTTACATCGATCGTATAAGCTCCCGGCAGGCTGGGAGTAATATCGAAACGGACATACCTGCCGCCGAACGCAAGCCTTACGTCAGCTTCTTGTCCCTCCGTATTTTCAACGAGCAGATGAAGCGCCTCTTCGTTCCAGTCCATGACTTTCGTGTGTGTGGCGTCGTACAGCCGCTTGCCTTCCTTATCGGAAAAGCGGAGGCCCGACACCGCATGGGGTTCGACCTGATAGCCGCATGCCGGCTGACGAAATCCGAAGCGGAACCCCTTTTTGCAGATCGTCATCGTAAACGATTTTGTGGTAATGATGATTTGTTCGCCCCGCTCTTCAAACCGGTACAACGGCAGACGAACGGACGGATTATCGATTGCCATGGTTTCTCTACTCCTTTTGTACGGGCGGGCGTTTACGTGACCGCAACCACCTGATCGCCGATCCGCGCCGTCCTTTGTTCCCCGATAATCCGGTTGCCGGAGATGGATACATTCCGGCTGGCCGTCAGTTCAATCGCATGCACAGCGGCGCGATGCTTCGGATAGTGGTCCGTCGTTTCGATCACGTTATTCGTAAAGATAAGACCGTCGACCGAGTAGCCTTTGACCAAAGCTAGCTCATAGGTCCGGAACCGGTTGCCTTCGATGCGAATATTCCGGTGATAACATGCCGGCAGCGTCTCCGGCGCCTGAATGACCGGATCGATGTCTATGACCGCTTTGCCCCAATGCGGATAGCAGTAGTTGCAGTCCAGAAACGTATTGCTGCGGATCGTGACGTCCTGCACCGCTCCCGATTCGTACCACGAGTTCGCATCGCCGGATATTTTAATGCCTGCGCCGGGAGCGCTGATCGTGTTATGTTCGAGCAGCACCTTGCCGGGGCTCGTGATCAGGAAGCCCCGGGCGCGATTCGCGCGTACCGTGCAATGATGCACGATCAAATCCGGCGACCATGTGATGTTCTCCGCCAAATCCCGCACGGCAACACCCGGGGGGATTGGCTTATCGAACGTGACCAGCCAGTAATGCCGGTTGACGGGTTCGACCTGTTTCACCGTCGATTGCGCATAAGGAGCGAACGTCGCCGCGCTAACGAAACGGAGCGCATCGCCGGGCCCGATCACGCGGACGCCGGTCTGTTGAAAATGATTCAGCTTCAACAGCAGCGTATCGTCGGCAATTTGCTCTTCAATCGATAAATAAATGCCGTGAACGTTGCACGGATCGTCCATTTGATTTTCGAACAGACAGTTTTCGATCCGGATCGTGCCCCGGCAGTACACAAAGTGGGTCGCATCGGCTCGCGTCGTGAACAAACGCGTGCTTCCCGGCTTGCGCTTCACGCAGAACGCATCCAAATGAATATCGGTCGTACGCTGGGCGATCACCCCCATGCCGAAGGCGTGGTACATATCGACGGACTCCACCCGAACGTCCTCGCTATCCTTGATGAAGATGCCCGCCGCATTCCGTTTTCCGCATTGAAAAACGAGCTCGCTGCCAATCGCGGGCTTTCTTTTCATGGAACCGGAATGGCGCACGAGGCCCGGGGCAATTTCATCGACGGAAATGGGCGCGTAATGCCCGTAATTTAACCAGTCTCCGCTTTGATACGCGGGAGCGCACGTTTGCGGATCCATCTCGATGATGCCCTTGACCCGTTCCGTCCATCCTTCGCCGTGGAAATGCAGCTTCCGGTCGATAATTTCGTAGGTGTACTGCGGCGGAACCTGGACATCGAAGAAATCGTCGCCGACGCTCGTGACCGTACCTTGCGAGAGAAGCGGCCGCTCCCAGTCGACACTGAAGCGCATGAGCGTAACATGCTGCGATTCGTCGATCACGAATGGGGTTAGCACGCCATGGAAAATAAACTCCGAGCCTTGCCCGTCCACCGTCAAATGCTGAAAGCCGAGGAGCGGAAAGACGATATGCCGCGTCTGCTCCTGATCGTGATTCGAAATATAGTAGTGCCGTTCCACGGCACGTTCAGGCCAAAAGTGATAGCGGCCTTTCGGAAACACAAGCTTCGGCCGTTCGACCTCCCGACAATATTGCAATGCCCGATATACGGCTAGCGTGCAATCTTGATCGGAGCCGTCAAGGCCGCCGCTCAAGCCGAACGATTCCATCGAAACGATCGTTTGGGTCTGCATGGACAAGCAGCATCCTTTCCTTTATGGTAACTTTTACTATCTGTGCTTCCGGCTTCCCGGCATAATTTCATTGTAAAAGAACCGCAATCATACGCACATAGCCTCGTTTTGATAAAGCATATCCTTAATTTCCTATATCCTGAGTCGAGAGCAAAGTCTGGCGCTGCGCAGCAATCGGGGGTCGCTCGGAAGGCAGCGAGGTACCGAATCGTCAACCGGTATCTTTGAAGCTTCGACCGTTTATTACATTTGCAATGGGACGAGCGAGGTGCTAAGCTTGTGTAGGAATAATGAGGAAAATAATCGCTTCGCCCATCAAATCACCGATCGAGCATCCGACACAGTTGACATCCCTGTTATCAACCGTCCAATCATTTGGAAACGAGGAGAACGAGATGAAACAATACCAAATCATGATCAACGGCATACCGTTCAGTTCAGCTCTTAATGAAATAGATGCATTCAGAATATATGAAGCCAACAAATATTGCGTCAAAAATATCGAGCTCATCGAGCTTTGTCCGGAAACGACGTCGCCCTCCCCGCCTCCTGCGAAAGCGGAGCCCATTCAAATCGCTTGTTCGGACAATGAAAAATGAGTATCTTCCTGCACACGTCCCGTGTCCAGGTGGGTTACGGAGTCCTTCAAAGGCAGACAGACCGTTTATAGCAGCAGTTTTCGTTCAAAAAAACAGGTCATCGAGGAGCATTCGCACCTCAATGACCTGTTTTTGCGCTATTGTTCTTCTGGATTCTCGTCTACTCGTATAAGCGAATTTCTACGAGCTCCGCACGCGGGCAGCCGTTCGTCGCCTCGACCACCAACCGGAATTTGGAAGCGGTGACTGCGGAATCGAAGCGGTGTACCCGCTTCCTCTTGTGATTGTCCTTATGTCTGCTAAGTACCGTCCAGGCATCTCCGACGAACGCTTCCAGACGGTAGTCGCGAATGAGCTCCGGAATCATCTCGAAGGAGGTGCGGTGATGGTGAAGATTGATCAGATCCTCGTTCACGTCGTCGTTAAACACGATATGCGCCTCACGGAATGCGACGTTACGGTCCCAAGCCAGTTCCACCCAAGCCTCTTCCCCCGCGGCAAGCGTCTCTGAAGCCCATAGATGCGGGCCGCCATACGGGCGCAAGTATCCGTCGGTTACATGGGAAGGAGCGAATGCATTCGTCTCCGGAAATGCCCGGAAACAGAACGGTTTGCGTACAAACTTTCTCATGCCCCACTGCACGACCGGCTGATCGTGCCGGTGATCTTCCAATGTTTTCACGGCACGAGCGGCGGCGCCGCGTTCGAAAGCGAGCACACCCGATTGCGGTGTGTGCGACATATGCAGCGACACCTGCGCGTTCGCTTTCACGATGACGAACGCATTTTGCGCTTGTTCCGGCTTCCATGCCAGCGGAACGGCCACCCACTGCCGCTCGCCTGCGCTCACATGAGCGGAGCCGCCGGCAACATAGGTGTGCGGGACATAATTTTCAGCGCGACCTGTGCTCCACAGCTCCACTTCCAATGTCGTCTCCGCTGCCGCATCGATCAGCAGTTCGATGCGGCTTAGTTCCGGATCGACGGGAAGCAGTATGCCGGCGTCGCTCTTCAGCGCATACGCCTCGGCCGGCTGTTCCACGGCAAGCCGCGTCAACGCGCCGGATGCGCTGACGGATGCGGCGCGAGCCAAATCAGCGTCGTCCCGATTCGCGATACCAAGCACCGACGCATCCTGGCGCAGCAGCGTTTGCAGCAGCTCCGATAGATGCTCCCGATATACGCCGCGCGGCGTCGTGCCGTGTTTCACCGCCAGCGCCGCGCCTGTGCCAGCCGCTTCTCCGATGACGGCGCACGTCGCCATGACGCGGGTCGTTCCGAACGCGACATGCGTCGCGCTGATGTTGCGGCCGGCGAACAGCAGGTTCGAGACGTTCACCGAGTACAGGCTGCGGAACGGGATATGATAGCTTCCGTCCATATGCATATGTTTGGAGCCGCTTTCCGTGGAGTACATGCCTTGCGGCGGATGAAGGTCGATCGACCAGCCGCCGAACGCCACGCGGTCCTCGAACTCGCGCTGCGCGATAATATCGTTCTGATGGAGCACGTAATCTCCGATAAAACGGCGAAATTCCCGTTTGCCGGGAAGCGAGCCTACCCATTCGAGCGTCATGTTGTCCGCATCGAAGTTCCCAGAATTTTTAATATAATCCCATATCCCGTAAATGACGGACCACAGTTCGTCGCGGATCCGCTCGTTCTCGTGCACCGTATCGAGCTCGCCGCCCCATTCGATCCACCAATAATGGCAGCCGGAGTCGCCGCTGCGGATGACGCGCTTCATCGGAATCGACGTTTGCGTAATGTCCTTGGCGAAGCTCGGCGGCACATACTTGACCGGACGCCCGGCATCTTTGCTGTAAAACAGAATCGTACTGCCGAGCGTAATGTCGTCCGCCACTTCCGGCGCCCATTCCTCGTTATACTCGTGACGCGCTTCCCTTCCTATCCGGTACTTCGCTCCGGCCAAAAAGCCGACCAGCCCGTCTCCGGTACAATCGAGGAACATCTCGCTCACAAAGCGGATTCGGCGTTCCGATCCCATCATCCAGCCCGTTACCGATACGATCCGGCGATCCGACTCGCCGCCTTCCGCTTCCACTTCGTGCACATCCGTATTCAAGAATAGTTGGATGTTGCTTTCCGCTCTAACGGTTTCCAGGACGACCGTATCCCAGAAATAAGGATTCCCGTCCGGATTGCGGAACTGATTTTCCACGAACATTTCGCCCATGATGCCCGTTTCGCGCGCATACCTGTGCGTGCCGTGTGCGGTAGCTCCACATACCCATACCCGCACTTCGCTGCTCGAATTTCCGCCAAGCACGGGACGGTTTTGCACCAATGCCACCGTGCGTCCGAGACGGGCGGCGGCTACCGCCGCATTGACGCCGGCAAGACCTCCGCCGATGATCGTAATGTCTGTTTGTACCGTTTCGAATCTCATGCTTTCCTCACCCCTGAATAATGTGCATGTCTGATGATCGTCATCTTATGACTCACAATAATTTCATTATAATGAAACGCTTTCCGTGTTGACATGCACAGAATTTGTCGGAGTATATACGTATTTTCCAAACGGGAACGAATGTTCCAGCCCAAGCTGCCTGTAAATCCGCCGCATCTCATTGGGAATCGCGGGTAACTTTTTACAGCGGATCGAGCTGAACCGCCGCCTGCTTGCCGCTAACCTGGATGCCGTTTTTTTTACGGCCGGACGCATGCAAATCTTTGACGAGCGTTTCGAGCAGCGCTTTCGCCCGCTCGCCTTCTTTGCCTTGGATGCGCACAACGAGCAGCACTGCATCGCCGCCGCTTAATATGCGCTCCGCCTGCTGTTTTTTTGTATCGTAATCGTGGTCTTCGATATGAGGCGTCAGCCGAATTTCTTTCAGCTTCGGCTCTTTCTCTCGCTTCCGGGACTGCTGCGCTTCCTGCCTCGCTTCCCCAGCGCGAATAAGCCGGCATGGAGGCGGACTGCTCATCAGCGTAGTGCATACGAGGTCGACCTTGTGCTTTTTCGCCAGACTCAGCGCTTCTTTCGTCGGCATGATGCCGAGATCCTCGCCGTTCAGCCCGGTCAGCCAGACTTCGGACACTTTAATATTTTCATTCGTAATCATTGTCGATGCACCTGGACTTTCGTTATAATGATTCATAGTATCGCCTGGAAGGAGATTTTTCAAATGAACCGCAAAGAGCTCGATGAGCAAATTATACGCAACTACCAGCGGGACGAGCATATAATGATTCTCGTATTCGCGCAGTGGTGCGTCAACCACGGCCTCGATCCGGTACAGTTGTACAACCGCGCCTATCCGCAGCAGACGGACAACGAAGCGCTGCTGCATGCGATCGAGCTGACCGTTCCGAAAGAAGAAGCCGGCGAAGTGCACGACGATACAGTGCTTGGCGTGCTGTCGCTGTTCGGCAACGACGAGCTGGCTTTTATCGTCACGGAAGAAATCGCCAGGCGCCGCAAAACGTAATCGCTCGGCCACGCTTATGACGTGCAATCCCCTTCATCCCTTCTTTGGCGGGGGATTGTGCGCTTTCGGCCGTTGGCTTAGACAACTATCCTTTTCTTTCCCATCTGCCTACATATTTCCATATCCATCCTGCATCTGTCCATATATTTCAATTGCAATTCCCGTCATAATATAATGTAAGCGCTTAACCTAGCGGTTTATGTTGCTTTTTCCGCGTTTTTCTGTCTATCCGTTTGACTTTTGAGGAGGTGAGGAAGAACTTGTTTCGCACAGCGCGATTAAGGGGATTATTTCAAAGAAATACGATCTAAGGAGTCGGGATCCATGAAAAAACTTTCATTATTAACCGTGTTCACGCTTATCTCGGTCGCAGCAGCCGGGTGCGGCAGTCAGCAACCCTCCCCGCAGACAGCCAAAGAAGCCGAAGCTCCGAAACAACCGGTAACGTTAAAAATGTATACGAACCAGTCGATGACGAAGGAAGACTTGGATAAACTGATCAACGAACCGCTTCAAAAAAAATATCCTTACATTACCGTAGAGATCATTCCGACATCCAACAACAATTTGACGCAACAAGTCGCTTCCGGCGAACAGCTCGATCTGATTACGATTTATAACGGTCACATTCCTACCTTCAAAGAATTGAACATCTTCCAGGATATTACCCCGCTGACGCAGAAGCATAAATTCGATCTGGGACGATTCGATCCGAAATCGCTGGATACGTTGAGGGCGATTGCCGATAAAGGCGAGCTCTACGGTCTGCCGTATAACCTACAACTGAATGCGTTGTATTACAATAAAGATATTTTCGACCGGTTCGGGGTGGAATACCCGAAGGACGGAATGACGTGGGACGATGCCATCGAATTGGCGAAAAAATTGACCCGTCAGGTGGACGGGGTTCAATATCGGGGATTGGACCCGGAAGGCATTATTCGGCTCATGTATCCGCTCTCCTTAAACATCGTCGATGCCAAGACGAATAAGCCGATGGTGAACAGCGAGCCTTATAAAAAGCTGTATGAAATGGGCAATCGCATTTATTCCATTCCCGGCAATAAACCTCCGAAAGGCGCCAACGCGAACAATGCCTTCATGAAAGATAAGCAGGTCGCCATGTACGCCGTCATCAACCTGTTCGACAAACTCGCCCAAGTGCCGGAATTCAATTGGGATATTGCACAATACCCAAGCTACAAGGAAAATCCGAACGTCTACGGCATGTATGATCTTCACGTCATGACGATCAGCAAAACGAGCAAGTATCAGGATGAAGCCATGAAGGTGCTGGAAGTTTTATTTTCGGACGAAGTCCAGTCGCTCAGCGCCCGATCAACCGGGCGAGTTTCCCCGCTCAAGGATCCGAAATTCAAAAATGAATTCGGCGCGGATATGCCGATTCTGAAAGGCAAAAACGTCAAAAGCATATTTAAAAGCTCGCCCGCAAGCGCTCCGCCTTTCTCCATCTACTACACCAAAGCCAGAGACATCTTCAGCGGCAAATTCACGGAATACTTGGACGGTAAAAAAGACGTGAACACCGCGCTTCGCGAAGCGGAAGAACAGATTACGCAGTATATCAGGGAAAATGCGAAGTAAGAAAAGCTATTGATCGAAGCATTTTCGATGATGATACATTCGTGTAACTCCATCAAATAAGCTCGCCGTACCCGCAAAATGTCGGGCGCAGCGAGCTTATTGCTTGTTACTTCTTCACTTTTTGGTACAGCTCGTTGATTTCCTTCACGTAGTCGTCGCCACCGCTCTTCTTCCAGAGCTCCACCGCCGCCTTGAAGCCGGCTTCATCGATTTGGCCGACGATAAATTTCGTTCGCGCATCGCTGATGATCGTATCGAGCTGGGCGCCTTTTTGCGAATACACACTGGATACGAGCGGCTCAGCCGGATTCGCAACGACGATCGCCTCGTTTGCTTTAATCACCTCATCCGCTTTTTTCCGCAGCGGTGTCGGCTTGACGGCCAGGCTGCGCGTCTCCGGTATGAAGGCGACGAACTGGTTTAACCCTTCCACTTCGCCTTCCAGCAATGCCGCATCTTTGCTCGGCTCGATGCCGCCCTCGACTTTCTTGTAATGCTTTCCTTCGAGCCCGCGTTCGGCTAGCGTCTGCGCTTCGGCATCGTTCATTTTGTCGAGGAACGCCAGCACTTTGCGCAGCTCCTGCTCATTCTTCACGCCGGTTTTGGAGATGGAAAGCATGCCCGCGTAGCCCGAGGTCGGCAAGTTCTTTTGCCCTTTGGGCCCGCTCACCGTGCCGATCAAATCCATGATCTGCTTGTTCGGGTCATCCTTGCCGTCTTTTTGCAGCGCCGCATGAATTTTATCTTCCAACCGCGCGCCATTGTCCAGCACGTCTACGATCACGCCGGCATGCCCGTTAATGACGGGATCGTTCCATTTGGCCGTATCCATGACGGCAAAGTCGGGATTGATCAGCTTCTCGTCGTACAGCTTTTTGAAGAAGCGAAGCGCATCCATATATTCCGTCGTCAGATGAACGGGCACCAGCTTGCCGGAAGCGTCCTGCCCCCATTTATTCGGAGCGCCGAACCACGTTTGCATAATGTCGAACGGGCCGGTAAATTTGGAGATGACCATGCCGTACGTATCGTTTTTGCCGTTTCGATCCGGATCTTTATCCCGGAACGCTTTTAGCATATTGTAGAACTCGTCAATCGTCTTCGGCGGCTGCAGCCCTACGTTGTCGAGCCAATCTTTGCGGTACACGATCCCGTTGCGCCCAAGCGGTCGCGAGCGATAAATGCCGTAGATTTTGCCGTCGATGGAGATGTTGTTCTGCACGATCGGATTCGCTTTGCTCAAGTTCGGATAATCCTTCATGTAAGGGCCAAGCTCCCAGAATGCGCCGGAACGGGCCGCGTTAATGAATGAAGGCGATTTATCCTGAACGACCATGACGGCCGGCAGCTTGCCGGAAGCGAGTACGATGTTGAATTTATCGGGATACGAATTGTTCGGCACCCATTCGAAATGCAGATTGGTGTTCGTATATTTCTCGATTTCCAGCGCCACCGGACTGTCGTCCTTGACCGTGGTCGCCTTGAATGCCGGCAGCATGATGCTGATATCCGCCGGTCCTTGCGCTTTTCCGCCTCCGTCTCCGCCGGAGCCTGGCTGGCCCCCGTTTCCCCCCGTGGAACAACCGACTACGGCCGTCATCGATATCGATGTCAGCATGAGCGCCGACGCCCATTTGCGCTTCGCAAACGCTTTCTTTTTCACGTAAGAAGCCTCCCTGTTATATTGATTATATAAATGCTTATTATGCTGCTGTCCGTTACCCCTTGATCGAACCGATCATTACGCCTTTGGCAAAATGCTTCTGCAAAAACGGATACACGAGTAAAATCGGGATGGTACCGACGACGATGACGGCCATCTTGACCGTTTGCTCGGGGGGCTTGACGAAGTTCGGGTCGAGCTGGGACAAATCGCCCGCGCTTTGCGATAGCATGACGATTTGACGAAGCAATACTTGCAGCGGCCATTTGGCTGCATCGTTCATATACAGCAGCGCCGAAAAGAAGTTGTTCCAATGTCCTACCGCATAAAACAACGCAAACGTCGCGAGCACCGGCTTGGATAACGGCAGCACGATTTTCCATAAGATCCCGATCTCGCTGCAGCCGTCGATTTTGGCCGATTCCTCCAGCCCCGGAGGCAGCTCTTGAAAAAAGTTTTTCACCACAATCAGATTGAAGGCGCTGATCGCTCCGGGTAAAATAAGCGCCCAGTACGAATCGAGCAAGTTTAACCCTTTTACGACGAGATACGTCGGGATCAGTCCTCCGGAGAACAGCATGGAAAATACGATTAAATTGAGCACCGTATTCCGCCCCATCATCTCGCGGCGCGCGAGCGGGTACGCCATGGAGACGGTGAATGCCAAATTGACCAGCGTACCGACGATCGTTACGCCGATGGATACGCCGATGCTGCGAAATAAGGTAGAGGACGATAAGATGTATTCGTACCCTGTTAAGGAAAACGACTGCGGGATGATAAAAAATGCGCGCTGGGTCAGCTCGGCATCCGTAGCAAAGGAGCCGGCGACCACATACAAAAAAGGCAGCACGGTAAGACAGGCAAATACGGCAAGCAGCGTGTAGTTGCATACGTCGAAGATCGTTCCGCCGACGCTCCGGTACGATTTGCCCACAGCTCTGTTCCCTCCCTCGTCATGATTAATAGATTCCGGACTGGCCGAATTTTTTGGCGATATAGTTGCTGGAGAATACGAGAATGACGCCGACGATCGATTTGAACAAACCGACAGCCGTACTGTAGCTGAAGGCGCCTTGCGTAATGCCCATGATATACACGTACGTATCGAAAACATCGGCTTTTTCGCGATTGAGCGCGTTCGTCATCAAGTAAATTTGCTCGAAGCCGTTCTCAAGCACGTCGCCCATACGCAGGATCAGCAAAATAATGATCGTGCTTCGGATGGATGGCAGCGTAATGTGCCATATTTGCCGCCAACGGTTCGCACCGTCCATGACGGCCGCTTCATACTGTTCCGCATCCACGCCTGCCAGCGCCGCCAAGAAGATGATCGTGCCCCAGCCGCACTCCTTCCATATCGTCTGAAGAATGATGAGCGGCCTGAACCAGTCGGGGTCGGCCAAGAAATTGATTTTTTGCCCGGTGTATTGAAACAGCAGTTCGTTCACGATGCCGCCTTCGGTTGTCAGCAACACGTAGCTGATGCTGGCCACTATGACGATCGAAATAAAGTGCGGCACGTATATGAGCGTCTGAATGGTTCGCTTGTAGATCGAGATGCGAACCTCATTGAGCATCAATGCGAGCACGATTGGCGCGGGAAAGAAGAACAACAAGTTGTACAGCGACAGCAGCAGCGTGTTGCGCAGCAGCCGGAAAAAATCGGGGTTTTGAAAAAAGTTGTGAAAGTGCTCGAGTCCCACCCATTCGCTTTTCCAAAATCCGGTGAACGGCTGATAATTTTTGAAGGCGAGCAGCACGCCCCACATCGGGACATATTTGAAAAGCAAAAAGTACAGCAAGCCGGGCAGGAGCAGGACGTACAGCCATTTATCGCGTTTCAGACGCCTCAGCACTCTGCTTTCCGATGCCAGAGCTATCGATTGTCCGGATGGTTTCGTTTCCCCGCGATCTGTCGGTGTCGTTACCGGACCCACGGTCCCCCACCTCCATTTTTTATCATTGCGTTGCGAACGGACCGGTCGACTCGGAGCCGCAGATCTATTGTGCAGCAATCACGGTTTGATTGGTATCGTACATTTTTGATTCGTCGGCTATTGACGAAGCTTCTCTTCTATTGCAGCCTTTGCACTTTATTGAACGCCTGCGGCGAAAGCGGCGTTTTGCCTTATACGTTGCGCACGCGCTCCCGGTATTGCGTAGGTGTGACGCCTTCGAATTTTTTGAACAATCGGTTGAAATAGCTGTGCTGGTATCCGACTCGCTCCGCGATGTCGTTAATTTTGTGCTCCGTGTCGCGAAGCAGCGTCTTCGCTTTTCCAATCCGCAAATCAGTCAAGTAATCGATGAAATTTTGGCCCGTCACTCTCTTGAACGAACGGCTTAAGACGAATACATTGGCTCCGCAAACTTCCGCGCACTCGTCAAGCGACAGATCTCTCATATAATGCGCATCCATATATTGCATCGCCAGCTCGACCATTTTCCGCAGCTTGTCGTCGGAGCGGTGTTCCATCTCCTCCATGAACGGGCGGATGACCCGCGCCATAAACCAACGAAGGATTTGCTCCGATTCGCGCAGCCCGGACAGTTGACCGTACCGGTCGGCTGGCGACAACAGCTCGTTCGGATTCAATCCCGAATGCAGCATTTCGCGCTCCAATACGCAGAGCAAATTCATGACGCCTTGCCGCACATCCAGATCGGTTGCCCCTTCTTGCGCCAACGATTCGAGAAAAGCATGCACTTGCCGCTCCGCTTCCTCCGGCTGACCCGTGCGCATCGCCTGGATCAGCTCTCTTTCCGAGTCGAACGGATAAGCGATCCCCTGCTTCTTCTGCGGTTCTCCGACCAGCTCCGCGTCGATGATTTGGTTGTCCGCATCCCATTTGCGGTAGTTAAGCGCCAGCCGCGCCTGGTTGAACGCGACCGGAATGTCCCGTATATTCTCGCAGCCGCCTCCGATGGAAACGGTCGCTTGCAGCTTCAATATGCGGTTCAGCGTCAGGATGAGATTTTGCGCCCATGCATGGATGCCGCTTCTGTCATCGCCACATTCCTGTGGTTCAAGCTCCAGCACGATACCGACCGTCAAATCGTGAAAATTGATTACCTGGCATTCGCCAAACCGCTCCTCCGCCATTTCGTGCGCGATATTCGCGGCGGCGAAGCTGACTAGCCCCTCATCGTCCAGCGAATAACGGCCCGTACGGCTCGCCTGCGTCATCCCGAGACGGATGAACAGCACCGTGTATCGGCATTGTTCCGCTTTCCAGCCGTGCTGCCGCATTCTTTCTCGCAACTCTTCCTCCGTGTAGGAAGACAAGTATCCTTGAATGAGCTGCAGCAAAAATACTTGCCGCACTTGAGGCAGTTGGCTCTCCAGCTTGCTCTGCATCGCCATGCTTTGGCGGGTGAGCTGCAGCCACTGCTCTTCGATCAGTTGAAACTCGTCATGCGACCGAACCGCTTGCGGCAGCTTCCCGTACCCGAACCGGTTCAGCAGCCGGGCCATCGGCGAATAGATGCGCCTGGAAGCGAACCAGGCGAGCATGAGCGCCAGCAGCAGCCCTGCGCCGCTAACCTGCATTACGAGCTTGGATAAAAACACGACCGGTCTCGTTATCGCATCGATCGGTGCGGCGGACACATAGAGCCAGTTCGAGCCGATCCGCTCGAGCTGGCCGAAAGTGACGGAATATTTGTTATCCTTCCATTTCCATAGAAATGACGAGACATCCCCTTTGTGGCGCATCACTTCCGTTCGCAGCGACAGCCGCTGAGCCGACGATTCCTCCGCCGATCCGGTTAAAGCGGTCGAAGCGAGGATCGTGCCGTCTTCATGCAGCAGCAGTGCCTCACCCTCATCATAAGGTGTGAGCGTTTTCAAAACATTCCGCAGATCAGCGGGACTGAGGCGAGCGCTCAATATGCCATAAGGCTCCAGCGTTCCGCCGGGCATTTTCTGGACAAGAACCAGATCGGATGGCTCCCCCTCCGACTTGGACGGCAGCTGCGTCCAATAAATCGGCGCGCCTTGCTTCAGCAGCGACTGCACTTGCCGCAGTTCGGCGGAATTCGCAGGGAACGTATCGAACTGCGGGAAAAAACGGACCGGCATGGCGCCGCCGGTGATGTCGAGTTCGAGCTTCGTCTTGAGGGCCATCGATCCTTCCAGCACCATGAGCGTCTTCGTAATGTCCCGGGCCACGTCGAACCGGCGGAAAAAGTCGGTTTCCAGCAGACGGTAGTCAAACAGCGGTTCGTAGGACAGGTGGGACATCGTCAGCTCCAGATGGGCGAACTGCCCTCCCATCGTTTCCGCGCGCTTCGCGATCTGGTTCTTATGAAGCTGCACCAATTCATCCTCGACGCGCCCGCCGGCAAACCAGTACATGAGCACACCCGTAATGAGACCGGGAATCGAAGTGATGAGCAGAATGAGTACGAGGCTTTTTTTGTAAAAGATGCCTTTGCCCTTGTGAGCTCCTGGCTTCCATAACGAACGCAGAAGTCGGAATGTACCGAACATGGAATTTCGCCTCCCAAAGCGATCTCTAATAAAACAAAGACCCCGTATGCTTGTACGGAGTGTTGGATTCGTTCAACATATACGCCTTACACAAGTTCCCCGCCGGGATACAGTGTGGAGCTGTAAAGTCGTTTCGTTTGCGGCAGCGGTTTGCCGGAAGAAGCGGCGGTCAAGTCGTATGCGGAACTGCCGAATATGGCAGCCGTTTCGTTGCCGTAGATGACGACCTGCTCCCGGTCGGTTCCGAACAAATCCCCGTGGGCGACATACCCGTCTTCGGGGAATGTAACGACGGCATTCATATAGCCGTCGTACAACGCGGGGAACAACCCGCCGCCTCGCCGATAAGCCAAAATGTAGTCCAGTGAACCGGCATCCCAGCCGCGGATCGTCTCGATAATCGTCAGCCAGCCGTCGGTCGTGCGGTCTTCCTTCCATACAAGCCGCCCCTGATGATCAAGCAGGAACAACGCATCCTTTCCTTTGCGGGTTCCTCCCGCATCCCCGCGGACGATCCGGTCAAGGCCGGCGATTTGCAGCCCCGGAAGATCGCTGCGGAAGCGGCCTAGCGCCACGTGCTGCGACTCGATGGAGCCGTCGTAGCGCCACAGCTCCCGTCCGTGTCGGTCGTACATCACCGTCACGCTGCCGCCGATGACAAGCTCCGGGGCGCCGTCGCCATTCACGTCGCCGACCCATATGCAGTCGGCATGGTCGTCCAGATCGCTGCAGCTCCACAGCTTTCGGCCTTGATGATCAAGCAGGTCGTATCCGGCCATCACTTCATCCCGGCCGTCGCCGTCCAAATCGTACACCCAAGGATAATGGCCTACATTGCCTTCATGCTTCCACAACAGACGAAAGCTGTTATCAAGCGCCCACATGCGGCGATAACGGTCTTTCAAAAGCAAATCCGTCGGCCGGCCGCTGCCGCTTAAATTCGCAATCACAATACAATCATGCGCCTCCGGATCGGGGAGTTCGCACTCGGATTTCGCTTTGCCCGTCGCCCCGTCCAAAACGCACAAGCGACCGTTCATGACGCACAAAACTTCAAGTGCGCCGTCGCCGTCCCAATCATAGATTTGCGCCGGATAATCCGAACCCGGTCCGCCCGCATCGGGATGCGGCTTCCCGGTCTGCCACAGCATCGCGCCATCCAGACGGTATGCCGTTACACACTGCACCTGATGCGGAATGTAACGTACATCCTTCCTATTGTCGGGCTGCACCATCACAATCTCCATACGGCCGTCGCCGTTGATATCGCCCAGCAGCATTTTACAGCGCGGTCCGGCCGAACGAATGTCCACTTTTCCTATAAGCACAGACTCCAATGCCCCTACGATCATAACCGCTCTCCTCCTTCACATAACAGCCGCCTACAATGCGGCTCACAAACGGTATTGCGAATTTTACGTCAATATATTAACGTAGAAGAAAAGCTTCTGAACGAAGCCTTCCGATGAAGATACATTCGTGTTTAAATGAAGCTTTCTTGTGAACAGAAGTTTCATTTGCGCGCTCGCGCTTTAAAAGGATTAAATTTTCTATACTCTTAAGATAACAAGACCTAACGCTGTAAAACTCCATAATTTCCTTAAAGCATAAGTCTTTTCGGCTTCGACCCGCAATCAAAAAATATGAACCGATATGAATAATTGAAACCGGGGTACATACGATGAAAAAATTCATATTGCCTCTGCTTCAAAGCGAGGTCCATCTTCCGTTTTATGTATACTGCGTCGGGGGAACGGCGGATCAGCCGCCGATTCGCCGTCTAAGCGGCTACCCATATTACATTTGGCTTCATACCATCACGGGCAAAGGAAAGCTTTACCTCGAAGATTCGGAACACACGTTACGTGAAAATACCGGCGTCCTCATTTATCCGGAAACGGCCCATGAATACTATAGTTTGGAATCTCCCTGGGAAACGCACTGGGTCGCTTTTCAAGGGTACGGGGTTGCTCCATTGCTTAAGCAAATCGGACTCGAACGCTCCTCCGTCTACCATCTCAGCAACATGCAGCTGCTCGATCGGCGATTGAACGATATTTATATGTCGTCCAAAGTGAGCGGTCCCGACAGCGGAACGAAAAGCTCCGGGAAACTGTACAACTTCCTGATCGATCTGAAAAACGCGCTGTATCCCGACCGCGCCCGTTCCCAAGCTACCGCCCACAGCCGGCTGCAGCCCGTCTTCGCCCATATGGAAGCGAATTACCGGGACGATCTGTCACTCGATCGGCTGGCCGCGATGATCGGCGCATCGCCTCAATATTTATGCCGCATCTTCAAGCAAACGGTGCAAATGAGCCCGGTCATTTATTTAACCCGCCTACGATTGCAAAAAGCAAAGGAGCTGCTTGTCGAAAACGATCAAATCACGGTCGGTGAAACGGCGGCCAAAGTAGGATTTCACGATACGAGCTATTTTTGCTCCGTGTTCAAGCAGTATGAAGGTATGACGCCGCTTGAATTCCGCAAATCGTATATGCAAGGCTATGCGCATGACCATAGCAAATAACCCGGCAGCCGAGCTGCCGGGTTATTTGCCAATTGCCGTATATATTTTGCGGCTCTTTATCGGAGGCAGGGTGTGGTGCTTTCCCCGTTACCGATGGCCGATCCTACCAGTGAAACTGAAGATAGGTTTTCTTCCAGTCACGATGCGCTGCCGCTTCGTCCATGGCCGCTACGAAATCTTTCACCTCGTGAATTTGCTTGTAGTGATCCGGCAGCAACCGTCCGAGCGTTTGCTGGCACTGCGGGTCCCGCATCGCTTTCAGCACCGGATGGTAATCCACCGAGTAGCTTCGGCTGCTACCGATCAGCGTGATTCCCTTTTCCAGCACATCCCGCGTATTAATCGGCACGCGCTCCTCGGTAACGCCCATCAGGATCAAGCTGCCGCCGCGGTTCATAATATCGATTGCCTGATTAATCGCGCTTTCGCTGAATTTTCCGCCGGTACATTCGACGGCCACATCGAAGCCTTCAATTGATGAAAAGTCGAAGTCCTGCACGAGATGGCGCGTTGCAAACTGGAACTCGTTCAGCTTCTCCGGAATCGCGCCGAACACATGAAGCCGGTCTGCGCCCAGACCGAATACGTGATGCAGCATCGCAGCGGATAAGTATCCTACCGGTCCGTCTCCGAATACGACTACGCGCGCTTCGCCATCGCTCAGCCGGTCTTGAATGCGGCTCAGCGCCTGATGCGAAACGGAGCACAGCTCGGACAGCACGGCGATCTCGTCCGGTACGTCGTCTGGAACCGGAATCGCGCACGACACGGGAACGACGAGTCGATCTTGCGCGAGACCGTCGAAGCCGCTGGACAAAAATCTTCCGTTCGTGCAGTAATTGGCACCCGCCACGCCACGGCAGTAAGGGCAGCATTCGTCCGGCGACGTTCCGTTTATCAAGTAGCCGGGAATGTTCGGAACGATGACGACGCGCGTTCCTTCCTTCAAGCTCGTATTGTTGCTATCGACGACATGGCCGATCCCTTCATGTATAAGCGCCATCGGCAATTTGCGCGCAAGCGCTTCCGGACGCCGGTTGCCCATGTAGTAACGCATATCGGCGTGACAAATGCTGGCCAAAGCGGGCTTCACGACAACGAAGTCTTTTGGAATCGGATGCTCAAGCACCGTTTCCACTACTTCGCCGGGCTTCGTAAGACGAAAAGCTCTGGATTTCGTTGACAATGCATTGTTCGTAATCATGAATAAGTCCACTTCCTTCAGTATGAATTCGTTGCTGCAATAAACTATTCATACGATGCTCATTTGTGTATGTATATAGTTTATTTGTGCGCGATTTAATTCATATTATAAACAATACTTGGGGTGTGGCAAGCAATTTTTACTATAAATAAGCATCCGTAAACACTTATCGCGCATGAACGCAAAAAAACAGCCTCTTGCTTGCGCAAGAGGCTGTCGGTTGGCCTGCTCAATCTCTGACGGCGAACCTTTATTTATTTTCTTGAATGTATTTATTCGCTTTTTCGTCCGCCGTTCTAAGTACCGTATTGACGTCCGTTTTGTCGTAAGCCATACTTTTCGCGGCATCGCTCAGGAACGGATACAGCTTCACGTCATACTTTGTCGCTTTCGGCAGACCCGCAGGTTTTACTTTGAAAATGCCTTGCAGGTTTTTGCCTTCGTACAGTTTCGTGTCCACCGCGACGTCTTTCTTGAGGGCAGGATCTTTCAGAACGGTCATCCGCGTTCCTCTGTTCATTGCTTTTTGCGCTTCTTCGCTTACGATGGTTTTGATTGCAGCATACGCCGCCTTCTTGTTCTTGCTCGTCGGCGTGACCATTGCCAGGTGGAAGTCGATTTCCCGGCCGATACCCGGTTTATCGTCAAATGATGGGAACGAAACGACATCCCAATTGAAGCCTTTGCCTGGTTCCTGGAGCTGTGGCAAACGCGCCGTCGTCGCCGCTAACCAGTAAGGGAACATCGCGGTTTTTTGATCTTTAAGGAAATAATCGATACCGTATGAATACTTTTTCTGAGGTTCTACGCTGCCGGGAATCGCATAGTTTTGCTCATAAAGGCCAAGCACTTTCTTAAATCCGTCCGTTTGCAGAACCGATTTCTCCTGCTTGTCGTCGACCACGCCCAGACCGTAAGGTCTGATCAAAATGCTTGGGCTTTGAAGATCAAGCCCTACATATTGGGTTCCCCCGTCCATTCTCGTCACTTTGCGCGACAAATCGATCACTTGGTTCCAAGTCATGCCGTCTTTCGGGTGCGGAACCGCAAATTTGTCGAAAATGTCCTTATTATACAACATGAGTCCATAGTTCATTGCGTAAGGAATACCGAACGTTTCCCCTTTATCGCTAAAGGTTTTCATCGTATTGACGGTTTCCGGCTCGAATTTACTCATGTCGATCTTTTCTTGCTTGATAAATTCGTTCAGATCGGAGCCCAGTCCCAGTTGCAGCAGGTCAAGCAAATAATAGTTGCTCGTCAAGATGACATCCGGCACTTCGCCGGCGGCAATTAACGCGTCCAGCTTCCCTGTGACGAGCTGGGGCGTAATATTCGGATATTTCGCCTGGATCGGTTTCGTGATCAGCGCTTCCAAATCCGGGCCCGCCAAAACCCCTGCGTTGTGGGAGTAAAACGTCAGCGTTACCGGCTCGTTATTGTATGCGTTTGGATTGGGCGCGTCCGGTTTGTTTCCTCCGCTTGCAGCTTCCTTAGCGCCGCCGGCGCAGCCGGTCAGGGCTAACGCTCCGAGCATGGACATGCTGAGCAGCAGTGGTATCGCTTTCTTTCTCTTCATTTCATAACCCCTCCGTTTTGGTAAAACGATTTATCCTTTGTTTCATTAGGACCGCTGCAAAGCTTGCCACGATTGCACGCTTTTCACAAATTTGCCCGGTTCGTCCGTAGCATACCAACGAATGCCCAAATCAAGCAGCCCGTGCATGGATGGCTCGTCGATCTGGAAAGGCAGCACTTCCAGGTCAATTCCGGCGGCTGCCGACTCCGCAAGCGCATATTTCAAAAACTCAGGTTCGATATCGTAATGCCAGCCCGGCTGCGGCTGCTGCGATTTCAAATGCAATTGCACCTGATCCAGTCCTTGAAAACCGGATTCCCGCACTTGATTGAACGTCGCTTTAATCTTGTCCGCGGAACCGCCGACCCACAGCATGCTTTTTACGCCTTTGGCGATCGTTTTCATGCGTGCGCAATTTTCCTGCTTGTTATGGGTGAAAATAACCTGCTCGTTAACGCCGTATTGATCGATAAGTCGTCCAAGCTGTTCCAGATCGACGTTTTTCAAATCAAGATACACGAGCCGCTCCGGCTTGCCTTGCATCTCGATGAACATCTCTTCGACGGAAGGGATTCGCTCCCCTGCAAACTTCTCGTCGAATTTGACTCCGGCGTCCCACGCGCGCGTTTCTTCAAACGTAAATTGAGCGATCGACATGTCCTTTACTTCGTCCGGCGCCGTTGTTGTCCTGGCTGGCGTATCGTCGTGCAGGCAAACAATGATACCGTCCTTCGTCGTCCGGATGTCTGCTTCCGGAATTCCCCCCAAGCCCCAAGCATACCGATTGGCAACCATCGTATTATCCGGAGCTTCATACGCTCCTCCCCCGCGATGTGCTTGCCAATACACTTGAAATGCGCTCATTTCCCCTGGCTCCCTTTATTTTCATATGTAAATCTTCCAGAATCGTGCGCGAACTTGTATGTTTGCGCGCGTTTGTTTACATATTACAAACTATTCCTTTTGACTGTCAAGTATATATTTTGTAAAGTATCACTTGACTGAGCGGCATTATTAAAATAGTCTAACATTATGTGTAATAACGGTGAAATAAACACAAGCGCGCAAATGAAAACATATTTTCGTGGTATAATGAAAGTATAGACGAGTTGAAGGGGGATTGTGATGCTAGCAGCAGAAAGGAAATTGCGAATCGTAGAACTAGTCAAACAAAAACATGTAGCTACCGTCAGTGCCCTCGCGAAAGAATTTCACGTACATGAGGCAACCATCCGGCGGGACTTGGCCGAAATCGAGCAGGAAGGCTTGCTGCGCAGGACGCACGGCGGCGTTATCGTCGACAAGGGTGCGAACATCGAGCCGTCGTTTACCGAGCGCGTCAGCGATCAGTTGGATCAGAAGATGCGGATCGGCAAGAAGGCCGCTTCGCTCATCGAGGATGGCGATCATGTCATTCTGGATTCGGGAACGACAACGATGCATATCGCGCAAAACCTCGTGAACCGTTCAAATATTACCGTGATTACGAACGACATGAACGTAGCTGCGGAGCTTCGCGATTCGTCCGGCATTACCGTCATTGTGACCGGCGGAACGCTGTACCATTCCAGCTTTATGCTCAACGGGATGTATACCGATTCTATTTTGAAGTCGCTTCACGTGAACAAGGCATTTATCGGGATTCCGGCCATCCATCCGAAGTTCGGGCTGACTCATCCGGAAGCGGAGCTGGTCCCGACCAAAAAAGGAATGATCCAGGCTTCTCAAGAAGTTATCGTCGTCGCAGACGACACGAAGATCGGAAAAGTATCGCTGCATACCGTCGCACAGGTAACAGACGTGCACACGTTCATTACCGGCACGGAAGCGTCGGAGGCGCAGATCAAGTTTTTCAAAGAAACGGGCATCAACGTCATTACTGTTTAGTTCGGCATCGAAACCGATCGAGATCCATATAAGGAGCAGAACAACCGCTAGGTTGCGCTGCTCTTTTTTTACGCAGCTTTGTCCGCCCTTTCCCGGTACGCGCGAACGAGCTCATGCCTTTCTTGCTTTCCTGAAACATGGTATGCTTTTGAAAGCGAAGACAACGCAGGCCTGAGCAATGTAACTTAATAACTTAATAATGAATATGTACAATTTCGAATTTTTCGTTTGAATTGAGGTGAACCGTTCCTTATGAACATTATAAAAGTGAAGGATCGCCATGAGCTGGAAAAAAAGCTTCCGGCGATGCCGTGGTACGTCGAAAAATTTATCAATTATAAATTGCCAGACCTCTCCCCTTCGTCTTTGCTCGAGTATGTGCGCGATTATGAAACGTTCTTTTCCTGGCTGCTGGCCGAAGGATTGACCTCCGCTGCGGCGATACGCGAGATCCCGCTGACGGACCTGGAAAAGCTGCATATGGAAAGCATCGATCATTTCAAAATGTTTTTGTCGACTCGCAAAGAAAACGCGAACGTCCGGACGACGATTTCCCGCAAGCTCTCTTCTTTGCGCTCACTTTTCCACTATTTGAGCCAAATTGCCGAAGACGACGATTTTTATCCGTTGCTCAAAAGGAATGTAATGGCGAAGGTGGAAATCAAGCGTACGCACAAGCCCAAAGATTCCGCGGCAAAGCTGGAGGGAAAACTGCTGCAGGAAGCGGAAATTATCGAGTTCATCGATTATGTCAAGAACGGTTACGCCGAGGACGTGGCCCGCAATAAGCAGGCACTTTATTCGTACGAGCTTAACAAAACGCGGGATACGTGCATCGTCAGCCTGATCCTTCACTCCGGATTGCGCGTTTCCGAAGTGTTCAATTTAAATCTGGACGACATCGACCTGAAGAAAAAGCTCGCTTATGTTTACCGAAAAGGGAAGAACGACGATACGTTCAAGACGCCCGTCTATTTTCGGCAGGAAGCGGTTGAAGATTTAAGTCTGTACTTGGAGCTGCGCCAGCCGCAATATAAACCCGCCAAAAAAGAAAAAGCGCTCTTCCTCGCTATTGCCAACGGCAAAAAGGAAGGCGAGCGCATGACCAAGCGGGCGATTCAGGAAATGGTCATCAAATACGCGAA
This sequence comes from Paenibacillus allorhizosphaerae, assembly GCF_910594985.1. Classification (GTDB taxonomy): domain Bacteria; phylum Bacillota; class Bacilli; order Paenibacillales; family NBRC-103111; genus Paenibacillus_G; species Paenibacillus_G allorhizosphaerae. The sequence goes on from NZ_CAJVCE010000003.1 coordinate 273,646, forward strand.
GCGGTTCGGAAAGCCGTACTTATCGGTTCACAAGCTGAGACATTCATTCGCGACCGACTATTATTTGCGCAACGATCTGTACAAAACCCAGGAGCAGCTTGGACACGCCTCCCCCGAGACGACGCAAATATATGCTCACTTGACCGATAAGACGATGGCTGAAGCGATAGATAAATTAAAAGAATAAGGAGCGTCGGTGGTGTTAGGCCGAGGAGCCATAATCTATTGCGATCTTCTTGACCTTGACACTAGTGTTATAGTTTACAATTTACAGTGGACTATACGACAGGGGGTTATCACTTGAAAATCAGTCAATTGGCGAAATCGACCGGCGTCAGCGCCCGTTCCATACGGCATTACGAGAAAAAAAAGCTGCTTACTTCCACGCGTCTTGACAATGATTACCGGGAATTCGACGAATCTGCGGTGGAACGGGTGAAAACGATCCAACTTTATTTGGGTCTAGGCTTAACTACGGAAGACATCGAGCAAGTGTTGAATTGCGGCGATGAATATCCCGATTATAAAATGGACGAATACTGCGACGAAATGCTGGAAGTATACGAACAAAAATTAAGCGAAATCAATAAACAAATGCTTTCGCTGGTCGTTGTGCAGCAGCGGATTGAACAGCAAATCCGTCAAATGAAGCAAAGACGCGTCCTGCAGGGCAGCGATCGCTAAGGTAATGAAGCCTATGTCTGTGACGATTACGCGGACGGCTTCCTCAGCATCTCGGTCAAGCGCGAGAAAGAGTCGCCGCCATGGCCCTCGTCAATCGCCCGTTGTACGAAAGCTTTAGCTGCGTTCAATACATTGACGTCAATCCCCCGGGCCTGCGATGCGTGAATAATATGATCCATTGCCGCCGCGGCCGAAAAAAGATTGGATTGGTCGCCCGGGTATCGACCTTCATCAACCTGACGCGCGAGATCGACCATGATGGCGGGCATGATTGCCGCAATCCCTTGTGCATGCACGGCGAAGTCGCTTGCCGCGATATGTTCCGCGCCGGCCAGCGCGACCGCATGCGCATATCCGCTCATCGTGGTCCAAAACAGATCGAGCAGCGCGATATCGTACGCCGCGGCTCTCCCGGGGTCCGTACCGAGATGCGTGGCGGTACCGCCAATGCTCGCCAGCGTCCCCCGGTGGGCCTCGAACACCGCCTCCGGCCCGCTGTATAGTACGACGGCGGCAGGCGACCCGATGGTGACGGTCGGGGTCATAATCGCGCCGTCGAGGTAATCCACGCCCCGCGCCGCTGCCCATGCAGCCGCCTCACGCGCGCGCTCCGGCGTATCGGCGGTCAGACACACGACGGTGCGTCCTTTCAGAGCGGCGCCTGCGGATTCTAAGATCGTTTGTACGGCGTTATAGTCGAGCACGCAAACAATGACGAGCGGACTGGCCGCTGCCGCCTCGGCAGCCGTAGCGGCGTTTACAGCCCCCTGCGCGGCAAGGCGATCGGCTTTCCCAGGTGTACGGTTCCATACCGTCGTAGGATGGCCGTTCTTCAGAAAGGCGCCGGCGAGCGCCCTCCCCATCGGCCCCATTCCGAGCACAGTTACCGGAAAGCGGTCATTCGAGCCTCGGTTAGCGTCATCCTCCGCCTTCTCCTTTGCTATGTTTTCATTCCTCAACATGTTCGGATCATTTTTCTCCATTGTAATACATCTCCTCTCTATTGGGTTCGGAGTTATTGTAAAGTATGACACTAGTGATAATGTCAATCACCCTTTCCAAATATTGCTCCGATTAGCGGCAATCCGAAATCAACACAAAAATCCCCCGGCTCCTAGCCGGGAGATGCAAACGAGCAAATGACGACGGACGCCGCTCAGCGGCTTGCCTGTTTCGGTTGAATGGCGAATAACGACGTAAGCACCCCGAGCAAGCTTACCGCTGCGAGCGAATAAAATAATGACGGCGCCGTCCACGTCAAGGCTAGAGAAACCAAGGGCGGGCCCGCGGCAACCCCGACAAAACGCATACTGCTGTAGATGGAGCTAACCGTCCCACGCTGCTCTTTCTCAATCCCTTCCGTAATGAAGGCATCCAGACACGGAAGCGCTATGCCGATCCCCAGTCCTCCCGCTGCGATGAAAATAAAAAAGCCCCATAAACCGCGCACATGTAACCAGGCGAGCCCGACCAAAGCGAGACACAGCAGCAGCAGACCGATTACGGTGAGCCATTTCATGAGCCGCTTGTTTTCCCCGATCGTCTTACCGGTAATGTATGAAGCCAGACAAAGCACCGACAGCGGTACGGCCAGCAGGCTTCCTTTAACGATTCCGTCAAAACCGTACCGTTCCTCAAGCGTCTCCGAAAGATAGAACAATAATCCGAACAGCTCGAACATCCCGATCGCGCCGACCAGAAAAATGGCGGAGAGCCAGCGGCCCTTTTGTTTGAAAATAAGCTTAACCGAACCGTAAAATTCGTGAAAGGTGCCGCTCTCTCCTTGCTGCTTCGGCGCTTTCAGCAGAAATGCAAGCAACAGCACGGACAACGCGCAGAAGACGGGAATCGCCAAAAAGACGGCGTACCAGGCAAGCAGCGTTAGCAGCGATCCGATGATCGGGCTAAGCACCTTGCCGAAGGTGTTGGACGTTTCGACAATGCCGAGTGCGCTGCTGACATCGCTTTCCTTGTTGTACATATCCCCTACGAGCGGGAGCACGATCGGAGCAGCGCCCGCCGCCCCGACGCCTTGCAGCAATCGTCCGGCCAAAATAAGCGTATACGCATTATCTCCAAGCAGCAGCGCCGCAAGTCCGGAGACAATCCCTCCCGCTCCGGCAATGATCAGACTCGGAATCATTATTTTTTTCCGCCCGAACCGGTCGGATAAATAACCGGCGATCGGAATCAAAATGATGGCGACGACCGAATAAACCGTAATGAGCAGACTGCTCTGAAACGGGCTCACATGAAGCATTTTGCTCATGGTTGGCAATACGGGAATGAACATGGAATTGCCGAGCGTCATAATTAACGGTACGGTACATACTGCTACGAGCTCCCAATGTTTCTTTCGTTGCATATGCGACCACCTTGCAGCTAGTAATGTGCTAGCTCTAGTTTTTGGAGGTCTCCGGTTGTCCGGTCAACAATCGATTGTTATTTTCTCCTATATATGTAAGTTCATACATTGGAATTCCGTTGCGCAGCCGTTGGTGCGGCCAGCCATTTTACAAGAAAGGGGCGTCTCCTGCGCCTATACAAGGCACAGGGACACCCCTTGACAAGTTCACATCGCGCGTATACAGGAGATGCACGATGCGGTGCGGCATCACAAAATTGCGGATCGTTCCGCGCTATGCGATGGAAGTTGGTGAGCCGAACGGACTCTCGTAAGGGGCGGCCAGCTTCAATAGCTGCTCGGCTTCCTCCCGTTTCCCCGGCTCGAATCGATTGACGGCGTCCACGATTTTCGGCAGCAACCGAATATCCCCGGCGCTTGCGAAGCCGGCAATGCCATCGAAGGAGAGCACAAAGTTCACGCAGGCGTCAATTACCCGCTGCTCGTCGAACGGTTCGTACCAGGTGGCGTATCGCCTCTCCTGCCCTTCCTCCCAAGGCTTTCTGGCGATCGCCTTGATGACCCGAAGCGGGACGTCCCGCTTCTTCGTTTCTTCAAGCAATGCATCGAATGCTTCGCGGTATTCGGGTATTGCGTACAAGCGGTAATTGAGCGGCGTCAGCACCGTCTCGAACGGAAAACGGCGCAGCGCCTCCAGATGCGTGCTCGGCGCTAGATGCCCGTGACCGGTAATGCCGATCGCCTTCACAATGCCTTCCTCCTTGGCTTCGATGGCGGCTTCGATCGCCCCGCCTTTGCCAAGCGCTTTATCCAGCTCGGCCAGGTCGCCGACGGCATGAAGCTGCAGCAAATCGAGCGTATCGACCTGCAGCCGTTCGAGCGAGCGGTAAATTTGCTCCTTCGCTTTCGCCTTCGTCCGTTCCCCGGTCTTTGTAGCCAAAAACACGCGTTCGCGATACTTGCTCATCCAAGGGGCCATACGCAGCTCCGCATCGCCGTAACTGGCAGCCGTATCGAAATGGTTGATCCCGTGATCCAAGGCGAACTGGACCGATTCGTCGGCTTCCTCCTGCGTCACGTTGCCAAGCTTGGCGGCCCCGAACATCACGACAGAGCTCATATAGCCCAGTCGGCCCATCTGACGCTGCAGCATCCTCATACGCCTCCTTTAATTGCTAACGGAATTGGAGAAACCGAAACCGTTGAACGAAGCGATCGGCTCTTTGTCCGCCCGAAGTCCGCTGCCGTGCCGGTTCAGGGCGATGTCAACGAGCCACTCAGTGAAAGTCGCGACCTTCATCTGCTTCATTTCCTCCGGACTGAAAAATCCGGCTCCGTCGGACTCGAATCCATCCGGCTCCGGTTCTCCTTCCAAGTATTCCATACTGAATGCGATATAAACGTTATGTACGTCTCTCGGCTGATCGCGGAGCGCGACAATTTCCTTAACTTTCGCGCGTACCCCGCTCTCCTCGTACACTTCACGCACAATGGTTTCCTCTATCGGCTCATGCTGCTCGATATAGCCGCCGGGATTGGTCCAGTTGCCTTTGCCCGGTTCAATCGCCCGGCGCACAAGCAGCACTTTGCCGTCCCGGACGACAAGCGCCCCTACGCCGATACTGTAATTGCCCCAATGAACGAACGTGCAGCTCGTGCAAGCCAGCCGGTCCGTGCCGCCGATGTCCTTCATTGCCATAAGCTGTCCGCATTCCATACAAAACTTCGCTGTCATCTGGCATCCTTCTCTCTATTAGCTGTTCAATTGCGGCGAACCGGGATTCAACTTCATGAATTCAATCCGGTTGCCGTCCGGATCTTTCACCCAGCATTGATCGTTCCCATCCTTGCCGCGTTTGGGCTCTACGTCGAGCGTAATGCCGTTCTTTTTCAAATGTGCCGCGATCGCATGAATATCGTCGACTTCCAGGCACAGATGGTTGAAGCCGATGGGTCTTGGTACCGCTTCCGGCTTGTTCTCGCCTCCATAGAACAGCTCAATGAACTGCCCCTCGCACACTTTGATGTAGACGATCCAAGGTTCACCCTTGTCGTTATGGAGTTCGAACGCTTTCTTGCATCCTAGCACGCCGCAATAAAACTGCAGGGAACGTTCCATATCCTGCACGGTTAGCGCCAAATGCCCAATCCGTTTGATCACCCGGCCACCTCCTCGAATCTTTGAGACTTCACCCTACACGTCCATCATACAAAATATAGCTACGAAATAGAAGATTTATATGCGCCGAAATGCGCTCTATGATTCCTGTTTTTTTTGACCTCAATGATCGGATACGGTTTTCGCATCCAAGCAAAGCCGAAGCAAGTACGGCTGTTGGGCGACCTTGCTTCGGGATGGCACAAACTATTGACTTAGATCCGGTTTCCTTCGTATAGGAAACGACTGCTCGAACCCATAAGCAAGCCGGATTAACGTCGGTTCGCTGTAAGCCGAGCCGGTGAAGCACAGGCCAAACGGCTTGCCGTCCGCCGTGTAACCGCCGGGTACGGCAATGGAAGGATACCCCGCCTTCGCCGCAATGCTGGCGCCCGCCGTGGACGGGAACAGCTATGCATCGAGCCGGTGCTCGGCCAATACGGCATCGATCCCTTCCGTACGAGAAAGTCGCAAATCACTGAGCCTATCTTCCAAATAGCCAAGCTCCGTCAAAGTGCCTGACGTTTCTTCCGAGGCCATCAACGTGACTTGTCCGTATCGCAGCGCCTGCTCAAAATGCTGCGCATTGTATGCGTGGCGCACATCAAAAAGCCCGTATCGTCGTTACCAGCGAACGGGCTTCGTTTCCATGACATGAAACATGGCGCATTGAACGTAAAATCATAAAAACTTGACGCGAGGGAATTTAACCAGTAAACGCGCATATCCACGGAATATCATGCCTAAATTTAATATCGGCTTATTTGAGCACCGCATATTTGGCCGGGAGCGCTTCAATATCATCTTTCGGCTCGATCGTGAGGCCGTTTGTTTTGACACGAACGGGAAAGGCGCGCATAAGTTCGGGATGATACGGCTTCAACAATGTTTGCAAGTAATCCGTGTCCTGATTCCGGTCCGAATCCAGCCAGGATTCCATTTCGTCATCGCGCAGTATCGCCGGCATGGCGTGAGAATACTCATAAATCAAGCGGTTGGCGCGTGTTGTCAGCAACGTGCACTTTCCTTCTTCGTTTCCCCTCGAGTCTCTCCATAGCTCATACAGCCCTGCTATACCGAACAGCTTCTTATCCCGGAGCGTAATCCGCATGGACTGCTTGTCCTTTCCTTCCCCTTGCCGGACATCAAAGCTTGTGCACGGGATAATGCACCGCTGCTTGGCGACGATGCGCCGATAAGCTCGTTTTTCCATCACAAACTCGCTGTCCGCGTTGACGGCATCCTTTGCCCAGAACGGCATCAGGCCCCAGCGAAACTCTTGAAGTCGTTTTTCTCCTTTGACATGGCAAATCACCGGTATTTGCTGCATTGGCGTATAATACGCAGACGGCTTATAAGCTATTGGACTGTCGGCAACGCGAAAGTAGTCGATCAGCTCCGATATGTCGGCGGTTAGCGAGTAACGATTATACATGATGTGCACCTCTTGATGGTTTGTTACTTCCAGTATCTTCAAGGACGAAAATATTATGCATGCAGCCGCACGCACACTTCCTGCCTGGCCAGATGCGCATAAGAAAACTCCAAGCCAATTACAAAGCAGCTTGGAGTCCTTGGAGTTTCGTTTAACCTTTGAAAGGTTGCGTGTTGTGAATCCCTTTCAACCGGAACGAGTAACAATAAGCACGGTTGGCGTACAGCGTATACTCCGGATGCGTCCGGGCTCCCCAACTGTCGTCGCCTCCGATGCCCATCTGCTGGGCGTTCACGCGAAGCACCGTTTTATCACTGACCGGGAGCTTATAGCCGTGATCGCTTGCCTCCAGCTCCGATGGCGTGTATGGAAGTGCGTTCAGCTCGAATACGGGCTCTCCGGTAATGCGCAAGCCGATACCTTGGCCGTCGGTCAGCTCGGCATAGCGTACCTCCGTTTTGTTGCCGCACTCCTGCGGCCGCAAGTACGGCACATATTGGTCGGCCACCCGGCCTTCGTACCGGCCGATTCGGCCGCTCGCTTGGCGATCCCAGTACGTTTCATGCGGACCGTTGCCAACCCATGTCAAGTTCGCCAAGGAGCCGTCCAGCACGAATAAGGTACCGATCTCCGGTATTTCCGGAAGTCCGGCGCCCGGCTGCAAATCTTGACGTACGGTTACTTCTCCGTCGGGGCGTACCGTATATGTGACGGCGCACAACGAAGCGGCTTCCGCAAGCTCGAACTGCGTGCGCACGACGATTTGACCCGGCAGCTCCTCGATCTGGAACCGTGTCAACCGGCGATTCGCTCCGGCGTTTCTCCAGACCGCACAGCGCTCCTGCAGCTTGTTCCCTTTGTCGTTATCCGTGAAAGCTCTCCAGAAGTTCGGCGCCGGTGCTTCCCTGAACAGTTCCGCCTCACCGATCCGGTACGAGACGAGCGAACCGGTACGGCGGTCGAACGTAACGGCAAATCCGTCGCCCTGCACCTTCAGTCGGTCGTCCTGCTGCTGCATGCGCAAACCGGATGCAAGCAAGTCGGATGAAGAAGCGGCCTGCACAGTTGAAACGACCGGCAGCGCAAATTGCGCGTAGGCGACCTCGTGCCCCTGTCTCGCCCAAGCCGTATCCGTTTTTAACAACAAGCTGACATTGAGCATGTATTCGTCCCCGAATTCCGCTTGCTCCGGCAAACGGTAGGGCAGTCGGACGATCTCTTTGCTCAAAGGCGCGATATCAACTTCGATTCGGCCGTCGCTCACGACGTTCCCGTTGTTCAACAGCTGCCATGCCAGATCGTACTCGTTCAAATTCGTGAACAAGTTTTGGTTTGTGATCTCGATCGTCCCGTTCCGCAAATCTTCCGCGCGAAAGCGGGCATTTTGATAGCAATATTTCACTTCATAAATTTTCGGCGTAACGGAACCGTCGGCAAAAATCAACCCGTTGCCGCTAAAATTGCCGTCGTTCGGCGTATCTCCGAAATCACCGCCATAGGCCAAATACGATACGCCTTCCGGTGTTCGGGTACGAATCGCCTGATCGATCCAATCCCATATAAAACCGCCCTGCAGAACGGGGTACCGGTCGAACAGCTCCCAGTACTTATGCAGATTGCCGCAGGAGCTGCCCATCGCGTGGCTGTATTCGCACAAAATAAACGGTTTTTTCGGATTTCGGAGCGCGTATTCTTTCACTTTGTCCGGCTTCGTGTACATTTGGCTCTCGATATCGGAGGCGGCTTCGGAAGCACGGTAATGGAATACGCCTTCGTAATGAACGAGCCGGGTCGGATCGGACGCCTTCAGGAAATCATGCATCTTGATAAAATTATCGCCACCGAACGATTCGTTCCCAAGCGACCAAATGATAACGGACGGATGATTTTTATCGCGCTGCAGCATTGAGTTGCAACGATCCAGCACCGCACCGGTCCATTCCGGCTTGCTTCCCGGCACGGTATCGCCCTCATCCTTTTGCCCGTATTTCCACGAACCATGGGTCTCCAGATTCGTTTCGTCGATCACATAAAGCCCATACTCGTCGCACAAGTCGTACCACAGAGGATGATTCGGGTAATGGGAGGTGCGGACGCTATTGATGTTGTGCGATTTCATCAGCTTAATATCGCGCGCCATATCTTCATAAGTGACGGCACGTCCGGAGTCGCATGAAAACTCATGACGGTTAACGCCCTTAAATACGATGCGTTTGCCGTTGATTTGCATCAAGCCGTCCTTGAGCTCGAACCGACGGAAACCGATTCGACAGCTAACGGTTTCGACCAGCCGGCCGTCGGCATTTTTCAAGCTCAAAACGAGCGTATACAGATTCGGATGTTCCGCGCTCCATAGACGGGGCCGCTTGACGGCACCAGCCACGTGAAGTTCCATATTTCCTTCCTTCACGGGCGTACCCGCAGCCTTCAAAGGCGCATCCCAGAGCGGCTGCCAACCTGACGGCCCGCCGTCATAGAGCATCGCCTCCACGGTAACCGGCCCGCTCCCGCTCTCGTAGTAATCGACGATTTTTGCCCGCACCGCAAGATCACCCTGCACCAGCTCATCATCTAGCCGTGGATCCGCAGCAAAATCGTATATACTCACCGACGGGGGCGCAAACAAATAAACCTCGCGAAAAATGCCGCTTAACCGCCAAAAATCTTGATCCTCCAGCCAGCTTGCGTCACACCAGCGGTACACCTCAACAGCCAGCTTGTTGTCGCCTTCTTGCAAATAAGGCGTCAGGTCGAATTCAGCCGGTGTAAACGTATCTTCACTGTATCCGACAAAATCGCCGTTAAGCCATACATAGAAAGCGGACTCCACGCCCTGGAACGAAATATGTACCGGTCGTCCCGCCCATTCGGAAGGAACCTCGAAGCTGCGAACGTACGAACCTACGGGGTTATATTTTACCGGAGCGAAGGGCGGCCGGATGTCTTCCTTCCCTTCCCATGGATAACGGACATTCGTATATTGCGGATAATCATAGCCCTGCAGCTGCCAATGGGACGGCACCTCGATATCCGCCCAACCGCTCGTATCGAAATCCTGCTCATAGAAGCGGACAGCCCGATTCTCTGCCGTTTCGGCAAAGCTGAACTTCCATCTGCCGTTCAGCGACAAATAGTATCGCGATGCCGAGCGATCGCCTTTCAACGCTTCCTCTACCGTATCGAACGGCATGAACGTCGCATGGGCAGGCAATCGGTTCAACTCGAAAATATCCGGATTGTTGTTCCATTCGGGGTAACCGTTTTTCGGGGGGATGTACTGAAATTTTTTCAACATGGCTCCGCACCTCGTTCATTGTAAGCTTTTTCCACAACAGGCCTCATCCTTTTAATTTTATATAAATCGCCGCCACTTGGATATCGAAACATATGAAAGCAAAATATAACAATTTTAAGAAAACGGCATTGAAAGCAATAATATGCGTTGCGAACAAGCGGTCAGAGCAAAGCGAATTCGATTGTGGTATGATGACAAATGGAAATGAAAGGAGAATCGCCATGTCCAATTATTCAATTCAAACGTTCACGGACCGATACGATATTTATGAAGCAACCGAGCAGAGCACGAATTCATGGTTCCGGCTCTGTCCTGAACGCGGCGGCATCGTCATTAGCTACGGAAATAAAGGTACGGAACTGCTCTATCTCGACAAAGAAACGTTCTATGATCCGGATGCGAATATACGCGGAGGCATTCCGGTACTGTTCCCGATTTCCGGGCAATTGTCCGGAGGAACATACGAATGGCAAGGGAAATCGTATGCAATGAAAAATCACGGGGTTGCGAGGAATGCTTCGTGGAAAGTGGTAGAAACGGATACTTCGGACGGGGCCGCCATTACGTTAGGCTTGTCCAGCGACGAAAGCACGATCGCATCGTTCCCGTTCGCATTCGAACTTCGTTTTACTTATCGGTTGAAAGAAGGCCGGCTTACGGTCGAACAACAATATTGGAACCGTTCGGATGCCGAAGCGATGCCGATGTATCCCGGCTTTCATCCGTATTTTGCGGCGGAGCATACCGATGTTGCATATAAAACCGATGCCTCGTCTTACTACGATTACAACGACGGGGAAGTCAAACCGTATGATGGAGGCCCGCTGGAAATGAGCGCCAAAGTGGAATCCGTCGTTTTCCTCGATGCAAGCCGTAGCGAAATCGCTTTTTCGCCAGCTACGGGCTATTCCATTCGCATGACTTACGGGAAGGACTTTCGGTATGTCGTTTTATGGGGAGTCAAAGGCAAACCTTTTCTGTGCGTAGAGCCGTGGATGGCGCGTACGGACGAGCTAAATCGCAAGGAAGAGCTCGTTTATGTACAGCCGGGCGGAGTCATGAAGACGTTTTTGACGATCGATGTCGAATCTCGTTAATGATAAACGAAATTAATTATTAATGAAGCTAATTTATTTTGTAAGTTTCTTTTTGACGTAAGCGGAACTGCCCGGGCAAACGGCATAATTCGGCAGCTTTCAACGGGAATGGTTCCTTTGCTCGTCAGGGAAGCGCTTGATGTGCCTGGATGCATAGCGACAAGCCAGTCTCCATTCGCTGATACCGTCGCATTCGTCCATCACTTCAGACATTTTGTCGGAATTGTCGAAAAACTCTAATAATTGTGAAAATGAAGTCGAGTCCTGCGCTTGCCCGGGAAATGATACGGCTATTTCCGCACTCATTTCCCTCTTCCATTTCCCGGTTGGATTTCTCGTTCCAATTGGTTCATCCAGCTTCGCCTCGGCGCTTCTCAATCGCCCGCAAAATCAGCTCGTAGTAATCGCGCTTATGCGGAACGAAATCGGAGGCGCCCACCGTCTTCTCCGATGAATGCAGCATGCCGTCCGCATGGAGAGAGACGCCGCTCAGCCGCCAGGTTAACGGCTGTCCTTCCGCCATACGGTGCACCTCTTCAAGCGGCATCCAAAACAGACCGGTTACTTCATCCGGCTGCAGCTTGTAATCGTAAAGTGACAGGCGGCTCTCCAATACAAATACATGGCAAAACTCACGGTCGATGAGTCCGTTGCTCAAAAATTTTTCATACTTGTATATACCGCATGGGATCAATTGATCGAGAGACACTTTGAGCCCCAATTCTTCCTCCAGTTCGCGAACTCCGTCCTCAACCCCCTCCCCTACCGTCAAATGGCCGGCGCTGGAAATGTCGAGCAACCCGGGAAATGTATCTTTTTCCATATGCCGCTCTTGAAACAGCAAGGCAGGTTGTTCACTCGTGCCGTCCCAGATCCAGCATTGAAACGTACGATGCCAATAACCGCGGGCATGCGTCTCCGAACGGGTTGCAGTGCCAATGGGCTTCATCTCTTCATCGTAAATTTCAAACCGTTCTTGCGCTTTCGTCATCATTTCTCCCCCTAGTGAATGTTCGTTTTCATCGCCAAAACTCGATCGTAAGAACATGTTCCAGCCAGCTTACGCTCAACTTCTAACAAGTTACCGATTGTCACTATTCTTTATTTTGTAGTATGATTTCAATATTTGGATCGTTATTGATGAAGGAGCTGCAAACAATGAGTGTACACGAAGCCATCACGGCCCACACGCGCAAACAACATTCTCATCTGGAACAATTTCTCGAACTTGAAGAAGCGAGGGAACATGCCATCGATCATGCGGTAGCTCGGTGTGCCGCCGGACAACCGTTCCATGTCGACGCGATCAACGAATGGACGATACGCATTAACAAGCATGCGCAAAACGGCATTTCCCCCACCCGGGCGCTCGTCACCGAACAAATGGTGCGTGATTTTGTTCCCGCGCCAAGAAATAAAACCGCAGCCAACGACAAAGACTGCCGGATGCACCTGGGCAACCTGGCAGTCTACGGGCGGTGAATCGTTCTTAGATTAGCACAGTAATCGTGGAAATGAAAGTGTTTGCCAAACCCGGCAAGCCATTCGTCTTCTACCGGCGCCAGTTCATCCTTCTCGGTATCGAGAATGACCAGCCACCCAGGCTCGATCGCGCTACTCGCATTATCCCTGCGAAGGTTCATGATTACGTTGAGGCCAAGGTACGTAGTGTTTCCGTACTTGCGCGGCCCGATCACATGATGGTAATGGCCCGCGATCAAATATTTGGGCTGAAGCCGTTCCACGAGCGCAGTAATTTGATTCGAGCCCTGCGTTTCTCCATAATAATTCGTACCGACGCCGTAAGGCGTGTCATGCGTAATCAGGATGTCGATTTCTTGCGGCGGGACAGTGAATAGGCGCTTATACTGCCGTTGGTCAATCTCCCGTTCATCCTCCGGATTGACCGTTTCGATTCCGCCCAAAAAACCGATCGTCGTACCGCCGACCTGCAAAACGGTGCCATCTTGTACGTAACGAAACAGATCATACGGATCTATGCTGCTCACACCGCCGCTTCCGCTTGCCGCTTGTCGATCCAGCCATGCAAAATCTTCATGATTGCCTCTTATAAAATAGATCGGATTCGACAACATGTTTCTGATCAAACGTAAATCCTCGGGAAGCCCCTTCTCCGCTTCGGCATGAATGAGACGACTGAAATCGAGCTGCGATGGATCTTGCCTGTAGAACCGATGGTTGCGCAGCGATTCATCCGGCTCCGGATAAGCCCCCAGATCTCCCACCTGAATCAACAAATCCAGTCGCACGTTATGATGCATCTGCCATGCGGTCACGACCGCGAGCGTGTGGAACACCCTGCCGTGTATATCTCCGATAAGTCCGATTTTCAAACGAGGTCCTCCTTTTTTTGTTATTTGTATCCGCCCCCGTAATATTCGCCGGCTTTGCGGAAAGTCCTGTTCCCGATCCCGATTTGATCGTTTCCGGGAGCAGCGCACGAAAAACGACCCTATGCTGAAGGCATAGGGCTGCTTATCAATAACGGCTGTATTGTGTCGCGTTCAATTCGCTTCTTGTTTGAACGCTTCGATCTTAACGGCGCAAAGCTTGAATTCCGGCATTCGGCTAACCGGATCCAGCGCATCAATCGTCAAACGGTTCACGCTAAGCTCCCCGCCCCAGTGAAAAGGAACGAACACGGTCCGAGGCTGAATGCCTTCGGTCACCTTGACGGAAAACACAAGCGATGCGCGCCGGCTCGTTATGCGAATAAAATCGCCGACACCAAGGCCGATACGCTTGGCGAGCCAAGGATGTATTTCCGCGACCGGCACCGGAGTTTTCTTCATTAACGCCGAAGTGCGCCGGGTTTGCGCTCCGCTTAAATAATGACTGCCCACTCGGCCCGTTGTCAATATATACGGATACTCTTCGTCGATGGGCTCCGCCGGCATTTTCGGCTGAATGCCGAACAATCTGGCTTTACCGTCCGGATGCGCGAACCGGTCGGCGAACAACAACGGCGATCCCGGATGATTGTCAGCCGGACAAGGCCAGAAAACCCCTTGTTCTTCTTTCAAGCGCCGGTAAGTGATCCCGCTGTAATCGGCTTTGCCTCCGGCTGTGGCGCGCCTCATTTCCTCGAAAATATGCTCGGCGGAAGCGTACCGGAAATAGGCGCCTTCGCCCAGCTGTTCGGCCAGCTCGCAAATAAGGCAGTAGTCCGGCTTGCATTCACCAGGCGGTTCCATCGCCTGAGCTCGGTGGAACACGCGTCCCTCCAGATTGGTCAGCGTCCCCTCGGCTTCCAAAAACGACGATCCCGGTAACAACCAGTGCGCATAGCGAGCGGTTTCCGTCTCGAACAGGTCGACAACAATGAGCAGCTCCAGCTTGCCCAGCGCCCGCTCGACCATTCGGTTGTTCGGGCTGGAGACGACAGGATTCGACCCGATGACGATCATCGCTTTAATTTCGCCTTCGTCTATTTTTTGCAGCATTTCATAAGCCGAGACGCCTTTACCCGGAAGCTCCGCCGGATCGATGCCCCATACGTTCCCGATATGCTCCCGCGCAGCCGGGTCCTCGATCGACCGATAGCCGGGGAGCTGATCCGCTTTTTGGCCGTGCTCTCGTCCGCCTTGCCCGTTCGCTTGCCCGGTCACGGCACCGTATCCGCAGCCCGGCCGGCCGATTTTCCCCGTCAACAGCGCCAAATTAATGTAGTTTTTCGTGTTCTCCACGCCGTTGGACTGCTGTTCAAGCCCTCGGGCCGTAAGCACGATCCCGGTTTCCGCTTTGGCAAAGCCCCGGGCGATGGTACGCGTCACGCTTTCCAGGATGCCGGTCCATTCCTCGACTTTTGCCGGTGTGAACGTTTCGACGGCTGCGGCAAGCTCCGCGAAACCGTGAGTACGTTCGTTCACGAACGTACGATCGTACAAATTCTCGTGGATCATGACGTGCAGCAGTCCGTTCACGAAGACGGAGTCGAATCCGGGCTGCAGCCGCACATGGATATCAGCCGACTTGGAGGTCATCGTATTACGCGGATCGATGGTCACAATGATGGCGCCGTTCTTTTTCGCTTCGAGCAAATACGGCATCATCGTCGGCTGGCATTCGGCAATGTTCGTGCCCGCGAGCAGTATATATTTGGCGTTTTTGATTTCGGACAGCGGCATCGTCATGCCGCGATCCAGTCCGAACGATTGTCCGGCCGCCGCCGCGGCTGATGACATACAATAGCGGCCGTTATAATCGATGTAGCGGGTTTTGAGCGCGACGCGCGCAAATTTGCCGAGCAAATAGCAGACTTCGTTCGTCAGCGATCCACCGCCATACACACTTACGGCGTCTTTGCCATAGCGGTGCTGAATATCGCGAATGCGTTCAGCTATCTCGGGCAGCGCCTCGTCCCAGGCAGCAGGCTCCCAAGCGGAATTTGGGTCCACGCTGCCACGTTTGCCTTCCGCTGCATTCGTAACGACAGGCCTGCGGAGCGGCGTCATAATCCGTTCTTCATGGATGACATGATCCAGCGCGTTCAAACCTTTCTGACATAACCGGTTCGTCGCTACCGGGAAGATCGGGCTCGGCCGAATCGTTAGTCCCGGCTTGTCGTCCCCCGGCACCAGCTCCATACCGCACTGCATGCTGCAAAAGCAGCAGTGCGAAGTTTGCTTGACCGTCATCGGCGCTGCCGTCTGTATGCTCATATGCCGCCCCCCCTCTCTATAATCTTAGTCAGGCCCAACCTTGCAATAGCGGCACGGTCTCACCGACCGAACCGCATGGAAATGTGTCGGATCAAACCGCGACTTCGCGTTCCTCAGGCAGTGCAATGTATACTTGGCCGTTCTCAATTTTCGTTTCATAAGTTTGTACGCAGCCCGTATCCGGCTTTTGGACGTTACCGGAAGGGATATGGATTTTTCTCTCGTGCATCGGACAATATACGTGCTCATCGCAGACAAGCCCCTCCGCAAGCACGCCGTTCTTGTGCGGACAACGGTTCTGTACGGCATGCACCTTCCCGCTAGTGAAACGGAATAAAGCAATTTCCAAGCCGTGATAGCGGACTGTTTTCCCGGACTGTACCGGCAATTCGTCAAATAATGCCACCGCTATCCAATTCGGTGCAGAATCCATATGCACTTTGATTTCCATATGTCATTTTTCGCTCCTCTCGATTTAGGTACTCCGGATTACAGACGGGACGGTCGCGCGCGGTAAAGCATCCGATTTCGCTACCGCACGCATTCCCAGCGTTATTTCAACTCAACGACTTCGTACAGCTGCTTCTGTATCGTCTCGCTGCGCACCGCTTCCTTCCAAGGGTCTTGCGTAACGGACAATGCAACGTCGATTCGTTCTCTCAGCGCGTTCCGCTGCGATTCGTCTGCGAGCACGCTGCGAACGTGCTCCAACCCTACTCGGACAATCCATTCCGAGGTGCGCTCCCCGTAATTTCCCGTTTCGCGGTAATATTGGAGATACGCTTCCGCATATTCGATCACGTCGTCTTCGGTTTTGACGGTGGCCAGCAGGTCGCCTACGCGAACCTTGACTCCGCCGTTGCCGCCGGCATACAGCTCCCAACCGCCGTCCACGGACACGACGCCCAAATCTTTGATGCCCGACTCGGCGCAGTTACGCGGGCAGCCGGAGACCGCCATTTTCACTTTCGCCGGGGTGTTAAGCCGTTCGAAGCGCTTCTCGATCTTAATGCCGAGCCCCATTGCATCCCCTGTGCCGAATCGGCAGTAATCTTCCCCGACGCACGTCTTTACCGTCCGGATCGCTTTACCGTAAGCGTAGCCCGAAGGCATATCGAGATCCTGCCACATCGCGGTTAAATCTTCTTTCTTTACGCCGAGCAGATCGATCCGCTGACCTCCGGTCAGTTTCACCGTAGGAACGTTGTATTTCACCGCCACATCGGCGATTTTTTTCAAATCGGCAGGAGTCGTTACGCCGCCGTACATTCGGGGGACGACCGAATACGTTCCGTCCTTCTGAATATTTGCATGCATGCGCTCGTTAACAAGTCTCGATTTGCTTTCATCTTTATAGGTGGTCGGATAGATCATGCCCAAGTAATAGTTCAGCGCAGGACGGCACTTCGTACAGCCCTCGTCGTTTTTCCAACCGAGCACGTTCATGACTTCCCGAATATGGGTCAACCCTTTGTCCCGGATCCCGATGACCACTTCATCGCGCGATAAATCGGTGCATCCGCATATCGTCTCTTTTACCGCATCATGCTCAAAGCTTTCGCCTAAAGTCAGCGCGAGCAAATCTTTCACAAGCGGCTTACAGCCGCCGCATGACCTGGAAGCGTTGGTGCAATTTTTGACTTCCTCCACGCTCGTTAGGCCTTGTTCTTTGATCGCGGAACAGATCGTTCCTTTGCTTACGCCGTTGCAGCCGCAAATGATCGCATCGTCGCTCATGCTTGCTACCCCGGCGCCATCGGCAGAAGCGCCGTCCGCCCCGGCTTCTCGCAAAATCGCCGTTTTCTCCATGCCGCTAATATCCGCACCGGCGCGTATCATCTGCATTAGCCTGGAGCCTTCGCTCGTATCGCCGAACAAGACAGCACCGATAATTTTGTTGTCGCGGATAACTACTTTTTTATAAATGCCGGAGAAGTCGTCATGAATTCGGATCGCTTTCGTATCCGGAGCATCGGCGAATTCGCCGCCGGAAAACACATCGACGCCGGACACTTTCAACTTGGTATAAAGCAGCGAACCTTCGTACGGTGCAGTGTCCGCGCCGGCCAGTACTTTAGCGAGAACCGCGCCTTGTTCATAGAGCGGAGCGACCAGTCCGTAGGTAATTCCCCGATGCGTAGCGCACTCGCCTACGGCGTAAATATCCGGTATGCTCGTTTCCATGTAGTCGCTCACGACGATGCCCGGAGCCGTCTCGATTCCCGTCTTCTTCGCCAGCTCGACATTCGGGCGTATGCCTACCGCCATGACGATCAGATCCGCGTCGGTGGACGTGCCGTCTTTGAACTTCAATCCGGTTACACGCGCGTCCCCGATGATTTCCTCCGATTGTTTGCCCAGCAGGAAATTCATCCCTTGCTCTTCCAACGCATTCTTCAGCATCTCGGACGCCGTCCGATCAAGCTGCCTTTCCATAATCGCATCCATCAAATGGACGACGTCCACCTTCATGCCGAGATTCAAAAATCCGCGGGCCGCCTCCAGACCGAGCAATCCGCCGCCGATGACGACCGCCTTCTTGTAGGTTCGAGATGCCTCGATCATTTTCTCGCAATCCTGAATTGTACGGTACGCCATCACGCCTTCCTTATCCGCGCCTTGAAGAGGAAGCATGAACGGGTTCGAGCCGGTCGCGAGAACCAGTTTGTCGTACGGCACCGTCACGCCTTGATCCGTCGTTACGGTTCTGGCCTCCGCGTCGATATCCGTAACCGTATGTCCCGTATACAGCCGTATTCCGTTGTCCGAATACCACTCATACGTATTGAGGTATATATCTTGGGCGGTCGCTTCTCCTGCCAAAACATAGGACAGCATAATGCGATTGTAGTTCGGATACGGTTCCGATCCGAACACCGTAATGTCATATTTTTGCGGCGAAAGCTTCAGCAAATGTTCTATCGTATTTACCCCCGCCATGCCGTTGCCGATAAGTACTAGTCGTTGTTTCATGTCGCATCACTCTCCTGGTTTGGTATAAATCGTTAATCCCGTTAAGCTTCGTCCTAGGATATCGGTACTTAACGATGCAGCCGTGTCCGCTTGAAGCGACCATGACTTCCGGACCGCTAGACCGCTTTGTGCCCGGCGGCCGGGGATACTTTTCCGCCTTGACCGATCCAGCTTCGCTTCCAATTTTGCTGGGCTGCCATAATGGTCAAAGCGCAAACGACAGCGACTCCGCTGAAGATTAGAAAACCTGGCGAGAACGATCCGCTAGACAGTTTTAGATTGCCGAGCAGTTTCGGCAAGAAATATCCGCCGAGCCCTCCGGCCGCGCCGACGATGCCGGTAATGATGCCGACTTCCTCATTGAATCGTTGCGGCACGAGCTGGAACACCGCTCCGTTGCCCATCCCCAAACACATCATCGCGATAAACAAAAAGCAAGTCGTCCAGCCCAGCGCGGGAAGCGTGGAGATGATCACCATCATGACGGCGACCATGCCATACAATCCGATCAACATCCGAATCCCGCCGAGTTTGTCGGACAGCCAGCCTCCGAACGGGCGGAATAGACTCCCGGCAATGATGCAGATGGTGGCAAAGTCCGATGCGGTTACGGGCTTCAGCCCATACTGCGTATTGAAGAAAATCGTCAAGTAATTGGCCAAGCCGGAAAAACCGCCGAAGGTGACCATGTAGAACAAGCAAAACAGCCAAGTATCCTTTTGCTTCAGCACCTTGCCATAGTCGGCAAGCTTTTTCGGGGCGGGTTGATCCGGACTGTCTTTGGCAAACAGAATGAATACAAGGAAAGAAACGCAAAGCGGGATCAGCGCAAAGCCGAATACGACATGCCACGTACCGTAATACTCGGCGATCCGGTTGGCGAACAGCGTAGCGAATATCGTCCCGCTGTTGCCGGCGCCGGCAATCCCCATCGCCAGCCCCTGATGTTCCGGAGGATACCACCGGCTCGCTAGCGGCAGCGCTGCGGCGAAGCTTGCGCCGGCAATGCCGAGCAGTAAAGCGACGGTGTACAAGCTTCCGAGCGAATCGGCAATCTTCCAGCCGATGATGAGCGGAAGGAAAGTCAGGATCATACCGATCAGTCCCGTTTTCTTAGGCCCGATCCGATCCGTCAAGTAACCTAACACAAGGCGTAAAACCGATCCGCCGAGCGCAGGCAAAGCAACGAGATTCGCTTTTTGCGCCGCATCGAGCTGGAGATCGGCCGAAATCAGCACCGCCAGCGGCCCAAGCATGACCCAAATCATAAAACTGACGTCAAAATACAGAAAAGATGAAAACAATGTCCCCTTGTGCCCTGATTTCCAGAACGATTTTTGCTCCATACCGCTTCTCCACTCCTTATTTTTTTCTATAGGTTAATGCAACAAGCGCAAAACGCAGAAAAAGCCTATTCGCCGACAAAATGTCGAAAATAGGCTTCATTGCCGAGTTGACACAACGCTGTGTCAAAAAATGATATCCATCAAAGTTCACGTCATTGTGAGCTTTAATTCGCTAGGGTGCATTCGTCTCTGATGTCACTTGCATATACCGCGGTCCCTCAACATTGAAGAACCGGATCATGCGGATCTGTCATTTATTATATGAATCCCGCAATGAGATGTCAATATAGATTACATATAATTTTTCGATTTTTAATTAATAACATAAACTTCGTCGACACCCCGTGATGTTCATGTTATAATACATAACACAATTAATTTTTACATGAATAGGGCTGGAGGTTATCGTATGTTGCAGTCTTTCCTGCTGATTGACGAATTTGCAGCCAGCCGTTCCCGAGCCTCTTCTTTCTATATGGAAGCGGAGCATCCGACCGACATGTATCCGGAAGAATCTCCTGTGGAATCCAAACTTCGGGAAATGGGCATGCGCGTTTACCGGGCATCGAGTCCCTCCACCCAACTGCAAACGTTAATCGGATATTCGGATGCAGCCTTGCTATCCGTCCCGGTCGAACAGCTTGGCGAGTGGTGCATGAAATTGACATCATTGCGTCATATCCCCATCCTCTTCTGGTGCGATAAGCTTACGTTCCCTCAACATTCCTGCAAATTGGAAGCGGAGATCGACGGAATGCTTTCTCCCGGTATGACGCCGACGGAAATCCACTGTTCGTTAATGCTAAGCTTCCAGCGGTTTATGGAGCGGCACGATTGGAGACAAGAGCGGGAACAGCTATTATCCAAATTAGAGGAGCGCAAGTGGGTCGATCAGGCCAAACGAATCTTATGCGAAATCAAGCAGATTTCGGAGGCGGAGGCGTACGACTTTCTGCGCAAACAAGCGATGAATGAACGAAAGCGGATGGTCGATGTAGCCACTTCCATCGTCAAAGTGTATCAACTGTTGAAGGATCAGAAGCATAAAGGAGGTCGTAACAGATGAAGGACTTGTTAAAAGAAGTCGGGCGCGGCAAACGCGGAGCCCGCGATTTGTCTTACGAGGAAGCGCGGCAGGCCGCGGAGTGGATTGTCAGTAGAAAAGCGACGGACGCGCAGATCGGCGCTTTTTTGCTGGCGGAGCGAATCAAGATGGAGTCGGCGGAAGAGCTGCGCGCATTCATCGACGTCCTCCGCAGCCGCTCCCGCATTCACCCGGTGCGGGACAGCATCGATTGCGCAGGTCCCTATGACGGCCGCACGCGCAGTTTTATGGCCACCTTTCCGTCCGCATTCGTGCTTGCATCCTGCGGCTTGCCGGTTACGCTTCATTCGAGTCCTGCTCTGCCTCCCAAGCGCGGAGTTACGGTCGCCGATGTCATCAAGGAGCTCGGCATACCTTTCGACGTGCAGACGGAACGGTGGGTGGAAGCAGCGAAAGCCGGCGGCGTACTGTTTGTACCAACGGAGCAGTGGTGCCCCCCGCTCGGATCATTGCGTCGTCTTCGTGAAGAGCTGGATTTGCGGACCGTCTTCAATACGGCGGAGAAGCTGCTGCGGTTTTCCGATTGCGCGTACATGGCGGTGGGCGTTTTTCACGGAACCGCGTTTGAGAAAATGGCGCGCCTCGTGATGAGTTTAGGCGTTCGCCGCAGTCTCATCATCCAAGGCGTAGAAGGCTCCGAAGATTTGCCGATCGATAAACGGTCGCGCGCCTATGTGATCGATTCCGGGCGAACCGAATTGATGCTGCTCAATCCCGAGCTGTATGAAATGCAGGTGGAAACTGCCGATGCGGAATGGACCGCTGCGAATCAGGCCGAAGCGGCGATTGGCGTGCTTCGCGGCGAAGCGGAGCTGCCGTGTCTGAATGCCGTGCTGTTCAACAGCGCCATCCGGTTATGGATCGGCGAGAAGGTCGACTCGATCGAAGAAGGAATATACCGGGCGCGGAATGCGATTGACAGCGGCGCGGCAAAACGCAAGTTTGACGCGTGGAAACGGGCCGTCAGCCCGGCGGTCGTCTAGATGGATTTCAATTCAACAAATAATACCAGTAAACCGCAGTCTCCCTGCTATTGGGATCAAGTCCTTTGTATACATTGAAATCGAAACCGCCGATGACAAAGCCGCAGCTCTCATAAAATTTACACGCTTTCACGTTATTGTTTTGCGTTTCCAGCATGATGCCCGGCATTTGTCCGGCTGCCGCCCATTGTTTGGCATGTTCGATCAGGCGGCGCCCGATGCCGTGCCTTCTGCACGCATGATCCACTTTTATATCTTCCACCAGAGCATAGTTGTTCCAATGTTTTTTCAATTGAATGAGACCGGCGAACCGATGATCCGCAAAGGCCAAATAGATCACTCGATCCGGGCGATGCAAATATTCGCTATAATCCGAATCTTCCTCGGCACGATCTGGATCGTCGGCATAACGCTTCTCATAGCTTGGGATTTGTTCGATCGTATACGATATCCGATCATTTTCAACGGATAATACAAGCCTACAATCGACAATGAAACCGTCGTCGATCGGTTGAATTTCCTTCACGTTATCCGCGTTTAGTTCCGTTATGACAATGTCCATTGTCACCTCCTGGTCTGCGACCGATTCTTCCTGCCTATTTCAACGCTTCCTCGATGGTCTTCAAGCTGGCAACAAGATGTTCCGCCAGCGGCCCCAGCTCTTCCATATGGCTCTCGTCCATTTTATGACGGAAGCGGACGGTGAACCGTAACGTTCGGTTCGGTTCGGATCCGCCGCCATAACGTTGAATCCGTTCGTGCGACAGATCGGCGTCCTCACTCCCCCACAGATTCGCCATACGCTCGATCATCGCTTCGGCTAGATCATCCGACGCATTTCCCGGCATTCCATATACGATTTCCAATTCTGCGCCCGGCCGTTGACCGGCTAAGCGGATGCCGCGCAACTCGGCGGCAAAATCCGGAAGAGCGGAGGACAGCTGTACGACCGCACTGACCGAGCTTCCCGGCAACCGGATCTCCATACGGAACGTTCGGCCCATCCCCGCCAAATCGAGCAAATCCTCGCGCCGCGTTACGGCAATTTCACCCTCGGCATCCTGGTCGTATAAACACCCTTCAAGCACGACTTTCAAATTATCGAATATCGTCGGATCAAACATACGCCACCCCTTAATGATCGGTAAAACACATAGCTAGGACGATTGCGGTCGTCGCCTTTCGATAGTATTCTTCACCCGCCGCCGTCTTTCTGCTTTCTAAACGTCCAACTGCCTCACATCCAGCACATCGCCTTGCGTAAACCGTCCGCTGGCCAACAGCCGAACGATCCGCTCCGCCGCTTCTTCCGGCGTGTACATCGATGCCGTCTGCTTCAAGCCGATGAACCGGTCGACTTCGGGAAACTTTTCCTTCGGTGTGCTTCGGATCGTCTCCTGCATCCCCGTGTCAACTACGCCCGGCGCTACGGAA
Source organism: Paenibacillus allorhizosphaerae (assembly GCF_910594985.1). Taxonomy (GTDB): domain Bacteria; phylum Bacillota; class Bacilli; order Paenibacillales; family NBRC-103111; genus Paenibacillus_G; species Paenibacillus_G allorhizosphaerae. The sequence continues at coordinate 297,203 of NZ_CAJVCE010000003.1, forward strand.
ATGAGCTTCACCGCATGCTCGACTTCGCCTTGCTCCGCCCCGACACTGCGCGTCAGCATATCCAGCCCTGCCTTCGTCGCGCAATAAGCGCTCCAACCGGCGTAAGGCTTCTTCCCGGCGCCGGACGATATATTGACGACGGTCCGCGGTATCGTCCAGCCCGCCGTGAGACGGATCATCGCCGATACGAGAATCATCGGAGCAAGCAGATTGACCTGCACATGCTCGGCCAACAGCCCGCTGCTTGCATCTTGTATCGGACCGATAGGCTCCAGCATCCCCGCATTGTTGATAAGCGTTATCGAAGCCGCCTGCTCCGGTTCGATCGAACCGAAAATGCGCTCCATGACGCCTTCTGCCGCTTCCGCCCGCTTCAGGTCGCAAGGGTAAAACGCGTATGCTCCCCCGGCTTGTCCAGCGATACGGGCTAGTTCGGGATGGTCCGTCCGCCCGATGCCGATCACCGTGCGGCCCGGTTCAACCAGCCGCTTGGCAAGCGCTTCCCCTATTCCGCGCGAGATGCCTGTAATGATCGTGATATGCATGTTGCCGCTCCTCCTGCTGTATTTGCGATTACGAAACGAAGCCTCTCCCCGGCATCGCTGCATTCAGCGGGCCGTGCAGAGGCTGTACCACTTGCGTTTGCGATTCCTTTACGGAGAAATCCAATCGTCGGCTGATATGCCCTGCTCTACGGCAAAGTCAAAATCGTACACATCGTACACTTGCACCGGCACTTCCGCTTGAATGATTTTTTCCATAAGCTCAAGCTGGTCTGTCAATATAGGCGCTTGTTCTTTTAATGATGTGAGAATAAGCTCCGTCTCGATCGGATCCATCATTTCGCCATACTGCGCATTTTCCACCGCATTCACTATAATGAACGTCACGTTCTCGTTGATCGGCAGCGGCGGACTCATGCGCCAAGGAATCTGAATCGCTTTTTCCAGCTTCTTCTTGTTGAAAGACTCGTCGAAGAAAGCAATCATCTCCGCGATCTTCTGCTTCACATGGGCGTCGTCATCCGGTTCCGGCATAACCGGTTCCGGACTTTCCATCATCTCATATAATTCCATAATTGTCGTATATGGGATCAAATAATCGACAGGATGCGCCGGAGCCATCAATTCGCCGTAAATGGCCACCATCACCGCTTCGATTACAAAACGCCGGGACATGGCTTGCACCCCCTAATTGCTGCAATTACTGCATTGTAACCCGGTCACTCTCTTTCATATCATATAATGGGTAAAAAGTCCATGCTCATTCGAGATTCCGGATCCGTTCGGGACGTGTATCGACCGCATCCCGCTCCATCATCATATCATAATTCACAACCCACCTACCATGGATTGTCGTCCCGACACGCCCAGGAGTTAGCCTTAGAAAAAGAAAAAGTACCCGGCATCTGGACATGCACGGATACTTCTTTCAATCCAGCTCAATTTACCTGATTTCCCGTCGGGTTAAAATGTCGTCTTCGGCGTTGTCGTGCTGCACCAGCGGGACGTTCTGAGAAATTTCAACAGCGCATTTTTCGCCTGCTCTGTGCCGATATAGTACAATGCTTCCGCCGCATTGGCGCGGACGTAACGGTTGTCGTCATCGAGCGCCTTGACGATCGCGGGGACCGCTTTATCCGCCTGCGCTCCGAGCCGGGACAGTGACAAGCCCGCCATAAAACGTACCTGGTCGTCGGCGTCCTGCAGCGCTTGCTCCAAAGCGGCGACAACGGCATCCTCGGTCGCGCCGATCATGCCGAGCGTCTCGATGACGGTGCGGCGTACTTTCGCATCCGCGTCGGCATTGCGCAGCCGCTCGATCAGCGCGGGTACAGCCGGTGCCGCGGCACGGCCGAGCTCGCCGAGGGCAAAAGCGGCGTAGGAGGCTGCATCCGCCGAGCCCGAGCGCACGATCGCCGTCAAGCCGTCGATAGCGGCCGGGCCGGCGATGTAAGCGCCGTATGCGGCGGATCTCGCGGCAATGCCGCTGCCGTTCTCGACGGTCCCGAGCAGATGGCGAAGGCCCTGCTCGCCCATGCGTCCGAGCGAATAGGCGGCATTCAAAGCAACCGGCTCGAATGCATCGTTCAACGTTGCGGCCAACGCCGGCACCGCTTGTGCCGCTGCGGCTTCGCCGATGAGCCCCAGCTCATCAGCTGCCTTGGCGCGAAGCGAGCGGTCGTCGCTCTGCAGTTGTGCGATCCATTCATCCGCAGCCGAGACGCTGCGGTCGCCGATGGAAGCGCTCGCATCCTGCTGCTGACCGGTCAGCCAGTTCCATGTGTCGCGCCAAATCAGCTCATGCTGCACGATCGGCTTCGTAAACCCAGCCGGCGTAATCCATTCGCTGGACGCGTTGTTCCAGGTCGGCTTAGTTGGAGCGTTCGTGCGAACAAATTGAAACTTCAGCATATAACGGTCTTTGCCTGATATGTTGGCCGTCGCCCGATGCCAAATATCGTATTGAACAAGCGCAAATGTACCCGCTTTGCCGTGTGAGGTCACTTCCAATTCGGTATCGTCCGATTCGAACGTTCTCGTCTGGTAGCAGCCCGTCCCGGGAACAACGCCGGTCGGACCCATGTCAATCGTCACATCCTGCGGAAAATAAAAGATCATCGCCCACCACGGGCGGTGGTTGCGGACGCGTTGATGTCCCCAGTAGCTGTCTTTATGCCAGCCGCCGGCTGTCGCCTTTTTGTTGAAATGACCGTGCCGGTGCGGGTGCATCATGTAGTTCTCGCCGAGCACGCTCGTCAATGCGCCCTGAATAACGGGATGGTCGAACACTTTTTGCAGCTCGGGAATGCGCGGTAATATGTTGTTGCCCGGATTCCCTTCTTCGCCGTACACTTCGTTAAGCTGATTGAAAAGCGAAGCATGGAACGATTCCGGAAAATCGGTGTTCAAAATAAGAAAGCCTTCGCTAATAAACTTTCTCATCTGTTCGTCGTTAAGCAAAAACGATTCGGACATTGGAGTTCCTCCCTTGGTCATTCATTGGAATTTATCCTCATTATAGGACTGGCGAACCATCATGGAAATGGAAAATACCAATACAAACTTGCACAATCCTAAGGTGATCCCATCCAAACAAGAATCAGTTCACCGATTCATTGGCCGCTAAGCGGAGAAAGAGGTGAGGTCGAGTCGATTTTCTTGCGCTCCCACACCACGGCCCACATTTTGATCGTTCGTATATTTACACATCCATCCTAACATTGATATAATCAAAGCTTATGATGAATGCGTCGCGATCAAGCGGATTGCGACCTTAGCTTATCGACACAGTTGAGTTTGTGCATATATAAGGAGAGTTCTAATGAATAACGATCATCGTTCGCCTGTTCCGTTATGGCTGCCGCTGTTGATCGGCGTCATAGCGATATCTTTTTCGTCTATATTTGTCCGTTGGTCAAATGCGCCGGTATCCGTAATCGCGATGTACCGCCTTCTTTTAACAACAATCTTGATGCTTCCATTTTTACTAATGAATCATCGTCAAACAATGCGCCGCTTGAGCCGCAAAGATTGGATGCTGCTTTTCTGGTCTGGATTCGCTTTAGGACTTCACTTTTTGCTATGGATGGGTTCGCTTCGCTTCACCACGGTAGCAAGTTCAACCGCGCTGCTGACGCTTGAGCCCATCTTTGTGCTGATCGGCGCGTGCATCGTATTCCGCCAGCGGACGCATCCACTCGCCGTCGCGAGTATGATTACAGCCATCGCCGGTGCGATCATGATCGGTTGGGGCGACTGGGGTTGGGGCGGCCGTGCACTGCTCGGCGACCTGTTGTCGCTGCTCGGGGCTTTGGCCGTCGCGTTTCATATGCTGATCGGCAAAAACCTGGTTCAGCGGATTCCCGCATTTCTTTACAGCTTTTTCGTGTTCGGCTTCGCCGCGGTCGTGCTCGCGGCATACAACATCGGGATGGGGTACGCATTGGTAGGCTATGAGGCCAAAGAATGGGGAATATTCTTGCTGCTTGCCATCGTACCGACGCTGTTCGGCCATTACTTGTTCAATTGGCTGCTCAAGTACATGAAGCCCGAATCGGTGTCGATGAGCGTACTCGGAGAGCCGCTTGGCGCAGCGCTGCTTGCCTATTGGCTGCTCGGCGAGTCGGTCACTTGGCTGCAGGCAGCCGCAGGCGCTGTTTTGTTGTTCGGTGTCTGGATGTTTCTTCGCGTCGGAAAAAAAGAGCCGGAGGCTGCCGCAGCAACGGCAACTGCGATACCGCCTGCCTGATCAATCCAAATCCACCGGCTGCCACCATACCAGAGCGTCCGGACAGCATGCACGGTAAACGCACATGCAAAACGGGCACTCCATCGCTTCTACGTTCAAGCGCATGGAGTGCCCGTTATTTTTTTGCTTAGTGATCGGATTCGTCCGGTTACAGCACGCGGCGAGCGGTATTATAATGTTTGCTCCACCACGCGTTATTCATATTCGAGATCGTTACACCGGGCTTCCCGTACGTGTGCAAAATTTTGCCGTTGCCGATATAGATGGCGACATGATGGATCGGAGAGTAGAAAAATACAAGATCGCCCGGCTTCAGCTGGCTTTTCGGCACGTAGCGACCGACTTTGGATTGCTTAATGGACGATGTCGGGAGTGTGATGCCATACTGTTTATATACATGGTAAATAAACGAAGAGCAATCGAAATATCTAGTTGAGTTGCGGTCTGCGGCAAATTTATATGGGGTATGCATAAAGCTTTTCCCCGTCGCGATAATGCGGCTTGCCTTGGATGACGAAGCTGCGGCTTGTGCGGTTTGGGCAGGAACGGCAATCGTACCGGTCATGGCCAGCGCCGTGCTTAGGCTGAGTGCAATCATGATTTTTCCCCAGCGCTTCAAAATCAGGTTTTTCATCGTTGCATCCTCCTAGTGTGCAAAGTTGTGTTTCGCATGACCACACTATAGCACACCATCCGATGGAATGATTATCCTAAACATTGGGTAAACGTACACGACGCATGGATTTACGTACAATTATTAGAATTCGATGAGAATTTGCTCAACGTTTGCTATTATATCGCTTTCATTGCTCTGTTTGCGCTTTCCACGGAAGCAAAATCGTCACCGTCGTTCCTTCCCCCACCTCGCTTTCGAACCGAATGGTCCCCTGATGCAAATCAATAATTTGCTTGGCGATAGCAAGTCCCAAACCCGTCCCTCCGGTTTCCCGATTGCGCGTTTGATCGACCCGGTAAAATCGCTCGAACAAATGAGGAAGATCCTCCTGCGATATGCCAACGCCCTTATCGGCAATTTTCAACTCGGCAAAGCCGGAAACGTCTGCAAGCGTTACGTCGATCGGTTCTCTGCTGTATTTGATCGCATTGTCAAGAATGATGATGAGCAATTGCTTTATTTTTTTCGCATCGGCCAACAATCGTCGATGTTTGCTTACCTCAGAAGCCGTAAACCGGATTTCACGGTTAAACGCTTGTTCCAGCTGCTCCTTTGTTTCCTGGACGAGCGGCACAAGCGCCGTTTCATCCAGTTTCACTTGCTCTTCGCGCTCGAATTCCGCCAGCTTGAGCAGCGATTCGATCAAGTTCTTGAGCCTTCTCGTTTCGGATTGGACGGCATCTAACGCCTCCCGCCGAATCGCAGGGTCATTTCCGCCCCAACGTTTGAGCATGGAAGTATAGCTCTCAATGACGGTCAGCGGCGTGCGCAGCTCGTGAGAAGCATCGGCGACGAACTGCTTTTGCTTTCGGTCATGTTCCTGCAAATGCGAAATCATATCGTTGAACGTCTGACCGAGCCGTCCGATTTCGTCTTTACGGGACGTATATTTCGGGCCTAGCATCAGAAAATCGCCTTTGCTGCGAATCATCCGCATCGTTTCGAGCATTTGGCGCAGCGGCCGAATGATGATCCGCGTATAAAAAATGCCTCCCAAGATCGAAAATAACATTACGCTGATGCTTGTAATCATAAGCCCTTGTCCCAAGATTTCCATCAAGCTTCCGATCACATTAAGCGCCTTTCCGAGCTCGAGCTGCCCAATTTGCTTGCCATTTTCAAGAATTGGTACCTGAATGAACAACATGCGGGCTTCGATGCTATTCTCCACCTCGGAATAATAATCGGTCCGATACACGGCGGGGTATTCCGTCAGCTGCTCGTTCGTTGAAATTTGCGCCATCACGGCATTGTCCGGCGAAATGATGCGAATCATCGTGTCATCGGCGATAAATTCCCAAAGAAGCCGCGAATTTTCCCAATTTTCCGGCCGATGGACGAGTGGGTTGCGCAATATAATTTGCGCCTTATTCCACAGCATCCGATTTTCCGCATCCGTCGTTCTTTTGAAAATATAATTATAAATAAACATATTGAAAAATAATAAAATCAGCAGTATCCAGCTGCCGGTCAAAAGGATCAATCGGGTACGCAGACTCATGGTTCCGACTCCGATAATTCGTAACCTACGCCGCGGGCTGTACGAATCAGCTTCGGTTTATAACCTTTGTCGATCTTCTGGCGCAAGTAGCGTATATAAACGTCGACAATATTAGTATCTCCGACAAAATTGTAGCCCCATACATCGGAGATGATCTGTTCCCGCGAGAGCACGTGATTTTTATGCTGAATCAAATATTGCAGAAGCTCGAATTCTTTAGGCGTCAGCTCGATCGGCGTTCCGCCGCGGGTTACTTTTCTCGCTTTCAGGTCCACGGTCAAGTCGGCTGCCTTTACCGTCTCGCCGGCAACCTTGGGTCGGCTGGTGAGCGCGATTAGATTGCGAATCCGGGCAAGCAGTTCTTCAATGACAAAAGGCTTGGTGACATAATCGTTCGCACCCTGTTCAAAGCCGCCGACAACATCGGGTGTCGTACCCCGTGCCGTAAGCATAATGACGGGCAGCGTCTCATGTTCTTGCCGGATACGCCTCAGCACTTCGATACCGTCGAGCCCCGGAAGCATGACATCGAGCAATACCAAGTCCCAATGTTCGCATAAAGCGAGACGCACGCCTTCCTTGCCGTCAGCCGCTCTTCCAACCGTGTACCCTTCATGCTCCAGCTCCAGCTGCAGTACGCGGGCTATCGCATCTTCATCTTCGATAATTAAAATTTGTGCAGTCATTCGTGTCTCCGGTTCGATGGCATCATACCTTGTGCTTACAGGATTTCCACTTCGACTAACGGCTATACGCCGGTTTGCGAAAACACGTCTTCGATCCGCCAATTGGAATTTTATTGCTGTGCGTTCCGGCAAGGTTCTTGTTATAATAATTCAGCTCGGGTATTTTACTTTTATTTGCAGTCGTTTTCGCTAAAGGAGAAAGGGGAAGCATGGCAGTGATCGTTGTCGGGGGTATGATCGGCTTAGGTAAAACATCGGTAGCCACTTTGCTCGGAAAGGCGATCGGATCGGACGTTTTTTATGAAAGCGTGGACGAAAATCCGATATTACCGTTATTTTATACTTCTACGCCGGAGGAAATCGAACAAAAAAGGTATCCGTTTTTGCTTCAATTGTACTTTCTGGATACGCGGTTTAAAGCGATTAAACAAGCTTTAATACATAGACATAATGTATTGGATCGAAGCATTTATGAAGATTGGTATTTCGCAAAAGTAAACCGGGAGCTCGGACGGATCAGCGACCTGGAGTTTACGATTTATGAAAGTTTGGCAAACAACATGCTTGCCGAGCTGGAGGAGCTGCCCAAGAAAGCCCCCGATCTAATGGTATATTTGAAAGGCTCGTTCGATACGGTTATGCACCGGATTGGACTCAGGGGCCGATCCTTCGAGCAAGATCCGGCGCTGATCGATTATTATCGCACGCTCTGGAGCGGTTACGACGATTGGGTGATGAATCACTACCACGCATCCCAAGTGTTGATCATCGACATGGATACGACCGATATCGTGAGTCGCGAATCCGACGCGACCAGTGTGGTGGCGCAAGTGAAGGACAAGCTCCAGTTGATTCAGCAGGTATGTTGAGACGGCCGTATAACACAAAAAAGCTACCCTATGAGGCGTTTGCGAAGCTGCAATCGTGTCCATAAAGACGAAGAGCAAAGACTTTATTGGTCTTTGCTCTTCTCCGTTATGACGGCGCCTTCGCTGCCGAACGCCATGATCACGTTCTGAATTTTTTGCAGGCGAATGTATTCGTTTTGCTTCAAGTCCGTTCGGAAATAAGCGTACATGTAAGCCCCCTCGATGAAAGACAGGGACGGATAACAGACGATATCCGTATTGGTAAACGGGTTGTCAATTAAGATTTGCCATTCGCCGTCTCTTTCCTCAGCCTGAACGGCATCGAGCACCATTATTTTGTAGCCGATGATCCGCTCGAACTCGTCCCATACCTTCGCCCAGGAAGGGCTGAATTGTACGGGAGCGGGAAACAGCTTCTTGGCGCAAGCCAGCAATGCGGAAGTCGATTCCGCTTCCGTTTCGTCAAACCGTTTGAGCCGGTCGCGGAAGCCTTCCAAAAGCTTACGGAAGCCGCTGAAGCCTTCCTCAATAATCGATTGCCGGAACTGCTCCAGATCCTGCTCCGAAACGGCCTGCTCAAAAACCGTAAAAGGGTTCGTTTTCATTCGCATTCACTCCACTCTACTTTCGTTCCTCGCGGGCCTATGTCAGGCACGGGTTTGTACGGACAAATTCCCCTCGGAATCCATCAGCAATCGGCGGGACGGGTCGTTTTTGAGCTTCACATTGAATACCTTCACGCGGTTTTCGTCCGCATGGGTCGGTACCCACAGTCCGGGATCCTCCTCACCGATCGCTTCCAGAAAATGATGCTTTTCCTGCTCGGCGACAGGTTCCTGATCCCATTGTTTAACGCCGAAATAGTCCAGGTTGTAATTGTTGCGCTGCACGCAAGCGGCTATTTCACCGGTTTGCGTATGTCTAAGCACATATGGCATGGTCTTGTACCTCATTATCGTTAATGAAAAGAAAAGGCGCAAGCTCTCATAAAGAGTTTGCGCCTGAATGAACGACCTTACTACTTCTTACAAGTAAGGATTTTCGTGCTTCGCCTTAAGACGGCTCCAACGGCGCTCGACTTCCGTCTCAAACGCTTGAAGCGCTTCGGCGTATTCCGGCTTCGTCAGGTGCTTCGTTTTCCCCATGTTTTTAAGCCAATCCCCGACCGGAATCCGTTTGTTCTTCTCTTCCGGGTTGAAGGTAATGGTCGTTACCCCGTTCTCGATTTCGTAGAGCGGGAAGAAACAGGAGTTCACCGCCTGATCGATCAACGTTTGTCCGATTTCTTCTTCGGACAGCCAATTGAGCGGACAGGTGATCAAGATTTTACCGTAAACCAAACCTTCATTCTGTGCGTAATATTGCGCTTTGGCCGCTTTCTTCAGCATGTCCTGAGGCGCTGCTTCCGAGCCGGTAAATACGTACGGAATGTTGGTTGCCGCCATAATTTGCGGCGTATCTTTATGATGGAACAGTTTGCCGCCTTGATGCTTGCCGACGTTGGACGTGGAAGTCCGGTGGCCGAGCGGCGTCGAGTAGGACAACTGCGCACCTGTATTCATATAGCCTTCGTTATCGTACTCGAGAATAATCATCTTATGGTTACGAAGTGCGGCCCCGATTGCCGGCCCCATCCCGATATCCATCCCGCCGTCGCCGGTAATCATCACGAACGTGAAGTCATCCGGCAAGTTCAGGTGATCGAGCTCGCCGCGGCGCTTACGCTCCCAGAACATTTCCACGACACCGGACAGCGTGGCCGCCCCGCTTTGGAACAAGTTATGGATGTACGTCGCTTTGTGCGAAGAGTACGGATAGCCCGTCGTTACGACCATCGCGCAGCCGGTATGGAACAATGCGACGATATCGCCTTCGATCCCTTTGAAGAACAGCTCAAGACCGGAAAAAATACCGCAGCCCGGACATGCGCCGTGACCCGGAGCAAGACGTTTTGGTTTTTTCGTCAGCTGACGAATTGGAGGTACTTTCACTTTCAATTGGCCGGTCGTTTCGTCTTTATCCACTGTAATCAGACCGGTTTTCAAATCTTCATATTTCATCGGCTCGATGACGCGCTGAGGCAACTTGTTCGGGTCCCCAGGCGTATGGCCGTAGTAATCAAATGGAACTTCCACTTTACCTTTGTTGGCCGCTTCGATGGCAAACTCGAAAAATTGATGACCGTCTTCCGCGTAGAAGTCTTTACCGCCAAGGCCGTACACCCGGCTAACCACTTGTGTGGTATGATTGCCTTCGGTAAACAAGGCCGCTTTGATTTCCAGCGTCATATTGCCGCCGTGCGCGCCGTAAGAGTCCGCACGGTCGCCGATCGTTACCGCTTTAACGTTTTTGAGCGCTTCGGCGATTTGTTTCGCCGGGAACGGACGAATCATGTTCGGCGCGATCGAACCGGCTTTAATGCCCTTCTCGCGAAGCTGGTCGACGACGTCCTTAATAATTTCCGAAGCAGAGTTCATCAAGAATACGGCCACTTCGGCGTCTTCCATGCGGTACAGGTCGAGAATCGGGTAATCGCGTCCGGTAAGCGCCTTGTATTCTTGCTGGATACGGTCGAATACTTCGCCCGCTTTGTACATGGCAACCGACTGCTGGTAACAGTTGTTGATGTAATCCGGCTCGTTCATGTAAGGTCCTACGGTAATAGGGTTGTTCCGGTCGAGCACGTGCGGGAATTGCTTCGGCTGCTCGCCGATGAATTTATGCACATCTTCCTTGTGCGCAAACGTCTGCACGCGGCGCTTCTGGTGCGAAGTGAAGTAGCCGTCGGAAGCAACGATGACCGGCAGGCGCACTTCGGGATCCTCGGCCAGCTTGATCGCCATAATGTTCATATCGTATACAGCCTGCGGGTCGCGGCACATCAAGATCGGCCAGCCCGTGTTGAGCGCGTAATACAAGTCGGAATGGTCTCCGTGAATGTTGAGCGGCCCGGATACGGAACGGCAGACCAGGTTCATGACCATCGGGAAACGCGTTCCCGACTGAACCGGCATTTGCTCCAGCATATACAAGTAACCGTTGGCGCTGGTCGCGTTAAATACGCGTCCGCCCGCGGTGGAGGCGCCGTAACAAATACCCGCCGAACCGTGCTCACCGTCCGCCGGAATCAGCTTGATGTCATGCTGACCGTTCGCTTTCATCAGATCGAGGAATTGCGCGACCTCCGTGGAAGGAGAGATCGGGAAATACCCCATGACATGATAATTGATCTGATGGGCTGCATAGGCGGCCATCTCGTTGCCGGACTCGTATACCATCCGCTGCTCAACCGTTCCTTGGCCGACCTCTTTATTGATTTCAATTGCCATTTATGATTTCACCTCTCCCGATTGTTTGTCCTTATTTCGAAGTCAGAGCGAAACGATGCGGCGTACGGTGCTGTTCGCCGTAACCTTCCGTCTCTCTGTTTGCGGAAAGCGCTTCGGTCGGGCAAGCAACGACGCATTTCAGACAGCCTTTGCAATATTGGTAATCGATCCCTTGCAGGAACATTTGCGGACGGCCCTTCTTGTCCGGCTGCTCATCCCATACGAAACAAAAGTCGGGACAGGCAGTATCGCAAGCTGCGCAATGAATGCACTTGTCGTCGTCGAAATGCGGCATCATCCCGTTGCGGGAAATGCTCAAATCTTTCAAAATGCTGTTGCCCGGATTGGTTACCGTTCCGCCGATCGGCTGCGTCTCGTAGCCGTACACCGGAATATCCCAACGCTTCGGCTGCGGCATCTCTACGCCTTCCGGCAGCGCGAACGTTTGGAATTTCACTTCGTCGTAGCCGCGTTGGAACGTACGGAGCGCCGGTTCCACCGCTTGCGGATATTTTTTCTCGAGCGATTTGCGGATAATGCCCTTCATATGCTCGAAGTCGAGGAAATCGCACAGACGGAACAGGCCGCCGAGCATCGCCATGTTCACGCGGTTTTTCTCTTCCAGCGCAATGCCGGTTGCGTCAACGACGGCGACGGTGCCGCCGATCAGCTTCATCTTTTCCTTCAATTCTTCCGGGCTTTTCGCCGAATTCACCAGTACGACGCTGTCTTCGGATATACCGCTTACAACGTTGACCGTTTTGGATAAGTTTTCATGAAAGACGCCCACGACGTGAGGTCTTTCCACCGGCGTGGTGTCACGAATATTCGTATTCAGATCGCAAAAGCGGATATGCGCTTTCACCGGCGATCCTTTTTTCTCGGAACCATAGGAAGAAAAGCTGACACCGTTAAAGCCGCTGCCTACAACGCCAGCTTCCGCTAGCATTTTTCCTGCCAGGTTGGCACCCAGACCGCCGATGGATTCGAGCCGAATTTCAAAGAAGCCGAGTTCGTTCGTTTTCGGTAGAACCCTCATGAGTTCAACTCCCCTCTAATATTTGAAAGGTATATAATTCCTATGAAACAGTATAACAGTTTATATTCCACTCGCATAGAGTATTCCGCCATGTTTTACGCTTTAAATCGGCAAGGTAATACAATATAATGAATTTTTATGCGTCTTCGATACGGAATGCTAAGAATCTCTTACATTGTATGTGAGAGATTCTTGTAAACTCTATTCTAGTAGTCGATCTGGCCGCCGCATTCAGCCTTGAACCGCTGCACAAACTCCCTGTGAAACGAATGTTTCCGGTTGAATATTTGCCGGGATAGCTCGAAATTGAGCGCGTTTCGGGAACCGGCCACGTATTTTTCATGCTCGTCGCTTTCCCACATGCGCACGGCGTCGAACACATTCTCATCCTTGTGCGCCCCATACATGAATTTCAGCCACACTTCCTGGGAACCGAAATGATCCAGGATATCCGCATCCTGCACTATCCGGACGTAGAACGGCTGATCCTCCCGATTCCGGGTGTTATGCAGCCTGACAATCTCCGAGACGCATTGTATTTCTTCATTAGAAGCGTAATCCTGAAGCAACTGCGGCACCAGATATGCGCCTGTAGCCGCATGCGGCTCGATCCCTTTCGTCACGTCGTGAAACAACGCTCCGGCAAAGATAACGTCGTCTTTTGAACTGTCTCCCGGGAACAAGGCTTCCCTTAGATGAATCGCGATTTTGGCTACACGTTCGCAGTGGTAAAAAATATAACCCTTTTCCCGCTGCAAATGCGATTTCCGTTTCCCCATCGTTTTGAAAGCCAGCTCCGTCAACCGATCCCGATCCATACCTTCTCGCTCCCCGCTGTGGATTTTATCGTTTCAAGGATGAATAATTTACCATAATTATGGGTTGCGAGTCTACGGATAAAATCATTTTAATCGACTATCGGCTGTACTAGCGCTCTGTCCGAATAGGTTCCTCGCGGTTGGGATCATTTGGATAGAAACAACAATGATTACACGGCGCCCTCGGTGGCATGATCAGCCCGCGCCATCATCTCCTGATGCCAATTCATGATCACACTGCGATACTGCGACGTGATATGGGGCAATACGTCGACCAGATTTACCAATTCATATGGATCTTGTTCCAGATCGTACAGATGGGTCGGCTGAAAAGCCGTTTGTTCGACGACCAGCTTGTATTTCCCTTCCCTTACCATAAACCAGTTGTAAGGCGACATCGGCCTGCCTTTGTTTTCGGCAAAAACCTGTTTCTTCCAGTCCTGCTCAAGCCCGAGCGTCATCGGGACAAAGTTGCTTCCCTCTACGTCGTCCGCCGGCATCAATCCGCAATACTCCATAATGGATGGGTAGAAGTCAACGGTAGAGATGCATTCGTCGAACACCTCTCCTCTTGCTCCTTTCGGCACTCTTACAATCAAAGGCACTCTCGTCGACTCTTCCCAGAACAGTTGTTTGTTCTTTACTCCGTGACTCCCTTGCATATCGCCATGATCCGATGTGAAAATAATGACCGTGTTGTCGTATAGCCCGGTTTCGATCAGTTTATCGACGATTCGTCCGACGTTGTAGTCCAACTGGGAAACCATCGCATAATACATGCGCAAATATTCGTCCAGATCGTCGCCGTAGCGCAAATAGTTCGGGTCCAGCTCGTAATTCGGCGTGGGCGGACTTTCCGTTTTCGTATACGGATCGATATCGACGGCGTTCGGCCGCCGGGTCAGCCGCTTCCCGCGATACATCCGGTCAAACGGTTTGGACGGCTGTAACGGATAATGAGGATCCTGGAAAGAGACGAACATCGCGAACGGCTCATCCTTTATTTGCTCCAACCGTTCCATCGCGATATCTGCCGTCGTTTCCGAACGGTGCTTGTTGAACTCCTCCCGATTGCCGTTTTCATCAAAAAACCATACTTGCTTCAAAAAGTCGTTGTAGCACTGGTACCCGATAAAATCTTGAAAACCGCCCCGCAATTCGGCAGGCACGCCGATATTGCCTTTCCCGCCCAAGTGCCACTTGCCGACGTAGCTGGTGCGAACGCCGCCTTCGTTCAAACGATCGGCGAGACATTTGCCGTCTGCCGGCAGCGCATCGGTGTTCCCGTATATTCCGGTTTGGCAAGCATATTTCCCGGAAAACAGCACTCCGCGATACGGCGTGCATATCGGAATATTCGAATACGTGTTTCGAAACAATACGCCATCCGCAGCCAGCTTATCGAGATGGGGCGTATGAATTTCTTCGTTACCCATGCATCCCAACGCAAACGCATGCATCTGATCCGCAAACAAGAACAGTACGTTCAGTCTATCCATACCGCGTGCACACCATCCTTTTCCGGTCATCCGGTTCATTTTTTCTCCGTCTCGATCAGTTGATTCGCCTTCTCTTCCGCTTCGCGAAGCGTCGTATTCGCATTCACGTTTTCGTTAACGGTTCTGGCAACCGCTTTGTTCAACTCGTTTCTCGCTATGTTGTCGTACAGCGTAATCGGCGGCAGCGGGGCTGGCACTTTTTTATTGACGGCCTCCTTGTTCTTGCCTTTGAACGAATTCAGCCCTTCACCGAAATATGGCCGGAGCTGCGGGTCTTTCAAGCTCGTCAGCCTGCCCCGTTTATTCAGCGCGATCTGGGACGGTTCTTCCAGCAGCAGCTTCACCACTTGAAAGGCTTCCTGCGGATGCTTGCTTTTGGAAGAGACCATGAGCAGAAACAAGCTGATGCCGAATGCGTTGTTCGGCGTCTCGGCAAACGTCGGCATCGCCGCCATATCCCAATTCATCGGCTTTCCCAGATTATGCAGCTCTTCCAGCTCGCCGAGCCTTGCGCCGAGTCCGGCCAGCATCGCCAAATTCCGGTCCTGCTCGAACGACGCGACGGCTGCCTTCTCATCGGTATTTCCCGGAATTTCTTTGATGCGCTTGTACATTTCCAGAACCGTCTTCCAGCCGTCCGTTTGCAGCTTCGCCCGCAAGCTTTTCGAATCGACGATCGGCAAACTCAGTTGTTCGCCAAATCGCTGATACCCTCCGTCGATATCGAGGCCCTTGAACTTCGTTCCGTCCGTTTCACGGGTTACTTTTTTCGTAAGCTCAATCGCTTCATCCCACATCATTCCGTCTTTCGGGTAGCCGAGTCCGAACTTATCGAAGATATCCTTGTTGTAATACAATGCGGAAAAATTGAGCGAATACGGAAGAGCCAGCATTTGGCCGTTCGGAATGTAGCCT
Source organism: Paenibacillus allorhizosphaerae (assembly GCF_910594985.1). GTDB lineage: Bacteria > Bacillota > Bacilli > Paenibacillales > NBRC-103111 > Paenibacillus_G > Paenibacillus_G allorhizosphaerae. The sequence goes on from NZ_CAJVCE010000003.1 coordinate 312,786, forward strand.
TTAATGAATTGAATGGCCGTGGGATCGAATTTGCCTGGATCGAGGTTGGTGCGCTTGATGAGGTCGTTCAAATCCAGCGCTGCGTTCAAATTGACGATGGTCGCAGCGCCGGCGGAACCGGTATAAATGATGTCAGGCATGCTGTCGGCAGCTACCAAATCCTGCGGAGCGCTTCCTTTGCCTTCGCGCACAAGCTCCAGCGTGATATGCGGATATTTAAGTTTCACCGGTTTCACGACCAGTTCCTGGAACTCTTCATCGGTCATTTTCGCCGAGTATTGGTACACGGACAAGGTGAGCGGCTCATTCGACGGTGCAGGCGAATTTGGAACGCCGGTTCCCTCCCCTTCGTTGCTGGAGCAGGCAGACAAAACCAAGAGGGACAGGCCAATCGATAGCGGCAGGAGAGCAAGCTTTCTTTTTCTGCAGCGGCACAATTGCAATGCATCGGAATAAAACGCTTTCATAGAACCGCCCCTTAATCGAACTTAAGTTGTCCGGTGCGCGCCGTTACCAGCATTGTAGCATGCTCTCCACCGTCCACTTAAGCTAAAAAACTACCCTCTTACCGGAAAAAGTTATCTTTTTTTACCCTATGCGCTGCTATCGGCCCGGTCGTTTCAAGTCGCGGTACGCTGTCGGCGTCAACCCTTTTTCGGTCCGAAACACGCGGGAAAAGTACGATACATCCTCAAAGCCAAGCTGCTCCGCAATCAAATAGACGGGGTCGTCCGTATAAAGCAGCAGCTTCTCTGCTTTCTCCATCCGAAGCGTTTGCAAATAACGGTGAGGCGTAACGCCCATCTCCCGTTTAAACAGGCGGCACAAGTAATTAGGCGTCATATGAATGTGATCGGCCAATTCTTCTAGTGTTAAAGAGCGGTGCAGATTCGACTGTATAAAAGTGAGCAAGCCGGCGACGGTGTTTTGTTTCTTCGCTCTGACTTTCGTCAGTCCGATCCGCTGCACGACATCGAAGATGCGGAATACCAGCTCAATTTGACGCAGTTTGCCCTGCAGATCGTCATGAAGCAGCTGTTGATGATGAATGATTTGCTGAAACCCTTCCGTAATGAACGACCGGAACGGAGACGGGATGAGCAGCGGGGAGCGGCGTACCGACTCAGGTAGAGCATGGCCGTAATACTCTTCGATCAAATCGAACAGCGAATCCTCGCTCGGTCGCTCGTCCTCGGCAACCAGCATGAATGTGGATGCGTAGTTGCTTAACGGATGTTCGCGGCTGGCGGCAAACTGGTGCGGTTCGTTGGGGCTAATGAGATATAGCAAGCCTTCGGTCGCTTCGGTATCGGTCCCGTTCACCTGGAACGTCCCGGAGCCGCCCGTAATATACATCAAATGATATACCGGATGGCTGTGCAGCTTGCTGAACAACCCGCTACGGTTCTCGACATAACGGGTATTGATCATAGTAACGGAATAAGTGCCTGATCGCAGCCGCAATGAAATGTCCATGCTGCATTAGCCTCCTCGTTATGGCTGTAGCGTTCCCGGGCCGCATTCATAGACGAACAACAATTACTCGTCCCCGTTCTTCCCGGCAATCCATTTTGGCTTCGGCACAGCTGCGTTTAACTGCGTTTGGTCTGCGATGGGCTGTCCAGCTCGCAGAGCAAGCTAGCCTTTGCGGCCGACCACGCAAAAATAAGGCGGCACGGACTGAGTCGCCGTGTCGGCGCCGGGCTCATCCATGCGCACGAACGAGAAGCCAGCAGCCTGAAAGTCGTTCAAGTAATAAGACAACGGCCGGTGATATGCTCCCAGCGTGGAGCGGATCGTACCGCTACCGTGGGATTTCCAGTACTGCGGCGCATATTGGAACACTCTTCTGGAACCGTCCTCCAGCGGATAGCTGAAAGGAGATTGGAAGCATGGGTGCATGACGACCCAGATCATGATGCCGCCGTCTTTCAGCACCCGATGAGCGGAGGCGAACACGGCTTTATGATCCGGGACGTCCATCAGCATCAGGCTGGAAACGACGGCGTCGAACGACGCTTCCGGCAGCTTGCGAAGCTGCATCGCATCGTCCTGGAGCCATGTGACGCCGGCGGATTTGTCCTTCGCATAGCGCAGCTGCCCCTCGCTCTCGTCCACGCCGGTAACCGTCGCCCCCCGTGTGGACAAGCGGCAGCTTAGCTCCCCTTGCCCGCATCCGATATCGCAGATCTTTTTACCGGCGATGACGGATAGCGCTTCCAACTGTTCAATAATATATCGGATCGACGTTTCCGCAACGCCTCTTTTTGTCGTCAATTCATGATACTGATCGGCAAAAGCATCGTATTTCGCCATGGGAACCACGCTCCGCTAATAGAATTCTACTTCTCTTCTATTATATGGCAATTGATTGTGCGGAAAAATAGCTGTTTTTCATCGAATCGATCTCTTTCCGAGATGAAAGATGGGGTTGTGCAAGACAGGTGCATGATAAGGTAAGAAAAAGCCCGAATCATCAGCCGCAGCCGTCATCCGGGCAATTATTAATATATAATGCTACTTCAACGCTTTATCGAGGGCAAACGGTTGCCCCGACCATGCCTTCTTCTGCGTCCACTCCGCTTCGCCTTGCCAGAATGGATGCTCCGGTCCAAGGCCGAGCGGCAAAAATACCGCAGAGCAAAGATACAAGCTGCCGGTTGAAATATACGTCTCGCCGATCTCCGGTTGATCGCCGCAAAAGCCGATGCGCAGCCATCCGTCAGCATCAAAGGTGCCCGGCGCATCGATCATGCGGCGGATGACCGCCGTGAGCGCGCAGCGGACCTGGGCCGGCTGAACGCCTTCCGGCAGCCGTTCCTGCAGCGCCATTTGCGCCAGCAGCTGGAAGGCGCCGAACCGATACGCCAGCGATCGGCCGATAGCCGGGAACGTTCCTTCCGGCGAGATGAGCCGCTCCTGAATCGCGGCATGGCGCGTTGCCCTCCGCAGCGTCGGCTCCAGCAGGCGCTCCCAATCGGCGAACTTGGAGCCGACGGTCAGCAATATATCGACAAACATCGGCTGAATAACGAAGCTGTTATAGTAGTCCCAGTGAAATTCCACGCCGTCGCCATACGTGCCGTCGCCAAGGTACCACTCGCCGTGCTTTTTCACCGCATAGTCGATGCGCATCGGATCCCAGTCCGGCTCGCCCAGCAAGTAGAGCGCCGTCTCCGTCATCGCTGCAAACAACAGCCAATTGTTGTAGCCCGGCTTGCGCGTTCGCGTTGCTTTGAGACAGGCGGCTAGATTGCGTTTCACGCGGTCGTCCAGCTTGCCGAGCAGCTCCCGCGGGGCACGAACGAGCGCATGCGACAAGAACGCCGCGTCCACGATCGGCTGACCGCCGTGCGAGAAATTCATAAAGTCGGGCGACGCGGGATCGGTCGCAGCATCGATAGCCGCTCTCGCGAGGCCGGCGAATTTCCGGCGACGCTCCTCCTCTTCCCCCGTCAAACCGGTAAGCTCAAACCAAGGAGCCATACCGCAAATGAGCCGTCCGAGCGCCTCCAAATACGTAAAATGCTCGCGGTCGTTCGTGATTGCCTGCACCGGCATCCGGCTGCGCAGTTGACGCGCTTGAAGCGCTTCCAATACGGGTTCTCCAATCCGGCACATCCAGTTGACCCAATCGTTGCGGTCAGCAGTTCCCTGATTCATAAGGGTACTCGTCTCCTCTCGTCGCTTAAACGTTTCAACTTCTTGTACCATTATAACGCGTGTGTAAAAAAATAGGGATTATTTTTTAATCCGTTGAAGCTTTTCCAGAAAAAATTTGGTACTATAGTTGAGGTTGTTTCATCTTATCTTGACGCTAAGGGGTGTTACTTACGAAAGTGCAAAAGGAAATTAAGGTGGACGAGCGCCCGCCGCTGCTTCAAAGCTTGCCGCTCAGCTTGCAGCATCTGTTCGCGATGTTCGGATCGACGGTGCTCGTACCGGTGCTGTTCAAAGTCGATCCGGCGACGATTTTGCTGATGAACGGCATCGGGACATTGCTGTACCTATTCATCTGCAAAGGGAAAATTCCCGCTTTTCTCGGCTCAAGCTTCGCCTTCCTTTCGCCGGTATTCGCCGTGCTCGCATCCGGCCAATCTTATCAGGCAGCGCTGGGCGGCTTTATCATCTCGGGGCTGATCTTCATTGCAGTGGCGCTGATCATCCGCTCTGCAGGAACGGGCTGGCTCGACGTCGTCTTCCCGCCCGCAGCCATGGGCGCGATCGTCGCCGTCATCGGACTGGAGCTTGTGCCGGTTGCGGCGGAGATGGCCGGATACATTCAACCGGCGGGTGCGACTGATTGGGCGCCCGATACAGGCGCCGTCATCATCTCATCGGTCACCCTGCTCATTATGGTGCTCGGATCGGTCGTATTCCGCGGCTTTCTCAAAATCATTCCGATTCTTGTCGGCATCGTATGCGGTTACGTGCTTGCCTTTTTGCTCGGATACGTCAAATTCGAAGCCGTCGCCGCCGCCGACTGGTTCGCACTGCCGCATTTCTACGCGCCGCAGTTCAGCTTGTCGGCCATGGCGATCATCGCTCCGGCCGCGCTCGTCGTCATCGCCGAGCATATCGGCCACTTGATTGTGACGGGCAATATCGTCGGCAAAAACTTGTCCAAAGACCCGGGGCTTGACCGCTCGCTGATGGGCAACGGGATTTCTACCGTCATCTCTGGCTTTGTCGGCTCCACGCCGAATACGACGTACGGCGAGAACATCGGCGTTATGGCGATCTCCCGCGTATACTCCGTATGGGTTATCGGCGGAGCGGCCATTATCGCCATCGTGCTCTCCTTCTTCGGGAAGCTCGCCGCGCTGATCACCACGATCCCCGGACCGGTCATGGGCGGCGTATCGCTGCTGCTGTTCGGCATCATTGCAGCGTCAGGCGTGCGGATGCTCGTGGAAACGAAGGTCGACTATTCCAAAGCGTCCAACCTGATCCTGACCTGCGTCGTACTTGTCATCGGGATCAGCGGCACGACCGTGACGATCGGCAGCTTTTCGCTGAAAGGCATGGCGCTTGCGACGGTCGTCGCCATCATACTCAGCCTCTTCTTCAAGCTGCTCGATAAACAGGGACTCACGAACGAGTAATTGACGAATCGCCAGTCTTATATAACACGACTCAAAAAAGATTCAGCTGCCTCTCGTAGGCACTGAATCTTTTTTTTCGTTGCTCCGCGCGGAACAATAGCATTGTAGAGCATGTGCTTCTTGAAAGAAGAAACCAGCATGGTAACGCTTTACTGGAAACTTATACATACTATCTTTAAACAAAAAACCTGGCCGGTTCCTCACCGCCAGGTTTTTGCCGTATGCCTAGTAATCCGATGTCGCGCTACATTTTTTCCAATATCGAGTAAACGATCGTCTTCGTATCCTTGTCGATATGCAATTCCACCGCGTAGCTCCCGATTGTAAACGTCTGATTTTCGACGGTATCGCCCGCCTCCACCCTCCGGTACACGTCGGCGAACAGCTCTTTGAACTTCAGCGCTTCATGCGCAAACAAATAATTCGCATAAGCGTCGATCGATTCCTGGTTGCGCGCGAGCACGCCGTTTTGCACGTGAACGGTAACGCCGTAGGTGCGGTACTCCGGCTCGATCCACAGCGACGCTTCTTCCCAGCTGCCATTTGGAATGAGCGTACGGTTTACATCTTTGGCTTTCGTCTCGGCATCCTTGTACAGCTTCGCCGTCGTCTCCACCAGGTCGTAGTTCGTGCCCCGCAGCTTGGCCGCTTCGCCGAGTACCTTGTACGCCTCGGCCATCTTGGCCGTCGGGAACACCACTTTCTTATAATGGCCGTCTTTCGTCGGCACGATCACTTCAAGACCCGGCGGCACCGCCGCAAGCGAAGTCGTCACGCGCTTCGATTTATCGGTAATCCGGTCCAAAATCGCCAGCGACTCGGCCCGCGTCACTTGCTGTCCCGCGCCGAAATAACCGTTCGGGTATCCTTCCATAATGCCTTTGCCGTATGCTTCCGCGACAAACCGTTTTTCCCGTTCCTTCAAGCTCAGGAAATCGCCTAAAGTGCCGGCACTCTTCAGACTAAGCGTCTCGTCTTCCGTATACTCCGTCTCTTTCACGGTATAATAAATGATTTCCGCGACCTGCTCACGCTTCAAATTCGCCTTGAAATCCGCGAATTGGCTCTTATTAATGAAATGCAGGTCGTTGGCGAGATCGATGAACGGCTTCGCCCAATAACCGAGCAAGCTCGGACGGAAGTTAAAATCCCGGTAATCCTGCTCCAAAATGCCGCGGTTCGCTGCGCCTAGCGATTGTACGAATTCTTTTTTCCATGCACGCTCGCCGTTAGGGTAAACGTTCGTATACGATAAGAGAAGCATTTTCACGAATTGATCCGCCGTTACCGGATCGTCCGGCCGAAACGTTCCGTCCGGAAATCCGTCCAATATCCCGCGGTCTACCAGTCGATTGACGGTCGCCTCCGCCCAATGCCCCTTTACATCGGAAAATCGTTGCTGCTGTTCCTGCGCATAAGCCTGCGAATAATTCGAAATAACGAACATCAACAGACATGCGGACAGCACCCGCGCGATTTGCCTCACGCAGGATGTTCCCCTGTTACTGACCCAGACCATAGTTCAACCTCGCTTGTGCCATGTCGATTAACCGCTTCTTTTGTCGTTTTGCCGCGGCCATTTTTAAGCATAAACGGTTTTACCGGGCTTGAACATTGCCCTTGAAGCCTATTATCGTTCGCATCCGAAAGACGGTAAATTAGGGAAATAGTCTGTAGTCCAATGTGAAAAAAGTAACAATACCGCCTTCGCCGGGACCTAGGGCTGCACAATAAAAAGCCCTGCATCCGTCGCTAGGACCGTTGCAGGGCATCGTAACTTGTGCATGCTCACGTAAAAGCGTTCAATCCGCCGTATTTGGAAATGGCCAGCAGCAAATCTTTTTTGATCGGCAAAATGAACTGCGCCTTCTCGAGCCGAAATATCCCGCTGCGGTTGTGCAGCTCCGACTTGATGACGTAAATCCGGTAATGCTGCATGCCGGCATGCAGATTGACCATCTCGCTGCCCGCTTCCCGGCGATTGTTAAAGCTGATCGCACGCGAAGCAGCCGGCTGATCGAACGGGGTAATGCTTATAATATCTTCCAGCTTGATATAGTAATTGGCGTGCGGCTTCTGAAACACTAACTCCTTGGTGGACACCGTCAATCCAAAGTCCCTCTTCTTATGGGAAATTTTCAAATCCCCCTCGAGGCCTTTGATCGTGATGAAATTTTCGTTCATCGTTCCTTCCTCCTCTTCTGGAGCTTACGCAAACGGACGTTTGCCGTAAGCCCGAACGTTCGGAATCACGCGGCGCAAAGACATAGGAACAGCATACCACAAACCATGTCCCATCCGCTATAAACGATTTCCGAATATCAGAGGAGGTGCCGCACGCACGAACGTTACGCTAAATCAGCGATTCCGCTCCGTCGATGAACAGCTCCGTGCCTGTAATGTGGCTGGCCGCATCGGAAGCGAGAAATGCCACAAGGTCGGCCACCTGCTCCGGCTGTCCCGGCGCATGCTCAAGCGGCTGGCTGCCTTCCGGGTATTTGACCGGGATTTTAATTTTATCGAGCTCCGGCGTCGGGTGCGTATTCTCGCTGATGTTCGTCTTGATCGAACCCGGACAAATGACGTTCACGCGAATTTTGTATCGGGCCAGCTCCAGCGCCGCCATCTTCGCAAATGCGACTTGTCCGGCCTTCGACGTGCTGTAAGCGGACATGCCGAAATTGGAGAAGACACGGCTGCCGTTAATCGAGCTGGTGATAATGATGCTGCCACCATTCTGTTTCATGTGCGGGATCGCGTGCTTGACGCAAAGAAACGTGCCTTTCAGGTTGACGAACAGCGTATGATCCCAATCTTCCGGTTTCATATCCTCGATCGGCGATAGAACGCCGTTGATGCCCGCATTCGCAAATACCGCATCGATCCGGCCCCATTGCTTCGCTGCGGCGTCGAAAGCCTGATGCACGCGATTCGGATCCGATACGTCGACGTCGGCGGTCATCACCTCGGCTTTCATGTCGGCGAGCTGCTGCTTCACTTGCTCCCTGCGTTCGTTTTTCAAATCGACAAGGCATACTTTCATTCCTTGCTGCGCGAGAGCGACCGCGGTGGCCCGGCCGATGCCCGAAGCGGCTCCAGTAACGACGGCAACTTTATCCTTCAGCTCAGGAAGAACAATCCGGGGCTTCTGTAACGTTTGAACGGTCATGATCAACACTCCTTGCTCCAGGTGGAATAAGTTTCGAATACAAGCTTATTTTGCCTGAGCGGCGGGAAGATTATGTGAACGCGGGTGTTCCGCTCGTGTTGGGCATTCATTTGTGCTACAATACGATAATTGATGAGAGATATTTACATGCGGGAGGCATTATTTCAGTTATGTTGATTATCGGCATTGCAGGCGGCACAGGCTCGGGCAAGACGACGGTGGCACGTTCCGTGATCGACCGGCTCGGTACGAATAAAGTTACATTCATATCCCAGGACAACTATTATAAAGATCATTCGCATCTTTCTATTACGGAGAGGGAAACGATCAATTACGACCACCCGCTTGCATTCGATAACGCGCTGCTCCTTGAAAATTTGAAGGAATTGAAAAAAGGATCGACGGTGCAGGCGCCGGTGTACGATTTCGCAAATCACGCACGCGCTGCAGGCCGCTCCATGGAGCTGAAGCCGAATAAAATCGTCATTATCGAAGGACTTCACGTGCTGTCGGACGAGCAGCTGCGCGACATTCTCGATATCAAAGTTTTCGTGGATACCGACCCGGACGTCCGCATTTTACGCCGCGTGCTGCGCGATATTCACGAGCGCGGACGGTCGATTCAGTCCGTCTACGATCAATATTTATTAACCGTCAAACCGATGCATGAAGCATTCATCGAGCCGTCAAAAAAATACGCCGACTTGATCATCCCCGAAGGCGGGCACAATGAAGTCGGCATACAGCTGCTCTCGATATTGACCGAGAAATATTTAATGGCCTAAGCCAATTTAGCTTCAGCTTATTTCTTTTTGCGGTATACCCGCTCCGGCCGGCCAACGTCGCCGTAAGACAAATCCGCCTGCAGTCGCCCTTCGGCGATGAGATGCTCCAGGTAGCGTCTGGCCGTCGAACGGCTGACGCCGACCCGTTTGGCCGTTTGTTCCGCCGTCAACGGCATTTCGGCTTCCAGCACGGCGTGAACGATTTTATCCAGCGTCAGCTTATCGATGCCTTTGGGCAGGGACACCGCGTTCCCTGAACTGGAGGCTTCTTTTTTGCCTGCTCCGTGCAGCAGCGCATCAATCTCCTCTTGGCTGACGCCGGCTTTTTCCTGGCGCAGGGTGAGCAATGTATGCTGGTACGCTTTGTACCGGAGTAGCGTTTCCTGCAGCCGGCTGAACAGCAGCGGCTTCATAATGTAATCGAACGCGCCGCCGCGCAGCGCTTCCCGGACGGCGTCCACTTCTTTAGCCGCCGTAATCATGATGACATCCGTCTGCCTGTGCTTTTGCCCGATCGTCCGCAGCAGTTCCAAGCCGCTCGTGTCCGGGAAATAAATATCGAGCAGCACGAGATCCGGCTCCAGCACCTCAAGCGTCTCCAGTGCTTGCGCTTCATCCGTTGCGATGCCGACGACGCTGAAGCCGGGCACTTTCTCGACGAACCGGCGATTGATTTCGGCAATCCGTTCGTCGTCTTCAATAATCAGCACCCGCAGCACCGTTTCTTCCGCTTGCAGCGTAGACCCGCTCATCTGTCATTCCTCCCCCACATCCGCCTTCTGTTTCGGAATGGACACGGAGAACACGGTGCCGCCAAGCGTCGACGGCTCGTGAAGAATGTGCCCGTTCAGCTTCTCGACCGCGTGCTTCACCAGCGACAACCCGATCCCCCGATGCTCGCCCGCTTTGCTTGAAACGCCTTTTTCGAACATGCGCTCCGCATAATCTTTGGCAATGCCCGGCCCGTTATCCTCGCACTCGATGATCAAATCCTCCCCCAAATCCGTCAAAAACAAAGTGACGCGTTTCTCGCCCGTTTGCGGTGATTCGAGCAGCGCCTCCATAGCATTGTCGCACAAATTGCCGATGATCGTAACGAGCAAATCACGGTCGATCCATGCAGGAACGTCGCGGAACGTGCTTTCGGGGTCGATCTCGAAACGGATTTTCCGTTCCTGCGCATGGCTGTGCTTGCCGATGATCAGCCCGCCGATGACCGGATCGGGAATTTCCCGCATGATGAATTGAACGAGATTCTGATGCACATCCGTCTCGCGCGAGATCATCTCGACCGCCTCCTGATACGATTCGAGCTGAATCAACCCGGAGATGACGTACAGTTTGTTCGAATATTCATGCGTCTGGGCACGCAGCGCTTCCGCGAACCGTTTCACCTGCGATAATTCTTCTGCAAGCCGGAACAGCTCCGACTTGCTGCGGAAGCTGGCGACCGCGCCGATCACTTCGCCTTGCCTGCCCATAATCGGCACCCGGTTCGCCACGACCTCCTGCTCGCCGATCAGCATCACTTCGTCAAAATGCGCCTGCCCCGACTGCATCACTTCCAGCAGCTTGGTCGACGGGACGTATTCGACAATCGGACGGCCGATCAAATCCGTATCGTCCGGCAAATCCAAAATGTTCAGCGTTTCCTGATTGGCCATTGTGATGCGGCCTTCCCGATTTACCGCGAGGATTGCTTCGCGGATCGATTGCAGCACCGCTTTTTTCTCCGTATATAGCAACCCGATCTGCTCCGGTTCCAGCCCGTGAATCGAACGCCGCACGCCGCGTGCGATCAAGACGGCGCCGCCCATCCCGAGCAGCAGCGCGAAGATGCCGATCAGCATGACTTTATCCTGGTATATATCGTCCCAGCGTTCGATATCTTCCAGCAAAAATCCGACCGAGACGATCCCGATCACATCGCCCTGTTTGGAAAGAACGGGCACTTTCCCGCGAATCGCCGGCCCGAGCGACCCTTCCGCCTTGGAAATGATCGAATGCCCTTCCAGCACCGGGCCGTTGTCGCCGCCGACCATTTCTTTGCCGATCCGGTCGGGCAGCGGGTGAGCATACCGGATGCCTTCCCTGTTGCCGACGACAATATACTCGGCCCCCGTCCTAAGGCGAATTTCTTCGGCAAGCGGCTGAATGACCGCAGAAGGTTCCGGCCGGTTAAACGCGTCCCTCAGCTCCGGCAGCCCGGCTACGGTCTCGGCGACGGACAGCGCACGTTTGCCGGTCGTCTCTTCCATCATGGTCAGGAGAACATACTGCACGATAGCGCCGACAACGCTCAGTACGAAAAACAACAAGGAACATATGAGCACGATCAGTTTGGTTTGAAGGCGCATTCTGAGGCGAGTGCCCCCCTTTCATGCTTGTCATGTATAATATATACCGAAAGAGACGCTGCAACAAATACGCGCAAGCAAGGCATGCTTTCCGTCCGCTGCACGAAAACCCATCTCCGGCAGCGGAGACGGGTTTCGATGACGCAACGATCAGCCTTCCTCGTTCACAAGCACTTTTTTGCCCTTCAGCTTCAGCACGAGCGGAATAAGCACCCACAGCAAGCCGATGATAAGGAAAATGACGGAAATCGGTTTTTGCAAAAAGATCATAAAATCGCCGTTCGAAATCGTCAGCGCCCGGCGCATATTGTTTTCCATCATCGGACCGAGGATCAGGCCGAGCACGAGCGGCGCGAGCGGAAAATCGTGCTTCGGCAAATAATAACCGACAAGCCCGCAAATCATGATCAGCATCAAATCGAAGGTCGAATATTGCACCGCGTACACGCCGAATACGGAGAAAACGATGATCAGCGGCAGCAAATATTTGGCCGGCGTCTCAATCACTTTGGCGAATACTTTTACGAGCGGCATATTAAGAATGAGCAGCATCAAGTTGCCGACGAACATGCTGGCGATGACGCCCCAGGCAAGCTGCGGATGATCGGAAAACAGCAGCGGACCCGGTTGAATGTTGTACATGATAAATGCACCCATCATAATCGCCGTCGTTCCCGAAGACGGGATGCCGAGCGTCAGCAGCGGAATCATCGCTCCGCCTGCAGCGGCGTTATTCGCCGACTCCGGTCCGGCTACGCCTTCAATGGCGCCTTTGCCGAACTTCTCGGGTTGCTTGCTTGATTTCTTCTCCACAATATAGGAAAAGAACGAAGCCAGAATCGCCCCAGCGCCGGGTAGCAGCCCGATGAAAAAGCCGAGCAGCGATCCGCGGGCAATCGGTGCCGCGCTATCTTTCAAGTCTTGTTTTGTAGGTAAAATACGGCTGATTTTAGCGATCTCGCCTTCGTTTTTGTCCCGTTCGAGAATCGTTTTGAACACTTCGCCCAAAGCAAACGTACCGACCGCGATCGTCAAAAATTCAAATCCCTGGAACAGTTCCGGAATATCATACGTGAACCGCGCGACGCCGGAAACGTTATCGATCCCTACGGTTGCGAGCAGCAGCCCGGTACCTGTCATGATGAGCGATTTGGTCATCGATTTGCCGGCCAAACCGCTAATGGCCAGCAGCCCAAGAATCATCAACGAAAAATATTCCGCCGGGCCGAATTTGATCGCAACGGCCGATAGCGGCTGCGCGAGGAAAATCAAACCGATCAGCGACACAAGTCCGGCCGCGAACGACCCGATGGCCGCAATGGCGAGCGCCGCCCCGGCTCTGCCCTGTTTGGCCATCTGGTAGCCGTCAAGCGCCGTGACGACGGAAGAAGATTCCCCCGGCGTATTGAGCAGGATCGACGTTGTCGAACCGCCGTACATCGCCCCGTAATATACGCCGGCGAGCAGAATGATCGAGCTGGTCGCCGCTTCTTCCGCACCCAATCCGGCGGTCAGCGAGGCCGTTACCGGAATCAGCAGCGCCACGCCGCTCATCGGCCCGATCCCCGGCAATACCCCGACCACCGTTCCGATCAGCACGCCGAAAAATACGAACAAGATGTTATGCCACTGCGCCGCAGTAGCCAAGCCGTGAAGTAAATAATCCAGTGTGCCCATGTTCAACCTCCTACGATAAGCCTAACCATGCTGGAAATCCGGGCAACGTGCCGTCCATCACTTCGACGAACAAATAATAAACGCCGAGCGAAAATCCTAGCGAAATGAGTAGCGATTTCCACACTTTTCCCCGCTCCATCGTTTGAAATCCAATCATCAGGAAGAGAAAGGTGGAAATGACGAACCCGATATCTTCAAGAAAAAACGCATACAGAACCGCTGCGGCAAAAATAATGCCGAATCGCTTATAGTCGAGATTTTGCTTCTGCTTCTCCCGCTGCTTGTAGCGGAACGTCTCGTAAATCAACCGAACGCTCATGAGTGTAACGAACAGCCCCAAAGCGAACGGAAATACATTCGCCCCGACATTGCTGCCGTATGAACTTTGAGTTAGTTTCTGGCTTTCAATCATAAACGCCGCACCGATGGCGAGAAAAACGATGCCGGCATAGCGATCAAACGTTTTGTTCAACGGTAGTCCCTCCTTACTGTTGCCGGTACAAAAACTTGCTTTGTAACTGACCTAAGCATAAGAGGGAGAAGAAACGTCTCCTCCCTCCGATCCTTCAGCTACTTCTGCATCCCGAGTGCGGTCAGCATATCTTTAATTAACGTTTCTTGCTGGCCCAGATACGTTTGGAAGTCGGCGCCGCTCTTGTAGTCGCTTTCCCAATTATTCGTTTGCAGCTCTTTTTTCCACTGCTCGCTCTCGGAAAGCTTCTTCAGCGTGCCGTCCCAGAACTTCTTCGCGTCCGCGCTCATCTCTTTCGGTCCGAAGATACCGCGCCAGATCAAGAATTCTGCGTCAACGCCCTGTTCCTTCATCGTCGGCACATCTTTCATGCTGCCGCTCAAACGCTGAGGAGCCGCGATACCGAGCACTTTAATTTTGCCCGCTTTCAAGTATTGGTCGAGGGAAGAAGCGTCCGTGCCGATAACGTCGGCATTGCCGCCAAGCAGCGCTGTCAGCGCTTCGCCGCCCCCATCGTAAGATACGTATTTCACCTTCTTCGGATCAACGCCGAACTTATACGCCGGAAGAATGGCAACGAGGTGATCCATAGAACCCGGCGCAGAGCCGCCGGCAACCGTAATTTTCGATGGATCCGCTTTCAAATCGTTCAGCAGCGATTTCAGGTCGTTGTATTTGGAGTTGGCCGATACGGCAATCGCCCCGTAATCTTTGGTCAATTGAGCGAGCGGCGTGGAATCTTTGTAGCCGTACGGGCTATTTCCTTCTTTTTTCAGGTTGTTGATTAAGATCGGCGGCGAGCTGACGAACAGTTTGTAATCGTCTTTCTTATCTTTCGTCGCATATTCGGCCATGAAGACAGCCCCGCCTCCGCCCGGTTTGTTTTCCACAGTGACTGGTTTTTCCACCAGCTTCGCGTCGGACAGCGTTTTGGCGATCGCTCTAGCGGTCAAATCCCATCCGCCACCCGCACCGGAAGGCGCTACGATACTAAGCGGCTTTTCCGGATACTTGGAAGCGCTTGCCGAAGAGCCCGAAGCAGCTCCGCCCTCTTTGGCATTGGGTGCGGAACCCCCTGCGCCGCATGCGGTCAAACTGAGTGCCAGTACGCCGGCCAGCGCCATTTTCCAGGAATGAGCAGATAACGTTTTCAATTTCATATAATGAGACCTCCCGTGAATAAATAAGTTGACGTATTCTTTCTTGTTAGCGCTTTCTCTATCGCTTTGTCATTGTAGCACCGCCCCGGCGGACTCGCATAGCTTATGAGCATAAGTTGAATAAGTGGTCATTTTGCGAATAAAGTTCATTTTGTTCACGGACATTCGCGCACAAAAAAAGCTCTCCGGCAGCGATGATCGGCATCGTTGCGGAAAGCTGTTCTTCTGAATGGTTGGCGGCTTTATAGGCCTACTTTGATGATTCCAAGGCGATTTGGGCGCCGCCCGGAACCTCCACCTCACGACCATCCACCTGCAGCCACACTGATTGGACGGATGGATTATATACAAAACTTGACGCTGCGGAAAACTGCAAAAGGCGAAACGCTTTCATATAATCGACGATTTCAATATTCGTAGCGTACCAAATATCTTCCCGGCCTCCGATATATTCGCAGAACGATTCGATCAAATCCCAGTTATTGTCGTTGTCAAATTCATAGCTGTGGCCCCAAACGTACATCATGTATAAATACTGGCGCTTGTTTAGGCTTACGAACTGCTCCGCCAAGCGCATCAAATCGCGCTTATGGTGGCAAGTCGGTTTCCACTCGAACCAGTCGTCGGGCATCGAGAAATTTCCGGTCGCCTCCACGACACGCGAATATTCGAATCCCAGGAACGGCAGCAGCTCTTTGATGTATCGGTTGTATGATCCGTTCGGATAAGATAACCCTCTCACCGTGTATTGAACGATGCTTTCCAATTGCTTGCGGTCCTGAAAAAGCTCCTCTACGAGCTGCTCTTTCGGGCTTCTGGCTATCGTCGGATGCGTTATCGTATGCGCGGCGACTTCATGCCCCTGATACAGCTCCGCCGTTTCGTCCGCCGACAGCCGATCCCCATTCCCCAGCAAGCCGGAATTGATATGGAATGTTCCTTTCATCCGGTGCTTGTTGAAAATTTCAACTAGCCGCTTGTCCGCGGCTCTTCCGTCATCGTAACTTAATGTCAGCACTTTATGCTTTCCGCCCGGGAAGGCGACGATCACTTTCGGCAATGTCAACACCTCATCGAAATAATTTTCTTTGCCTCACGCATTAGAATATTGCTTGGCGAACGGCTATCCCCCCAAGCTGCGACGCTCCGGGCTCTGTTACGATGATACTCTGCTGCTCTGATCGGTAACTTTCTTACGACGATTTGCCGGCGTATTCGGGCAACATGCCGCCTACCGACATATGATCGCTCGCAATTCCCGCTCCGACTGCAGCGTGAAGCGCGGCGCCGACGGCCGCCTCTTCTTCCACGGCAGATAGCTGCAGCCGCATGCCGAATCGTTTCTCGCAAACGGATCTTAGGTGTCTGTTCTTGCGTATCCCGTTTCCGGACCCGATCAACGTTTCCACTCGATCCTTTACCGGTCCTGGAAGCCTGGCGAAAAATCCGTACAATTCCTCCATTATCCCTTCAAGAAATCCGGCAATGAGATGTTCCGGCGTCAAATTCGACGGCCCTATTCCTTCAATCGATGCGCGGCGTCCGGGGTCTTCCCGCGTCCCGTAAAACTGGGAATGTACGATGAGCTTGTCTTTTTCAGCCTTCTTGCGATCTGCCAGAAATTCCATTGCTGCATACAGTTCCCTTGCCGCTGCTTCGGGTCCGACGAAAGCTTCAATGACGGCGCGGAAAAAACGCTCCAGCATGGCGTATGCTTTACCTCCGGCGAGTGACGCCCCGACGAGCAAGTAACCGCCGCCGGGAAAAGGCCGCGTTTCCAAACCGCGCACAGCTGTGAATTGTTCCGTGAATACGGATAACTGCCCACCTGTTCCGATGTTAAGCAACAGAGAGGAAGGCAGTTCTTTCACCGACCCGAGAATGCTCGCCTGATTGTCGCCGATGGCGTGGAACACCGGAATACGACCAAGGTAATCCCCAACTTTCGACATGGAACGATGAATCTGCGGCATCCAGTCGGGAGTACACCCCGCGGCAGCTAGCGCATCGGCATTAAACCGCCCCCGTTCCACATCGAAAAAACCAAGGCTTGCAGCGTTCGATGCGTCCATCACAGGCGCGATCCTCCCCGTCAGCCGCATTACGGCGTAATCGGCGATCGTGCAGAGCGCAGTCGCCCGCACCGGCACTTCTCCTTGATCAAGCAAAGCGGCGTGTGTCACAAATCCGTACCCTGTATAGACGGGATAACCGGTTGCCCCGGTCAATCGCTCCGCTAATGCAATACCGTCCGATGACGGTCGCAAGCCTCGACGGTCCTGCCATGTATAAAGCGGGCTCACCGCATGGCCATCCGCGCCGGTATACAAAATGCCGTGCATTTGCCCTGCGATCCCGATCCCCACTGCATTGGGGGATAATGTGAGCAGTTCACCCAATATGCGCTGCACGATCCGCATGATCTGTTCCGCATCTTGCTCTGTTCCCGCTGTTCCCCCGACGGAGCTGTCGTTAGGTTGGGTGAGTACATGGACAACCCGTCCTTCGTGCAGCTCCAGTGCGACGCCGCAAATGGAAGTGGTTCCTATATCCAGACCGATGACGATCATAACATTCCTCCCTGCGGCCAACAAGCCGATGCATTGGGGCCAAGGTCTTTGATGCGAAGCGGAAGCGCCGCAGTTCAATGAACAATAGTCGCATATAGATCGACGCTGTCTTGCAGTTTTAAAACCGGATCTCATTCATGCTGCACGAGCTAGCCTTGCCGCACAACAAGATTAGTTTTGCAGTGCCTGGTGAGCGAGCAACAGCGCACCGGACAAGCCTGCGTTATCGCCAAGTCCAGGTGGGACAACATACGTATCGATCTGCTCCTGCACTCGAGGATGAGCGACATAACCGTTTAACAGCTCACCGAGACGATGCCGAATCATCGGGAACAGATGTGTTTGTTTGCTGACCCCGCCGCCAATAATGATTTTTTGCGGCATCGTAATCAGGATGAAGTTCATGCAAGCTTGCGCCAAATAGTCGGCTTGAATGGTCCATGCCGGATGATCCGAAGGCAGCTCGGCAGCTTTGACGCCCCATCTTCGCTCTACGGCCGGTCCCGCGGCCAACCCTTCCAGACAATCGCCATGATACGGGCAATTCCCGACGTATTTGTCTTCCGGGTGCCTGCGGACCAATATATGCCCCATCTCCGGATGCGTAAATCCGTTGACAATGCGCCCATTCGCGACAAGCCCCGCCCCGATGCCGGTGCCGACGGTTATATACAAGCATCCCGCGAGCTCGCGGGCCGCTCCCCACGTCGCCTCGCCCAATGCTGCTGCATTGACGTCCAGATCGAAGCCGATCGGAACGTCAAATCGCTGCTTTAAAGCGCCAAGCACGTTGTAATTCCCCCAATGCGGCTTCGGCGTGCTTGTGATATAGCCGTATGTCGGGCTGTCCCGGTTCGGATCGATCGGACCGAACGAGCCGACGCCCAATGCATCAATCGCCTTGTCGGCAAAATAGCCCACCACTTGCACCATCGTTTCCTCGGGGACGGTAGTCGGGAACGAGACTCTGTCGACAATTTGTCCGTCCTCCGTCCCGATGCCGCACACGAATTTCGTGCCGCCCCCTTCAATTGCGCCTAAATAACCCATATCGGTTCACTCCAATTCTTTGTACTCTTTAACCGGAGTACGGCTTTCTATACCCGAAAATTTACTTTCCTAAAACACTTATTCCATACTCGCTTCCCATTTCCTGCACGAGACGATCCGATTTTGACTCCCTTTTCTCCCGATGCTACACAATGCAAAAGAGGCAGCTGCACCAGCTGCCTCCCGCTATTCCGTTGCCAATCCAGTGCTTTACGCGTATTGCTCGCCAACCGCGCATAAATCGGAAACGCTAGTCTTTCTTCGAATCCGTAGCGGGATCGCCGGCTACGGCTGCCGCCTTCTCGATCGCAGCCGGTGCGCTTACCGTGCCGGTGCGCTGCGTCAGCCCTTTCACCAGCTTCTCCAAATCGATGCCGCTGACGCTTTTCAGCATTTCCGGCGCCGTCGCCATCAGCGAAGTGACATAGTTGCTAACGCGTGCAGCGCCTTCGCCGTGGCCGGTATCGACCACCGTCAGCTTGTCGATCGATTTGATCGGCTCCGCCACTTTGCCCGCCAGTTCCGGCAGCATTTTCACGATGATGTCGAGCACCGCAGCTTCGCCGAACTTCTCGAACGCCTCGGCCAGCTTCTGCTTCGCTTCCGCTTCGGCCAAACCGCGCAGCCGGATGACTTCGGCTTCCGCCGTACCTTTGGCGCGCTCCGCGTCGGCCACCGCCTGGCCTTCGAGCCGCTTCTGCTCGGCCATCGCTCTCGCTTCCGCTTCGATGCGATACTGCATGGCGTCCGCCTGCGTGATCTGCTTCGCCTTCTCCGCTTCCGCAGCCTGAACGACCGCGTACCGGTCGGCGTCCGCCTTCTTCTTTACTTCCGCGTCATACTGCTTCTCGCGGCGGAGAATTTCCTTCGCCTCAAGGTCGATCTCGCGCTCCTTGCGCACCAGCTCGACACGCATCTGCTCCTCGACCACGCTCTGTTTCGCCCGAGCTTCCTGGATGTGGTACGCCTGATCCGCTTCCGCGCGCGCCATATCCTGATCCTTTTTGAACGAGGCAACCTTCAGTTCCCTTTCCTTCTCCGCCTCCGCTATATTCGTGTCGCGCAGCAGTTCCGCTTTTTGGCCTTCTTCCTCCGCAAGCGCCTTTTGAATCCGGGAATCCCGTACGGCCTGCGCCTCCGCAATTTCCGCGTCGCGCTTGACCACCGCGATCCGCGGCTTACCGAGCGCGTCGAGATAGCCGTGTTTGTCGCGCAAATCCTTGATGGTGAAGGACACGATCTGCAGTCCCATTTTTTTTAAATCTTTGGCAGCGACGCCCTGCACTTCCTGCGCGAATTTATCGCGATTCCGGTATACTTCCTCCACCGTCATCGAGCCGAGAATGGCGCGCAAATGTCCTTCGAGCACTTCCTGGGCTTCGCCTTTCAGCGCCTCCGTCGGTTTCCCCATAAACTGTTCAGCCGCCGTGGCTACATCTTCGACGGAACCGCCGATTTTAATAATGGCCACACCGTCGGCCATAACGGGTACGCCCTGTTCCGTATAAACCTCGGGTGTCGAGACATCAAGCTTATGAGATAACAACGACAAGAACTCGGCCCGCTGGAAAATCGGTAATATGAACGAACCCCCGCCGCGCACGATTTTGATTTTACGGCCCGTATCGTCCGTCAGTACGTTTTTGCTGCCTAGAAACGAGCCGGTCACAATCATGGCCTCATCCGGACTTACCGTTTTGTACCGGGCCCAAAAAGCAAGACCGAGAATCACAATCACGCCGACAACTATGCCGGGCACTACCATCACATCGCTAAAATTCATTCACATCCACTCCTTCACATTTCGTTAGAATCCAAACCGGAGACAAAGAGCGTGCCGTCCTTGACTTCCACGGTCACAACCCGTCTGCCGGCTTCGATCGGCGTGCCGTCAAAGCTTTCGGCAATTTGATTCGTCACGCCGCCGCCGGTACGTACCAGCACTTCTCCGCATCCTTTGGCCGGGATCGGCACGGTCACTTCCCCGATGCGTCCGACCAAGTCGTGGATGGAAAAAGCAACTGAGTTTTCGCTGTTCTCCATCGGCTTGACGTACAGAAAAAATATGAGAACGGCCGAAGCCGCGGCGGCTAATATGGAAAGCATCAATACAAGGGCCGGACCAAACACGGTATATTTGGTCAGCAAAACGCCGGCGCCGCCCAATAACGTTATCGCGCTGAACAGCACCATCGGCTGGAGCCAATGAAGCGCGTCGGCGGACAAAAAATCGAACAACCCATCCAGCGCGTTGCCAAGCAAATCGCCGAACAAAACCGTAGCAAAAGCAAATAAAGCGCCGGTGATCAACAACCCCCAATACAGCTCAAGCATGTGCTTCCCCCCTAACGTCCAAAAAATGTAGGCACACTAGTTAATACGAAAATACTGGGAATAAGTTGCACCTTTTTACTGGAAACCATTTCCTCGTTTTGAAACAACGATTCGGCACGCCAAAAAGAAAAAAGCCGCCCGTTTACGCTGAGGCAGCATTGCCGAATACGTGTTCGACTGCGAAAACCCGGTTCTATATTAATTGACTACATAATCGTAGAGCTATTCGATCGGGATGAATTCCCCTTTCTCCCACCGCTTCATGACCATCAAATCCCCGATATCGTCCCCTTCTCCGGAAAATCGATGCGTCCCAATAACGCCTTCTTCGGCCGCCCGTGAAGTATCGATCATTTTGAGCAAAACATGCCGTCGATCCCGAAGATCCCACGCTTTGTAGAGGATCGATTCGGAGTTTCACATCACAACATAGCCTGGTTCGAATCAATGTGCGGAAGCAACTTTCCACCTTCTCCAACTCAAAATCCAATCCACCGGATGGCTGCCTACTACCGCTGCTTCAGCGCCATCATCTGATATACCGCGCGAGTATCGCCTTTGAGCGCCACCTGTTCGTTCCGCATCTGGGAAGAGCCGTCCCCGTCCAAAAAAATGCCGTCCACAAGCCGTTTCGGCGCTACGATCTCCTTCACCGCCGTACGAAACTGCTCAACCGTGCATGGCTTGTCCGAGACGATCATATATAAGTTCTGTTCCTCGTCGAATACGGCTCCCGAGCGAAGCCTCGGCTCGCCGAATGCCGGCATATCCTCGTCCAACGCTTGCCCTACCCATCGATCGTCCGCGCGAAGCGACATGCTAACGCCTCCTTGCGCCCAATACCGCACACGATCGGTCACTTTAAGATCCTGAGCCTCTTGCACCACCTGCACTGAGAAACGGCGTGTCACTTCATCCCACACAAGCGTCCCTTTGGGGTAATCGATGTTGTACCAGCCCGAACCGTAGTCGTACGCTTCGCCCTTGAGCGGTTTATCGTTGATGACGGCTATGCTGAGCAAATCGCCATTCCAAAAGAAGCCTCCGTTCATGCCGAACTCCGACGTTGTCGTGACGTTCGTCGTAATGTGCTTCAGCTGAATGTTGTCCGGCCGGGTGCTCATCAGGTGAAGCTTTACCCCGTTCGAAGCCGTGCGTAAGCCATATGAATAATACGAGCGCACCGGAGTCGCTTGCGGCGTAGTCCAATAGGCCGATGCAATGACGGCGATTAAATTGCCGAGCATAAATCCGGCGAGCAGCAGCGAAAGACGACTCTTGTCGATGGATAGCAGACGATGGCGGAAGGCGGCGAACATCGAATCGAACCCCATTTCTATGATCAATTCCATTTTCATTTTTCATAGTCTTGCAGTCTATTCTATGATTCCGCACTTCCCAATATGATGCTGCCGCCTATTTTTCCAGTTCCTGCATCTTTTACCTTTCATACTACTCTATCCGTTTTCTTTTTCCTATTCCTTTTTACGGCATGAGGCTTGAATTTTTGTAGGGACAAACAGGCTTTTCATCGTCCGATAAAAAAAATATATCGAAAAAATAAAATTTATAAATTATACTTAATCAGAGTTTTAGCGTATGTTATTAATATAAAATGATAAATTCAATGGATGAGGTGAACCGCATGGCAAAAGTAACCGGTTTGGAAGGCGTTGTGGCTGCTGAAACGGATATCAGTCTGGTGGACGGGGAAAAAGGGCATTTGATTTATAGAGGATACTGGGCGAAGGAACTGGCGCTATCCTGTACGTTCGAGCAAGCGGCTTACTTGCTGTGGCACGGCGTGCTGCCGGACGAGGAAACATTGAAGTCATTTACGGTGCAGCTCAAAGCGCATCGCGCTCTGCCCGAACATGTCAAGCGCATCATCGACGCGCTTCCAGACGGCACGCCGCTGATGAGCATCATGCAAACCGCCGTCTCGGCGATGTCTACGGGCGATTTCGTATGGCCTCCGACTGAAGCTCAGGCGATTCAATTGACCGCTATGCTGCCGACGATCGCCGCTTACGGTTACCGCAAGCATAACGGGCTCTCTTGGCACGAACCGCTCGATCAATTGGATCATACGGCGAATTATTTGTATATGCTTTCCGGAAAGCTTCCGGAAGCGTCGCATGTAAAGGCGCTGAACGCATATTTAATTCTCGGCATGGAGCACGGCATGAACGCGTCCACCTTCTCCGGGCGGGCCGTTTCCTCGACGCAATCCGACATGGCCTCGGCCGTCAGCGCCGCCATCGGCGCAATGAAAGGGCCGCTGCACGGAGGAGCGCCTTCCGAAGTCATCGCGATGCTTGATGAGATCGGTTCGAAATCAAATGCCGAGCCCTGGATTCGCGATGTGCTGTCCCGCGGCGGAAGGCTGATGGGCTTCGGTCACCGCGTGTACAAGACGAAAGATCCGCGTGCCGAAGCGTTGCGCCAAGTGACGGAGCAGCTCACCGCCGACGATCCTTGGTTCGATTTGGCCATTCATGTGGAAAAAACGGCCATTCAACTGCTCGAAGAATATAAACCGGGCAGACGGCTGTATACGAACGTCGAGTTTTTTGCCGCTTCCATCATGCGCGCGATCGCGCTGCCGACACCGCTGTTTACTCCGACGTTTACGGTAGCGAGAGTCGTCGGCTGGACGGCTCACCTGCTCGAGCAAGCCGCGGTGAACCGTATTTTCCGCCCGCAGTCCATATATACGGGCCCTATGCCGCAAGAGACGCACGCATAACGAAGAACTTACGATTTGGCGTAGTTCCGCCAAGCAATAAATGCGAAAAACCGGTGCCTGCAGGCGCCGATTCTTTGCATTTATTGCTGCTGGCGGACTACGCCTTTTTTCAATATGATATTCGCATATTGGGCCCGTTCTCCGGTCGCTACGACGGCGTACGCTTTCTTCGTCCTTTCATAGAACGAAAATCGCTCTTCGAACACGATCTCATGCGCTTCCTGCTCATGCTTTTGAATCAGCTGCCTGTACTCGTCCCAGATGACAGGGGTGACCGGATCGCCGGGCACGACTTGCATCAGAACGGCTGCATGATCGGCGTAGGAATCGAGCGGTAAAAAGGTCAGTATAGCGTCAAGCAGCTCCGGTATGCGATGACCGTCGGCGCGAATCAGCCGGGCTGCGTGGCTTGCCGCCGGAAAGTTGCAGTCCGCCAGCACGATTTCGTCGCCGTGGCCCATCTCCATTAATATTTTGAACAGCTCGGGAGAAAGAATCGTAGGAATTCCCTTCAACATATGCTGCAACCTCCGCAAATTGTGATAAAGGCTTTTTCTGGCAATGCCTATGCTAATCGTACGCAAACGGCGATCGTCGTGTCAATCCTGCCGCATCGTACGAGTCAGGAGGAGTTACTCCGGTTGGATGGATTCCGAATGAAGAATCGGTTACTATGGAACATATGTACATGTACATACCGGTTCAAATGACAAGTATACAACGAGGTGCCGCAATATGGAACAAGTCGTCATTGTCGGGGCAGGTCCTTGCGGATTGTCCGCCGCGCTCGAGCTGCAAAAAATCGGGATCGACCCGCTCTTGATCGAAAAAGAAAATATTACGCATTCGATTTATTTATACCCGACGTATATGCAGTTTTTCAGTACGCCGGAGCTGCTGGAGATCGGAGGCTACCCCTTCTCGACGCCCAACGAAAAGCCTACGCGCCTGGAGGCGCTCCATTATTACCGCAACGTCGCGATTCGCAGCAAGCTTCGCATCCGGTCGTACCGTACCGTGACTCGCATCAAACGGGCCGATGACGGCACATTCCTCCTGCAAACGACCGACCGGTTCAGCAACTCGGGGCAAGTCGCAGCCGGCAAGGTTGTCCTTGCGACCGGCTATTTCGATCACCCGAACATGCTGGGCATCCCAGGCGAAGAACTGCCGCACGTGACCCACTACTACCGGGAAGCGCATCCGTATTCCGGGACGAAGGTTGCCATTATCGGCGGGAATAATTCCGCCATCGACGCCGCAATGGATTTGCTGCGCGTCGGCGCGGAAGTGACGGTCATTTACCGGGGCGATCAATACTCTTCGAACATCAAGCCCTGGGTTCGCCCGATCTTCGAAAGCATGGTAGCCAAGGGCCGCATCGCCATGCGGTTTCGCTCCCGGGTCGTCCATATCCGGGAAGGCAGCATCACCGTACTGCACGAAGGAGCGAAAGAAACGCTCCAGAATGATTTCGTCCTCGCGCTGACTGGCTTCCGGCCAGACCGCAGCCTGCTGACACAAACAGGCGCGGCGCTGAATAGCGAGGGCATTCCGGTCTATGATCCCGACACGATGGAGACGACCGTTCCCGGCCTGTATATCGCCGGGGTAGCGGCTTCGGGCGCGGACGCGAACGAAGTGTTCATCGAGACCGGCCGTTACCACGGCGTTTCGATCGCAAAGCACATCGCCGGCTCCGCCTAGTCCTGGCTGGCGGCCGTGCTTTTGCAACAACAAAAACCCGGCTGCAGGCCTTTCAGTCCGCAAGCCGGGTTGTGCTCGTTGGATGGTTTAAAAAATAAGTTCCTTCTCGCGATGCGTCAGGCGGCGTCCGGCGATGTCGACGGCCAGCTTCCCGTCGGCTAGTCCCCATATGCGCGAACCGTACTTCTCCGCCAGCTCCACCTGATGAAGGCTGCAAAAGATGAGCAGCTTCTGCTTGCGGCAGATCGACTGCAAATCTTCCATGACCCGGCTGGCCGCTTCAGGATCAAGTCCGGAAACCGGCTCGTCCGCGAAAATGACTCTCGCTCCTTTAATCATCGCCTTGCAAATGGCGACGCGCTGCTTCTCTCCGCCGCTCAGCTTTTCGACCTTTTCATGCGCTTTTTCGAGCAGTCCAACTTTGTCCAAATAATCCATTGCTTCCATATGATCGTCTTCCGAGACGGTATTCGTTATAAAGCGCACCCACGATTTTTTGAACAATAAAGCGTTGAGCACGTTTTTCAAGGCCGACTTGTTGTGGTTCAAGGCCGGCTTCTCTTCTAAATAAGCCCACTGCTTGCGCAACTGGAATTTTTCCCACGCATTGACCGAGGAAATGTCCTGCCCGTCGAAAATATATTGACCCTCATCCCATTTTTCCTTCAGCATCAGGCAGCGAAAAAACGTCGTCTTCCCGCTCCCGCTCTTGCCGAGCAGCGCAACCAGCTCCCCTTCGTCTGCCTGAAAGCTTATGCGCTGCAGGATGCGATGGTTCGGGGGGAACGTCTTGCTTAAATTGCGTACGATGATCATCCGGCGATTCTCCTTTGCTCCGTAAATCCGCTTGACGCATGACTATACTGTTTTTACTAACTATACCATGTTCGGGCTCATAAAAACCATACGGCAGCGCATGCTAGTAGGAACAGAAACCGCGGCGTATTCGTTACTGCAACGAAGCATGCGGCGATCGAGACGTAGACCGGAAGCCAAACAAAAGAAAAACTCCTTATCGGAGTTCTTCAGTAACTTTACTTCGTTATCGGCGCAAAGGGAACATTGGATTCGCATAGTTCAGATTCACCATTATTGGGGATTCGTTTCCTTCGGAATTTCATTCAGGTTCGGCGGGCGGTTTGCCGCTTTTTCCGCGTGCATGACCGCTTCATCCTCGGTAAACTTGTTTTCTTTAAAATTCGGATTGTTTTTGGTGTTTGGCGTCGCGTTGTCCATAGTAAAACTCACCTCCCATCAGGTTTATTTTTACTAATTTCCCTATTTATATACAATTATGTTCTTGTAATGAAAATTTAATAATATGGTTCGACACCGATTTACAATTTTCAAATCCGATTCGTACTATAATGATTCGGAGCGAGAAAATATTTACAATACGAATGGGGTCAAACGATGAAGGAAGTCGAATTACAAAAAAACCTGGAACGGATGCAGCATCAGCTTTATCTGCTAGTGGAGGAGACAGGCAGTTTCGTCGACCCGAAAGTAGTTGAACTCAGCCAGCAAATCGACCGCCTCATCGTAACGCTGCAGCGGATACGCATGAAGGACATGATTAAATAAGACAAGCTTCTGACCGAAGCCCTTTCGATGAAGATACATTCGTGTTTTAGCGGAAGCTTTTCTTGAAAGATCAGAATTGTTCAGCTCCGCTGAAAACTTATAAATTCTGATCTTATAAGACAAGCTTCTGACCGAAGCCCTTTCGATCTTTGCTTTTAGATACATTCATGTTTTAAAGGTGCTTTCTTGCGATTACCATTTCATCAAATGATTAGTAAGAGGCCATTTCAAAAATGCGCCTCTTTTTTGCGGCCGGACTTGAAAAACTTTACATGATATGTTATATTAAAAACGAGGAATATCAAGGCTTTCAACAATTCACGAACTTTCTTCCTCGCCATGAATCCGCTTTCTTGATTTTCTTGATGTCCGTACCGCATATCTTGAAAAAGGAGCGATGCATAATGAATTCGGGAGCCCAACAAACACAGGAAAAGAAAATTTCCGTTGAATTGACAGTGAACGAGGCGCTCGCTTTAACCGGTGTCCGTTTTCCGCAAAACCATCAGCTCGAAGTGGATGCGATGCACAAGATCAAGAAGTCGTTGGACGAACAGCTCATCGATCCGCGCCGCAGCCTTCAGTAACGTAAGATGTTTCTTAGAACATAATGAGATCCCGCGCATCGCCGTATGCCGGGGTCTTTGTTTTGTCCGTGCGATTTGGTTTATAATAGCTGCAAAGACCGAAAAAAGGAGCGACTCCGACCATGAAGCAGCACATCGCCTCCGCTATTGAC
Organism: Paenibacillus allorhizosphaerae; assembly: GCF_910594985.1. Classification (GTDB taxonomy): domain Bacteria; phylum Bacillota; class Bacilli; order Paenibacillales; family NBRC-103111; genus Paenibacillus_G; species Paenibacillus_G allorhizosphaerae. Next base: position 340,244 of record NZ_CAJVCE010000003.1, read on the forward strand.
CGGCAGGCCGACAATTTCACCGCGATATCACGGTACATCGGTGAAAATCCGGAGCTTGGAAACGAAGAATGGAAAGCTTCCGCCCGGCTCACCGACGAGCTGCGCAGCCAAGGATTCGAAGTGCAAACTCCGGTGCTTGGCCTTCCTACTGCTTTTTTCGGTACATACCGTTCGGCCAAGCCGGGTCCGACCGTCGCTTTCCTTTGCGAATACGATGCGCTCCCGGAGCTCGGGCACGCGTGCGGACATCATCTCATCTGCGTGATGGGACTGGCGGCGGCAGTCGGCCTGAAAGCCGTCATCGACGAGCTCGGGGGCACGATCCGGGTGTACGGTACGCCGGCGGAAGAAACGCGCGGCGCGAAAGTGACGATGGCGGCAGCCGGCTTATTCGACGACGTTGATTTTGCGCTGATGGCGCATCCGTATCATATGTACGAAAAATCGGGCGAATCGCTCGCCATGGATGCGATTCAATTCGAATACTTCGGCAAGGCGGCGCACGCCGCGGCAAGTCCGCATGAAGGCATTAATGCACTTGATGCGGTGCTGCTTCTGTTCCAGTCCATCAATGCGCTGAGACAACAGCTCGAAAGCCATACCCGCATTCACGGCATTATTACGGAAGGCGGCAAAGCGCCGAACATTATACCGGATTATGCCGTTGCGCAGTTTTATATCCGGTCCGCCACCCGCCCTTATACCGACGAAACGGTGCAGAAAGTGCTTCGATGCGCGGAAGGTGCCGCGCTGCAAACCGGCAGTACCTTGCGCACGTCGAATTACGAGTACTCTTACGACGAACTCATCACGAATGAGACGCTATCCGACTTGTTTACGCGGAACCTCGGCATCCTCGGCGTGCCCGAGGACGAGATCGCTTACGGCAAGGACCATGGCTCGGTCGATCTGGGGAACGTTTCCCGCCATTGCCCGGCCATTCATCCTTACGTCAAAGTAATCGACGAAACGCATCTGTTGCATACGAAAGAGTTCCGCGATTTGGCCATGCAGCCGCGAGCTTTCGAAGGAATGCTCCTCGGCGCCAAGGCGCTTGCGTATACGGCCTGCGATGCGCTGTCCGACCCGGCCGCGCTTCAAGCTGTGCGCGACGAATTTAACCGCAGCGTGAATAACGTCAGCAACTAGGCACGCTTCCATGAAATAAAGCCGCGGCGTTCCCGATTCGTTCGGGAATGCCGCGGCTTTATGCTTGTACACATTACAATACTTTACTTAAAAATTCTTTCGTTCTCGGGTGCTGCGGATTCGCGAAGACGTCCGCAGGCTTCCCCTGCTCCACGATTTTACCGCCGTCCATAAAAATGAGCCTTGTGCCAACTTCCTTGGCAAACCCCATCTCATGCGTAACGACGACCATCGTCATGCCTTCCGCCGCCAGCTCCTTCATCACGTCCAGCACCTCGCCGACCATCTCCGGATCGAGCGCGGACGTCGGCTCGTCAAAGAGCAGCGCCGCAGGCGACATGGCAAGCGCACGGGCGATCGCAATGCGCTGCTTCTGGCCTCCGGACAGCTGTCCCGGGTAACTGTCCGCCTTGTCAACCAGCCCGATGCGTTTGAGCAGCTCATAAGCGATATCGTTCGCCGCCGACGCGCTCCGCTTCTTCAACTTACGCGGCGCAAGCGTAATATTTTCGAGAATCGTCATATGCGGGAACAGATTGAATTGTTGGAACACCATGCCCATCTGCTGGCGCAGCTTGTTGAGATCCTGTTTATTTTTCAAGAGCGAAACGCCTTCGAACTCAATGTCTCCTGCGCTCGGCTGCTCAAGCAGGTTCAGGCAGCGGAGAAATGTGCTTTTCCCTGATCCGCTCGGACCGATGACGACGACGACCTCGCCTTTTCCGATCTCGATATCGATGCCGCGCAGTACTTCATTTTTGCCGAACGTTTTATGCAAACCGGTTACTTTAATCAGAGGTCCTCATCCTCCTCTCCGCGATTCCGAGCAGTTTGGACAACGTAAATGTGATCACAAAATAAATGACCGCCGCCACAATGAGCGGTCCGAAAGGCTGAAACGTATTGCCCCGCACCGTATCCGCCTTGTACATCAATTCACCGATGCCGATAACGGAAGCGATCGACGATTCCTTGATGACTACGATAAACTCGTTGCCGAGCGCCGGAAGCACATTGCGCAGCGCCTGCGGCAAAATGATATATCGCATCGCCATCGGATGGGACAAGCCTAGCGAACGGGCCGCTTCCATCTGTCCCTTATCGATCGCCTGGATGCCGGCGCGGAACACTTCGGCAACGTAGGCCGAGCTGTTGATCGAAAGCGCAAGGACAGCCCCCATGAAGTCCGGAAAGGAGGAGCCGAAGCCCGGGAGTTCCGGGAAATGGATTCCGATTTGAGGCAGCCCGTAATAGATCAGGAACAATTGTACGAGCAGCGGCGTACCGCGGATAAATTCGATGTAGGACGTAGCGGCCGCTTTGAGCGGCCAGATGCTCGACATGCGCATCAACGCGATAACAATACCGAGCGCCACACCCAAGATAACGGTGAAGAACGATAGGATCAGCGTTATCCGCGCCCCGTCAACGAAATACATATAGTACTTAGACAAAAAAGAAAAATCCATCGTTCTCCTTCTTTCCGAGCAGCCTTGCGCATCTTAGTGTAAATCGAATAAAAAACCCGCCGGAAAAGTTCCGCCCGGGTTTTGTCGATCATCGAAGTATGGATTGTATTATTCCACCAATTCGTTTGCTTCAGCCACAAGCTTTTCAATCGATTTGTCGTTCATCAAGCGGTCAAGCGTTTTATTCATGGCATCGACCAGTTCGGCCGAACCTTTCTTAACGGCAATGGCGGAGCCGCTGTCTTCGTTACTTAGCTTCATTTCGGAAAAGATCAGATCTTTATTTTTGGACAAATACGCTGCAGCTACAGGCTGCTCAACTACAAGCGCCTCAGTCTTCTTATTTTTCAAGTCAAGCATCAAATCGGAAATTTTGCCGAGCGCCTTCGCTTCGGAAGCAGGCATCTGCTCTCTTACGATTTTCTCTTGCGTAGCGCCTTTTTGCGCGCCGACTTTTTTCCCTTTCAAATCGTCGATCGACTTGATTTTGTCTTTATCTTCCGCTCGAATAACGACCGTTTGAATCGCTGTATAGTAAATTTTGGTAAAATCTACACTCTTTTGGCGTTCAGCGTCAGGCGTCATCCCAGAGATTACAAAGTCAACGTTCCCTGTTTCGAGCGCCGCGAGCAGTCCGTCGAATTTCATGTCTTTTATTTCCAAGGTGACGCCAAGATCTTTGGCAATCGCTTTGGCAATCTCGATATCAAAGCCGACGATCTCGTCTTTTTTGTTAATTTCCTTATGAAATTCATACGGAGGGTAGTCCGCACTTGTACCTACAACGATTTTTCCGGCTTTTTTGATCTGCTCCAGCTTCGTTTCTTTTTGCTGTTGTGCGGCGGGCTTTTCTCCGTCTTTGGCCGGTTGGGACGAGGAAGCCGGTTGTTGTCCGCAAGCGGAAAGCACCAATACAACGCATAACATGACAAAAACAAACGCTTTGTTTTTAAACATTGGTCAATTCTCCTTTCTGAGTAACTCGTACATTATATAATAGAGCCACTGGTTTGACAATATCCACTATAATCGACACACACCGGCAAATCGCGGAAACCCAGTTGAACCGATGCAAGCAAACAAAAAAAGAAACCGCCGACCGCCAGTACATTCTCGGTTCGACAGCTTCTATTATTAATGGATCTGCGGTTTTATTTCGATCTAGCCCCTTGCTTTGGTTCAGTCAAGCTGCGGCCGGTTGCCGATTCCGGCTCGAACCGCTTCCGTTCGGTTCTTTCAATCTGTACAATGCGCCCGTCATGAACCACGATTTGAACGATGCCGTATTCCAGGCCGTTCACGCTTTGAAGAATCCGTTTAGTCCAAAGTTCATCCACTTGCAACGGTTTTGCCATTGTTCTCCCTCCCGTTCGCTACCTGCCTAAATTGTCCAATCGTTCCATTCGCGCTTCTGCTTGTCGATGGTGAGCAGCCAATTGACCGTCGTTCCTAGCAGTTGCTCCCTGGCAACGCTGCCTGTAAACGTATGATTCGCCTGAAAAATCACTTCTTTATCGCAAATCCCTTGACTGCGCAGCCAAAACAGCTTTTGGTATAAAAAACAATAGTCGACCGGAATGACCTCGTCGCCTGTGCCGTGAACGAGAAGTACGTCTCCGCCGAATTTGCGGAGCTGCTCGAACGGCTGATGTTTGGCAAGCGATTCGAAAAACACGGGTTCCAACCTGTAACCTAAGTAATCGGCGCTGCCGTGTTGTACGGCATCTTCGTACAGCTTCTTGCCGGTGATGCCGACAATATCGCTGAACGGATAAGCAACGGGCGCCCATAAGACAAGCGTCTTCACGCGCCGGTCGCGCGCGGCGGTCAAGATGGCCGCTGCGCCGCCCAAGCTGTGCCCGAGCAAAACGACCCGCTGCGGATCGACGCAATCGATGTCCAGCGCGTAATCGATGACGCGCCGGGTCTGGTCGATCATCGCGTCCATCCCGCCGCGGCCGTACTCGCCGGTACTTTCGCCGCACCCGCCGTAGTCGAAGCGGAGCACCATATGGCCGTTCCGGCTAAATTCCCGGGCTGCGTTCACGAACAGACGGTCGATGCCGATCCGCGTTCCTATGAAACCATGCGCGATGATTATGATCGGGTTTTTACCGGAATGTCCGCTTGCTTTCGCACGGTCTCCCCGGACTTCGGGGTAGTGAAGCGTAGCGGCTAGCTCCAATTGCTCGAATGGTATCGTAATCTGATGCTCCAATGTCTACCCCTCCTTTAGCGGATTCGCAATGATATGAATGAATACCAGTTATATATGGACAGGAAGCGGATCGCTCTTCAAGCTGTTTTCTTGCATCGCATGCTCTGATTCGTTAAACAAGTACAACCGGTGAATCAAGACGCTGACCGAATCGCCCGGCGCAAGCGCCGGCAGCTCCAGCGATCGATAAGCAAACAACCGGTCCCCCTTCACATCCACTTCCACCTGCCAATTCGTACCGCGGAAAAACACATTTTTTACGGTTCCTTTCTCCGCCGCGGACGGGAAAGGAATCTCCCCCACACTCCCGATCTCGATAAATTCCGGCCGGATGATCGCTTTAGCCTGCGGCAGCGCGGTCGCATCAAATCCTTTCAGATACGATATATCGCCGATTTGATTCGACTCCCCGATGAAGGTAGCGACAAAAGGCGTTTGCGGGCGCTTATATATTTCAATCGGCGTTCCTTGCTGCTCCAAACGCCCTTCATTAATAATCATGATCTGATCCGCAACCTCGACCGCTTCTTCCTGGTCGTGCGTAACGAATATCGTCGTGATGCCGACCCGGTCGATCATATCCTTAAGCCATGTGCGCAGCTCCTTGCGCACTTTGGCGTCGATGGCGGCAAACGGTTCGTCAAGCAGCAGCAGCTGCGGTTCCGGTGCGATCGCTCTGGCAAAGGCGACGCGCTGTCGCTGACCGCCGGATAATTGGTGCGGAAGCCGTTTTTCCAATCCGAGCAGTCCGGTCAGCTCGATCAATTCGTTCACGCGCTCCTTGATCTGCTGTTTGCTTCGCTTTTGGACCGTCAAGCCGAAGGCGATGTTGTCGAACACGCTCATGTGCCGGAAAAGCGCATAATTTTGAAAGACGAAGCCGATTCCCCGTTCCTGGGGAGGAAGCTGGTTGACCTTCCGGTCGTGAAACAGGATATCGCCGGAATCCGGCTCCTCCAGGCCGGCAAGCATGCGGAGGATGGTCGTTTTCCCGCCGCCGCTCGGACCGAGCAGTCCGATCAGCTTCCCTTTCTCTATCTCGAAACTGACATCTTTCGTCGCTTGAAAGGTGCCAAAGCTCTTCGTCAAGTGTTTGGCAACGATATGCATCTCCGTCATGCCCCTTCCGTTTTATGCTGCCCTTGAAACTTCCATTCGATCAAGCTTTTTACTATTAGCGTCACCACCGCCAGCAGCACGAGCAGCGATGCGATGGCGAACGAAGCGGCAAATTGGTATTCGTTGTACAATATTTGAATATGCAGCGGCATCGTATTGGTCTCTCCGCGGATATGACCGGACACGACGGATACCGCCCCAAATTCGCCCATCGCTCTTGCGTTGCAAAGGATGATGCCGTACAGCAGCCCCCACTTGATGTTAGGCAATGTCACTTTCCAGAAAATACGCCATCCTTTCGCACCCAGCGTGACGGCCGCTTCTTCTTCCTGCGTCCCCTGTGCCTGCATGAGCGGCAGCAGCTCGCGGACGACGAACGGGAACGTGACGAATACGGTCGCAAGCACGATGCCCGGCAGCGCAAAAATGATCTTGATATCATGCGCCTGCAGCCATGGGCCGAACCAGCCTTTGGCGCCGAACAGCAGCACGTAAATGAGGCCGGAGATGACGGGAGAAACGGCGAATGGCAAGTCGATCAGCGTGATCAGCACGTTCTTTGCTTTGAAATTGAACTTCGTAATCGCCCAGGCTGCCGCAATGCCGAAGATGACATTCAGCGGAACCGTAATGGCGGCTACCGTTAAGGTGAGCCCGATCGCGGATACCGCTTCGGGTTCTTGCATGGCGGCGATGTACACCTCCCAGCCTTTGCGGAACGCTTCAACAAAAATGCTCGCTAAGGGCAAGATCAGCATAAATCCTAAAAACAGCAGCGCGACCGCAATCAAACACCATCTCATGACGCGCGGTTCCGTAATATGCCGAGGCCGTTCCAGCACGGCTCTTCCGGGGTTCGCGACCGTCGTTACATAACCGGCCATTGTTGACCTCTCCTCTCACGCGGATACGGCATGCCGATTCGCCCGCCATTGCAAATAGTTAATAATCAACAGCGTCAGGAACGAGATCACCAGCATGACAAGCGCGATCGCCGTAGCGCCTGCATAGTCGTATTGCTCCAGTTTGGTCATAATGAGCAGCGGCGCGATCTCGGTCTTCATCGGCATGTTGCCGGAAATAAAGACGACGGAGCCGTATTCCCCGAGCGCTCTGGCGAATGCCAGAGTGAAGCCGGTAAGCAAGGACGGAAACAGCTCGGGAAAGATGACGCGGGTGAACGTCCGCAATCGACCGGCGCCAAGACTTACCGCCGCTTCTTCCACTTCTTTCTCCAACTCCTCGATCACCGGTTGCACCGTTCGCACGACGAACGGAATGCCGATAAACGTAAGAGCCATCATAATGCCGAGCGGGGTGAACGCGATCTTGACGCCGAGCGGTTCCAGCAGGCTTCCAATCCATCCGTTCTGGGAATAAATCGTGGTAAGCGCAATGCCGGCAACGGCGGTTGGCAGTGCGAACGGAAGATCGACGAGCGCATCGACAAGCTTTTTGCCGGGAAACGTGTACCGAACTAGCACCCAAGCGACGATAAACCCGAATACGACATTGATCAAGGCGGCGCCGAGGGCGGTGCCGAAGCTTACTTTATAAGCCGCGACCACCCTGGGATCGAGCACCGTTTGCCAAAATTTATCCCAGCCCATACCGGATGTTTTAATAAAAATGGCGGAAATCGGAAAAAGTACGATCAGGCTGAGATACAAGACGGTAAAGCCCATCGATAAACCGAACCCGGGCAATATGCTGCGCTGCTTCCATGCTTTTCTTGCCATTGATCTCGCTCCCTGTTACGGTTTGTAAATTTGGTCGAATACGCCGCCATCGGCGAAATGAGTTTTTTGCGTTTTTTGCCAGCCGCCGAACGGTGCATCGTCGACAGTGAACATTGGAACTTTCGGGAATTGGTTCTCGTACTTTTTCGCAACGGTCTCATTGCGCGGACGATAGTAGTTTTTTGCGGCGATTTCTTGACCTTGATCAGAATACAAGTATTCCAGATAAGCCGCAGCTACTTCGCGCGTCCCCTTTTTGTCGACCACCTTGTCGACGACGGATACCGGAGGCTCCGCGAGTACGCTGATGGAAGGCACGACAATCTCGTATTTGTCTTTGCCGAACTCGTTAATGGAAAGGAACGCTTCATTCTCCCAAGCGAGCAGTACGTCGCCTATGCCGCGCTGCACGAAGGTTGTCGTCGAATCGCGCGCGCCGGAATCGAGCACAGGTACGTTCTTGAACAGCTTCTGCACGAATTCTTTCGCTTTCGTTTCGTCATTGTTGTTCTTCTTGTAGGCGTAGCCGTAAGCTGCCAAGTAGTTCCAACGCGCGCCGCCCGACGTTTTCGGATTCGGCGTAATGACTTGCACGCCCGGCTTGATCAAATCGTCCCAGTCTTTAATGCCTTTGGGATTGCCCTTTTTCACCAGAAATACGATGGTGGACGTATAGGGCGAGCTGTTGTTCTTCAAACGGCTCTGCCAATCTTTCTGAATTAATCCCGCTTCTTGAACGGCGTCGATGTCGTAAGCGAGCGCCAGCGTGACGACGTCGGCTTCCAATCCGTCGATGACGGAGCGTCCCTGCTTGCCGGAACCGCCGTGCGATTGCTTGAAGGTGACCGTCTGGCCCGATTTATTTTTCCAATACGTAGCAAAGGCTTTATTATATTCCTGATACAGCTCGCGAGTCGGATCATACGATACGTTGAGCAGCTCGACCGATGGTTTCGCCGCTGTGCTGCCGGACGCCCCCGAAGCCGGAGCCGTGCCACCTGCGCCCCCGCCGCAAGCGGTTAAACCTACTAGCGATATCGTTAATGCACTGACGGCAAACCAATTGCGAATCGACTGGAACGTTTGCACCTTCTGTGTATTCATAATGAATTCTCTCCCCATTTATAATTTTTGCTTATAAAATCATTAACAAACTTCGAGCGGCAGGCTTTTCCCGCTTTATTTGCATAAGAGAAGCTTCCGCATATTCACCAATGCATCTTCGTCAGAATACACTTCGTGAAGTAAGATTTTATTTTTCGGCTTATCGGCTGTACTGGGCTAAGCAGCGCCCACAGCACATCATATTGGGGTTCCGGTTGTCCGGTGACTATTAATTACATAATTCCGATAAACTTACTTTGTTATGTCAGTATATTAGCATCCGCCTACGGTGCTGTCAATCGGTTTTTTGGAAAAAATTTTAAGTGCCCGCCATTAAAAAAGAACAACAAAAAAACGGCGTCTTTCTCGACCGCAGCAGCGGTTAAGAAAAGCACCGTTTATTCCGTTTCGACGGGGGTACAGTCCGGGCAGTAGCCGAACACCTCGAAACGATGGGTTGCGATTTGAAAATTGCCGGGCAATCCGGCCACATGCTTCATCGGGCAAAATTCGAAGGGCACCGTCTTCTCGCAGCCAAGGCAAATGAGATGATGATGATGATGCGATTGGCATCGGGCCCTAAATTTCAGACCGTCATTCAAATAAATTTGTTCCAGCACGCCCATCTCGCTGAGCAGGCGTAAATTGCGATATACCGTATCGAAGCTTACGCCCGGATACTTTTGGCGCATATAATCATAGACGTCTTTCGGAGACAGGTAGCCGCTGGCTTCGGCAAACAGCGCAGCCAAACTTTTGCGCTGGTCGGTAATGCGCCAGCCTTTGGCCGACATGGCTCTTACGATATCGTCAATAGTGGATTGCACGTCATGTTCGTGTTTCGCCATAATACCCTCTTCTCTCACAGCTGACACAAGGTTTACTTCCATAATGCCTTAATGCATGCACGGAAGTCAAGCTTGCTGCGCTTCCAGCTTGGCCAGTTCATCGACTAACTCGCTCTTGTCGAAATGCTCTCCGATAAATACGGCGACGTTCGGCACTTCCTCTTTGGGCGCGATTTTGACAAAGTCCATTTCCCGGTACGCATATTGAAAAAGAAACGGACTGATCGTATCGGTGAACCGTAGAATGCCTTTGGCCCTGTAAATTTGTGCGGGCAATTTGCCGATCAGCGCCTCGAACGATTCGCTGTCGATCGGCGTTTGAAAATAATGCGTATACACCATCACATGCTCATGCGTATGGTGATGACCGTCATGTCCGTGTTTTTCGTCATGGTGCGTATGACCGCAGTGCTCCCCGTGACCGCAAGCCTCCGAATGAATGTGATCACCGGCAGTTGATTCGTGCAGCTGTCGGTGGTCCGGTCGGCCGGACAGCCGGTCGAACAACGACATATCGACGGCGCATTTCACGGTGCGCGCGATCGGAGCTGACGGGTTCCATTCGCGGAGCAGCGCTTCCAGCCGAACCAGTTCCTCCGGTTCGACCAGATCGGCTTTGTTCAATAACAGCTGCGTGGCGCAGCGAATCTGATCTTCCATCAGACGAAACGTCTTCGCTTTCGGCTTTGCCGATCGTTCCGACAGCTGCGCCGCATCAACGACCGTAACGACCGAGCGCAGCTCCATCGCAGTCAGCAGCGAAGCGTCGGTCACGCCGTCCAATATTTCAATCGGATTCGCCGCCCCGGTGCACTCGACGAAGACGACATCCGGCGCATGTTCATCGACCAGCTGCTTAAGCTCCATCCCCAAATCGCCGCGAATTGTACAGCATATGCAGCCGCCGAGCATTTCCGACATCGGCACTTCCGCGCCCAGCATCATGCCGTCGAGATTCACGTCGCCCAATTCGTTCATGAGCACGGCCGGCTTTTGGCCGAGCGATTTATAGTAGTCTAGCGCTTGCGTGAGCAGCGTCGTCTTGCCGCTGCCGAGAAATCCTGTCAATATATGAACGGGAACCGCTTGCTTCATCTGTTTGCACCGCTTTCGTTTGTCGAATAAGGGTAAGTATAGGAAAAATTGTACTCCCCGTGCGAGTCGTTGTCAATTATAAGTAAACTTTACGATTACCTTAGGCGAAGTGAGAAAGGCGAATGCATGTCTAATTTGTTACACTTAAGCATAAAGCCTAATACAATGTTTACTGAAATGAGGTGCGCTAATGTTCGAACCGCTTGGAATCGAACCGACGATCCAGATCGATCCGACCTTCGAATACTATAAGAATCGTTCGGAAGAAAGCGTCGCACTGGAGCTGGAGCTCGCCGGATACCGCAATGTGCGGTATTTCGTAACGGACGAAACCCGCGTGAACGGGCGGCTCGTATCCGCCTTGCGGGAGCGCGGGATGAACGTGTGGGCTATGGTGCTCGGCAACGGATCGTACACGGCCGGGCATTTGCCGCCGGATTGGAAACAATGGCAAATGACGCTGCTGAAGCCGGTGAATGACGGCTATTTCCGCTTCTCTCCATTCAGCCGCCGCTATGTGGCGTGGAAAAAAGCGGCGTGCGCCGACCTTGTACGGCGGTACCCGTTTACCGGCTTCGAAGTCGCCGAGCCCTACTTCCCGGAGTGGAACGGCTTGTCCAGCGGCGTGTACGGCGACGTCGGTCCGTACGCCAGAGCGGCGTTCAAACGGTTCTCCGGCGGCGAGATGCCCGAATTCCGCTACAGTGCCTCCCCTCTCTATTATAAAAAAGATCGCGCCCGCTACTTGCTATGGATCGAATTTCGCGTCCAGGCCGTGAACGGATTTCTGCACGAATTGATCAACAGCCCCGGCGGCGTCAGGGATGCGCGTCCGGATATCTCGATTGCGACATGGTCGCTCGCCGTCGACGCCGGCCGCGACCCGGTCGATGCCGTCCGCGAATTTCAAGGCATCGATGCGGCGGAAATGATCCGCCTCGTACGCCCGGATCTTCACGTACTGCAGACGCACTGGCCGGATTGGATGCGGGCGAAGCTTCCCCCGGACTACGTGAAACACTACGATCCGTTCGTGCGGCAAATCCGCGCCTCGCACGGAGTGATTCCGCTCGGCGTGCAGACGGATATCGGCTCGCTTCGCCCCATGCGCAGAAGCCGGGAATGGCTGAAGCGGTTTGCCTCCGCTGCGGACCGGTCGGGCTACCGGATGTGGACAGCGTACGAGTATTCCATCGGGCTGCCGATGTACACAGAGCCTCCGGTCCCTCTGTTTGCCCACCGGATGGACCGGGAACGGGTGCTGCTTGCTTTCAACAAGCGGGTGGAGGAAGCGTCGGCTGGAGAGGCTGGACATTACCGAATCGCAGCTCCCGATGCACACGCGAAGCAAGCCCCGATAGACATTGACGCCTGCTACGTGGACGGCAATGCGGTCATTCTTACATCAAGCCGCTGGCCTGAACAATCGTTCGAGCTGGAACTGTCCGGTATTCGCGATACGCCCGAACGATGGCTGCTGAAAGGCGAGCGGGCGAACGTTACGCCAAGCGACACGCGCGTATCGGTTCCCGCGGCCGAATGAACATTTGGTTATTGCTTCCGATTCGCGGTACAATGGGAGTAGCCTGTTTCCTTGTTCGGACCGGCCGTACGCATCAAGGGAATCCGGAATCATCAGCCGACAGGAGTTGAATCAAGTTGAGTATGACTTTATCCGAATTGAGGCAGGAACGCGCGAATGCCATCAGCCACGGCGTCGGCGTCGTTTTGAGCATGCTTGCCCTCGCGCTGCTGCTCGTTCATGCGATTCGAAACGGGAATGTGTGGCATGTCGTCAGCTTTTCCGTATTCGGCACCTCGCTGCTGTTGCTCTATTTGTGCTCCACCTTGCTGCACAGCGCCCGCAAAGAAAAGTGGATCGACTTGTTCGAAATTATGGACCACGCCGCAATCTATATATTAATCGCCGGGACGTATACGCCGTTTCTGCTGGTTACGATCCGCAGCCCGCTTGGTTGGAGTTTGTTCGGCGTCGTTTGGGGACTGGCGCTCGTCGGCGTCATCTTCAAGCTGTTCTTCGTTAAACGGTTCAATCTGCTGTCCACCTTGTTCTACATCGCCATGGGCTGGATGGTGCTGTTCGCCTTTGAGCCGCTCAAGGCCGGGCTGCCGGTTGCCGGACTTCAGTTTCTAGTGGCCGGCGGCGTGCTGTATACGTTCGGAACCATTTTTTACTTATGGCGCAAAATCCCTTATCATCACGCGATCTGGCATGTATTTGTACTGGCCGGCAGCATTTGCCATTTCATTACGGTTTATTTCTACGTTTTGCCATAAGCTGGCAAGCCTATATCGCGGCTTCGTTTCCTTATAGGCGCACCCCCGGTTGGCGGTCTCATACAATAAAGAAGGCAGCCACGACATAGAGGGGATTGAAATGAAATGTTGAGCAGCAAGAAAAGAATAAAAATCATCAAAGCGAAATATGGACGAAAACCGATCGGTGCGAAAAAAGTTTACCGGCTGCTGAAGCGTTCCATCCGCAAACGCCGGCCCATCTCCGTCATCCGTCTGGGGGATGTCATGGCAAAGCTTCTTGCGAGGCATAATATCAAATCGTTAAAATCCGTTTCGAAATTTCTCGGCATCAAACTTCCGCCCTCGAGAAAGCTATTGAAGAAAATTGATCGATCGGTCCGATCCGCACATATCGTCGGATTGTCGCATTACAAAGGAAGCGCCCGATTAATTCGAGCTTACATGCGAAAAACGAAATGGCGCCCTCCCGTCGTTACCGACTCGTTCATCAACGACCGGCTTTACGAAGGAGGCTATCTGCGTCGTTTGCTGCGGCGCTATCGCGTTGCGCTTGTAGGCCGAGCCGCTCCGGAAGCGGCCGAACGGCTGAAGGGACGAGGATACCGCATTCCGCTCACGGTATCGCTCGACCACGCCAGAGAGCTTCGCCGCGCCCAATCCGTTTTGCGCCGGCACCGGAAGAAGTACGATCTCGTATTCGTCGGCGGCGGCGTTCCAGGCCGCATTCTATGCACGCGGGTCGCCAAAAAAGTTCGCCGCAGCGCCGTTGAAATTGGGCACATGATGGACGCTTTCTCCCATCCCCACGCCTGGTCGAAAAAAGGAGACAACCGCAAAGTCTTCAAGAAACGTTGGCTTCGCAAGCTGAAGAAACATAAGCGTTAAGGCGAATCGTCTGCGTTGCATAATACAACTACTAAAATGGGCAATACCCTTGACCATACGTAAAGAGCACTCCAAACGCACTTTTATTAAAGTGCAGTGGAAGTGCTCATTTTAGTTTCGGATCGATTGGTTGTATGTCGCATCATATCGCCGCTGAAACCGTTCGCGTGAGAACCCGCCGTTCCGTTTTTGCCCGCTAAGGCGTGTCCGGCTTGCGCTCGTTGCCCCACAGCGTAGCCGCGCCGCCCATCGATTTGCGCCATTCATGCCGCCAGCGATGCACATCCCGCACGGTAATTTCCGGCATGTTCGCCCGGCTCGCTTTGGGAGCGACAGGCGGGAACGGCTTGTGCGGCTCCGCCTGATACCAATACGCGACCGTGCTCATATCGAGCGCCAAGTTATTGTCGTGACCATGTTCGATGCTGGCTCTAAGCGATTTTTCGAAATAAACCGGATCTTCCAGGAAAAATCGGTAGCAGTGCGTTCGGCCCATCCAGCCGAGCCGATCCGGGATTCGCGCATAGCCAAAGTACGGATGCGAATACAATTCATTTGGGCACCACGAGCTGTTGAAGAAATCTTCCGTTCCCGTACCGTGCAGGGATCCGGGCCAGCCTTCCCCGTCGATCATCCACATGTCGTCGCCTTCGCCGTACCACATCGGTCCGGGACTGTCCACGTAGTAATTGATCCCGACAAAATGCCCTTTTCCTTCAATATCGGCGAACAAATAATTATGAGCGTCCGTCTTGTTAGCCCCTTGCGGCGCGATGACGCCCCATTCCGTCTCCCCTTCCGGAGGCTGGACTCCGGTCAGTTCCCGGTTCCACCAGGCATGAAACCTACCCATCGTAGCAGGGATGGACGGATGACTCTCGTAATCGATATAAAAGTATAAAGATCTCAGCTCATGCTCAGAATCGTTCTCCAACGTAATTCTGGCGCCTCTGCCAAACGGCATCGGGAAATAACAATTGAGCGCTTTTCCTTTCATCGGCGCAGCCGCGAGCGGCAGCGAACTGAAATTGTATTCCTCTCCCCAGCCTTGACCGAAAAAATCGCCGAGCGGCGACTGTACGCTGGGGGACTCTTCCCCGTCCCAGTACATGCGAATAATCGCATTGCGGCGAATAAACGCATCTTTGGTGCTCAGCGTCATCCAAATATGCTTAATGATGCCTGCGCCGTCGATTGAAGCAAGCTCCGCTGTTTCGCCTGCGGGAATGGTGATGCAATCCCGATTGCCGCCGGTGCGGTCGTAGCTGGAGACTCGTTTCGTTTTTACCCCATGTTGCAAATCGGCGATATGTCCGAGCGGTCCTTTCATACCGAATCTTCCTCCTCCACATCGTATGGATTCATTTTATGCAACAAGAAAAACTTCGACCAAAGGAGCCGTTCTATCATGCATATCCTCGTTGTCCCGGTTGAAGATTGTTTTCTTGCTGTCCCGTTTACCTCTTAAAGTATAGCGGTACTTGCCCGCCTTTGAATTTAGCCAAAACGGCCGCATCTTTATCAATTATTGCTATAATGATTGGGAGGAGGCGGACACCTTGAGCGAAGCTTTGATATCACCTTTTATCCGAAGAGCATGGGATAGCCGCGTATCCGTCCCATGGCACATCCGCGAACGCGATCTTTGGGATTATGAACTGTTGTATGTAAAAGAAGGCGAAGTGGTCGTTACGGTAAATCACTGCACTTACGAAGGCATTCCGGGTGACGTCTTTTTGTTCAAGCCAAGACAAAAGCACTCGATTCGTTCCGTTGGAGCCGCCGATATCCGGCAGCCTCACATTCACTTCGATCTGCTCGAACAGGCGGACAGCGGCGGCGTCCCCATTTCCTTCGTGCCTGAGGAAGAGATGAGCCCGGAGCAAAAACAATGGTTCCGCACCGACCGGTTGTCGGACGGGCCGATCGCTCTCCCGAATCATATGAGGCTGAAAAATCCCGCCGCATTCGAACAAATGCTGTTCGACCTGATCACCGAATTCCAGCTGAAGCTTCCGTATCACGAGCTGCAAACGAAAGGCCAGTTCATCAAACTGCTAACTTATTTGGTCCGCGAGCATCACTGGAGCAGCATACCGCAAGTAAGCGGCCATTTGCCGATCCTGCTCAACATTCAGCAATACTTGAATCATCATTCGGACTGCGACGTTACGCTGGACGCGCTTTCGTCCATGTTTCACATCAGCAAATATTATTTGGCTCGCCTGTTCCGCAGCGCCTTCGGCATGAGCCCGATCCAGTATCATCAAACGGTCCGGCTTGAAAAAGCAAAACAGCTCATCCAGTTCACGGATATGACGATGCAGAGCATTTCCGAGCGGCTCGGCTTCGCGAACATTCATGTGTTCAGCCGCGCATTCAAAAATAAAGAAGGGGTCGCCCCCTCCCATTTCCGCCGAAAGCGGTCGTGATTCATCTGAAGAATTACCAAAATAACTCCTTGCGCCCGCGCAATTTCGCGATGCCCTCGACAAAGTAATAATCGCCGTAAATTAACGAGACGTGGATGTTTTGTTTAGCGGGAGCGTGGCCGGTGCCTTTGACGAGCATTCCTTCTTCCGGCTTACCCCAAGCGCCGTACTTTTCGTACAAAGAACGAAGTATGCTCGTTCCGCCATCCTGATATAGCCTGGCTTCAGCAGGATCGACGAGCTGCGCCAATTCCAGCAGTCCCGAAGCGGCTATGGCGCCTGCGGACGTATCTCTCGGCGTCTCCTCATCGGCCGAAACCGGTGCCCGGAAATCCCAATGCGGCACATGGTCTTCCGGCAAATTCGCCAAGAAGAAATGCGCTACCCGCTTGGCGGCCTGTAGGAATCGTTCTTCCCGGGTATGCAAATAGGACAAGGCAAGCCCGTATAAAGCCCAAGCATTCCCGCGAGACCAGGCGGATTCCTCGGCATAACCTTGACCGCCCCGCGCGCCGGTACGTTCTCCAGTCTCCGGATCGAACGTCACGATATGGTAGGTCGATCCGTCCGGCCGCACAAATTCCCGCAGCACCATATCGGCATGCGCCGCGGCGATATGCTTGAACCGCGGGTCTTCCGTCACATCGGAGGCCCAGTACAGCAACGGCAGGTTCATCATACAGTCGATAATGGCCCATCCGGTTTTCCCTTGATCCTTGCCGTTCCATGCACGGATGAACTGGCCTTTCATATTGAATCTGCCCGCCAAATGACTGGCTGCAATCAGCGCGCGACGCTTCGACTCCTCATCCTGCGTCAGCTTGTAGCTGGCGATCGAAGTCAGCGTCCACATAAATCCGGCGTCGTGGTCGATCGGGTAATACCGATTCAACACCTCGTCCAGCTTCCGTTCGCACTCCTGTGCAAGCGCTTTATATTTATCGCTCCCGGTATCGCGGTATACAAGCCAAAGAATACCGGGCCAAAAGCCCGCGGTCCACCAGGTCGGCGACATGAGATCATACGTACCTTCTTTCGCAGCATGCGGGAAGCCTGCGCCGATTCGTTCGCTTGTCGTTTCCAGCTTGTCCGTAATTTGCTGCCATGCCCGCTCCACCCACGGGTTCGAATTCATTCGTCACACAGCTCCTTTTTGGTAGAGGTTCGGTTCAACTAAAAGTACATTGTCATTTTGAAAAATGATGCCTCAACTACTTCTGCTGGTCTTGAATATACTTCTCCAATTGTTCCTGAGCGGTTCGGAGCGCCGTGTTCATGTCCACATTTTTCAGCAGAACGCTTGTAGCGGCATCGTTAATAATGCCTCTCGCTTTCCCGTCGTACTCCGTTAGCGGATGCAGCTTATTCGGGGCGACGCCGAAAATGGCATTCAAATTTTTCCCTTTGATCGTTTGCAGGTCGGCTCCGTAGCTTTTTTGGTATTCCGGCGTTTTCTTGAGCACGGTCAATCGTCCGCTCTTGTTAATGATCGTCTGCACTTCGTCGCTTGCAATATGGGAAAGAACCCGGAACGCTTCATCCTTATGCTTGCTTAACCTGGATATGTGCAGCATATGGAAATCGCCTTCACGCACAAATCCTTTGGCTTCCTTGAAGTTAGGCAGCGTGACCATATCCCAGTTGATCGGGTTGCCTTCCTGCTGGTACTGTTCAAGAGAACCGATCATATCGCCCCAAGCGCCGATCATGGCCCAGGTCCGGTCTTTTAGGAAATAACCTTGACCCTGGCCCCCGAGAAATTTGCCGTCAACGACATAGCCCGGAATCTTATACAATGCAAGCGCTTTCTCCATAACCATACGCCACTGATCCGTTTGAAGCACTGCCTTGTTTGTCTTCTTGTCGACGTAAGGCAATGACAGACCGAAGCCCATCAGATCGACGCCGCCGGGGTTCAGACCGCGGTATGGAACGCCGTTTTCATTTTTCGTAAGCTTACGGGCAATCGCTTCGGCATCGTCCCACGTCATTCCGTCTTTCGGGTAAGCGACCCCGAATTTATCGAACAAATCTTTATTGTAAAACAAGACGGAAAAATTCATGGCATACGGCATGGCCACAGTCTCGCCTTTATCACTGTACCCTTTCAAGCCTTCTGTTGTAAAGGGGTCGAATCGGTTCATGTCTTCACCGTATTTTTTAATATACGGATTCAAATCCTCGATGGCATCCAGCTTTTGAAGGGGGATGACTCCCGTCGTGCTGGCGAGCAAAATATCCGGCAACTCGCCGGATGTAATTAGTTTTTCGACCGTAACGTCTTTGCTTGTCCTAACGAGCTCCATCGTGATGTTGGGAAATTTCTTCTTGACCGGTTCCACGAAAAACTTCTGAAATTCCAAATCCGCAATCGCTGCATTCGTCTGAAGCACGCGCAGCGTTATCGGCTCCGTGCTGATCGGCGCGTCTTTGCCTCCAGTCGCGTCCGGCTGCTTCCCTCCTCCGCCGCAGCCTGCGATTTGCGCCGCCGACAATAGAACGATTGCAACTTTTCCCCACGGTTTGTACATGCCCGTTCGCCTCCGAATCGATCGATTTCTCGTTTCATTCATACAGCAAATGGCCGGCATCAAACTTCATCGTTGCAGCAAAGAACATTTACCCGCTTCACGCCGAGCCCGATCTTCATTATGGTTCATTCCATACCGGGATTTTCCCCTCATTAATTTGCTTGATCAGCTCCAGCGGAATTTTCGGTTTTCGGTCATAGGTCAGCAGCCCGTTAATTTCCTGTTCCACATCCGTCAGCTGCGTATAACAATAGCCCTGCACCGCGGACGAATGCAGCAACGGATGAACGACGGCGACCAGACGGTCGATGAAATCCTGTTCATTTTCCGCGCCCGAATACCCCCACCCTTCCCAATCGCTTTTCTTGAACGAAATACCGCCGAACTCCGATACGTGAATCGGCTCCCCCTGGTATGGGAAACCCGGCACGTAGATCCATTTGCCTGCCGGTTTTACCGTTACGGCCTTGTCTTTGGTCGCATAACGCTCCTCCAATACTTCTCTGCGCCACTGATAATCATGGATCGTGCAAATATCCGATCGGACGTGCTCCCAGCCGTCGTTGGATATGACCGGGCGGGTGGCGTCCAGCGATTTGGTCAGATGATACATCGTCAGCGCGTGCTGCTGCTGGTTTTTATCGATCAGAATGTTCGGTACGCCCCAGCTTTCGTTGATCGGCACCCAGGCGACGATACACGGATGATTATAATCGCGCTCGATCGCCTCCTGCCACTCCTGCATCATGCGCCGGACGTAAATGTCCGAGTAGCTGTAGGCATTGGCCATCTCGCCCCATACCAGCAGTCCCAGCTTATCGCACCAATACAAGTATCGCGGATCCTCGATCTTCTGATGTTTGCGCGCGCCGTTGAAGCCCATATCTTTGGTCATCTGCACATCCTGGCGAATCGCATCGTCGCTCGGCGGCGTCAAAATACCATCAGGGAAATAGCCTTGATCCAGCACCATCTTCATTTTGTAAGGCCGGTTATTAAGACAGATGCTGCCGTCCTCGATCGAAATTTTTCGCATGCCGAAATAGCTGTTTACCAGATCGACCTGCTGGCCGTTCACGAGCAGCGTAAATTCAATATCGTACAAGTTCGGGCGTTCCGGCGTCCACCACCGGCTGTTGCGATGTTCATTGAATTCGTGCAGCTTGATCCGTCTCGACTCTTCCTCCGTTTTGAATAGGACGACATCTTCCGCGATTTCCGCACCCTTGAACGAAATGCGAGTTTTGAGTCGAATATCATCGGCATCACGAAAACCGTCGACGAAAGCGTGAATCTGTATTTCATTCGCATCGATATCCGGCGTAAGCTTGACCTTGCGTAAGCTTGTCTCCGCGACAGCCTCCGCCCACACCGTCTGCCAAATGCCCGTCGTCCGCGTGTAAAAGATGCCTTGCGACTTTTCTTTCCAATACTGCTTGCCTCTTGGCAAGGTCATGTCTTTGCTGAAATCTTGAGCTTTCACGACGATCACATTCGCTCCGCTCGTAAGAGTGTCGGTAATATCAGCCGCAAACGGAGTATGTCCCCCTTCATGGAACTTGACAAGCAGTCCGTTAACCCATACCCATGCCAAATAGTCGACGGCGCCGAAGTGCAGGATCGTCCGCTTTCCGGCGAATTCCTCCGGGAAACTTACCGACTTTCGATACCAGACGACATCGTGAAAAGCAGGATCGCCGACGCCGCTAAGCGGGCTTTGGCAGCAGAAAGGCACTTGGATCGACTTGGTAAAAGTGCGGCCCGAATACCATTTCTCCTTGTCTCCTCGCTGCTCGTCGTCGAATTCAAACTCCCATTCCCCGTTCAGATTCAACCAGAAAGCCCTTTCAAATTGCGGCCTGGGATAGTCCGTTCTTGCCTGCTTCGCTGCCAATGGATTCGCTCCCATCTCTATATTATGTTATTATAATGTACATAAAGATTTTACAATACACAAGTCGCAATGTAAACTGATAATATGGAAAAAAAAGACTAACGACTAGTACCAATGGAGGAATGGTTTTGTCGCAAATGCAAGGTAACTTGAAACGTATTCCCGCTACGAGAGTACAAGAAACCGCCAAGGCACTGTCAGGCGACGTTCGATTGCGCATTCTCGAAGTATTAGGAAAAAAGCCGATGAGCATCTCGCAGCTGATGGATGAACTTGGCGTCGCCCAACCGACCGTATCGATCAATGTGCAAATTCTCGAGCAAGCTGGGCTGCTGGAGACGGCTCAAGGTGCGAACCGGGAAAAAATATGCTCACGCTCCTGCGATACCGTGCTGTTCGAGCTTCCGATGCTGCCCGGCGAAGCGCTTGACCATCTGGAGGAGATCCAGATGCCGGTCGGGATGTACTCGGACTTCCGGATTCAGCCTCCGTGCGGATTGCTCGGCAAAGAAGGAATGATCGGCTGCTACGACGACCCGAGATCGTTTTATTTGCCCGATCGCTCCGATGCGCTCATGCTCTGGTTCAGCGAATCCGGATATGTAGAATACCGGTTCCCGAATCCGGTGCCTCCCGGGGTGAAACTAACGGCGCTCTGCCTCAGCGCGGAGCTGTGCTCGGAAGCGGTCGGCTTTCAGCATGACTGGCCGTCGGATATTACGTTATCCGTCAACGGCGTCGAAATCGGCACATGGACAAGTCCCGGCGATTTCGGCGAGCCGAAGGGGATCATTACGCCGAGCTGGTGGATCGGAAATACGCAGTACGGGCTGCTGACGGAATGGCGTATTGAAGAAACCGGCAGCTTGCTGAACGGCACCCGGTGCTCGGATGCGTGTCTTGATCATCTGGATTTGCACTTCGACCGGCCGATCACGGTCCGTTTCGAAGTGAAGGAAGATGCAGTGAATAAACGGGGGCTGAATTTGATGGGGGCCCATTTCGGCAACCATGCGCAGGCTGTGAAGCTTACTTTTATACGGTAACGGATTGCGAACCAATGCGATTCGGTTGCATGACCAATGACCATGCGGGGACTGCACCGAGTAAATGTTATCGGAGCTAGTCCCTCCACTCACTTTCTGTACTTTTCCATCCATTGCACCGCAAAGTCGACAAGCGCACGCTGAGCATCAGTATGGCCGTCGCTCCCGGCATCGTATTAGCGAGCCAACGGGGAATGCCCTCCCAAACCGTAATCCAGCGATTGATGATTCGTAATGTACGCTGCCTTCGGTCCGCGGGCGGCAAACGAAACTTGAGGGTGACTGCTTCGCACTGTACCAAGTTGTTTGCGGAAACATTCCGCTACGAACCTATGCCGCTTGTCCATGCATGTGCCCAAAAATAGAATGACGCATGGTACTGTCATATGGCAGACACCATGCGTCAATTTTATACATGCGGATTCAGGCGTACAATTTCGATAACCGGTTTAGGACGTTGTCCTTCTCAAACGCCGGTATAACTTATATTTACATCAAGCGTGGCGTAAGCGTTTGCCGGTAAGCCGGAAGCGAAATCCGCGATCCGCACCGCGATACGGTCACCGGCATTAAACGACCTATTGCCGGTAAACGCAGCGATCAGCGGATTGACGGAAGCGCTGGGGCCGGATATCCCTCCGATCCAAAGAGCGTCGTTCTTCCACAGCTCGAAGGTGAACGAAGCCGTACCCGCCGGAGCGCTGAAATACGCCGCATAACTGGACAGCTGTCCCGACTGGGAGAGGAAGTATACTTGGGCGGGATGATTTTCGGCTCTCTTCATGACCGTGGACGCCGCTCCCGCAACATGATCCGTATAGAAGTGCAGCGTCTCTTGCGTTCCAGCTGCCGGCACCCAACCCGCGCCATCCCATACGACGATCTGGCGAATATCCGTATCGAAATAAACGAATCCTTTCTCGGAACGGAACGAGGCAGGCTGCGGGCGCTGCGCCGTCGTTCCTTTGCGCCTGGCCATGAGCTCGCTGTCCTCCCCATGGCGGCTTCTAAGCATGGCGTAAAACTCAGGCTCGACCGGATTTCCGCTATTGACAAAATAATCCGTAAGCTCCTTGGAAAGCTTTGTGTTCATATGGTAATATCGCAGCCTGTTGTTCACATCGATAAAGTCATAACGAGCGAGCAAATCCGGCCGCGCGACACCGTCCAACACCGGCGCATGAACGGTACAGTTGACGAAATAAGTGCCGAGCTCGGTTGAAAGGTAATACAAGCTTTTTCCGTCGTCCAGTGCGTCGGCTTTGATGTCGCATTGATCCAGTTGAATGCGGCCGCGCATCGGTCCGCCTTCGTAAGCGTCCATGCAGTTGACGACGCTGCGGCTGATGCAGACGTCGGCGATTCCGCCCTTGAAATGTCCGAAAAAATCTCCGACCTGGACGAAATCGATTTTCGGATACAAGGCGTACTCGTCCTCATATACCCCGGTATTCAGCGCATTGATTAAGAAATTGACATGCGTCGATGCTTGCGAGGCTTGCGCCGGCACTTTCTCCCCATGAATATTCTCAAACCGCATGTAGCAGTTCGCTTTCACCCGCTGGCCGTCCATGCCGCCGGGCCTGCCCAGGTGCAGGCTGTACGGATTCGGGATTTGCAGCAGCCGCACGCCCTTCTCGCGCCCGCTGACCCCGATGTTGCGAAATTCTAGCTGGTACGGGAAAAACACCCGCGCGCCGGACGAAGTGATTTTGGAAAAAGACGCGATCCGCATCACCTGCGCCTTGCCTGTCAACGCGGCCAAGCCGGTATAATCGAACGTAAAGTCTTCCACCCGTATGGTTCTACCATAGCCGATCGGATACTTGTAATCGAAATTCTGCGGGTTGAAATCGAGAGCAAGCGCGTCCGTCGCTCCGTTCTCGACCATCAGGCGGCAGCTGCGCAGGCGAATATGGCCGTCCCACTTCGCGCCGTAATCTTGGCGGAAGCTGATAAACTGATTGCCGAAGCGCCTCGTATTCTCGATAAACAGATCGCCGCCGCCGGTTAACGTAAACCCTTTATACCCGATCTCCGAATCTTTGACATACAAATTCCAACAGTGGAAATGAACGTCGACCCGATTCAATCGGCAGTTCTCGATATGGAAATTTTTAAACAGGTTCGTGCCGAAAACGCCCCAGTGCACCCAAGACCCTTCTGCGGTTACGTTGCGAAACGTTGCGTTTAACGTCCGGCTTCCGCCGATTCCGTATGTACCTTGGGCCACATCCCGCGCCGTCCCTTCCCGGTCTTTCTCCCACGGAATGAGCCGGACATTTTCGAGCAGCACGTCGAACACCCGGGAGAACTGGTAAAAGCCGTTGCGCGGGTTCATGGAAACGTCCGCTTGCCCCGGCGCCAAACCGACCCATTGATTGCGGATGATCGTCCGGCTGCGTTCGACTTGAAAACCGTTATAGAAATAGCCTTGATACGTTTCGCCGGGATTGTTGCCCGACAAATAAAACGTGCCGCCGTCAATGACCAAATAGCTTTCGTCGCACGGGTACGCAACGAGCTTTGTATAATTGCTGAATGTCCACGCAATGTCGCCGACGATCTTGCCATGCTCCTCGACGTAAAAAAACTCTTCCTTGCTCCAGCCCGTATTGCCTGCATACCCGGCGCGTATGCCGATCCGATCCTGCGAGTCTTCAATAAAAACGAGGCAGTTTTTATATTCCGTCAGCTGATCGACGATCGTGACGCCCGGCTTCATTCTCGACAGGAACGCAGCTTTCGTCGCCTCGTCGAACCCAATCGTGATGGGCGCATGCCTGCTTTTTACCCGGAAACGAGGGTTCGTTCGAGTGTTGAAGCTTTCGTCGATGTAAATCCGCGCCTGCCCCCAGCGTACGCTCGTCTGGATGATGATTTCGTTCGTCGCCTTGATCCAGTACTGGCCGGATTCGCATACGATGGGCAGCCCGCGATCGTTCGCGAATTGATGCGCCTTCTTGATCTGAACGCCGTCGTCGTTCACCCCGTCGCCGACTGCGCCGAACTGTTTGTAATGAATGCGATCTCCCGGCAGCAGAGCAGCCTGCATGCCGGCCGTAAGCGTGATGACGCTGCCTCCATCCTCCGTCAATGTTCCGGTACGAATGATGTAATCGGACCCGCCGCCGTCACCCGGCTCGAAGTATCCGGCCGTGCTCGCATAAGCGCCGTCCGTCAATCCGGTATCCGCTTTCATAGCGGCAACGGACGAATACAGTAACCGGTATTTTGGACCGCTTTCGCTACCGCTGCCGGTACCATACGTCGATTCTGTCACGGATGCACCCCATCCCGTCCCGGCGAGTAACGGCTGAGCGGCAATGACCGCTCCCGCACCGCCGAGTGCTGTCATGAATTCGCGCCTGCTGATCGACGCAGTCTTTTTGTCATCTTGGGAGTTTGTTTTGTCCATGCAAAATCACTCCTATTGACTATAATTTTCTTTAAAAGCGATGTCCATTTGTTCCCTGGCTTTTCTTAGCGCCGTATTCACGTCGTACTTTCCTCCGTCATTGTCGTTAAACGCCTGAGCCGCATGCTTGGCGAATTAGCTGTCGGGAAGCAGCCGCTTCGGAGGCAGTCCCGTTTTACCGGCCAACACGCCCTCCCAGTTTTTCCCCTTCGAATAAGGGATGTTGGACGCGAATTGTTGGGCGACAGCCACATGCGCATCGACTTGACTCGTCACCCCCGGCTTCTCCTGAAATGTCGGAAATTGCACCACATCCCATCACAGTCCCGCTTCGGTCCGTTCCTTCAGCTGATTGTTGCGGTTTAATGCGTCTCCACTCGCATTCAGCGAGTTGCCAGGAAGGCTCCACACATTGTATGCCGTTTCATACACTTTTTTCCACATATCGTTCGTTAAGGCATATATTTTCGCTGCCGGATCGATAAAAGGCAGTGACAATTGGAATGCCATTTCCGACCAAGTCAGATGGAGCCCCTTAGCAGCACGGCTTCGAACCGGGACAAATCGCACTGTTGCTTTGTTGTTAGCGCTTCCAAATCGAAACGAGACTCAGCGCTTTCAAATCCCGTATGCCGCTGTTCCATTTGAGCAGTATATCCGACACGTCGCCGGGTGTGACCAGGTTTTCCAGTGTGGTCCTTTTGCTGGCCTGATGAATTCGAGCGTAATGTGGGGGTATTTGTTGGACAGCGGTTCATGACATAATTTTGGATTTCCGTATCGTTCAGGTAAGCTTCCGAGGCGTTTAACTTGATCGTTACCGGTTGCAGCCGGACGGCGGGGACATTTCTTCTGATGCGGGGTTCTTGCTGCCGGATGAAATGCAACCGCTTAAAAGCATGAGCGAACCGATAAAGACGATTGCCATGTTGGCACGTTTCATATACGATACCTCCCGGCAAATCGAAGCTTGGTATTCATTTGGAACTTTAAAGGCGAAAGCGAAGTTCGATTATACCGTGCGGCAAAGTTGAACTTCGCTTTTGCCTAAATATTCCTTATTCGCAGCGCACAAGCAGATCCATCGGATATCGTCCGGCGTTTCGGCCGTACAGCGCCACCCCACCCTTGTCCGCCCGAATCGTTAGAAGCAGCTTGCGCGTGCGGTCAAGCTTCGCGGCGATGCGGCCGGGAACATTGATCTTGCACAAATACCCGTACGATCCCGCTTCTTCCAGCTTGTTCGCAGCCGTCTGATAGTGCCAGGAGAGCACGCCCCTGCTGTCTGCAGGATCGTCCGGAAGCAGGAACAACTCGACCGGTTCCCCGTCGATGCTGACTTCGATGCGCGACTCGTGACGTTCTTCGTCCGTCATGTAGTACATGTTCGGATTGCGTTCCGTGTTCGCGTCCGCGCCGTGCATGAAGGAGATATCAGCCTTGGTGTAAACCTCGCCTTCAACATTGCGGGCAAGGAGCCGTTTCGCGCCGGCTTCGAAATAAATTTCAACGTTACTTAGGAAACGGAGCTCGGCTTGATCCGGCAGCGTTATTTCATATTCGAACTTGCCTTCTCCTCCCCCATTCACTTTATGGCCCTGAATCGCATTCCATTGGTAAGGGAATGAATGATGCTTGAATTGCCCGACCGGTAAGCTGACCGCTTTGCCGGTTCTTCCGGCCGTCTCGTCAAACTTTCCGTTTCTTACATCGAACGTCGTAAAGTTGCGCGTCACAACTTCGCCTTCCTGCGTCAGTAGCCTAATGGCGAGCACCGCTACGGCATCCTGCTCCGGCAAGCGGACGGCAAGCGGGGCGAGCGGCGAAACGCCGTACCCGTTCCAGTCCAAAGCTACGCTGCCTTTCTCCGCAACGGTTCGAACGCCGAGATGGTCGAACCACAGCTCCCACGACAGATGAAGCGTCTTCCCGAAGTGTCGGTCGGAGAAACTCGAACGCAGAAGCGCAACTTCCACAGTGCTTCCGGCATCTGCCGTTTGGCATGGCGGCGCATCGATGACGATGAAATCCGGGGAATGAAGATCGGCCAGTGTCATGCCCGGGACAAACCATTCATAACCGAACCGTTTCTCCGTGCCGTTCAACCGGTAATAACCGTTAAATTCGTTGATGACATCCCGGAATTCGGTAAAGACGAAGCCGCACATTTTATCATGGCGCCGGAATTCGTTGAGCATATACCGGTAGTGCCATGCGACGTCGCTGTCTCCCGCTCCCCCCTCGATCCCCCATACGTTGCCGCATTCGCTGTTCATGAGTGGAGCGTCGCTCTGGGCGTAGCCGTCGCAATAATTAAACGTCGAACCCGGGAACGTCTGGTCAACGATACTGTCGACATGCTCGCGCACGATCTCGTATCCGTTTTTATAAAAATGCCACGTATTCAGGTCGGACTCGACATGATCCCAGTTACAAGGCGAATTATCCTCTACAAGCCGGGTCGGATCGAACTGCTTCGCCCACCGGTATATCTCCCGCACCCATTGCTGAGTCTCAGGCAAATACCGATTCGCGGGAATCCAGTCTCTCGTCTGGTCCGGCGCTTTATCATCCGTCTTGAGCCCCCACGTCTCATTGAACATGACCCAGGAAAAAATCGACGGATGATTGATGTCGCGCTCAATCACTTCGCGCGCTTCCCGCTCATACGATGCACGGGCCGTTTCGTCAGGATTGCCCCAGAAGCACGGCATATCTTCCATTACCAGAATGCCGAGTTTATCGGCCCAATACAGCTTGCGGGGCTCTTCCGGCTTGATATGGATGCGGACAAAATTCAGTCCGAGCCGTTTCATCAAGTAAATCTCATCCCGCATCTCCTGATCAGTCGGATACGTGAAGTAACCGGCAGGATGGTATGATTGATCGAGCGTGCCGTTCAAGTAAACAGGCTTGCCGTTCAGCGTAATCCAGCGGTACTTCCGCTCATCGAACAGCGCCGTGCCGATCTCGCGGATGCCGAAGTACGTCGAAACCGCATCCTCGCCTGTATCGCTGACAAGCCGCACTTCCCCTTCGTACAAGAAAGGCGTCTCCGGACTCCAAAGGCGGGGATCCGCAACGGCAAAGGAAACGTTCACCTCGTTCAAACCTTCGCTAAGCTCCAGTTCCTCGCTGCAATGCACCGCACCGCCGTCAAAATCAAAGGTCAGGACCGCTTTGCCGGCTTGCTTCGCCTCAATCTTGGCCGATACGTCCACGCGTCCGTCAATGCGGGTGGCAAAAGCGGCTGCCTTTACATAGTTGTTCCGGCGGGCTTCCAGCCATACCGGCTGCCAAATGCCGCGCAGCTCGCCATAGCCCTGCTTGCCGCGAGCCTGGTAGCTATAGTCGTTGTCCTCGGCTCGAACGACGATGACGTTATCCGAATCCGTGCGCCATAGCCCGGTCGCCTCGAATTCGAACGAGCCGTATCCTCCGGCGTGCGAACCGGCGTGCGTACCGTTGATCCAGACATCGCAGCTGTAGTCGACCGCGCCGAAGCAAAGAAACAGCCTCGATTCGGTTTGAGCGGGAGACCACCGGACAACGCGCCGGTACCATCCTACGCCCTTCTCGTTGCGGCCGACGCCCGAGAGCGGGCTGACCCATGAAAACGGCACAACGATACGCGTATCGAACTCGCCTTCCTGTTGATCTTGCCACAGCTCATCTTGACCGGTCTCGCCGGGGACAAGCCGAAACGACCACGTACCGTTAAGCGAGAGCCAATCCGCTCTTTCCCATTCGGGTCGCGGATATTCAGGGCGCGGTATGCCCGTCTGGGGCAGCGCTTGGATGGGGGTTAACATGGATTGAACACGACCTTTCCGTATTTTCAATCCCATTCTACTCCATACATTGAATACTTTCAATGTATATTTTTATTTTTCTATATTTGTTTTTGTTTATGTGCATAGTTTTTTTACAATGACCACTTTTTGGTGTACACTTGAACTACATATACTCGACAAGGAAGGAATATCATGAGCGAGTTCAAACAAGAAATGATCCGATTCCCCGCTTCCCGTATTACCGAAATCGGCAAAGCGCTGTCCGGCGATCTGCGCGTACGCATCCTGGAAGCGCTCGGGGACAGGCCGATGAGCGTCTCTCAGCTTGCGGAAGCGCTCGGGGTTACCCAGCCTACGATGACGGTCAATGTACAAATGCTGGAGCTCGCCGGACTGGTCGTCTCCGCACCGGGAGCCAACCGGGAAAAAATATGCTCGGTCACCTGCAAGTCGATTTTGCTTGAGCTTCCCGTCAAGCCCGGAGACGGTCTTCACCGAATGGAAGAAATCCATATGCCGATCGGCATGTACTCGCGCTGCTCCATCCAACCGACGTGCGGAATGGCCGGCAAAGACGGCACCATTATCGGTTCGATCGACGATCCGCGCGTCTTCTACATGCCTGAGCGCATCGAAGCCTCCCTCCTTTGGTTTTCGGGGACAGGCAGCATTGAGTATTATTTTGCCAACTCGCTTCCGCCCGGCGTCCCCCTGGACGAACTGCGGCTTCGAGCCGAGATATGCTCCGAAGCGCCGAGTTTCAATATGTCGTGGCCTTCGGATATTTCGCTCTATGTTAACGATTTGTTGGTCGGGACGTGGAGAAGCCCCGGCGATTTCGGTGACCGTAAAGGGAAACTGACGCCGGATCGCTGGTTCCACGGTACCGAGTACGGCGCTTTGACGGAGTGGAAAGTAACCGCAGACGGCGGTTATGTTAACGGTTTGCACGCAGCGGCGACGACGGTTGCCGATCTGAATCTGCAGTATCTTGAACCGATCCGTGTCCGATTTGAGGTCAGCAAAGAAGCGGAGCATCGAGGCGGACTCAATTTGTTCGGCTCCGGATTCGGTGACTATCCGCAAGATATCGTGCTGTCCTTCGTACGCAGTATAGACCGGTAACCGTTGCTGCAACGCAGACACGCATCACAAGTACAAGCACGGATTCGACACGACCTGCCGATACGTTCGATTTCATAACCGGACGAAACTCCCGTGCTGTACTCTCCGGTACTATGGACGGTTTATTAAGACCAAATACAAACTCAAAAAATGTTCGGCTTTTTGATAGTCTATACGCTGGCGGCGGAATGCGCCCATCCATGACAAACAAGCCTGCACCGTCACAGACGAGGCAGGCTTGTTTTATAATCCATTTGTGGAGACTGCCCGAAAGAGGCGTCTGCACCTTATTCGAACAGCTCCAGCTCCTGTGCTTTCAGTATCGCTTGCGTACGCGAAGAAACGCCGAGCTTGCCGTATATTCGGGAAAGGTACACTTTCACCGTGCCCTCCGTTAAATACAATTCCTTTGCAGCCTGCTTATTCGAATCGCCTTGCCGCAGCCGCTCAAGCAAATTCATCTCGCTTCGCGTTAACGGCTCCACTAACGAAGCTGCCGATGATACGGGAAGAACGTCTGGGAATTGTTCGATGAGCCGGCGAACATAGTCCGCCGTAACGCTTGCACTCCATACCTTGCCGCTGGAAGCGTAGCCGCCAAAGCGCTGCCGGACATAATGCTGCAGCAGCTCGGCCAACTTCTCCCCTTCATCCAGAAACAATCGAAGAAAGCCGTTCGCTTCCCCAATCGCTAATGCTTCGTCCAGATGCTGAAGCGCACCGGCCCGATTGCCCAGCTGCTGTTCCAGCAGCGCCTGCAGCACGGCGATTTCCGCAACGTCGGACACGCAACGCTCCCGCACGCTTAGCGGTCGGAGCAGCTCCAGCAGCCGCTGCGCCTCTGCCTCCCGCCCCGTTTGCAAAAGCAGCCGGGCAAGCACCGTATATTCAAAAGCCCGGTCAAATGTCGGCTTATCGCCTGGGTGCAGATGGAGCAGCCTCAGCCGTTCCTCTGCATGGCCCACAGCCCCTTCCATCGCATCGATGCGAGCCAGAAACGCTTGCAGCGGAACAGACCATGCATATTCGCCCCATGATCGCACGGTCTCGGCCGCCTCTTCGATCAATTCCCTGGCAAGCTTCGCGTCGCTTGCGACCAAACGAACTTTCGCATAAATGATGCGGCACGGAACAAACAGGCCTGGAATCCGCCGGCTTCGCCCCACTTTCTCGGTGCGGGACAAAAGCGTTTCGCATTCCGCGAGCCGACTCCATTCGTAATACCCTTCGGCAAGCGACTGCAGCACATACTGGGTAATGAGCGAGTCATGCCACCCCCGCGATTCGAGCATAGCGGTAAACCGAAAAGCGATGGCTTCCACCCCAGGGGGGAGTGCGCCCTTAAATGCAAAATCCGTTCGACGCACGAGAGGCTCTGTGCGGTTGTAATTGAAATTGTAAAAAACCGGGCTTTCCGGGAGCATCTCCGGAATGCGGTCGGCATACTCGTACCAATCCTCGTATCTCCCGCTCGTAAACGCCAAATTGGCGCGAACGAAAAACAGACCGCTGCGAATTTGTCCCTTTTCGCCTTCCGTTGCGCTTTCCGCAAGCCGCTCCAGAAAGTTGAGCTTCGCTTCGGCTTGATCGAATTGTCCCGTAACGGCAAGCAGGAACGCGTGGAGCAGCTGCAGCTGTGGCGAAAGACGTTCCGGTTCGGGAAGCGCGCCGAACCAGCGCAGCAATGTCGTAAATTCTCCGCGCTGCAGCACCGAAACGATATTCAACTCCAGCAAATGTTCGGCCAACCGATAATTTTCCGCGGCAATCGCATGATCGGTCGCTTCATCCAGCAGTTCCCTCTCCGCAAACCTGCGGGCCGCCGCTTCGTGCAGCTGCAGCCACCGAGCTTTACCGCCGCGCTTCAATTCATTTTGCAAAAATTCGGTGAACAGATGGTGATACCGGTACCACTGGCCGAAATCGTCGAGCGGAATAACGAACAGGTTGAGACGTTTCACTCGCACAAGCAGTTCCGCACTGTCCGAACGCCCCGTAAACGCGTCGCATAACTCCGCATCCATCCGTTGAAGAACAGACGTCTCCAGCAAAAAATCGCGCAGCTCGGAATCTAGCCCCCCGAACACTTCCTGAAACAAGTAATCCGACAGCATCGGATGATGTCCCGCAAAACGTTCCAGAAACGCATCAATGTTCCGATGATGCTGAAGCACGATCCCGAGCAGCTGCAGACCGGCTACCCAGCCTTCCGTGCTTTTCATCAGCTTCCCTACTTGATCTCCGGTTAATGGAATAAGCGCTACCTCCCGATAAAACCGAACCGCTTCCTCCTTGTTGAACCGAAGCTGCAATGCCGTTACTTCCGCTCGCTCTCCTCTTGCGTTCCATTTTGTAGCAGGGAAAGGAAGCTCCGTGCGGCTCGTGATCGCTATACATACGTGATCAGGCAAGTAATCGATAAAATAAGAGAGCGTGTCGTGAATGACAGGATCATGAATAACATGATAATCGTCCAACAGGACAATCGTCGGCTCGGCTGCAGCAGCAAGCTCGTTGATCAGTGCGTCGATCACGGTATGCAAGGATACGTTCGGGAACGATTGAACGAGTGATACAACGTTGCTCGTCTCCATTGGCGGCACACCCATGCCAAGAGCTTGAATCACATAACGCCAAAAACGGGAAGGATCATTATCCTTCGCGTCAAGCGACACCCAAGCCAGATGCGCCGACTCCCTACGCGCCCATTGATTCAGCAGCGTCGTCTTGCCGGAGCCTGCCGGCGCGCAGACAGATACAAGCCGTGTACGGTCTGTGACCGTGGGCAAAACATGAAGTATATGGCTTCGCTCCACCTCGTTGCCCGGCGGAGCAGGAGGTTTTGTTTTGGTCTGCAGCATAACGGCATCAAACGGTTGCAGCATCCTGATTCTCCTCATCGTCCGTTATTGTATGTATTTTATTATACATGAATTAACGAAAGTAAGTATCGGTTTGATTAACGGTTCGCTATAATTGTCAATCGAGCTATATTTTATAATTAGAAAGGAGGTAACCTATGAAGTCGAAACAAGCGATTACGATCATGTTCGCTGCCTTTACGGCTGCGTCGCTCTTCACCGGGCTGCCCGCGAATAAAGCAGAATCCGCAGCGCTGCAAAAAGTAACCAGCGTCACGAACAGCAACGTTCTCCGAATCGACGGCGACAAACTCGTTTATGACGATTCCAGAACGCAAGGCAATTCGCATATTTACATGTACGACATGACGCGTTCCGAAGCGCGCCAAATTTCGACAACGGGAACAAATAATCAGTATCCGGACATATCCGGGAACCGAATTGTTTGGGGAAGCGGCTATAACCTGTGGATCTACGATATGAACGAGCCGAGCCCGGTTGCGCGGCGCTTGACCGACGTCGTCAATGCAATCGAATATTATGCCGATATCGATGGGGACAAAATCGTATACCAAGATTTTACGGATATGCGCTGGGAGGTGCGGCTCTACGACTTGTCCACAGGCGCAATACAGATTATCGCCGATGGAGCTTTTCCCCGTATAAGCGGCAACCGGATCGTATGGATCGATAAGCGCAATGGCAACGACGATATTTACATGTACGACCTCGCGACGCATACGGAGAAGCCCATTGCTACAAACCCTTCCACCCAGCAGAACGTGGTTATTTCGGGAAATTTGATCGTTTGGGAAGATGACCGGAACGGCCAATGGGACATTTATATGTACGACTTGACGACCGGGACCGAGACGAGAGTCACTACCGGCGCTTGGTACCATCTACGGCCGTCCGTGTACGGGAACAAGATCGTCTGGCAGGACGGACGTAACGCGAGTGACGAGATTTATATGTACGACACATTGACAGGCAAAGAGATTAGGGTGACGAACTCCTCCACGGATGACTACAAACCCGCTTTGTACGGCAATACGATCGTCTGGTTGGAATACAAATATACAAATAGCGATATTAACGCCTATTCGTATAACCCTCCTGTTGCCGATAACGGCTCATTCACAACGGCCGAAGACACAGCCTACGGCGGTACGCTTGTTGCAAGCGACGCGAACGGGGACAACCTGAAATACAGCATAGTCGCAAACGGTACGAAAGGAACCGTCAGTATCACGAATTCTGCGACGGGCCAGTATATCTACACCCCCCAACCGAACGCCAACGGAACGGACCAGTTTACATTTAAATCCAGTGATGGCGTCGGCGATTCGAACGTTGCCACGGTGGATGTGACCGTTACTCCGGTCAATGACGCACCTATCGTTTCCTCCATACCGGATCAAACGATTCCTGAGGACAGCTCAACATCGGTTCTGCCCGTAACAATCGGCGACATTGATAGCCCAATTGAAAATTTGACGCTGACGGCGGTGTCGGGCAATACGGCGTTAATTCCAAACGCCAATATTCAATTAGGCGGCACCGGCGCGAACAGAACCGTCAAAGTAACGCCGGCGGCAAACGCTTCCGGTATTGCGATAGTAACGTTGACCGTAAGCGACGGAGTACTGACAGCCACTGATACGTTTGTCGTAACGGTCACTTCAGCTAACGACGCACCGACGATTTCCAGCATTCCCGATCAGTCCATCGACGAGGACGGTTCGACCTCTGTGCTGCCGGTAACGGTTGGCGATATCGATAACGCTGCCGGAAGCTTGACGCTGACCGCTTCGTCCAGCAACACGACGCTTGTGCCGAATGCCAACATCGTAATCGGTGGCAGCGGCGCCAATAGAACCGTCAAAGTGACGCCGGCGGCTAACGCCTTTGGCACGGCTACGATAATGTTGACGGTAAGCGACGGCTCATTAACTGCCGCAAATACGTTCGTTTTTACGGTTCGTAACGTAAACGACGCGCCAACGGTTTCCAACGTTACCGATCAAACCATCGACGAGGATAGCTCTACCGCTGTCTTGCCGGTAACGGTCGGCGATATCGATACCCCCGTCGAAAGCTTGACAATGACCGCTTCGTCCAGCAACTCGACGCTTGTACCGAATGCCAATATCGTATTCGGCGGCAGCGGCGCGAACAGAACCGTCAAAGTGACGCCGGCGGCTGGCGCTTCCGGGACGGCGACCATTACGCTGACTGTCAGCGATGGATCACTGACGGCAACGGATACGTTCGTTATTTCGGTTCGTGCGGTTAACGATGCGCCGACCATCTCTACCGTAGCCGATCAAAACATCGACGAGGACAGTTCAACCGCTGTGTTGCCGGTAACGGTCGGCGATATCGATAACGCTGCCGGAAGCTTGACGCTGACCGCTTCGTCCAGCAACACAACGCTTGTGCCGAATGCCAACATCGTAATCGGCGGCAGCGGCGCCATTAGAACCGTCGAAGTGACGCCGGCGGCTAACGCCTTTGGCACGGCTACGATAACGTTGACGGTAAGCGACGGATCGTTAACTGCCGCAAATACGTTCGTTATTACGGTTCGTAACGTAAACGATGCGCCAACGGTTTCCAACGTTACCGATCAAACCATCGACGAGGATAGCTCTACCGCTGTCTTGCCGGTAACGGTCGGCGATATCGATGACCCCGCTGACAGCTTGACGCTGACCGCTACGTCCGACAACACGGCGCTTGTGCCGAACGCCAACATTGTTTTGGCCGGCAGCGGCGCAAACCGAACTGTCAAAGTGACACCCGCGGCTAACACCATTGGCACGGCAACCATTACGCTAAACGTCAATGATGGATCATTAACGACAACGGATAGCTTTGTAGTTACCGTGAGCGCTATTAACGACGGGCCGACCATTTTGAACGTTCCCGATCAGACGATTGACGAAGACAGCTCCACCGCTGTCTTGCCGGTAACGATCGGCGATATCGATACTCTCGCCGATAGCTTGACACTGACCGCTACGTCCAGCAACACGACGCTTGTTCCGAACGCCAACATTGTTCTGACGGGCACCGGCGCGAACAGAACCGTCAAAGTCACGCCGGCGGCTAACGCCTTTGGCACGGCTGCGATAACGTTGACGGTAAGCGACGGATCGTTAACAAGTGCAGAGACGTTCGTTATTACGGTTCGTAACGTAAACGATGCGCCAACCATTTCGAACGTTCCCGATCAGACCATCGACGAAGACAGCTCGACCGCTGCATTGCTTGTTACGATCGGCGATATCGATGACCCCGCCGACAGCTTGACGCTGACCGCTACGTCCGACAACATGGCGCTTGTGCCGAATGCCACCATTGTTTTGGCTGGCAGCGGCACGAACAGAACCGTCAAAGTCACGCCGACGGCCAATGCGTCCGGGACGGCTACGATTACGTTGACCTTGAGCGACGGGGCGATGACGGCGACGGATAGCTTTGTGGTTACCGTGAGCGCCATTAACGATGCGCCGACCATCTCGAACGTTCCCGATCAGACGATTGACGAGGATAGCTCAACCGCTGTCTTACCGGTAACGATCGGCGATATCGATACCATTGCCGATAACTTGACGCTGACCGCTTCGTCCAGCAACACGGCGCTAGTGCCGAATGCCAATATTGTTTTGGCCGGCAGCGGCGCAAATAGAACGATCAAAGTAACTCCGACCGCCAATGCATTCGGCACGGCTACGATTTCGCTCGCTTTGAGTGACGGAACGCTAACCGCGACGGACAGCTTTGTGGTTACCGTGAGCGCCGTTAACGACGTCCCGTCGATTTCCGACGTCTCGGACTTGACCATTGACGAGGACAGCTCGACTTCCGTTCTGCCGGTAACGGTCGGCGATATCGACAGTCCTGTCGGAAGCTTGACGCTAACCGCTTCGTCCAGCAACACGGCGCTCGTGCCGAATGCCAACATTGATTTGACCGGCAGCGGTGCAAATAGAACCGTCAAAATCACACCGGTACCGGATGCCTCCGGTACGTCGACAATCACGCTCACCGTGAGTGACGGAACGCTAACCGCGACGGACAGCTTCATCGTCACCGTGAACGCCGTTAACGACGCGCCCATCGTTTCGTCCATAGCCGATGTTACGATCAACGAAGATAATACATCCGGACCGATCCCGTATACAGTCAGCGACCCGGACGACGCGCCCGAGCTGCTAACCGTATCCGTGCAATCCGATAATACCGACCTGCTGCCGGTCACGGCAGCCGTATACGGAGGAAGCGGCACGCAGCGTACGATCACCTTGACGCCGAACGCCGGAAAATCAGGAAACGCAAAGGTGACTGTTCTAGTGAGCGACGGTAAAACCGCAACGCCCGCCTCTTTCATGTTGAATGTGTCCGCGGCGCCACGGCCCATATCGGTAACGTCTTCCGTCTACGGCGATGATTTCCCGGCCGGTCGGTCGATTCCGGTTGACGTCGTGTTCAGCGAAGCCGTCAATGTGTCGGGGCAGCCTCGGCTGAAGCTGGAAACCGGCCCCGTCGATCGATATGCGATCTATCGGCACGGCAGCGGAACTTCCACGCTCACTTTCGAATACGAAACGGCTCCTGGCGATGGAACCTCGAAACTCGATTATGCCGGAGCCGATGCCCTGGAACGAAACGGCAGCACGATGGCCGGAGCCGCAAGAAACGATACGGCGAAGCTGACGCTTCCAATGCCCGGGACTACCGGTTCGCTATCGGGGAGCCGTTCCATTGCCGTCGACACGACGCCGCCGGAGCCGCCGACATTTCGGTTCAGCGCCGCGCCGACCAATCAAAGCGTAACGGTTAGCGTCTACTATCCGTCGGATGCGGATTTAAGACAATACCGCCTTGAGACCGACCCTAGCGGGGTGTACACGGCTGTATACGGACCTTTTGTGCAT
Organism: Paenibacillus allorhizosphaerae; assembly: GCF_910594985.1. Lineage (GTDB taxonomy): Bacteria > Bacillota > Bacilli > Paenibacillales > NBRC-103111 > Paenibacillus_G > Paenibacillus_G allorhizosphaerae. Next base: position 378,194 of record NZ_CAJVCE010000003.1, read on the forward strand.
GTTACGTTGGCAAGCAATCTGACGATTTTCGCACGCGCTCAAGATAAAGCGGGCAACTGGAGTAGCGTAGCCGAATACCGGGTCGGCAATATCGACCATGACGCTCCGGACATGCCGTTACTGACGCCTTTCCCTACGGCGCTGACCGGCGGCACGGTGACGATGGCGGTTTATTATCCGCCGGATATGAACGTGCGGCAATACAAAGTCGGCTTGAACGGCATTTACGCCGACTATACCAGTCCGGTCGTAATGACGGTAAACGATGTATTCTTTGCGCGGGGCCAGGACGATGCCGGCAATTGGAGTCAGGAAGCCCGATACGTCGTCGGCAATATAGACCAAACCCCGCCGCACGGAACGGTTGCGGTCAATGGAGGCGCGACGGTAACATTCGATCCGCGAGTGACGGCCCGCATCGCGGCAACCGACGAAGGCGTCGCGGGACTCGATGCGATGCGATTCTCTTTTGACGGCACCCTATGGACCGATTGGGAAACTTATGCCGCGCAAAAACCATTGACGCTTCCGCCCGGAGACGGACGTAAAACCGTATATGTACAATCCCGCGACAAGGTCGGTAACGTTAGCGAGTCCAGTACCGCTGAAGTTCGACTTGACGGAAGGATGCTTACCGCATTGTCCGGTCTTCGCGTAACCGGCGCCGCGATTCAGCCGCAATTCCAAAGCGGCATCATGAGTTATACGGCGGAAACGGCTTATGAGGTTTCGTCCGTTACGGTGGCCGCGAACGCTTCGGATGGTGTTGCCCATCTTACGATTCAGGGGCAATCCGCAGCAAGCGGTGAAGCCAGAACGATCCCGCTTGCGGAAGGCGCGAATGAGATTCGCATCGTTGTGACCAGCGATTATGCTGCTTCAAAGACTTATATCGTCACCGTAAAACGCAGCGCGCCCTCGTCTGCGGATAATTCCGATCATCCGGAAAGTCCGGAAAACTCGGAAACGCCGGAGCTGCCAGGCGGTACTTCGAACCCGCCCTTAGTTAACCCACCCGACCCTGGCGGCAGCAATATGACCCCGCCAGACACGGAAAAGGAAACACCGGCGAAGCCTGCACCACAACCGAACCAATCGGAACAAGCAGGAGAACCTCCATATATTCAAGGCTACGAGGACGGTACGATTCGGCCGGATCAACCGCTGACCCGCGCTGAGGGGGCCGCCATGCTGATGCGTATCATGAAGGCAAGTGAGGATTCCCCAAGCGGCGACAGTTCCTTTGCGGATACGCAAGGTCATTGGGCGCAGCGTTACATCGAGCAGTTGAATCGACTGCAATTGATTCAAGGCGTTGATAACGGAAGGTTTGACCCGGATCGCGCCATGACAAGAGCCGAACTCGTGACGATCATCGTCCGGTACAAACATTTGAATCTTTCCGGAGAAAGCGATCCGTCTTTCGCCGACTTGAATCTTCACTGGGCTGCACCTTATGCGGCCGCAGCCAAACAAGCCGGTCTCATTGAAGGATACCCGGACGGAACATTCCGGCCAGACCAAAGCATAACCCGTGCCGAAATGATCGTATTGCTGAACCGGTTGCTTGGCAGAACGTCGATGCAGGTCGACCGTTCTCCATGGACCGACGTATCTACGGAACATTGGGCGTTCGGCGAGATCATGGCCGCCGCAAACCCATATCCTAATCCATAACTATGAACCCCGTTCGGAAAGCCGGACGGGGTTCTATTTATGCGTAATCTTGCCTGAACCCGGCGTTTGTACATGCTGGAGCTCTTTCCAAAGTGCAAACCGGTCACTGCTGCATGTCGGAAAACGCTTCAAGACGTTGGATCGAATTCCAAGCTACGGACGATGCGGGACCATTCCCCTTCTCGCCGATCCGGTTCCGATTAGCAACCGGATAAACCAGCGAGCAATTAAGCAGGATATCGGTATAAATTTGGCCAATAACAATAAATGCGTCCCATTTTACCAAAAATTTTTTGCCATAAATACTTTTAATAACGCTCCAACCTTCATCATCTTTTCGCCACTATATTATTGACCGGTCACGCAAGGAGGTTTCGAATGAGCGCTCATTCTACCATCGATTTTACGGAAACGATCAAACAATACGCGAAGTCTATCTTCGGTTTTGCTTTAAACCGGCTTGGAAACCGCCAGGAAGCGGAGGATCTCGCACAAGACATTTTGCTGCAGCTGTTGAAATCCTTGAACGCCGGTGTGGAAATTCGCCAGATGGACGCTTATGTGTGGACCGTCGCTCGCTACACCTGGGTTCATTGGATAAAGAAACATTCGGGACTGCCTCAGTATGTCGAAATCAACGGCATGACCGAAATGCTTTCGGAGGAAGGCCCGGGGCCGCTGCAGCAGCTACTTAACAGCGAAACTTACCGTACGGTACGCCGAGAGCTCACTTTTTTGTCCGGCTTGCAGCGGCGTATTATGGTCATGCATTATTACGACGGCATGAAGCAGCTGGACATCGCGCACAAGCTCAACATCCCGCTTGGCACCGTGAAATGGCATCTTCATGATGCGAGAAACGAAATTAAGAAAGGAATGGAACGCATGCTTTCAAGCGAAAATTTAAGCGTTAGCCCGATTCAACTGACCCATATGGGACACAGCGGCCGACCGGGAAAGCTCGGGGATACATGGCATTTCCTCAAACGCAGCTTGACTCAAAATATCGTGTACGCCATGTACTATAAGCCGATGACCGTTAACGAACTGGCTGTAGAGCTCGGCACGCCCGCTCATTTTATCGAAGACGAGGTTTCGTATCTCGCGGAGTACGGGTTCATTACCGAAGCGGGAGCCAAAAAATACAGGACGGACTTCATCATCCGTGATCATACCCGCGAGCAGCTGCAAAGCACGCACGAGCTGTATAAGGAATGCGCCGCTCAAATTGCCGACCTGCACTTTGACGCGATGATGGATGTTCAGAAACAGATCGAGCAATCCGGTATTTTTTACCCGGAGAACGACTATAACTTCCTGCTCTGGACGCTGCTTCCCAAAAATATCGAGGAGCAAGGAAATCGATTCGGCCGATTGGGGCCGCACGCCGATAAAGTCGTGCCGCTAAGGAAAGACGGAGGCAAATACATTGCATTTGCCGAGCTGCAAAAGGAGCCGTTCACCGATCTTGGTTTCAATCCTGAGCATTACCGCAGAAACGGGCCTATGGACCGCAGCGCCGGAGGAAACTTGTCTATATGGAGGTTCGATACGTTCTGGAGCGACCGGGATGGGGGCTGGCAAAACTTCACTTACAAAGAAGTAGAGTTATGTTACCGCTTCTGGAAAGGTGATCTGCCGGAAAATGAAGCTCATGCGGAGGATTACGCGCTGCTGCTTTCCAAGCAATATCTTCTTAAAACTGCCGACGGGTATCGGTTTAACGCCGTTATGGTCGACAATCCCGAAACGATGCGGCACATCCATACCGTCATTCCCGACTTGTCCCAAGCCTACGCCTCTGCGATTACAACACTGTACGAGCAAGTGCTTCGAATTGCCACACAAGGCCAGCCGAAGCATCTGGAACCGCAAATCGCCTACACGACGTGGCTCAACACCGCAGGCGGGTCGCTCATTCCTTATGTATTAAAGTATCTGCTGGACAAACGGAAACTGCACGAACCGCTGCCGGAACAAAGGAAAACGGTTACGATGCTGATGGGATTACTTAAATAGTCGGTCTGGTTCAAATGATACGTTACAATAGTATAATGCTCGTAAAAAAGTGACGCAGCGTCCGTCCATAGCGGGCGACTGCGTTTTCTCAACTTCAAGGCCGTACAGGTTCGCCCGCCGAACCTGACGTCAATGCGAATTTCAGCGCACGCGAATCCCGGGATTGAGCCGCGGAATTACCATGTGCAGTCCCACGAAACGATATGATTTCCGACTGCACTCCGCTCATAATGACAATAAAAAAATCCTGAGCAGCCGCAAGACCGTCAGGATTGATTTCCGTTCCGCACTTTGCGACTAGCGACGGCGCAACCGTTTGAACTGGTAATACAGGAAGCAGCCGACGCAAAAGCCGCAAATCGCCACGAACGCCGCAAGCGCGACCATCCCGGCGAACACATAGCCGAGCCAACCGTCCGGATTCGCCCAAAAGCACAAAATCGATATCGTCAGCAGGATGACCGCGATCGCGTTATTAAACCGCTGGAGCTCGCTGGATTCGGTCTGCGCTCCCGCAATGCGGCTCTGCAGCAGCGGGGCGGCTAGCTGGACAATCAGATTGCCGCGGATCCCCTGCCAAAGCCCAAGCACTTGAATCGCCCACAGCACAACAAGGATAACCGGCTGCTGCAAAATGATCGCCAGCAGGATCAAAAGCACCATGCCGGCCTGATTGGCGCGAACATATGGAATCGGAATTTCTTTCATTGCAAATCCCCCTCGTTTCCCATCGGTAATTTAGGAATTTGTTGGCTCCAGCACCAGTTGCCCGGTGCTGCGGTCATGCAGCAATAGCCGGCCTTCCACGGCACGGCCCTGGTCGTCTTGGAGCTGCATCTGCATCGTACGGCCGTGCTTGAGCAGGAAGCTCACGTCCGCATCGTTCAACGACGCGCCGAAGCTGTCCTTCCAGACGACAAAGCCGCACCCGGCTTTGTACTCGCTGCAGCCGTAGCCACGCCGGCCGCGAATAATATGCCCGCGGCAGCCCGCGCGCGGACACGGCCCGATCGGCGCGAGCGCTATCGCCGCGCCGGTCGTCTCACCCGCGCGCGCCGCTGGCGCCGGGTTTGCTGCCACGGCCGCCGGCTCCGCTTGGCGGCCTTTTGCCGCTGCGCTGCTGCCGGAGGCGCCGCGCTTCGTCTTGGCGGCGCCCGGCGCAGCCGCTTCACGGCCGGCTGCGCCCCCGCCGCTGTCCGGCGCGGATTTCGCGGCCGCGCCGGCGCGTTTGCGGCGAGGCGCGGGGGCCGTCTCGCCCTCGAACGCCTGCTTCGCTACGCGTGCCTGCCCCCGCACCTTTTCAACGATCAAGGCGGCGAACTTCTTGACGTTTTGCATGAACGTCTCGTCCGAGGCCGAACCGCGCGCAATTTCGTTGAGCCGCCGCTCCCAGTGCCCAGTCATCTCAGGCGAGGTGAGCAGCTCAACCCCGGCGCCGCGGATCAGTTCGACCGCGGTGCGGCCCTTCTGCGTAATCGCGATCCGCTTGCCCTGCATGATGACGTAGCCGACCTGCTTCAGCCGCTCGATGACGGAAGCGCGGGTCGCCGGCGTGCCAAGCCCCGAATCTTTCATCGCATCGCGAAGCTCCTCATCCTCGATCTGCTTGCCGGCGCTTTCCATGGCTTTCAGCAGCGTACCTTCGGTATACGCCTTCGGAGGCTGCGTTTCCTTCTCCTTCGCGGCGCTTTCCTTACAGAGTACCTGCTGCTGCGGGTCAAGCGAGAAAGGCGTGCTGATTTCCTCCTCCGCCGCCTCCTCGCCGTCGTCCGCATCCTTGTCCGTCTTCGCGCCGCGGCTTTTCGCCGGCTTCTCCTTCTTCTGGTCGGTATAGATGACCTTCCATCCGGGAGCGAGCAGCTGCTTCACCGTGCTTTTGAACCGCTCTCCCTCCGCCTCCGTCAACACCGTGTGCACTTTGTAGGAAGCCGCCGGGTAAAAATGCGATAAAAACCGACGCACAATCAAGTCATACAGCTTTTGTTCGTCGGGAGGCAACGTACCGGGCATTTTATGCGTCGGCAAAATCGCATGGTGATCTTCCACTTTCCCCGGGTTGCAAACCGCTTTGTTATTTTTATGCACAAGCTTCCGGTCCGCATCCTGCACGAGCGGGGCATAGCTTGTTCGGGCCAGTTGATCGAGCGTCCGGTGCATCTCGGGAATATTTTGTTCCGTTACGTAATTCGAGTTAGTCCGCGGATAGCTGATCGCCTTGTGCTTCTCATATAGCGCCTGGGCGAGATCCAGCGTCTTTTTGGCGGAAAACCCGAACTTCGCATTCGCCTCCCGCTGCAGCAGCGTCAGGTCGTACAACTTGAACGGATATTCTTTCGTATCCTTCACCTCATACGATTCGATCCGTCCTGTTTTACCCCGTACCTTATCCGCAAGCGCGGCAGCCTTCTCGCCGTCGGTCAACTTGTCTCCTTGCCACAAACCGCGGTAAGCGGTCTCCCCCTGCTCGAACCAAGCCTCCACCTCATAAAACTTATTTGAAGTAAAGGCTTCGATCTCTTTTTGCCGGTCATACAGCAGCGCCAGCACCGGCGTTTGCACACGGCCGACCGACAGCAGCTCGTTATGTTTGGTAGTAAACGCGCGCGAGCCGTTCATGCCGATAAGCCAGTCCGCTTCGCTGCGGGCTTTGGCCGCCCGGGTCAAATTATCGAACTCCGAGCCTTCCTTCAGCTCCGCAAATCCTTTGCGAATCGTTTCCGGCGTCAAGTCGGAAATCCACAGCCGTTTCACGGGATGCTTCAGCCTCAAATGCCGCTGAATCAGCGAAAAAATATGCTGCCCCTCCCGCCCGGCATCGCAAGCATTGACGAGTGCCGCGCTGCGTTTGGACAGCTCGGCGATCACTTTCAGTTGATCCTTCGTCTTCGGGTTCGGCACGAGCTTGAACTGCTCGGGTACGATCGGCAGATCGTTGAAATTCCATCGCTTATACCGATCATCGTAAGCATCCGGCTCGGCGAGTCCGATCAAATGCCCGATCGCCCAAGTAATGATGTACGATTCGCCTTCGATATAAGTGCGATGATTTTTGGCTTTCGGGTCGATCGCCGCGGCTATGTTGCGGCCCATGTCCGGTTTTTCCGCGATAATCAATGTCTTCATCGTATCAATCTCTCTCCTGTTTCAAAACGCGATATTCCGTCCGCAACGTATAAGCGTTACTGATATTATAACATATCGCCGTTTTCGTCCACACGAAATTTCCCGAAGGCGTGCAAACGGAGATCCCTTCAATGATATGACTTTATACCGGCGAACTCTGTTGATGGAGATAGAAAGCATCGTTTTTCGGACAATGAGCATGCTTTGTTTGCTAAGGAAGTTCCTCGTATTCAATAACTTTGGCATACGCCATCCCGCAGCAAAGCCGATGTATATACAGTGACCATAGGTCATCTCGTCTCATAGAAAGCTCGACCCTACGGCATCAGCAGCTTATCGACCGAAGCGGAAAAATCTTCCCATGACGATGAATAGCTTATATTCATCCCCCAGCCGGCTTTTCTGAGCTTTTCGGCGAGCTGCAACAGCTTTTCCTGCTCACGCGCATTCAGCGGCTGCGCAGGATACAAATCCCCATTACCGCGGTACCGGTCCAGGAAGTTTTGCAAATCGTACATTTTATTTGTGACGTCTTGGGGAAAAGCAATAATTTGCTTCGACAGCTTGAGCACTTGATCAATTCCTTCAAGTGCATCATCTAATTTTTCATAAGCATACGTGCCGTCTTCCCAGTTATGCGTGCCGGCTAAGCTGATATACCCCTCCAACTGAACGAGGTTGCCTTGAATGGAAACGAATGCAATTCGGGACGCCGTATCGGTCAATTTCCGATTTTGCGCAACAATCCATGACACTAATACAATGATTAGAACGCAAAAGATCGGCAATAGGAATTTCATAACTCGGCTCATTTCATCAATTCCAATCGGTTTAAATCTCAAACCTTTCCGCATCCAAAATGCTTCCACTTGCTTGATATGATGCTCGTCATGATGAATGAACACATCTACGAACGTCATGAATGTAAATGGCTCGTCGTCGATCGTAAATTGAACAATTCGTCATATTTCTCCTGCAACTGAATCAGCAGTTCTTGACGAGTTGCAATAACATCATCGATCAAACATACCACAAAAAACCACTAGATATAAACATACGTTCCATTATGACTGTGAGGAACACAGAAAACCTTCCCCATCTGGAAGTAATCTCGATGGGGAAGGTTTTTCGATAAACAATCTTGTCGAACGCCTTTGACGCGACAGGCCGGCTTTCCACGTTATATTGAAATCTAGGCTGCCTAAGCACCGTAGAAGGTTGACCGCTCTCCCTACTCCTTTAAAGATCCAACCATGGCGCCCTTGACGAAATACTTTTGAAGGAACGGGTACACGATCAAAATCGGCGCGGTAGCGAAAAGCGTAATGCCAGCCTTCAGCATTTCCGGAGTCAGTAGGCCGGCCAATTCAGTCGTGTTGGCCACATTACTGGCTTGTTCCTCGACGATCAGGTTGCGCAGAAGCACCTGCAACGGAAGCAGGTCTTTGCTGCGGATGAAGATCAGCGCGCTGAAATACGAATTCCACTGGCCAACCGCATGAAATAGCGCGACCGTGGCGACAACCGGCGCCGACAGCGGGAGCGCGATTCGTGAGAATACGCCGAGCTCGCTGCAACCGTCGATTTTCCCGGCGTCGAACATTTCGCTCGAGATCCCTTGGAAGAACGTCTTCATAATAATGACGTTGAAGGCATTTAAGGCTCCGGGAATCATGAGCGCCCATAGCGTGTTTTCCATGCCGAGCCCGCGTACGACCAGGTAGTTCGGGATGAGCGGGGCTGAGAAAACGAAGGTGACGATGATGCCTCGCAGCACCCACCTCCGACCTCTCATTTTCGGACGCGATAACGAATACGCCAGCGTCGAGGTGAAAGCGAGACAAATGAGCGTACCCAAAACCGTAATGTAGACGCTCACGCCCAAAGACTTCCATATGTTGCCCATCGCAAAAATCGTACGGTAAACTTCGACGTTAAAGCCTTTCGGCCAAAATGCAACGAGCTTCGCGTTTGCATAAACCGGAGCGCTGAGCGACACGGCGGCCAGATGCACGATCGGGGCAATCATCGTCAAACAGAGCACCACGAACATCGCGCCGTTCACCAGCGGAAACAAACGGAGTTTTTTTTGTACCGGCAAAGGCAATGCCTCCTTCCCGTAGTTCGGCTGCCGAGACGGCGCCGGTCAGTATATGCTCTCCCCTGTTGTTTTTCGGCTCAGCGTGTTCAGTCCGACCACAAGCAGCAGGCCTACCAGCGACTTGAAGATGCCGATCGCCGTCGTCAGGCTGAACTGAGCTCCCAGCAAACCGACGCGATATACATACGTGTCGATGACTTCCCCGACATCGCGGACGAGCGGATTCAGTAAGATCAGCACCTGCTCGACGTTGGAGTCGAGCACATGGCCAACCCGCAGCAGGAATAGGACGACGATTGCCGGCAGCAGCGACGGAAGTGTAATCGACCACATTTGACGGAACCGTCCGGCTCCGTCCACCATGGCTGCCTCGTACAGATTCGGGTTGATGCCCGACAGCGCAGCCAAATAGATGATCATGCCCCAGCCCATCTCCTTCCAGATCCCGATCGAAACGAGAATGCTGCGGAAATATTCCGGTTGCGTCAAATAATCTTTCGCCGGCAGCCCAAACCAACCGGATATCGTGTTCAGAAAGCCGTCAATCGTCAGCAGATTGATGAAAAGGCTTCCGACGATAACCCAGGACAAAAAGTGCGGAAGATAAAGCAGCGTCTGCACCGACCGCTTGAACCATATCCTGCGTATTTCGTTCAGGAGCAAAGCCAGCACTAGCGGTGCCGGGAAGCCGAACAGGATCGAATACAGGCTGATGAGCAGCGTATTGATCAAAATGTGATAAAACTCCGCATACGTAAACATGCTGGCGAAATGCCGGAATCCGACCCAGGGACTATCGGCAATCCCGGAAAATATGCTGTAATCCTGAAAAGCGATTACGTTTCCGAGCATCGGAACGTATTTGAATACGACAAAATGCAGGATGCCCGGAAGCGCAATTAGCCATAGCAGAAGCGAATCATCAGATGTAAGTCTCTTAAGCATATTCACACCCTCCGTGATTAGCCCTCAGACTCGAATGCGTCAACTGAACAACCGCTCGGTCGGCGCGTCCGATTCCGAAATTATTTTTTGTGGAAATTGTTATACCAGTCGGTTGCTTCCTTGATGGCGGCGTCGCCACCCCGGCGCTTCCATTCGGCCACAAATTTGTCGAATGCGGAATCGACATCCTCTTTGCCGAGAATCGTTTTCGCGAACATGTCGAGGAACAGCGTCCCTGCAGTACCGGTTCCGGGCGCCAGTTCAGGATGGGTTTTCAAGCTTTCCAGTGTCGGCATGTGAAGCGCATCGTTTTTGATCACATTTCCCGCCGCTGTCTTGATGCCCTCCTTGATTGCCCCCGAATTTGGAATGACATCCAGAAGCTTCGGCAGCATCCTTCCGTCTCCGCGCGGATTGATCGACAGCTGATAGAATACGGAAGCGTCGTTATCCTTGTTGGCAGGGTCGGTCAAATTCCATATCGGTTTGTTGTTTTCCATCTTGTAATTGTAATCCTTGATTCCGAGCGCGAAGAATTGCTCCGCTTCGTCCGACCAAGCCCAGTTGAGAAACTTGATGACGTCCTCGGCATTTTTATTTTTCGCCGGTACCACCCAAACAAAGTAGATCTGATCCGATTGTGGTGAAATCCCTTTGCCCTTCGGCCCTTCCGCCGCGCTGACCATCGACACCTTGGCGTTTTTTTCATTGACGTAATACTCGGGGAGCCCCCAGTTGGAATTGTAGTTCGTTACATCATGGACCCACATGCCTCCCTTCCCCTGCTTGATGCCGGCTTCCCAATCCGCCGCTTTGTTCGTGAACAGGTTTGGGTTGATGTAGCCCTTATCGTATAAGCTTTTCCAAAACTTAAGGGCATCTTTGATTTCAGGCTGTATCATGCCCGGCTCCAGTTTGCCGTTCTTGAAATACCACGTCCCCGGCTCCGCACCGAATTCGGTGAAGAACAAATTGGAATAAATCAGATTCTCGCGGACATAAAATCCGTACTCGTCGTTCGGGTCGCCGTTGCCGTTCATGTCCTCTTTTTTGACGGCCTCAAAGAACTTCAAGAAATCGTCAACCGTTTTCGGCGCCTTCATGCCCAGCTTGTCCAGCCAATCCTGCCGGATGTACACGACGCGGGAAGCCGGAAGCGCTGACAGTGCCGGAATGCCGTAAATTTTGCCGTCCTTGCTTACCCTCGGGCTTTTCCACGCTTCTTCGGGAATTTTTTTCTTCAGGTTTTGTCCGTATTTTTCAATAAGAGGGGTTAAATCCTGAAAAACGCCTTTGTCGACCGCACCTGGATGCATCGTCGAATTGATGCTGTCGGTCCGAACCAGGTCGGGAAGATCACCGGACGCGAAGCGCACCGTCATCTGTTGGGTAAAATCGTTTCCGTGGCCCAAAAATTCAAATTTCAAGTTGTAACCGGACAGCTTGGACAGTTCCTTAATGTAGCGGTCGTCGTCCTTTACCTGCATCGCGTACTTGGCGTTGGAGTGCGAGAGCAGGATGTTCAAGTTTTTCGGCGCCCCGCTGCTTCCGGCAGCAGTCCCGCTCTCCTGCGGGCCTCCACAGCCAGCTACGACGACCGTTGTGAACAGCGATACGGCGAACAGGGAAGCAAAAGTCTTTTTCGTTCGGATCATCTTACATGCTCCTTCCGAATTTCGTCTAGGGAAGCACCCTTGCTAAGTATTATGGGAACGGTTAGACTTCCGCGCAATTGTCATTTCTTTGGATCGATAAGGATGAATAATGATAATCAAAATGACAAGTAAAGATAAATCCGCTTTTCTCCTTATGCCTGCCGTTTCTCCCTGCGATATTCGCCCGGAGGCAGGTTGTATCGCCGCTTGAACACCCGGTTGAAATTTTGTACGCTCGCATAACCGCTTCTCTCGGCGATATGCTTGATCGGCAAGTCAGTGTGCTCGAGCCATTCCCGCGCTTTGTTCATGCGCAGCTCCAACACGTATTCACTGAAATTGAAGCCGGATTCGTCCTTAAACAACTTGCTCAAATAAGAGACGGACAAGCCGAAACGGTCGGCCGCCTTCTGCAGTGACATCTCCTCGCTGATATGCTCCTGGACGTACCGAATCACCTCACTTACCGTTTTCGCCTGCTTGGAAACCGATTCCCGCTCAAGATGCGCTTTCACGGCCGGGAATAGGTCGCCAGCGAGCCACCGCTCCAGTTCGGGCAGCGTACGAAGGTCGTGCAGCTTACCGTAAAAATCGATCCCTATCGCTTCCTGGATGTCGCAACCGGTCTGTTGAAGCATGTAATCGAGCTCGCCAAGCATATATGCGAACAGTCCCATTGCGGTTTGTGGCCGAATCGGTGTCCTGGACAGCTCGGCGGCAATTTCGGCGAGCAGCTTCCGCGAATCGACCAGATTGCCGTGCAGCACGTGGTGCACGATCCGCTTCTGCCGCTCCACCGTTTGCCGGTTCAGCCGGAGCAGCGCTTCGTCGGCCTGCTCAGCGCCGATCGTAATATCTCCGCCTAGAATGAACCGGTGACCGAGAAGCGCCGCCGCCTCGTCATAGCCTTTGCCGATCTCGGTGAAGCCGGGAAGCGGACTGCCGATCGCCACGCTGACGGGAAAACGGAAATAAGACCTCACGCTCGCCCGGGCCTCGTCGGCGTACCGGCGCAGCAGCGCTTTCGCTTCCTCCCCTGCATCGTCCATGCCGATGAGCAGAATGATGCGGCCGGTCTTCGGCGTAAAGCCTAAGCAGAACGGAACAGTGCGGAATGTTTCCTCCATCAGCTTCGGAAGCGCATAATGGATGAGCGCTCGATCCTTCTCGCGATACATATGATGGAAGGCGGGAATATCGTCCGCCTCGGCGACAAGCACGAACACGTAGCTGCCTTTCAGATTGATTTGGGCGTATTCGGCAGCGAGCAGCAGCTCGCGCTCGGACATTTCGCCGCGCAGCAATTGTTGGAAGATGCCCTGGCGCAAATAAGGAAATTGCTCGTTCAACCGGTCGTTCAGCTGCCGGTTCGCATCGGCCAGCTGCTCGAGATAGGTGCCCAGCCTTGCCAGCCCGTCCCCAAGGCTTTTCTCATTCCGGCTGAGCGGCATGTGCCGATCGGTGAGGCGCCGGATCGGGTAATACATTCGCCTCGAGAGGGCCGCGGCGATGATCGACCAGCCGAGCAGCAGCACGCCGGCGATAATCCACGTGCTTAGCCGGATCCGATCGGACTGCGCCGTCAATTCCGACATCGGCGTCATAGCGATGTACGTCCAATCGTTCTGCGCGGACTTCTGCACCTGCACCTTGAAGCTCTTCCCGCCGATTTCGAGCGTTCGCATAAAATCGCCTGATTCCCTAGAGACGGCCGGAACCACTTCATTCAGGCTTCTGCCCATCTCGCCTTGCTTCGAGCTGAGAACGATCTTCCCTTTCTCGTCGGCGACGAGCACGCGGGTTCCACGCCCGTGTTCCGTCGAACCGACGAATCGGAGAATATCATCCGGGCTGACGTGAAGTACGAGCACCCCGTCGCCATAACCGGAATTGATCGGCACCGGACGGAACAGCAGTAAATCCGGCTGGTCATCAAACGTGTTTGCCGGGACGACGAACGATTCGTTCATGAGGGGCATCATTTTTTCGAGGATGGATACAAGCCGCATCTGCTCGATCTTGTCGGAGCTGTACTCGTTTGAATAGATGAAATTATTGAACCGCTTGTAAATGATCGACACGTTATACCGAATCGACGACGTGCTGCGGATGCGCCGAATCGTTTCATTCATTTCGAGCGACGCGTTCAGCTTATCGATTCCCGGCCCTTCCCGGACCGATTTCTCCACCGCAAGATTGGTGGCGATATAAATCGAGGCGATCTCCAAGTTTTTCGTTAACTGGCCCAGTTGCACCTGCATTTGGTTCAGCATGTACCGGTGGTTCTGGTCCACCACGTTCTGCATACTGCGCGAAGCGATGTAAGAGGAAAGCAGTCCGATGGTGAGTACCGGAAAAATGCTTAAACATAAAGAATAAAACAGCAGCTTTCGTTGAAACGTCATATTGGCGAATTTTCGCGTCCGCTTGATCTGCACGTCTCTCCCTCCCATTCGATGCAATCCTTCAAATCGTGAACAAAGCTTGGTCGCAGTTGTACTATACTTGTATTATAAATGTTCAAAGTTGGTGCGTATATAAAAATGTGCAGTGCGATATTTATATATTAACGCGTACTCGGTGATCCGCCTCCGATCAAAAAAAAGATACCGCACTAAACGGCGGTATCTTTTATTCGAAACAACGAGAGTGCTCTCCAATCGCTCCACAGCTTCACCGTCTCCCCGGACGTCCGGCTCTCCAGCTCCGCCAGCAGCCGCAGGATCGCTGCCGCAGCTTCCTTGCGCATGCCTTCCCCATCTCCTTACGACTCGCGTATACTCTGACTTTTAACCGATCGACGACTCCGCTCTTTACGGGATGCAGAACCGTACTCATCTTGACCATCTTTTCCGATTAATCGTAGGATTCCGTTGCAAATCAGCTTTTCAAGCGATGTATCGAACGGAGCGGGCAGACCGAAGTATCGCGCCGATTCTTTTGCCTCGTAGCCGCCTTCCGAAACCTGTCTTGCGGTAGGGATGTAACCGATCATTCCATTGCTGTAGGCAATCGGTAATATTCGTCCGCCGGACCGGTTTTTTACAAAATCCCCGTATTCCGTCACAACTTCGCCGTCTATTGCGAGGAAGGACAATCCGTCTGCGATATGGAGGACCGACAATTCCAATGGAACGAAATCACATAACCGGGACGGTTCATCAAGCAGCAGCGTGCTCCACTGTCCCATAATACCTTGTTTGTGTTTGAGCATCTCCAGCTCATCCCGATCCGGCATCGGTTGTAACGGCAGACGTACGGTATCGCTCCGCCATGCCAGCTCGAATGGAGCAAGCGGCTTCATCGGCCTGCCAAGCACGCGAAGCACCTCGTCCGAAAGCGCGCCGCCCAGCCGTTCCACGTCCTGATCGGAGCCTCTGTAAAAATCATCATCACGGACCAATGCAGGCCTGATGTCGCCGCAGCAGCCCTGCAAATAGGAAGCGATCGCACCGCCGGCCAAAGCCTCCTCCACCGTCTCCATCGCCACTCCCGGAAATTCCGATGATATCAAGTTATCTGCCGTCACGGTAGGATGGCACGTATAATGAAAGAAGACGCCTTTGGCTGCCCCGGCGTCGGTTTGAAAACGGATCACGGTTACTTCCGTATCCATTGGTCCGTCAGGATTCGGGGCCATCTTGATGACCCCCTCCACCCGCTTGCGGCGGTGCACCCCGATGCGGCATGCCCCGGCTCCCTTATGCACTCGAACGGATTCCAAATTGGATTGTGCCTCCGATACACCATCTAACACATTCAATTCCAACTGCTTCAAATAATCCCAATCCGGCTTCCCGAGCGACAAAGTAAACATGCCGGTCGTCTGCGGTCCCGAGTGCGTATGGGACGCATGCAAAATAACGGATGCAGGATCGAATCCCCACTTTTCCAACAAAATCCGTTTAAGCTTCCGGACGATTTCAGCTCCCCACCATATGAGATCCGCTTGAACGATAAGCGCCCTACGCACGCCGCCATCAGCAGGCTGTTCAAAAAACCATATTCGCGCATAGAGCCTTCTGCTTATCCCTTCAAAGCATCCTGTCCGGTGTGCAAAACCGGCGAGCGCAACCGGATACGCCGGGGTAATATCCACCTTCGCCGTTCCTAGACGAATGACTCTTCCCATGGTGTTTATTCCTCCAATTGGATTTCAATACCCTCGCGCGACGAATCGTATATCGCTTCGATCAGTTGTACGGCCCTTTTGCCATCTGTACCGGTCACCTCAGGCTCTCTTCCTTCCGAAAGGGCCGCAAGCAATTCCACTAGCTGCAGCTTATGATATTGCATCGATATACTGCGGGGATCGGAAGCTCCGCCCCCGCCGGTCGAGGTATCGGTCATTTCCGGCGGCTCCATATCGGGAACGGTCCAATGTGTGATCGCCGTTCCTTCCAATTTGATCGTACCTTTGTCTCCGTACAAATGAAGCGAAGGCGCAAAGCCCGGACGAATGCCGGTAGAGGACATGATCGTTCCAAAAGCGCCGTTGCGAAATCGGAGCATCGCAAGTCCCATATCTTCGGCTTCCATATCGTGGCATAGCGTCGCTGTTTTGCCGTAAACGGATTGAACCGGTCCGCCCAACCACAGCATCAAATCGATGGAATGAATGCCCTGATTCATCAACGCGCCGCCGTCCTCGGCAATTTTCCCGCGCCAAGCCGACGAATCGTAATATGCTTGGGAGCGGAAGTAAGGACAGGAAACTTCAACAAGCATCAGCTTGCCGATCTTCCCCTCCGAAACAACCCTTTTTACAAGCCTGTGCTGCGCTTCAAACCGTCTTTGGGATACGACGGAGAGGGTAACTCCCTTTTCTTTCGCAAGAAGGATCATGCGATCGGCTTGCTCCGTCGTCATTGCAATCGGCTTTTCCACAAAAAGATGCTTTCCTGCATTCAGAACATCCAGCGCGATGGAATAGTGGGATCCGCTGTCCGTGGTCAAACACACGATATCCGTTTCGGGATGCCGCAGCAGCTCCGAATAATCGGTTGTCCAAGCGCAGCATTCCCGTTCCCCGGTCTCGCGCGCCCGATCCTCTCTGCGGCTGGCGACGCCGGTAAGCTTGGCGTTATCCAACCCGCGAATCGCGTTCAAATGAAATTCGCTGACGGCCCCGCAGCCGATGACGGCAATCCCCCAACGTTTCATCGGCTCGTCACCTGCCTCAACAGTGAATCCGGCGTCATCTGCGTTCCGTCCATAGCGGTTCCGCTTTCGGGGATAAGGTATGTTTCAAGACGATTCAGAATCAACAAGTGGCCCTCCATTTAATGATCTATGTAACATACAACCGAGTTCTCATTCACGGAAGAATTCAGATTGCAAACGTTAAAGGCCTCAAGCGGTGTGAGAAATAGGGATTTTGAACCATGCGCCTGCATCCAAGTCATAAATGAAGCCGTTAGGTGGAAGCAGTTTGCTTCGCGCCGGTTTGCCGCCTTCGATCGCTAATTTTGCCATTGCCATCATCCTCGCCTTCTGTTTTGTTTGAGAAAATCACGAAACTTGTATCATACCTGTATGATAAATGAATACGATAACATTCGTCAAACATTTTCGTATGCCAATAACCTTTTAAAGCATAATTCTGCATATTTTTTCCCGTGTGATACATAATAACTTCGAAAAGGAGGTGTACAATGAAACACATTGTTAGACAACAAGTGGCGGAAGAAGCAGGAATCACGGAAGATCAAGCAGAAAAAGCTGTAGAAGCTCTGGTTGGCTATTTTAAAATGCGGTTACCCGAAGAAATCAACAGTGAAATTTACAACTCACTAATCGGTGAAGATAATACGGACTAACTCCCTTAAATGGGAGTTTTTTGATTGATAAGCTTTCAAACTTGATCATGGTCTGAAGCCTTATATAGTGTGAATATACATAGCAGCCTCCCGCGAATTCTAATGCACTACATCAAAACGATGATTGACCTGCGTATAACAAATGCTCCAACACCACGACTTGCTTCAAACCGATAGATTCGGCCACATGGATCGATGCCGCGTTATCGTGAACGACCTGATATCTCGGCACCAAGTTCCGCTCTAACAAGAAGTTGATCGCGCGGCTCACGACCTTTTTCGCATACCCGTTTCCGCGATGTTCCGCGCATGTGAATACGGTGCCAACTTCCCAAACGGGAGCGCAATTGCAAAAGATGATGCAGGTGCTGACAGGAACATTGCCATGGTACAGCGTAAACGATCGCGCTCCGTTGTAAAACATGCGGCTTAACTCTTGTTCGTTATAGCCGTTCTGACGCCAGAGCGGAAGCAGCCTTTCATTAAACGTTGCTTCTTCCATCACTTGTTCATCGTCCGCGATAGACAGCGGTTCCCCGCACGAATAAGTGATAAACGCACTGACGGAGCTGACTTGAAACTTGCTTTCGACTAAAGCTTTGTACAACGGATGCTGAACTTTGAAAACAAGCGGTTTGCTTTTGGGCAGTTGATCAAGAAGCTCGTTCAAGATCGGCGCATGCGAGCCGGAAACAAAAATAACCGATTCCGTGTCCGGATATTTGGCAAGATCGAACGCAGATCGTTTCGTATGCAGCGCCAGCAACATTCCCCATTCTCGTCCCCGTTCAATGACGCTGCAGGAAATCACCGGACCGTAGGTTTCCATCATTTTCAACAAACTGATATTTTCCAATAACTTGTTTCGCAGCAACCCTTCGACTTTATCGTTCATACGATCCTCCACAATTGGAACGCTTCTGATTTCAAGTAATATTTACCACTTTCATCCCACAAACGAACCAGAATATCAGTTTCATGTCAATACCGATATTACTTGGTTACCCTTACGCTTGAAATGCACTCATAAAAAAAGCTTGACATTGACACAACGTCATCCTTTACAATCACGATAATTGAAATCGGGAGGAGGAGATGAACATCACCATCAATGAAGTTGCCCGGCTTACCGGCGTCAGCGTCCGTTCGCTTCGCTATTACGAAAAAAAGAAACTGCTGATCCCCCTGCGAATGGGCAACGGATATCGACGGTACAACCAAGCGGATGTTGATCGCATTCAATTGATCCGCGTTTATTTGGGGCTTGGTCTCGGTACGGACGATATTGCCCGTTTCATGAATTGCGGGGACACCGGTCCCGACCTGACGGATCCGTCCGTATGCATTCATGACGCAACCGTACTTTACGAGAACAGGCTTAAAGAAGTTCGTCAGCAGATGGAGGTGCTGAAAGAGCAGGAAGAAAAGTTAGTGCAAACTTTGAATTGTTGGAATGAAATGCTGGATCGGCTAAATCAGGGCTTGCCCGTAGAGAGAAAGGAAGCATAGATAAATGATACCTGTGGAGAGAGATTCAAATACTGCTGCCCCATCCGCGGACATGAAGAAAGTCGTTCCATGGATTTATTACATCCTTTTTTTCGCCGTACTGAACGAGTCCGTGTTTAACGTATCCACTCCGAATATTGCAGAGCAATTCGGACTGGACGCTCCAGGCGTGAGCTGGGTCATCACGGTGTTCATCATCGTATTCGGCATGGGAGCGGTCATTTTCGGCAAGCTGTCGGACATCTTCAGCGTCAAAAAACTGATCACGATCGGCATCGTTCTTTACAGCGCCGGATCGATCATCGGCTTTGCATTTCAATCGTATTATCCCGCCATTATCATATCTCGGGCGATTCAAGGAGCAGGCGCATCCGCCATTCCGGCGCTTATTATGGTTATCGTCGCCCGATACTTTACAGCGAAAGAACGAGGCAACTTATTCGGCGTGATCACATCGACCATTTCCTTTGCCGTCGGGATCGGACCGGTGCTTGGCGGTTATATTGCCGGGACATTTCACTGGGCTTTTTTGTTTCTCGTTCCACTCCCCGTGCTGGTCGCTATTCCTTTTTTCCGGAAGCTGCTTCCGACTGAACAACGCGGTACGGGTACGCTCGATGTGATTGGGGCTGTGCTGATGGGCTTGACCGTGTCGACACTCGTGTTATTTACGACCGAGTCCAGTTGGGTGTACTTGCTCGTGGCCGTCGTTTCGCTCATCCTCTTCATCCTGCGTATCCGTATGGCGAGGGAGCCTTTCGTCGATCCGTCCCTCTTCACCAATCCGTTATACCGCAGCGGGCTTGTGATCGGTTTTCTTATTTTTAGTACGGTCATGGCGATGATGTTTGTCATTCCGCTGATGCTAAGCAAGATGTACGGATTATCGACGGAAAACATCGGCCTCGTCATGTTTCCGGGCGCTTTCAGCGCGGTTATTTTCGGCAAAGTCGCCGGCAAAATGACGGTCAAGAAAGGAAGCCACTTCGTCGTGTATCTCGGACTTGCGCTCATCGCGCTCAGTCTGCTGCTGCAATCGTCCTCTGTAGGACACTGGGTCTGGTACATCGGTGCAGCCCTCATTGTTATGTATGTCGGCTTTTCGTTCCTGCAAACCGCTTTAACGGAAAGCGTCGCGCAAATATTGCCTTCGGAACGAATCGGAGTCGGCATGGGCTTTTATAATATGACGTCCTTTATTTCCGGAGCTGTAGGAACCGCGTTGGTCGCCAAAGTCATGGAAAAGGCGCTGCTCGACTTCCCTCTGCATCCTTTCGTGATGGATTCGCATGCGTACTTGTACGGTAATCTCATCCTGTTCTTGAGCTGTATCGTCGTAGCAAGCGCACTTCTGTACTACGTCGCTTTTGGAAAAAAAGCGCCGCAGCCGGTGAAAGAGCCGGCTTGAGCGACCGAGCTTCGCGGGTCGTATCCAACACAAACGGCCTGAGCGTCGGAACTGCGCCAGGCCGTTTTCGTGTTCATTCACATTTTCCATTCCCCATAATGTATGTACCCAAAAAGGCGTTGCGGAACTTTCCTTGAGGGTCGCATTGAAGGAGCAATTGCTGAAAATCAGGCAGCTTCTCATAGAGCGACTGCAATCGTTTGGGGGACATGGTGAACAGTTTGCCCCAGTGCGGACGAGTGCGGAATGGCGCAAGATGCTCCTCCAGGATCGGAAGTACTTGGCGAACCCCTTCCCAATCCGCTTTCCACGTAAAGTGAATCGCAACCGAGTCCTGCTTGTAGCATGGGCTCATCCACAGATGGTCCGACGCGATCGTACGAACCTCGGATACATGAAGGAGCGGCGATATGCGATCCTGCAGACGATGAATCGCGCAAAGAGCGTCATATGCATCTTGGCGAGCCACAAAATATTCGCTCTGCAGCTCTTCTCCGGCGCTTGGGGTGAAATCCATGCGAAAGTGCGGCAGCCGTTCGTACCATGGTCCGGGAATGCCCAACTGTTCGCTGCAATTTTCCGAAGTGAGCCCTTGTACCGGGTGCCGGTGCGCGGTTGCCCGCGTTGCGCCGAAAAATTCGGATTCCAACGGAACAGTGGTTGGGTCCGATGGTCTCCGCTTTAGCCAAGCTTGATTGAACGCCGGCTGCTTCCAATCGGTGAACAGACTAACGCTATAGCTGCTCGAGAAAATGTCGTCAAAATGATCTTTCAGGTGCGCCAAAGGCAAGTTTTCGTACACGTATTGGCTCATCTGAAAATGTGGGATCACGTCCAGCGTCATTTTCGTGACGACGCCCAGTCCGCCGAGCCCAACGGCCGCTCCGGCAAGGAGCCCATCCTGCTCGTCACGGGAGAACACGACCAATTCCCCGTCGGCCTTCACAACCTCCATGGCACGAACCGCTGTAGCAAGATTGCCGTTCAAATCGCCGGAACCGTGCGTTGCCGTTGCGCATGCCCCTGCAACGGTTATATGGGGTAGCGACGCCAGATTGTGCAGCGCGTAGCCGTTGCTGTGGAGATAACCGCACAGCTCCCCATACCGGATTCCGGCTTCGACCGTTACTTGATTGCGCGAACGGTCCAATGCCGTCACCCGGTTGAGCTTCTGAAGCGAAAGCAGGCTGCCGGTACAGTCGGCGATTCCGTTAAAAGAGTGCCGCGTGCCAAGCACCTTGATCTGGCTGCTGCGAGCGACAAGCTCCTGTATTTGCCCTACAGATTCGGGAACGTGAAATTCCGAAGCGCTGTACTTGTAATTACCTGCCCAGTTACGATCGTGTTCCATGTATCCATCCCCTCCCGGACTAGTTTGAATATTTCCCATATTAGTGCATCGTCAAAACTTTTATATTATGGTAATTTCAACATGGTAGTGTAATGTCACTATTCGCCAAACGCAGGGCTATTCCTTCAATAGTACGTTCCGATCGCTCGTTAAATTTAACCCAGGAATACGATCCACATCTGCTCCGAATGCCGAGCATGGAAAAGGAACTGCGCGACG
The DNA here is from genome assembly GCF_910594985.1 of Paenibacillus allorhizosphaerae. Taxonomy (GTDB): domain Bacteria; phylum Bacillota; class Bacilli; order Paenibacillales; family NBRC-103111; genus Paenibacillus_G; species Paenibacillus_G allorhizosphaerae. The sequence continues at coordinate 400,020 of NZ_CAJVCE010000003.1, forward strand.
GAACGGCTCCCCGGATTCCGGTGAATGTCCAACGGATTGGACTTGGAGTTCGTTTGCGACTGCAGTTCCTTTATTCGTGAATGGTTTGCGCTAGCTACTTTACCGTTATTCGGATCGTTCCGGTTCGCGTAACCCCGCCTACCTCGATTGTCGTTGAAATCGTGGCCGTCCCGGGATTATGCGCCTTCAAGCGGTCTTGGCCGTTCACGCTTGCGATGTCAGGACGATTGCTTTCCCATTTGAGGTTATGTCCTCCCAAATCGACCGAACTGCCGTCGGCTAGCAGCGCCTTCACCTGCAAAGTGACGGTTTCGTTTTTCGATAGCTCCGTCATTGGCGCCACAATGTGCACCTCGGATAGGTACTGTGCGGTCCGGTCGAGCGGAATCGTAAACGAATTCCCCGCAGCGACATCGTACGCAAATCCTTTGGACAAATCGACCGCGTCGGCGTAGGCGCGGATGAGCGTAATGTCGCCAAGGTCGAATTCATACAAATCGCCGCCCAGCGGAACAACTCCGCGAATCGTATAGACCGCATTGCGCTTGCTGTCATTGTGCACGTAAATCGAAGTTCCGACCAAGCTAGCCGGTTCCACACCCTGGAGGTTGAGCTGCACCTTGAGCTTGTTTGCGCGAGAGAGCTCTTTCGTGAAATCGACGATGGTGCCTTGCAGACGGCTTACACCGGAGCTCGTATGCGGAATGCCCACTTTGCCGATGGATGCGCCGTCGTTCACATAAGTGAATACCGGCTGACCGTCTTTTTCCGAATATACGCCGAATGCGCCTTGGAAGCGAATATTCCCGTCAATAATAAATGCCGCGTCCGGATCGAGCGAGCTGATCACATAGTCGGTTCGGCCGTTCACAAGCTGTACTTTTACCGCATGCACGTCATATACGCTGGCAGTTACGGTACCGTCCTGCGTGACGGAAACCTTATCCATGGCGGCAACATACCGTGCATCCTTGTACGGCTCGAGGACGGACGTGAACGTACTGCTCAGATTGGAGCCGCTGCGGTGAGCGATGACGTACTTGACGCTTGCCGGATTGCCCGGCTTGTTTTGCGGCGGAACGCCGTCTGCCAACGCCACATCATTCGCTAGCCCCAGCATCGTAAGCCGCATGTGGATGTTCTCATCCTTCGGCAGCACATGCCAGGTGTCGGTAACATCGTAATCGACGCTGAACCGTTCGGACGGCGCGTTGTCGCGCTGGACGTTTTTCAGCCAATGGAAACCTGATCCGGTATACCCGGAGCCGGTTACGCTGTCATTGGCAGGACGCTTGCCGTATTCGACGTCAGGCCCGGCATACGATCCGCCCGGCTGTGCACTTAGATGTAATCCTTCGGTCGTAACCGGCCCTTCTGCCGCATGGAAGCTGAAATGATGCTCACGGCCTCCCTTCACGCGGAAGAAATCGACCGCATACGAGTTCGCTTCATCCACTTTGATCATAGCGGTCGTCCGTTTGTAAAGGCTCGTTTGGGCATACGCCTCCGGCGCTTCGACGTCGATCCACTTCACCATCGGGCTGTCGTCGTAATGTGTCGGCGTGCCGTCCCACTGGGCTAGCTGCTTTTGTTTGTCGACCACCACCGTATTATGGCTAATCGTATTTTGCACCCATTCGAAACGGTTCACGTCGGTGGCGTTCGCCTGCTCTGGATAGCCGAGATCCGGTGCCAAATCAAGCCCGAAGCCGTAGTAGCCGATATTGAGCGCATCCCGGTGCCCGTGTCCGCCGCTGCGGCCATAGTACATCCATAATCCGCGCCTCGTATCGGATTGTGCGGTCACCCGCCCATCCCGCAATCCGGCGAAGCCGTAGCCGGTCAAGTTGACGCTGGCCAGATCGTGCGGACCGTACTGCCGGATGACAGCTTCGATATCACGTGCGACTTTTGTCGGATCGGCCGTATAAATATCGGAATGAATGCCGTCCGTCTTGTTCCCGTTCAGCATATAAGCAAGCTGCGCATAAACGGGATCGCCGAATCGCTCGAATGCTTTGATCGACTGCGCTTTGTCGACCAGAATGCCCGGCTGGCCGGTCGTGCCACTGTCCCCGATCGACGGGGTATATTTGCCAAGCATGATCAGCGGGTACATGGCCTGGAACATTTTACGGAATTTTACGTTCTCATACAGATCGGCCGCCGCATATCGGTCGTAGCCGTCCAGCACGTCGGCCACGGTCAAATAATTGCTAATCCACAGCCGGTTGTAGCCCGGCCCCGCTTCGTTGCCGTGGCCGTCGCGGTCAACGTCGTTCACCATGCTGAACAAGACGTTGCCGCCCGTCACCTGGCGCGGTATTTTATTCACGTAGGTGCCTGGCTGGAACACAAAATCAAGCCACTGCTTCGTCTCCGGCAGCGTGTCGTGCACGACGGCGGCCATCGCTACCGCGCTTTGATGGAAGCCGTTATTGCCTCTAATCTGATCCCATAGCATGCCCGGCTGCACTTGCCGCAAAATGCCGTCCTCGATGCTGCGGCGAATTTCCGTTGCGCTTTGTTTGAACGGCAGATCGTACTGTTCCCCCTTCGCCTTCAGGAACGCCGCAACCTGCGGATCGTCAAAAGCGGTGAAAAAGGCGTCGTAAGCGCCGATGAACGTTTTGACGAGCGACGTTTCCCAGATCGAGCCGACCACTTTGCCGTCGCCGGTGCCTCCGTGCGAGTTCACATAAACGGCGCTGCTGAATTCCGCCGTATCCATCGAAGGGTACACGTCCGCAATGCGGGAGAGCAGCACCGCACCCGCCTTCGCATACGTTTCGTCCCCGGTGTAGATGTAGGCGCTTTGCAAGCTGCTCAGCGCGTCATTGATGATCGCGGTTCCGCCATACCACGCGAACCAGTGAGCGTAGTAAGCTACAAAGGTATACCGTTTATTCGTCGCCGGATCCACCCAGCCGTAGCCGTCGTCGACACCCCAGTCCGAGCCTTTTTCCGGATACAGCGTGTTGACGAGCAAGCTTTTGTCGGCCCGTTTCGGATCGAAGCTGCCGTGCCGGTCCAGGCCGCTCCGGTAATAGGCGGCGAAGTCGTTGGTAGGAAATTTGTAGCCGCTGGCCGGGTCGACGATTTTCCATGGCTCTCGGAGCGGGTCCGCTTTCCAGGGATAGTTGCCGAACGGCTTCAAATCGCCGGATACCGGGCTAAAGTTTCCCGTCAGCTGGTTTGTGTTGTAGCTGCGCGGAATAGCCTGCGTCGGCACGAGATTCCAGATCGCTTCGAAGCCGAGCGATGCGTATGTATCGGCTTTGCCCTTAACGCCGTCTCGGAGAGCGGCGGCCCAATCGAACTGCTGCACGTTTTGGCGGGCGGCGGCAAGCTTCGCTTCGGTATAATACGTGCGGCGCGTCTTGCTGCTAGTGACCGATCCGAGATCGGTCAGAACGAGCCTGGCCGGATACATCGCCGTCCCCGTGCCTCCTCCGATAACGTTCCCTTTGTCCGTCAACGACAATGTAATCGTATGCTTGCCTTCGGTAAGCTGCAACTGCGCAACGTAAAGATCCGGACGCGGATACTGGCCGGTCACGCTGTAAAAGCCATATCGCGCCTGCACCTTTCCGTCGATGCCGATGTCGGCCGTGCCGCCGTCCGTGGCGGTCATGCCGCCAAGCTTGATCGCGTAGGTGCCCGCTTGCGGCACATCGAATTCAAATGTGCGCGAAGCGGCCGCAAGCGTCGATTCGATTTTGACGCCTGTGGGCTTTGTCGTTACCTCGGGTGTCGTTTTCGGGTCGCCGATCAAGGTTACGGCCCGTTCCGCCGGGGATGCGTTCCCGAAACGGTAAACCATCGTATCAGGCATTATAAATTCTCCTTCGGTTCCCGCCGCCGATCCTGTGATCGGTACGGTCATGATAAGCATGAGTGCCATCAGCAGTAAGCAGAGCATCGTCGATAAAAGCTGTCTTTTCGTTGCCATCACCCGTCTCCTCCTTGGTTCCATAATTGATGTTTCAACCCAATCATGTAACAAGTATGTTACAGGTTTGATTATTATACTTGCCCAAACTTGCTTTTGGCAACAATATCTTTTTCTTTGTTCCCTCTCGTCCGCATAAGCGCTTTTTCGTCCGGTAACGCAGCAAGCTGCCGGGATTCCGGCAGCTTGCGCGCAGTAGTGTTATGTATTAGTGATTGAGAGAACCATCTCACTCGCTTCGAAGCCATCTATGTTTCCCGGATACTTTGCTCAAAGCGAAACAGGTTCTCCGGGTCGTACAGCCGCTTCACTCGCTTCAGTCTTTCCACGTTCTCTCCGAAATACGCGTCTTGCCAATCCGGTATCATCGCATCGCAATAATCTCTGTAGGCACCGCGTGTGTACGGGAGCATCGCTTGACGGATCCGTTCCACCCAACGGATATTTTTCGAAGCATCCGCCAGCCGATACCAATAGGATTGATATTGCATGACAAACAAAGCTTGCCGATGCACGAAAGCGGTAGCATCGTTCGGCAAGCGGCCGATCGCTCCTCCATAAGCATCCATTGAAACCATATTGTCCGAGCCGTCCGGAGCTTGCGCTAATTGATTCTTCAACGTATCGATCGCCGAATCGGGCAACGGTTCGTACACATAAGCCGACGAATTTTTAAACACCTGCTGCCGTACCGGCTGTCCGGCAAAATGACGGGCCGTCTCCAACCAGGTGGCCGCCCGGACGGTCAAGGATTGGGGCGGAACTTGCGTTTGCAACGGAGCCAAGCGGGCACGGAGTTCTTGCTCGGTTCCGATAAACACACCCACGGATAAGATGCCGCCTTGCTTGGGAGCGGACATATTAAGCAGCGCGGTCAGCCGGGGGTCCGCTTGCGGTGCCCACTGCTGCCAAGAACGAACGACACGCGGCAAGTCGGCGAAGTCCCATTTCATCGTATAATAAGCTACGTCACGGATCGGATGTACGCGAAAAGTGAACGAAGTGATGACCCCGAAGCTGCCGTCTCCCGCTCCCCGGCAAGCCCAGAACAATTCGCGGTGCTGCCATTCATTGGCACGGATCACGACACCGCGGGCGTTCACCATCTCTAGCTCGATGACATTGTCACATGTCATGCCGAATTGCCTTGAGAGCAGTCCGAACCCTCCGCCAAGCGTCAAACCGGAAATGCCGACGGACGGGCAAGTACCCCCTGGAATGGCGACTCCGTATTTCCATAACGCCTCGTAGAGCGGCAGCAGCCGAAATCCTGCCCCGAGCTTTGCCGTACCTGCCCGCAAATTCACCGTAAGCTGCTGAAGCTCGCTAATATCGATGACGAGCCCCCCGTCAATGGTAGAATACGCTTCATAGCTGTGCCCGCCACAGCGCACCCGAAAAGGAATGCGGTACCGCTTGGCCCATCGAATCGCATTCGCTACGTCTTCGGTAACCTGGCAGTATACGATCAGCAGCGGCCGTTTGTGAAAGCGGGCGTTAAAGCTGCGGCTCGCCTCCGCATATTCGGGCAAATGTTCCGTTACGACTCGTCCCGTCAAACCTTCGGTATTCGCTGTCATGGCAATCACCTTCCGGCGATAATGTCACTTACCTCATAAGAAGTATATGGCCGATATCGGTTACATACGCCACCGCGCCACCGCAATATTATTGGCCGCGGCTCAGGCGGCCGCGACGCTGAATTGATAACTATTCACCAATCAGTCACAGCTTGAACCGAATTCTCAGTTCCTGTATTCGTAACTCCCCCAGGGCCGATCCCGATTCACCCAAACATACGGAATCGTTTCATTTCCGGTTTATATTGAAACCACTTTTATATTGCGAAATTCAACATAGCCCCCGTGATCCTGCAGTCCGATATGTCCCGAACGAGGGTGATCCCGCCACGCATACTTGAACTTATTGTCGGACCCGTCGGGATTTTTTCCGACTGCCGCCCACTGATCGATATCGGCTTCAACGACGACCGTGCCGTTGAGTGCGAGTCGAATCCGATTGCGATCGCACGTAATGGTCGCTTGATTCCATTCGCCGGCTTGCCGGACGGCATTCGAGGACGGGGCGACCAGATCGTACAAAGCGCCTGAGCTGTGCTTACTCGTCTTTTCCTCATCGTAGGTATCCAATATTTGCATTTCAAGGCCCGTATTCACCGGATCGCGAAGGTCCGTCCATCTGAAAAAAATGCCGCTGTTGACTTTCGGTGCCGTGCGGTATTCCACCTGGAGAATAAAATTCTCAAACTGATCTAGCGTATACAAATACCCGTTGTTTTCGCCTTTGCATACCAAATGCCCATCCTGCACAAGCCATCCGTCGGGGTGGCGGGTCGCCGCCCAGCCTTGCAGCGTTTTCCCGTCAAATAACAAGCGGTAGCCCGCTTTTATTTCTTCATCCGTCAGCACATTCATCATGAATCCTCCATTCAATCCATTATTTGGCACCTCATACTGTATGTATTCGTCCCTCATCGCCAACTTTCCTCCCGGTTACGGAAAAAGGGTCACGTCGCATCGTTCGCATGAACGGCTCCACCCGCCGATCACTTCAGCAGCCGCGTGTTCACACGAGTTTCCTCACCTGTAGAGCGCATCGGATCGACTCTTTCCGCAGCATCTCCTTCACCGTTTCGGAATCCTGGACGAAGAAACGATTGGTTTGAAACAAACGATACAACGCATTTTGCGATGCTTCGCAGGCCATCTTTTCGCATTGCAGCAAGTAATAACAGATGGAATAGCAGTCTTGCTCGCATTCCTTCAATATCGTGATCCGTTCCGCCATATCCAGCAAAAACATGCCCTCCCTTCGTTAAACCGTTCCGTTTTCCCGCTCAACCCCTATTGTAAGACGGTGTGCCGGGTTTGTTTAGTACTATATTCATCTAGTACCTATCCTCCGAAAGCCGCTCGCAGCTTCGGACGAACACAAAAAACGCCGACACTTGGGCCGGCGCTATTTTTACGCACGAAGCATCCGAAAATCCGAATCCTCTTTCGGCGATCTGCGTTTGTCCCCCTCTATTAAACCAAGGGCTGCTGTATTAAAGTGGAAAAATTGAAACGATGCACATGGCCGTCATTCAACGTTGTCATTCCTTTTACGAAATGAACATGCTTGCCATTGCCGACAGGGATGGCCGGCCCGGTTCTAATTTTTTTCAGGTTGTGGAAGTGGTTCAGGAAATCGGTGTGCGTGAGATCGATTTCATGTACGTGGCTGTTGCCGACAGGGATTACTTGGCCCGTAACTCCGGCGAAACGGTGATTATGTCTGTCCGCTCCTTGTTCCGCTAACTTCGTACTGCCTTGAAACTCGTGCACATGCGTTTGTTTTTTTCTTGCTTTTATAGCGGGGCGTTGTTTTCTCATGCGGTATCTCCTCCTAATAAGTAGCTGATAGCATATTATTAGGAAGAAAAGACATGCGTGTCAGGCATACGCTGAGAATGATGGAATCCCCGCTTATATCCCTCTGCTCTGTCGGATATTCCTCAGATTTACGCTGCCGCATTCACAAATATTCCGGACTTCGGCCTGCAACGATATGCGGAATTTGGAGATTCGAGTTTTGGAAAAAAATGTGGTATAGTTATCAAAAATATTTTGCAGGGAGGCGATTTGACGATGGGAAGGCACGTTCAATTTACGCAAACGCACCTTATTTTGCAACTCACCGGATTCACCGGGTTTTTCGCCCTCAAGAGGAAAGTGACCATTGACTACCGATCGATTAAAAATGTGTTTGTGGATTATTTTGATGCCCCATTGTGGATGCTGCGCATGCCCGGTACTTCGATTGCGCCGCTTCACATCTATGAAGGGAGCTTCAAGTATGCGAACGATTGGTATTTTCTCTCCTTCGAAAAAAGGGACCATCTCATCAATATGGAATTGGACGGCCATGATAAATATAGGTATGTCATCTTTCAAATTGACAACCCGACAGAAGTCGCCGCGGAAATTCGCAAGCGAATTGCTGTGTCCGACTGAGCAGTTTGCATGGCGGAAACATGTAAGCGATGCTTCATTGCACTCCGGTTCGTCCAGAACAGCCGGTCGCCAAGATTCGCTCTAATACAACTGCAACACCATCCTGATCGTTGGTTGCGGTAACCTCATATGCGATCTGTTTCAAGTCCTCGACCGCATTACCCATGGCGACCGGATAGCCGCACGTTCCAAATAATCCGATATCGTTATAATCGTCCCCGAACACCATTACCTCTCGCATCGAAATGCCCCACATATCACAAAGCCGCGCTACCGCCGATTCTTTCGAAACGTCTTTGCGCATGATTTGAATGAGTTCGCCCGAATCGGTAACGACGATATTCGCCCTGTCGCCAAAACGATCCACCATCAAACGCACGCGCTGCTGATCAAAGTTCGAAAGTAACAGCTTGGAGGCGGACAAAGTGCGAATGTCTTCCAAACGAATCATTTGCGGTCTGGAGGTTACATTCATCAGTACACTGTAATCCAAATCCGCGTTGCTATACCACTGATCTTCCACTTCTACGGAAATCGACGGATCACCGTTCGAATCGGTCAAATAATCGACGAATTCGGCAAGGAGCGCGGCTTCGATCGGGTAATGCGCTCTGACACCGAGATTCTCCGAAACGACCATTGCCCCATTGTAATAGATCATAGCATCCAACTGCTGCAGCGATTCAGGCAGCATGTTTGCCAACGTTCTCGGGGGCCTCGCCGTAGCGACGATGACCGGTATGCCGCGCTCGCGGCAATGCAGCACCGCTTCGAGATTGCGCGGACTTACTTTTTTGGCCGAATTCAGCAACGTACCGTCCAAATCAAGTACAATCGCAGCAATATGCATCGTTTCACCCGCTTTCTCCATCATTTCACTTCAGAATCGAGACCCGCTCCGGCCATCCAGTCTCAACATATGACTTACGTTATCATCGTCGCCTATCGATATAAATCCGAGTGAGTCATAAAAGCGGTCGGCGATCGGATGGTCCGTCTTGAGCACAAGAACGGAATAATGACGGTTCGCTTCCAAGATCACCTGTTCCATCAACGAGCGGGCAACGCCGTGCCGTCGGTATGACTTCGATACATACAGTCTGCGAACGCGACCCACCCCGGCCGTCATCGAGTACGGGTCCTGATTGAGGCCGCATATGCCAATGATACGCTCCCGGTCCCGAGCGGCAAACAACGCTTCTCCCGGTTGATCGAAGCGGTTCGTTCCGCTTTCGTATTCGTCAGTCATTCGCGTAATATGGCGAAATCCCTCGTCCCTGCTTTCCTGCGCCAAAGGAGCGATCTCCTTCAGGTCAAGGCGATGCAGCCGCTGAATCGACACGTCCTTCAATCCGTCCCCCCTCCTCTTTTCGCTCGCTCTACCGGCGTTACGCAAAACATACCGGTCAAACCGGGCTGCTGCCGAAACCCATACTGCTCATTTGCAAGCGATCCGGCCGCCGCGTCAAAATTGATAAAACCTTCCCAACCGACCGAAGAGCATATCGAGCGGTATTCTTCCAATGCCGGGCAGCGATCCAGTATGACATACAGTTGCTCTCTCATCTTTTTATCCTCCAATGCCATGCTGCAGGCTGCTCATCCTTACCTGCCATATTATCATATGTTCTTGCCTTTGTTTACCAATTTTCGAGAAATCGCGGCGCACAACATGGACATCACAAGGAAAATGAAAAAGACAAAGCCCGAAGCCGGACCTTGTCTGAAACAACTAGCTTGATGTCATTACTTCGGTTCGTTGCGATCAGCATAAATCGCCATCGCATCGCGCATAAACGCGGCCAAACCTTCGCCGAACTTGTCGATGTTTCGTGTGAAGCGTTCATCATCGACGTACATTTGGCCCAGCCCTTTAAAGGCATCCAGCGTATAGCGGCCGCCCATGGATTGCAGAAAGTCATACCACTCTTGAATACCCGCCTGGGTCTCCGCCGATTCCGGCGGTTGATGGCGAAGCGACGCAAGATTCCGGTAGATTTCATTCATACGCTCGCCGAGCGCCTGTTGTTCTTCCTTGGACATACTTCCGACTTTGGCGTTCGCCTCGTCGACCGCTTTATTTCCCCAACGTTCTCTCGCTTCTTGCTCGTACGGGTTATGGCTGAAATCAAATCCAACGAACTTCTCTTTGTTTGTCATTTCAATTTCTCCTTTCGCATGGAGCATCGTTTTGTCAATCGTTGCAATCATTCGATCAAGCTGATTCCGCTTTTCGAGCAGCATTTTGCGATGCAGCGCCAGCGCTTCCTGCCGGTCGAAGGACGGACTTCCGATAATTTCTTTAATTTGTTTCAAAGGAAAGCCAAGCTCTCTGAAAAATAAAATTTGCTGCAGCATTGCCAAATTGTCATCCGAGTATAGCCGATAGCCCGCCTCGGTCGTCTCTTCCGGGACTAACAGCCCGATCTCATCATAATGATGCAGTGTGCGCACACTGATTCCGACTACATCGGCAACTTCTTTTACTTTCAATCGCGCTTGCCTCCTTTCAAAGTTCACTATAAAGTATAACGTAACGTGAGAGTCAATCCTCAAATTAAAAAAAGAGCTGCACCATGGCAGCTCTTCATATGCGCTTGTTCATAGGCATGCGTTATCGCTTCCAGATGCTTCTCTTTAATATTTTCTCGAAACAAAAACTCCACCTCATCCAGACCGACTTCTCCCGCGATCTTGACCAGTACGTCGATTTCCCCGATATTCCGTTCGTGCCTGTTGTAATGAAATTAGTTACAATGACTCAAAAAAATTGGATCGCTTTCGCGGTTTTTATTTGTTCGGCGAGTTCGTACTACGCTGTCCAACATCCATTCGGAAGTACCGTGAGCTTGTGTTTACAAAACGGACGCTATACAAGTGCTAACGATCTCGTTCTTCTGGCTGACATTTGTTCCATCAAATAACCGATGTATACTTCGTCCCGGGCGAGCCACACGGCATAATGTCTTTTGGCATGCCGCTCCGCTTCTTCAAACGTCGAAAAACTTTCATCCAGCTCGCTGCCGTCAACATCGATTGCCCAGCCGTTATCCGTATTGAAAATAAACAAGCTTTGCTCTTTACGGTTTTCATATAGCGATCCGAACTCGGAATTTTTGAGGTTGAACTTATTTTTGAAAGCGTCCGCTCGCATCGGTTCTATCGGAAACGATCCGGCCACATATAACCTGTACGCTTCTTCCGTCATTGAGCACCCCGCCGCCTTTGCATGCCCTCCGCCACCGTAACGGCCCGCGATTTCCGAAACGTCGATATGATCGTGAATCGTTCGGAAGCTGATCTTTTTGCCTCCCATGTTCATAATGGCGATATAGTCGAGGTGCGGATTTTCCCGTCCGAGTTCATTGCCGAGCTCCGAGTGATACGATTCCGCATGAACGATGCCTACATAGTGATCATGAATTTTTGCTTGAACAATTTCGCGTTTTTTTCTCCGTACATACCGCTCAATCTTTTCCTCTTCCAAATCCAATATTTTTTCTTCAAACTCGTCGAAGGAAAAAGCCGCGTCCCCCGCGAGACGTTCCACCATTTTTTCTTCGAATTCTTCGATGGAAACCATATAAAATAAATCGTTCAGCCGCTTGGCTTGAAGCTCGCCGTGGCGTTCCCATTCCCATGTATCGTACAACCGGACGAGCTCGACGAATTGTTGCAAACTTTTTGTCGGCTGGAGCAGCCCGTTCTGAATGAGATACTCGTAAAAGAGCGACGTGGCAGACGCGAGCTTCCCGTTGTCATATTCCACCTGAACGATGCCCCAACTGTATTCGTTAAAATGAAGCGCTGTTTTATGATGATCGATGAGCTTTACCTTCCCGCCCGATTTTACGAACTCGTCGATCCCCCGCTCATTTGCTTCGTTAACGGATAAGTCGGTAATGAACAGGTAGTTTTTCTTCTTTCCTTTCTCCAGAAAGCGTTCGACTTGCAGGTTTAATCCGCCCACCGAGTTATAACGGATCTCCACTTTTTCCCCGAATGCGCATTTCGCGACAATGCCGCAGCCTACGCCGTCCAGATCGTTATGCGTATACAGAAGATACAATCGAACAGCCTCCCGTCTTGGTTTCACTTTCATGATTACAACAATAAAATTCCCACGGCTGAGCGGCTTTATGCGATAGTAAAGCGCTTCGATACCGTGGCGGCATGACAGGAAGTCTTATGCTGAGCCAATGCAGAAAAGACTTGACGCTAGTTCGCCAAGTCCTCTTGTTTAACGCTTCCCCGGGTCATACGGCTCGCCTAGAGCAGCCGGCGTGGATGCGCGGCCTACGGCTCCAGCTAGCACGAGGATGGTTAAAATGTACGGCAGCATGTACAAAAACTCCATGGGAATGCGCTTCGCGAAGTCAAACAGCTGCACGAAATTTTTGAGCGACTGAGCGAAGCCGAAAAATACCGCCGCTCCGAACGCGCCAACCGGGTTCCATTTGCCGAAAATCATCGCCGCGAGCGATATAAACCCTTGACCGGAAATCGTATTGTGCGAAAAATTGCTGGTCGTGGTAAGTGTAATGGTCGCGCCTCCCAAGCCGGCCAGCGCGCCGCTGATCAGCACCGCCGTATATCGCATGCGCTTGACGCCGACGCCGAGCGTATCCGCCGCTCCCGGATGCTCGCCGACGGAACGGAGACGCAGGCCGAATGGGGTTTTGTATAAAATATACCAAGTGATGGCAACAAGCAGCAGCGCCAAATAAGTCGTCGGATATGCGGTAAAGATCGCGTACCCGAACAACGGAATCGAGGAGAGGCCCGGAATTGCAAATTTATGAAATACCGCGTTCAGCGTCTCCGTCTGACCCGAGCCCTCGAACATGATTTTGACCAGGTAAACCGTAAGTCCGGCGGCCAGAAAGTTGATCACGACGCCGCTCACGACTTGATCCGCCTTGAACGTAATTGAGGCTACCGCGTGAATGATCGAAATCAGCAGACCGAACGCAAGCGCGGCAAGCAAGCCGATCCATGGCGCTCCGCCGGTCATCCCTAATTGTTCGGCGTATAATGTGCCCACGGCCGAGGCAAAGGCGCCCGATACCATCAGCCCTTCCAAACCGATATTAACGACGCCGGACCGCTCGGAAAAAATGCCGCCCATCGCCGTAAAAACAAGCGCTGTCGAAAACACCAGCGTCGTATGAATCAATTCGCCAATAACTCGCAGCGCATCCATGCACTATGCCACCTCCCCGGATTTGCGTTTGCCCGACATCGACCGCAAAATCCAACGGATAATGCCATGCGAAGCAACGAAGAAAATAACCGTCCCGATAATGACCCGGATAATCTCGGGCGGGACGTCGGCGCCAAAGCTCATGCCCGCCGAACCGTACGTGAGCGAGCCGAATAATATCGCGGCGAGCACAACGCCGAGCGGATGATTCCCGCCAAGCAGCGCCACGGCGATGCCGTCAAAGCCGTAGCCGGGCGAAGCTGCAGCCAGCACTTGATAATGAAATACGCCGAGAATTTCAAATACGCCGGCAAGTCCTGCGAAGACGCCGCCGATAAACATCGCTTTCACGACATTGACGCCGACGTTCATGCCCGCATATTCGGCAGCCGTCGGACTGTGGCCGACCGCGCGCAGTTCAAAGCCCTGTCTTGTTCTCCACAGCAAAATGTAGAAAACGATTGCGGCCAACGGCGCAACGACAATGCCCCAATGCAGGCGCGCATTGCCTAACATAGCGCTGATCGCCGTCAGGCTGACGGAGGCGGTGTCCCGAATCAAGTAGGATCGCTGTTGCCCCGGCTGCAGCAGGAAATGGCTGACGATGTAGTTGGCTAAGAACAACGCTATCCAGTTCAGCATAATGGTTGTGATGACCTCGTTGACGCCGCGTTTCGCCTTCAAATAGCCGGCGATCGCCCCCCATAACCCGCCGAGCAGCGCGCCTACGATGACGGCAAGCGGCGCGTGAAGCCAGAATGGCAAATTCGCCTTTACGCCGACAATAGCCGCCCCGGTCATCCCCATAATGACTTGGCCTTCCCCCCCGATATTGAACAAGCCGGTACGGAAAGCGAAAGCGACGGACAAACCGGTGAATATAAGCGGCGTAATTTCCCGGATCGCTTCACCGATGTTGTAAGGGTCTCCGACCACTTTTTCAAACAACGACGCATACGCCGTTAATGGGTTGTACCCGCCGGCAAGCATGATGAGCGCGCCGACCAGCAGTCCGAGCACGATGGCGACGAGCGGTACGAGCGCCGAATCGGTGGACATGACGCGAATCGCTTTATTCATCCGCTTCACCTCCGGGGAATGGCTTGTCTGGGGCATGACCGGCCGTGGATCCGGACATCATGAGTCCGAGCTCGCGGTCGGTCGTTTGCTCCGGATCGACATCGCCGACGATGCGCCCTTCATAGATGACGGCGATCCGGTCGGACAGCTTCAAAATTTCGTCCAGTTCAAGCGACACAAGCAGCACCGCTTTCCCTTTATTGCGCTGATCCAGCAGCCGCTTATGAATGAATTCGATCGCCCCGACGTCAAGCCCCCGTGTCGGCTGCGCGGCAATTAAGAGATCGGGATCCTGATCCACCTCGCGTGCGATAATCGCTTTCTGCTGATTGCCGCCCGATAAGGCGCGGGCCGGTGTATGCGTTCCCGGCGTACGGACGTCGAACTCCGCGATCAGCCGCTGCGCCTGCTTGTCGATCGCGGCGTAGTCGAGAAACCCTCCGCGGTTAAACGCCGGGCTATAGTACGATTTGAGAACCATATTCTCGCTCATCGAGAAGTCGAGCACCAGCCCCCGCTTGTGCCGGTCTTCCGGAATGTGCGCAAGTCCGCTTTCGGCAATGTGCCGCGGGGAACGCCCTGCGATTTCGCGGCCGTTCAGTCGAACGTTGCCGCTATCAATGCCGCGCAGCCCCGTCAATGCTTCAATCAATTCGCTCTGACCGTTGCCGTCGACGCCGGCCAGGCCGAGAATCTCGCCGCCGCGCACCTCCAGCGTTACGCCGTTCAGTACCGGAAGGCCGTTTACGCCGCGTGCCGTCACTTCATTGACGGACAGCACCGGCTCGCCTGGCTTCTTCTCTGATTTTTCAAGCCGGAACGATACTTCGCGGCCGACCATTTTCGCGGCTAGCTCGTCCGGGTTCGTGTCTTTCACCTGCAGCGTATCGATCACTTTGCCCCGGCGAATCACCGTGACCCGGTCGGCGATCGCCATAATTTCCTTCAGCTTGTGCGTAATCAGAATCATCGATTTGCCTTCGGCTACCAGCTTCCGCATAATGTCCATCAGCTCGCTGATTTCCTGCGGCGTTAATACGGCGGTCGGCTCGTCGAAAATTAATATATCCGCTCCCCGGTAGAGCGTCTTCAAGATTTCGACGCGCTGCTGCATGCCGACCGAAATATCCTCTACACGCGCACGCGGATCGACCCTAAGCCCGTAGCGCTCAGACAACTCGGCCACCTGCTTCTCCGCTGATCGGAAGTCGACACGAAGACCCCGCTTCGGCTCCATGCCAAGGATAATATTTTCAGTGACCGTGAAAGGTTGAACGAGCTTGAAATGCTGGTGCACCATCCCGAGGCCTAACTCAATAGCCATGCCCGGATTCGGAATCGATACGGGATTGCCGTTCACATAAATTTCGCCTTCGTCCGGCTGGTACAAACCGAACAAGATGTTCATCAGCGTCGACTTTCCCGCACCGTTCTCGCCGAGGAGGGCGAGAATCTCGCCCTCCCGCAGCGAAAGACTGATCCCGTCGTTGGCCACAATACCGGGAAACCGCTTCGTAATGCCGCGCATTTCCACTTTCACGCTCATGATTCCGGAACCTTGATTTCGCCTTTGACGATTTTTTGCTTATACTCATCCACTTTTTTCAATACGTCTTCCGGCACATTCTTTGCTGCGTCCGCCGGCAATCCGACCCCGTCGTCCTTCAGGCCGAGCACGACCGTATGGCCGCCCTCGAATTTGCCGTTAATCAAATCGTTCGATACGCGGTGCACGGCGAGGTCGACTCGTTTCATCATCGAAGTCAACGTCACATCGTTGCCGAACATTTTAGACTGGTCCTGGTCCACGCCGATGACCCATACTTTTTTGCCGCCCTTGAGCCGGTCTTTCGCTTCGTTGAATACGCCGTTCCCGGTGGCGCCTGCCGCATGAAAAATAATATCCGCTCCATCATTATAGATGGTGGCGGCGGCCGCCTTGCCCGAATCGGGTTTATCGAACGCCCCGGTATAGTTGATCGATACTTTGGCGTTCGGATTGGCAGCAGCCACGCCGGCCTTGAATCCGGCTTCGAACCGTTTGATGACCGGTATATCCATCCCGCCGATAAAGCCGATCTTATTCGTCTTCGTCATTAATCCGGCCACAACGCCGACAAGATACGAGCCCTCATTCTCGGCAAAAGTGACGGAGGCAACATTCGGAGCATCGACCACATTGTCGATAATGGCCAGCTTCGCCTCGGGATTTTGCGTGGCGACGGTCTTCATCGCATCGCCGATAATAAAGCCGATCCCCCACACGAGCTGAAAGTTGCTTTTCACCATTTGATTCAAATTCGGAATGTATTCGGAATCGCTTTTGCTCTGCAAATATTTCACCTTGGCGCCCGTATCCTTCTCCAGCTTCTGCAAGCCTTCCCAGGCACTCTGGTTAAAAGAGTTGTCGTTCACCCCGCCGATGTCCGTGACCATGCCGATATTGAACTTGGCGCCCGGTTGAGTCCCGCCCGCGCCTGCGCCCCCACCGGCGCCTTGATTCGTTCCATCCGCCGTATTTCCCGGTGCTGCCGGTTTCTTGCCGCAACCTGAAAGCGCAATAACGACGGCAAAAATGCATATCATGCATACTGAAATCCATTTTTTCATCCTGTTCCAACCTCCATGTGATGAAAATTCCATATCGCCTGCGTTAGTATTCTCCAATCGTTGCTTCATTATTTCGCATCTGGAAAAAGCACAGCGAAAAGGACCTGACGCCATGCATCAAGTCCTCCTTGTGTTAAAGCTAGTATTTTTTATCGACAAGCTTACGCTTTCGGATGAATCATGTCTTCCGGCCGCACGATTTGATCAAACTGTTCCGCCGTCAAATAGCCGCTCCGCACCGCCGCTTCCTTCAGTGTGAGCCGCTCCTTGTGCGCCGTCTTCGCAATGAAAGCCGCTTTCTCGTATCCGATATGCGGATTCAATGCCGTGACGAGCATCAGCGACTCGTCCAAGTAACGGCGGATCGCCTGGCGGTCCGGCTCGATGCCTACGGCGCAATGCTCATTGAACGAATCCATTGCATCCGCCAGCAAACGCACAGACTGCAGGAAATTATGGATGATCACCGGCTTGAACACATTAAGCTCAAAATTGCCTTGGCTCGCGGCAAAGCCGATTACCGCATCGTTGCCCATGACCTGGCAGGCCACCATCGTCATCGCTTCGCTCTGCGTCGGATTCACTTTCCCCGGCATGATCGAGCTGCCCGGCTCATTCTCGGGTATCGTAATTTCCCCGATGCCGCAACGTGGGCCGCTTGCAAGCCACCTGACGTCGTTGGCGATCTTCATCAAATCGGCCGCCAGCGCTTTGATCGCTCCGTGCGTATAGACAATTTGATCGTGGCTGGTCAAACCATGAAACTTGTTCGATGCCGACACGAACGTTTTGCCCGTTTCCGCCGACAGTTCTTTCGCCGCCGTATCGCCGAACTCCGGATGCGCGTTCAGACCGGTGCCTACCGCCGTCCCTCCGATCGCAAGCTCCTTCATCGTTTCCGCGCTTTGCCGGATCATCCGCTCCGTCTTGTCCAGCATCGCCCACCAGCCGCTGATTTCCTGCCCGAGCGTAAGCGGCGTAGCGTCCTGCAAATGCGTACGGCCGATTTTCACGATGTCCGCAAAAGCTTCCATTTTCGCGCGCAGCGTTTCCTTGAGCGATTGGAGCGCAGGCAGCAGCCGGTCCTCAACCGCGAGCACACCGGCTACATGCATGGCCGTCGGAAATGTATCGTTCGAGCTTTGCGAGCGGTTCACGTCATCGTTCGGGTGAATGCGAATCTCGCTGCCCTTCCCGTCCAAAATCTGATTGGCGCGCCTTGCGATCACCTCGTTGGCGTTCATATTGGATTGGGTGCCGCTGCCGGTTTGCCACACAACCAGCGGAAAATGATCGTCCCACTGCCCCGCTTTGACTTCGTCCGCCGCTTGTTTGATCGCCTCGGCTTTTTCCGGCTCCAGTTTGCCGAGCTTGCGGTTCGCTTCGGCCGCCGCTTTTTTGAGCAGCGCGAAAGCTTGGACCACCTCCATCGGCATCCGTTCCGTTCCGATCCGGAAGTTTTCGCTGCTTCGCTGCGTTTGCGCGCCCCAAAGCTTGTCCGCCGGGACACGGATTTCCCCCATTGTATCGCGTTCGATTCGGTAATCCATAAGTTCGGCCTCCTGGTAACCATATGGGTATTTTCAGCATCCGCTTTACGGTTCCATCATATCGCAAGTCTTCTGATTTTCCAAAAAACAACCGTTCCGCCAAGGCTTGCAAGCCCGCTGCTTAATACGGTAGCGGCGGGCAGATCCAATCGTTGTGCACCGTTTTTTTCGCTTGGAAACTAATCCTGAAGGACGGTAATGCTTTTTTCCCCGCCGATATAGATGCGATTTGTTTGCGGGTTCAGCACGAGCCCCCTTGGCCCCTCACCTAAACGAAGCAATGCGATCCTTTTCAGTGTACTGCCATTATAGACGGTCAGCGGAGCGGTCCCGCTCTCCGGAGATTCCGCAATGAACAAATGGTTTGTTTTTGGATTAATAAGCGCACTCGTAAACGTCGGAACGGTTAACGTTTGGATCACGCGATTGGTGCTGCCGTTAATGGCAAACAGCCGTCCCTTGGCCGAAACTTGGGCACTCGTTATATAAATCCGATTCGTGATCGGGTTAAGTATGATATCGCTTTGCAACCTGCCGAGCCGAATGTTTCGAACTTTATTTGTTCGAAGGTTTAAGACGGAGTAGAAACGGCTTAAGTTGTTGGCGATATAAAGCCGGCTCGTTCTTTGGCTTAACACCGGCGTTATCACCGGGTTGTTTCCCACTTTTTCGGTTGCCAAAAACGCATGACTGTTCCCGTCAATGACGGAAACGGTGTCTTTGACGGTATTGGTCACGTAAATACGGTTGGATAGCTCGTTGATCACGATTTGCGAAGGTCGACCGGTAAATTTAATTTTCGTTACCATTTTATTGGTGTTCCCGTTCAGGACAGCGAGCTGCCCGTTCGGGGAGGACAACGATATGGTCGACACATAGATGAAATTCGTACGAGAATTGACCGCGATTTCATCGCACCGTTCGCCCACTTTGATCACCGTGATGACCCGGTTAGTACGACCGTTGATAACGGAGACGGTGCCGTCTTGGAAATTCGTAATGTAGATTCGGTTTGTTCGCGGATTGACAACCATGTTGTAAGGCAAACGTCCCGTCTTCACCGTGGTTATTATTTTATTCGTATTCCCGTCCATTACGACCATGCGGCTTTTATCGTTAAGAAAATAAACGCGGTTGGTCACCGAATTAACGGCAGCGGCGACGACAGGACCGCTGACAGGAATCGTATTCGTAATGCGAGGTAATGACTGACTTATTCTCCGTTTCTTGCGCAACAATGTAAGGATCATGCCGGCTCCCCATCCCAATAGGTTGATGTTCCATGTATATTCGCGAATTTCCCGATAGGGAACCGGATCGGAATGCGGCCGTAATATTTCCGGGCGCCGGGCGTACCGAAATAATCGTTATAGCGCTTTTCTTACTGTTCTCCCTCCTTTTTGTTGCAACGATCCGAGAAGTTGTGATATAGTATATCCTTGCCATTTTTAGGGATTTACCAATGATTGGAGGTATCGGACAGTGGAATCCGGTCTGCAGAACGCTTATCAAGAGGAATTGGAACAGCTGAATCATACGATCCGAGATATGAATGCACATTTGGAAGCGCTCCGCGCCATCCCTTCTTACACCGGTCCGGACTTGACCGAGCAAGTATTGGAATCGATTCGCGATAGCAAACGGCGCAACTTGACGCATGCGATGCCTGAGCCGTACTTCGGCAGGCTGGATTTCCATGAATCCGGCAAAACGGGACCGACCCCGCTATATATAGGAAAATTCGGTGTGGAAAAAGCGGACTCGCCAGAGCTGCTCGTCGTCGATTGGCGCGCGCCGGTAGCCAGTCTGTTTTATTCTTTCACCGGCGGCTCGGAAGCGGCCATATACGATTCTCCCGAAGGCGCGATCGAGGGTCTCGTCTATTTGAAGCGAAATCTCGTCATCCGCAAGCAAATCTTGCAGCGCGTCGTCGATACGTTCGACCGGGAAAGCGATGCGATAGCCGTGACCGATGAATTTTTGCTCTATCGGCTCGGTGAGAACAAGGACAATAAGCTGCGCGATATCGTATCGACGATACAGGCGGAACAAGACGCCATAATTCGTGCCGGAAAAAACAACGCGCTTATTATTCAAGGCGTAGCAGGAAGCGGTAAAACGACCGTCGCGCTCCATCGGCTTGCCTACTTGCTGTACCAATACCGCGATCAGGTGAAAGCGGAAAAAATGATCATATTCGCTCCAAGCCGTATGTTCCTCGATTACATCTCCGGGGTGCTGCCCGAGCTTGGCGTCGGTCATATTCAGCAAACGACGTTCGCGGACTGGGCTCTGGAACTGCTGGATCAGGAAGTAAAGCTGGCCGACCCGTCGGAACGGCTGCGTTACTGGTTCGCAGTGGGGCCTGATCGACCGGAGATGGACGACTCGGCGCCCGGACGATTCAAAGGCTCGCTCCGTTATATGCAGTGGTTGGACCAAGTACTGGACGCGTATGAACAAATCGCGGTACCCGACGCGGATTTCTCGCCCTGGGAAGGCAAGAAGCTGCCGCGTTCAATGATCCGCGAATGGTTCAACGTAGAATATAAGCACGAGTCACTGATGAAACGGCGGGAGCGCGTGCTCGCCCGCATCAAACGATGGATCGAGATCGAGCTGGAAAAAGTATGGGAAGTTCACCTGCGCAAAGATTACAAGAAAAAATCGGGCGAGAAGCTGCGCGCTTATACGAAGTCCTGGACAGCTTATACTCCTTTTACGTTTTATAAAGAGCTGTTCAACCCGGATGCCCGGCCTGCCTATGTAAGCGAAGCAGCCTCCGCTTTCATACCCGAGGATCTCCGCAAAACGACGTGGGCGGCGGCGAAGAAGAAGCTGGTGCAGACTGAGGATTTCGCTCCGCTGCTCTACATCCGCCAGCGGTTTCACGGCATTCACGGCGATCTCCGGTTTGATCATACGGTCATTGACGAGGCGCAAGATTTTTCACCCTTCCAGGTGGCGCTGCTTGCGATGCATACGAAAAACGGCTCCTTCTCCATCCTCGGCGATTTGTCGCAAGGCATTCATGCGTACCAAGGAATACAGGACTGGCATGAAATGCTCGACCAATTCCCCGAAGACAACCGCGGCTATTATACGCTCAACCGAAGCTACCGGTCGACGATGGAAATCATATACTTCGCGAACGAAGTGCTGAAGAACGGCGTGCAGGAACCTCCAACGCTCGCGGTCCCGGTGTTTCGCAGCGGCGACCCGGTAACAGTGGCACAAACCGGCGACGCCTCGCTTGCGGCGCAGTTGACCGAAGCCATCGCCGCTCACCGCAGCCGCGAAGGCGCGGGTACGCTGGCGGTTCTCGCCCGCACGGAGGACCGCTGCCGCCAGCTGCACGCGGAGCTGGCCGCCGCCGGGTGCGAGGCAAATCTGATCGTGCCCGGCCAACAGCAGTACGAAGGCGGCGTCTCGATCGTGCCGGTATATATGGCCAAGGGACTTGAATTCGACACCGTACTCCTTATCGATGTCGACCCGGAGCATTATCGCGCCACACCGCAAGATGCGAAACTGCTGTACGTCGGCTGCACCCGTGCGCTGCACGAATTGAAGCTTTATTTCCGCGGCGAGCCCTCCCCGCTCATCGCCGGAATCGAAGGCGATTTCATCACTCGAGACTAGTAAAAAACGCTCCATCCGCAGGCACCGCTGCTCGAAGCAGCCGCTGCATGCGGTGAGCGTTTTTTTTTGCGAGTACACACAAAATACCTGATCCGGCTATTCATATCGTCTTTAATGCGTCTGCATATGACGTTCCGGCTGAAATATGGGGGGCTGCTTCAACCAGCCTTTTTTGCTCGCCAAATTCTTCAATTTGATGGCAAACGTCATTTTCATCGTCAAATATTTGGCGAACCGGGCGGCGACATCCGCCCTGACGGACTCCGTCATTCCCCGGCAAGCATAATTGATGCCAAGAATGATATTGAACTGCAACAGATTCGCGCACTCTTCGTCGGATAATCTCGAGCCTTCCGGAATATCCCTATAATCTCCGATCGGTTTTTCCGGTGTCGACTGCGGCAGTGATACCCCTTCTTCTCTGAGGAATTCCGTCAGTTCCTTATAAATAGGATTATGGACGTTATTGATCACGTCCTCCAACGCTTCTCTAAGTTCAGGGTCATGCACAATGTTAAAAGATACCTGCTCTCCCCGCAAGGTTTGCTCGGTCGCCGTCAAATAAAACCAGAGATTCATAACTTCCCCAGTGTTTAAAGGCGGCTTCTCCCCGTCGAGAAAAGGTTTGATTGCTTCAGTGATCGTTTCCAGTATATTCATGATCTCACCCTGTCTATGGTTATGTACAGACATAATTGGTATTAGAATATCCTACCGGATCTTTTTCATGCACAGACGATTTCATTCTGAATAAAAGCCGAATAATGTGAGCTGCTGCAAGGAATTCATCATCGTTTGAATCAATGCGGGATTGTTCCGATAGGGAAGAGGAAGGCATCTCAGGCAAACGTCCAGCCGGTTCAACAGTTCGACGGCTCGCAATCTGTCATTCCGGGACAGGGAAGAAAATAGGCCGCCGCCAGTAGACGGTTGATACAGGGCAGGATGGATGGATTGACGGATTCGCAAGAGACGGGCTGCGCCGATATCGAGCAAAACGGCGGTCGTTCTGGAGAAAGGAACATTCGCTTGGGTGGCCACATGAGGATCTTGGGATAGATCGACTTCCATGATGACGAATTCGTGAATGCACCAGTTCATCGCTCCCGGCACATACTCCGCCTGGCATAAGCCGAGCGTGGGCGGAATCACGGCATCGACAAGCGCCTGAAAGGTAGCGCACGTATAACGATCGCTTATGGCAGCCATGTAGACCAAAAGCCCACCGCCTCTATGTTCATCTTCCTTACATTCCTTTTGTATTATATTGACCTCGCTCGGGCGACATGTCATCGTCCTCCGCCCGATCTGTCTTCCGGATTCAAAGGAATGCGGATGCAAAACTCATAGTGCCGATCCGTTCGTCTGAGCGCAATGTCCCCGCCATGCAGCTGTACGATGCTTTGGGCAATGGACAAGCCAAGACCCGAACCGCGCGGCATGCTTTGACCGCCTCTGGATTCGTCCGCTTTATAAAATCGCTCGAACAAGCGCTCCTCTTGTTCTTTTGTAATCGGGCTGCCGGTGTTGGCTATGGACAGCGTCGCCCACCTCGAATCCGTGTGAAGCGCGATGTCGATCGTACCGGGCTTTAAGCTGAATTTCAGCGCATTCGTCAGCAAATTATCGATAGCCCGGACCATTTTTCCGGCATCGATAGGGACCGTTATTTTTTGCTCAGGAACCGTACTTTGTACATGCACCTGATGCTGCTGAGCCAGCGGAATGAACTCCATAATGATTTGATCGATCATCGCCGTCAAGTCGATACGGCGTTTGTCCAGCGAAACTTGGTTGCTCGTCAGCCGCGTGTATTCGAACAAATCGTCGATCAATTGTTTCAACTGATTCGATTTGTTAAGTGCGCTGTGAATATACGGTTTCAAGGAATCATTCGTTTCCTTGTGCTCGTTCAACACGCTCAAATAGCCGATGATGCTTGTCAGCGGCGTACGCAAATCATGGGAGATGTTCGTAATCAGCTCGCTCTTCGTTTGTTCGGCTAAACGCTCTTTGGCGATTTTTTCTTCGAGCTGGCCGGCCATGTAGTTGATGTTTCCCGTTAACGTTCCGAGCTCGTCCCGGCTTCGGACCTGCAGACGAACCGACAGATTGCCGTGAGCGATCCGTTCAAGACCGGCATTCATCTCCTGAATTTGCCGCATTTTGTTATAGGTGAACAAATAAAACAACAGCAAAAACAATACTAAAAATACGATTCCGGTATACAAGCGCGGGCTTTGATAGTAATATCCTTGCTCGGCCACCAGTTTGCCCGATACAATTAAAAACAGTCTTTGTCCGTTATATTGCACCGGCGCCATCACCGTTAACTGCTTTCCCGGCTCCGGACGTTCCTCAGCCTCTTTTTGCTGATAAGCGATTTCATATAAATCGATCCGTTGTTCAGTGGCGGACTTGGAATGATATACGACGTTACCCTGTAAATCGGACAACAGGATATGCAGCCCGCTGCTGCTGTAGCGATCCAGAAGCGGGTTGATCGCATCCGTTCCACCTAGCTCTGACAGTTTCTGCTCGACGATACGAAGCGTTTGGTTAATATTTTGTTTACTCGTTTCATAGCTGATATAATTTTCTTTTCTCCATTCCCGCGTCACAAAATCAAAAGCCGCAAACAAAATAATGCTGAGAACCAGCGTTACGGCAAATGTCAACACCAACCGGATACGAAGGCTCCTGCTCCAATTCGGCTGCCTAATCAAGCTTATAACCTACTCCCCACACCGTTTTGATATATTTGGAATCGCGCGGGTTATCCTTTAGCTTCTCGCGAAGATTTCGGATATGCACCATCACCGTTTTATCGGACTGCATGACCGGGTCTTTCCAGATCGTTTCGTATATTTTATCGACGCTGAACACTTGTCCCCGATGGGTGCCGAGCAGTTCCAAAATGCCGAATTCCAGCGGTGTCAATTGGATTTCTTTCCCGTTCAGCGTTACTTGATGACGCGGAATATTCACGGTTAACTCGCCGATCGTAATGACCTGCGGCTGGCTGCCTGCCGTTTCGGTCATCTTGCTTCTTCGCAGCTGGGATTTGACGCGCGCCACCAGCTCGAGCGGGTTAAACGGTTTGGACAAATAATCGTCCGCACCGCTCGTAAGTCCCAATATTTTATCCATATCCTCGTTTTTGGCCGACAGCATAATGATCGGAATGTTGTTGCTTTCCCGAATTTTGATGCATGTTTGAATGCCGTCGAGCCGAGGCATCATCACGTCCAGGATGATCAAATCGACCGGATGCTTTTGCAAAATCTGCAAACCTTGCTCTCCATCCTCCGCTTCCAGCATGACGCAGCCTTCATTCTTCAAAAAAATTTGTACGATGTCGCGAATTTCCGGTTCGTCTTCGATGATCAGTATGGAAGGAGCATTTCCGTTTTTCATTCGTTAATCCACCTTTTTCTACAAACATATACGAACGCCGGCGGCATATTCCATGCCACAAATGAAACGGAAACATGGGCAAACGCGCTCTGCAGCATTTTTTTCATTTGCAGGGAATATTGGAACGTGACGAAAATGCCGTCGTCGCTCAGCGAATCGTGAACTTGCCTAATGATTTGTTCGCGATCGGATTGTGCAAAATTCGCAAACGGCAATCCGGAAATGATGCAGTCCGCCTTAGCCATTCCGATTTTTGGCAAACAGGCTTGCAGATCCAACGCATTTTTGCAAAAATAAAAGCCTTTGTACATTTCGAGCAGTTGGCTGCGCATTTCGTCTTCTTTTTCGAAGATCGCCACTTTGCAATCGGGCCTGGCCAGCTCATAAATCGCCTTCGTAAAGATGCCGGTTCCCGCGCCTAATTCAACGACGTTGCGCGCTTGATCCCACGGGATCGGTTCGAGCATTTTATTCGTCAAACGGTTCGAGCTGGGAATAATGCTCCCCACGTCCCGCGGATTTTGTATGAATTTTTTGAGAAACATCCATTTGCCTGCTGCGGATGATTTGACGGATGTGTCCGATAACATCGGCGTTCAACTCCTTTGGCTCTCGTCTTTCTTCATGCAACTATCATATCTTTTAATGTTTAGAATTTAAGCAGGGAATTATTAAAGATTTTCTTAAGATATGCCCGGATAAAAAAAACGGCCCATACCGATATTGTAATCGGTATGAGCCGTATAAACCACCAGGGACGCTTGTCTATTCCACCAGAGACTGCAGCTCTTTCACCACATGCGGCGGCCGCCCGCCGGTCAAGGCGGCTACAAGATTTTGCGCTGCAAGCATCGCCATATCAAACCGCGTCTTCGCCGTCGCGGAGCCGATATGCGGCATCGTCACCACATTCGGCATGCGCAGCAGCGGATTGTCCGGCTGAACCGGCTCCACCTCGAATACGTCGAGTCCGGCGCCGCGAATTTGCCCGGTCTGCAGCGCTTCGATCAAAGCCGCTTCGTCCACGGTTTGGCCGCGCGAAGCGTTGATGAAAAACGCGGTCGGCTTCATCATCGCAAAATGCTCCTTGCGGATATACCGCTCCGTCTTTGGCGAGAGCGGCGTCATCAAGACGACGAAATCCGATTCGCGAAGCACCGTTTCAAGGCCGCAATATTGCGCGCCGTACTTTTCTTCCGCTTCCGGCCGGCGGCTGCGGTTATAGTACAGCAGTTCCATTCCAAACCCGTGCACCGCGCGTCTGGCGATCGCCTCGCCGATGCGCCCCATGCCGATAATGCCGAGCTTGGCATGGTGGACGTCCATCCCGAAGAAATCTTCTTCGCTCAAGCCTGCACCTTTTCGCCAGTTCCCTTCCTTCACGAACGCATCAAGCTCGGTAATGCGCCGCGCGGAAGACAACATAAGCCCAAGCACGAGGTCCGCCACCGTATCGTCAAGCACATACGGCGTATGCGTGCCGACTACTCCGCGCGCGCGCATCGCCTCCAGATCAAAATGATTGTATCCGACGGAGATGCTGCTCACCGCGCGAAGCTTAGGCGCATGATCGAGCAGTTCCTGATTGACCGGGCCCCCGGTCGTAAGCAAGCCTTCCACGCTTCCGAGCTCGTCAAGCAAACCTTGCCGGGAGGGCGTACCTTGGCCGTCCCACATCCGGCAGTCGCAATATTGCTCCAAATATTGCAGCACCTCAGAAGGGATTCGCTTTGTAATGTATATTTTCGGTTTGCTCATGATCACTAGCTCCTTCCTATGTTAGCTTAGTCCCGCTACCGCTTTGATCGACTGCTGTTCCGGGGACAGTACTTCATTCAAACTGCCGGAACGGTAACCCTTGAGATCGAGCGTGACATAGGCGTACCCGATTTCTTTCAGCTTCGCATGCACCGTATCCGCAACGGCGAGCACCTCCGCCAGTTCCGCCGCCGGTACTTCGATTCTTGCAAGCGTATCGTGCTGACGGACGCGCACCTGGCGAAATCCGAGCTGGATGAGGAAATCTTCCGCCTGATCGATCATCGACAGTTTTTGAGCGGTAATCATTTCCCCGTATGGGATGCGCGAGGATAAGCAGGCGAACGACGGCTTATCCCACGTCTTCAATCCGAATTTACGCGACAGATGGCGGATTTCCGATTTTTTAATTCCGGCTTCGAGCAATGGCGCCCTTACGCCCTGTTCGTGGGCCGCTTGCAGTCCCGGACGGTGTTCGCCCAAGTCGTCGGCGATCGCGCCGAATACGACGTGTTCGTAGCCGCGGGCGGCTGCAATCGGAATCAGATGGTCGAACAAAGAGTTTTTGCAAAAATAGCAGCGGTTGGTCGGATTCTCGGCATAACCGGGAATGTTCAGTTCGCTCGTATGAATTACTTCATGCGGGGCGCCCATCTCCTTGGCCAGCTCGATCGCTTCGTACTTCTCGCGCTCCGGATACGTCTCCGAATCAGCCGTAATGGCGAGTACATTGTCCTTACCCAAATATTCAAGCGCAGCTTTAAGCAAAAACGCGCTGTCCACCCCGCCGGAAAAGGCGACGACCACTTTCCCCATCGAACGGAGAATGTCGCCAAGCTGCTCATACTTCTGCTCTATTTGTTGCTCCATGGTTATCATGGCATTTGGCCTCCCGTCTCCCTCGCGCGCATTATTATGTATGCACACGTTTGCAAGATCGATTATCAATATCCTTCAACATCATTATAGACGCTTTTTACCGGAAGAAAAAGAGGGTGCGGCAAATCGCGTGGAAATCCGGCGTTCTTTCTTCGTATGTCGAACTCATTGAATTAAGCTGCGGAGACAGGCAAAATTCGCGGTGAGCAAGCGCTGCAGGCATTCGAACATCGTAAGTCGGCCTTCATTGTAAAATTTTTCTGCAATATTCCTTGACAGGAATATTCCTAATGGGGTATATTAAGAATGCAGATACGATTCCACGAAACAAACGAAACGAGGTGGCCTGTATAGCGGAAATTTGGATACCTTCGCGCCCGTCCCTCATGCAAGCAATCGTTTCATGAAAGGACCATAGCAACATGGATATAACGACATTTAGCGCACTGGCCGAACCCCATCGGCTGCGCATTGTGGAACTGCTGCTCGACGGCCCGCTCACCGTCGGCGACATCGCCGACCGGCTGCAGCTGCGCCAGCCGCAAGCTTCCAAGCATTTGCGTGTCCTGCTGGACGCCGGATTGGTCGAAGTTCACGCTGAAGCCAATCGCCGGAACTATAAGCTTCGACTGGAGCCGTTTCAGCAATTGGACGCTTGGCTTGAAACGTACCGCGGCGTCTGGGATGAGCGGCTCGATGCGCTCGATCTTTACTTGCAAAAGCTGCGGCAAAAAGATATTAAACCTACGGGTAAACCATGAGGAGGAAAATTAAAATGGCTAATCAAATGATTACGAAAGTAGAAGGTTCGGTATTGGTTCTGGAGCGCGTGTTCAACGCCCCGCGCGAGCTCGTATTCAAAGCATTTTCCGAGGCGGAGCATTTAAAGCATTGGTGGGGACCTCGCGGATGGGAGATACCGGTATGTAACGTCGATTTTCGTCCGGGTGGCGTCTGGCATTATTGCATGAAATGCGTCGACAAAAACCAAGGCGATTTCTATGGCATGGAATCTTGGGGCAAAGGGGTCTACGAGGAAATCGTCGCGCCAGAGAAGATCGTCTACGTCGACTACTTTTCGGATGCCGAAGGCAATGAAAACGAGAGCATGCCTTCCACCCGCGTTACATTGACCTTTGATGAGCATGAAGGCAAGACAAAGCTGATCAACCGGGCGCTCTACGCTTCCCCCGAAGCACTCAAAACGGTTTTGGATATGGGCATGGAACAAGGTATTTCCGAAACTTGGGATCGTCTCGACGAGCACTTGCAATCCCTGCAATAAGCTGTTGCCAACAAAGCCGTCCGTCTTTGAACGGGCGGCTTTTTGACGTTTCGTTACTTTTTCAATTCGGCTGCAATATCCTCTTCCAGCTGTGCCGGTTCGGTTCGCGCACTGAATTGTTTCACTACCTCGCCTTGCTTGTTGATGAGGAATTTGACGAAATTCCACTCAATGTCGCCCGTCCGGTACGGTTCAGGTACGCTCTCCACCAAATAACGGAACAGCGGATGCGCGTTATCCCCTTTTACATCCACCTTGGCAAACATTGGGAAAGTAACGTTGTAATTCAGCTCGCAAAACTGTTTGATCTCCTGCTCCGTCCCCGGCTCCTGCCCGGCAAACTGATTACAAGGAAATCCAAGAACGGCGAAACCTTGATCATTGTACGTTTCATACAGCGACTGCAGTCCTGTATAGTGCGGCGTCAACCCGCAAGCGCTTGCCGTATTGACGATCAGCAGCACTTTCCCTTTGTAATCGGCGAGCGACTGCTGCTCCCCGTCGATGGTCGTGACAGTAAAGGAATATATCGACATCTTCATTTCCCCTTGTCCTATTGGAATATATGCTCATTGTAGCATGAATGCGGATGGAATTAAAATCCATGTACATTAGAGAAAAGAATGGAGGTCTGTTACAATAGGAACGATATTCATACCACTTATTTTTCGCCGAAGGAGGTACGCATGCCGGTTCGCGAACGTTACAATGTGATATTGCATTGTCGGTTGCGGGCAATTGCCCAGGTGTAGGCAAACGGAATGCGGCAATGACGACGATGAACGAGATGCAGTCCATTCAACACAAAATCGAGGAAGCGATCCGCCTGCTGGAGGCGCGCTTTCTTGAGCGGGAGGAGCTGATCCGGCTGCTGCTGCTCGGCCTGATGAGCCACGAGAACGCCTTGCTCGTCGGACCGCCGGGAACGGCCAAATCGCAACTGGCCCGCGCGGTATCCCAGCTGTTCGGCGGCGGCCGATGGTTCGATTACTTGCTGACCCGGTTTACGACGCCGGATGAAATGTTCGGTCCGGTTTCGCTGCAGCAGCTCAAGCAGGACCAGTACGTACGGCAGACGGACGGCTATTTGCCCGCAGCGGATTTTGCTTTTTTGGATGAAATTTTTAAGGCAAACAGCGCGATTTTGAATTCATTGCTGTCCATACTGAACGAGCGCGTATTTTTCAACGGCCGGGAAAAACAAAAAGCTCCTCTGGTCTTCCTGATGGCAGCATCCAATGAATTGCCCGAAGAAAACGATCAGTTAGCCGCATTATACGACCGGTTCCTGATCCGCTACGAAGTGGGCTACTTGAAGCATATGTCAAGCTACGAACGGATGTTTCAGCTGCCGGATGAGCCGCTCCCAGCGCTTCTCTCCCTGCAAGACGCGGAAGCGGTGGAGGCGGCGGCTATGCAAGTGACGATACCGGAGACGCTGATCTACATGCTTTATCAGTTGAAAACGAACATGGAAGCGAAAGATTTCGCACTCTCCGACCGCCGCTGGCGTAAAATCGGACGCGTCTGGAAAACGTCGGCGGCGCTGAACGGACGCAGCGAAGTCAACGTATGGGACACGGTATTCACCCCGCACATGCTCTGGGACTTCCCGGAAGACGCATCCGCGCTGCACGAGCTGTTCCAGAAGGCGTTTCAAGAGGCGCTCGGGCAGGAAACGGAACGCGAGCTGCCGATCCGCAAATACGACCGGATCGCCAAGCACTGGGCGGGCAAAGAAGATGAATTGCATGCATTCCAGTTCAAGAAGGAAGTCGGCGGCCGGATGAGCAGGGAAGATCAGGAGAAGGCGAAAGCGAATTTGGAGGAGTGCCGGCAGGAACTGGAGGAAACGGCGCGCGAACTGCGCGGCAAGCTGACCCTCTGGCTGCAGCGGGAGAAAGATTTGCCCGGGTATATTCGCAACCGCAATTTTTTGCTGCTGCACACGGCGCAATATGCGGTAAAGTATACGCATTTGCGCATTCAAGGCGAGCGCATTTTACAAACGCTGCAGGGCTTGTATCGCACGCTGTTCGATCGCGAAATCCCCGGCGTGGAGTATGACTACACACTGTAATTGTCGATGGCGAGGTGAAAGCTCATGATCATCCGTGCGGCGCGAATCGACCGCTATGTGTTTGACGGCTATGTCCATTCTTCGCGGACCGCTCAGGAGTGGATTCGCGGGGCCAAAGCGCGTACATCTTGGTTTACGCTCGAGCTGTTCGCCGATTTCTTCATGTGTTTTTATTTGAAGCGCCCCGAGATCGACCGGGGCGCGGAGGAATCGCCGTTTCACCGCTGGCTGGTGGCGCAGCTGCAGCAGCAATACTTTTACCGGACGATTCATCCGCGAACGGAAGGCGAAGTAAACGCATCATTCAAGACGGCGCTCAAAGCGCTGATGTGGCTGACGAGCAGCTTCGAGGAGGAAGTGAAGCGGCGCAAGCAGGAAGAGCGCCAGCTGCGCACGATCGGCATGAACGACCGGCAGCAGCAGCAAGGCGACGATCAAACGCAAATGAGCGAACGGCTGTCGGACAAGCAGATCGAGCAGCTGAAGCTCGTCGGATACACGCTGCAGCAGGGCAAGCGCAATGTGGAGGAGAAGCAGGCGGCGCTCGACAGCCGGCCGCTCGCCGAGGCGGAAATTGCGGCGCTGAAGGTCCGCATCCGCTCGCTGCAGGAGGAGATGCGCGTCGACTTCGTGCGCCGCGACAAGCTGCGGCACAAGATGCAGAAAGCGGAGGCAGAGCTGGCGCAGCGCGAGAAGCAGCTGGAACGTCTCTCCCGCCGGGAGCAAGATACGTTCCGGCAGCTCGAGGAGCAGCTAGGCGCTTGGCTCAGCCGCTCGCTGAAAGAGTCGCTCGGCCGGGAAGACACGGAGAGCCTGAATGTGTTCGAGCTCTTGCAGGCCAGCCAGCAAATCGCGAACCGCCGCTGGGGCAGCGATCTCGGCAAGCTGCACCGGCAGAAGTTCGCGAACTATATGGAGTGGCTGGAGAAGCTGAAGCGGCATCCGGAGCTCGTCGCCTTTGTGCAGGAGGTCGGTCGGCAGGTGCAGCATCTGAAAGCGATGCGCCGAAAGACCCGCTCGCCGCGCGTCCCTGAAAACTACGACGATCTGCGGTATTCCGGCGACATTACACACATGCTGCCCTCCGAAGCAAGCTTGCTCGCCGATGAAGACTATGAGGCTTATTTCCTCGTTAACTGGCTGGAGCGCAAGCTGCTGACCTACAACATCTCCGGGTGGACCGAGGAGCCGTTCAAAGGTCCCGTCATCTGCATGCTCGATACGTCCTACTCGATGCGCGGCGGCAAGCTCCGGCTCGCGCAGCTATTCACGGCCACGTTCGCGGCGTTCAGCCTGCTGGAACGCCGCGACTTCATGCTGCTCCTGTTCGGCGCCAGCGGGGAGCTCATCGAGCGACCGCTTTACTGGCGGAAGCCCGATTGGCCCGCGTTTTACGCCTTGTCGCAGCTCGCCTTCGGCGGCGGCACGCACTTCGACGCCCCGCTCCGGCGGGGCATCGAGCTGGTGTCCGCGCAGCCCCGCTACCATGACGCCGACTTCGTCATGGTCACCGACGGCGTCGGCGCGATCTCGCCGCCGGTGCGCGAACAGCTCGCCGCGCTCGGAGCGGAGAAGCAGGTGCGCCTGCACTCGCTCATCATCGGCGCGGCGCGGCAGCATCTCGCCCAGCGCTACGACATCCTCGGCGTCTCGCACAACGTGCGCTTCGCCGCGACGTGGGAGACGCAGGAGAACGGCGAGCTGCTGCTCGACGTCGTCGGACAAGGCAAGCGGGCGCGCAAATAGCCGGTGCGCAAAATGTACGAAGATTGCTATGATCCAAGCAACGTTCGTGTCAGGCATCCTATGCGGCAACCCTGCAACCAACGAATCGTATTCAATTCGTTCGTATATAGCTCTGTGAAAAAGACGCTTTCAACCACAACCCAAATGTGGATGAAAACGTCTTTTCGCATGCGGATTTTTTTGACCGGACGTGGGTTCGAGGACTCTATTTCATCAAGGAGAGTAGATCGAGCCGGCAAACAGCCACGCTCCCGTCTGACTGTCCTCAATCGCCATGAAGAAGGGGCGATTCACGTTCATGAGGAACGGGGCTTTGGGCACTTCCGCCGAAGCTGTCTTCATTGTGACCGATGTGGCGGCGGCGGCTTCCGTCCCTTTCTCGTTAACCTCCAGGAACGTTTTGTGCATCACCTGCCCTACATACAGGTTTGGCGGGACCGAAGCAATTCCGGAAAAATCCGCTTTGCCCGGGTCATATGCAAGCCCCATGCCCATGGACTGCAGCGCTTTATCCAGCGGCTTTCCATATTCCAGCTTAAAGCTCGGCAGACGGATCTCCCCGACCTTTCGCTCAAACGGCTTCTGCCAGCGGGTTGCATCCGACCACAACAGATCGTGCAGCGCGGATAAAGAAGACGATTCATCCGGGAGGATGACGAGCATACTCATTTGTCCTTCCCCGTACGGAAGACGGATCGCTTGGAACCCTTTCTCTTGCAAATATTCGTATGTTCCCGTCCTGGACATCATAGAGACTTTTTTGTCGGTTCCATCGATAAGCTTAAACGACTCCTCTTTCGTGGAGGATGGGGCAAATTCATCCTTCCATTGGCCCTTAAAGTAGATGGCGTTTACGAGCACCAAATCATCGTCCGGATTTAATGGTTTGTTCAATATGGACGGTATTTTATTGCGCGTTTGTTTGTCCACCCAGCTGTTGATCGTTTCATGCGCCTTTGGATTGTTGAAATCGAGCTCCGTGACCTTGGCGTCGTAGAAGCTGCGGTTCAGTTCCAGAAACGCTTTGTGGAACGGCTTTCCTTTCCTCCCCCATAGGGAATTCGCGACATTCAGCTCGACCCCTTTTCCGGTCTTCTCGAGCAATGCCTTCACCGTTTTATAGCCTTGATTGACCTCCTCGGCCGACATGCCCGTCCAGCCTAACGTGGCGGCCATCACTCGCTTCGTATCCCCAGCGCTCCCGTTGTATGTCATGGCCAGTGCCATGGATACGCTCGTCGGCGAGAGGAATACATTGCTTCCTTTGTCCTCCAGCACCATTTGACGGTGGAGAGACAACCCAAAAGCATTTTGCGCTTTTACGATTCTCGCATCCAGCGCGGATGCGGCTTCAGCCCGTTTGTCCAAAGAGATGTCGGAAGGCTTTCCGCAAGAAGCGAGAAGCGCCGCCAAAACCAATCCGGCACATGCCTGTGTTACACGCATTCGAATCCCCCCCTGCCTTGAATTGTTCCTTCGCATTACTAGACGGGGATGAATACTTGAATGTTGCCGAATCGCTCCAATTCTCCTCCACATATCATATAAATAACCCCTTTGATATACATCGGATGAACCTGCAGGTTTTTCCAATGTCTATCAAAGGGGTGCATTTCATCTGACGAATGTAACCAACCGGCAGGACTGCTGATTACTTTTAACTAAAAACTTCTTCCCGCTCTTCGTCCATAATCTTCCGCTTCAGCCGCTCCACCAGGACGTCCAGCGGCTCCGGCGCCAACAGCTCGATCGGCGAAATACCCCGCTCGAACTGCAGCCAGTCCCCTTCCATGACGACGACGTAACGGTCGCCCTGCTTCGCGATATGGAGACGGTCTCCGAAGTCGGCGAGCAGCGCTTTGACCGCCATGTGACCCAGCTTCAGCTTCAACTCCAGATCCGGCTTCTGTTCAACCATGATCGAGGCCGCCTCGACGACCTGCTGCGGCTCCCACTTCTCCTGAAGCTCGCGCTTGTCGCTGTGCGCCCACAGCTCCATTTCTTCAAGCTCCCGCTCTTTTACTTGCGGCTGATCCTCATATACTTGCTCGACGTACTGCTGCACGAAGCCGAGCACCTGCTCGTTCATCAGCTCCGGTACCGATTTTTCATACTCGACATATTTGAGAAAGTCCTCGAAATAATTGGCATGCGACGACTGATGAATTTTCAGCTCCCGCACTTCCATCATGCCCGGTTCCGGCATATGCGGGTACATGATCGATTTCAAATTTTTCGCGTTAATCGCCATTTCCACTTTGTTCAGCAGGCTGCGTTCGTCGGTAATTCGCGCGATTTTTTGCTCGAAGTCGCATTTGAACACAAACAAAAACGGCTCGTCGAAATATTGATTCAGCTTGGCACGCACGACAAACATCGCCCCGCCTCGAATCGCGCTCGCATCCATATACGTCGTGACCAGCTCGTCGGCGTGACCCATAAATTGATCCATGGTCGAGGCTGTCCGCAGCCTTGCGAACAAGTTATAATTCGGATTCGAGTCCAGATCGTAGCCCGGTTCGGTCATGAACATGCCGATTTTGGTCGGCACCTGCTCTGCCTTCGGATTGCGCTCGGCTTTGCGCTTCGCCGTCTTGGCAAACTCCCCGTCCAAAAACGCGCTCAGCTCGCTTTCCGCATAATCGTATCCGTCCATCGTTACGTAATGCTTGGAGCGCTTTCCGCTCTGTCCGTCTTCCCCGTCCACTTGAACGACAAAAAAAGAGATGAATTCCACATCGAATTTCATGCTGCGCGTCCCCTTTGATCCAGCGTTGACTTCCGTCTCCGTTCGAAGAGACCGACTATCAGTATACTATAGTTTCCGCTGAAGATCATAGAGAAAAATGTCCGAATCGATTTAATTTCGGAACATTTGATCGCGTTTCGGCCCGACGGAAATCGTGCGAATCTGTACGCCGATCCGCTCCTCGATCGCCTGCACATACGCTTTAGCCTGCTCGGGCAAGTCGGCGAACGAGCGTACTCCCGATAGGTCTTCCTTCCAGCCCGGAAGCGTGGCATACACCGGCTCCGCCCGGTCCAGCTTGACCGTCACGGGGAACCGTTCCGTCACGACGCCGTCAATCCGATAGCCGATGCAAATCGGGATTTCATCCAAATAGCCGAGTACGTCCAGATTCGTCAAGGCCACTTCCGTCGCCCCCTGCACTTGGCAGCCATACCGGGTCGCCACCGCATCGAACCAGCCCACGCGCCGAGGCCGGCCGGTCGTCGCTCCGTATTCGCCCGCATCGCCTCCCCTTGCGCGCAATTCGTCGCCTGATTCCCCCAGCAATTCGGTCACGAAAGGGCCTGTTCCGACGCAGCTGGAATATGCTTTCACCACAGCGACAATTCGGTCGATCGAATAAGGCGGCAGCCCGGCTCCGACGGCGGCAAAGCCGGCCAGCGTCGAAGAAGACGTTGAGAACGGATAGATGCCATGGTCGGGATCACGCAGCGCCCCCAACTGGCCTTCGACCAAAATCCGCTCCTTGCGACCGAGCGCTTCATGGAGCATCTCGGTCGTATCGCATAAATACGGCCGCAGCCTTTCCCCTTCGCTGAG
Organism: Paenibacillus allorhizosphaerae; assembly: GCF_910594985.1. Classification (GTDB taxonomy): domain Bacteria; phylum Bacillota; class Bacilli; order Paenibacillales; family NBRC-103111; genus Paenibacillus_G; species Paenibacillus_G allorhizosphaerae. The sequence continues at coordinate 436,809 of NZ_CAJVCE010000003.1, forward strand.
CAGCTGCGCAACCAGCGCTTCCGTCTCAATAGGCGCTTCACCGTACCGGTGGGTGAGCAGCACATTTTTCGCCGAGACCGCCGACTCGATCCATTCCTTCAGTCTAACCGGGTCCGCAAGCTCTCCCGCCTGGATGCCGAGCTTCGCGTACTTATCCGCATAAAACGGTGCAATCCCTTTGCGGGTAGAACCGAAACTGCGTGCGCCGAGACGTTCCTCCTCCAGCCGGTCAAACTGCATGTGGAAGGGCAGCACCAACTGCACCCGGTCGGAAATGCGCAGCTTCGGCTTCGGCACGCCTCTGGCCTCCAATGCGTCCAGCTCCGCCACCAACTCCGAGACGTTAAGCGCCACCCCGGGTCCGATTACATTTGTAATATGTGGATGAAATACGCCGGAAGGCAGCAAATGCAGCGAAAATTTCCCGTAATCGTTAATGATCGTATGCCCCGCATTGCTTCCGCCCTGGTAACGGACTACCACATGCGCTTCAGCCGCCAGGGCATCGGTGATTTTGCCTTTCCCCTCGTCTCCCCAATTCGCGCCTACAATGGCCGTAACACTCATGTTCATCCCGCCTTCTACTTGAGTATTTGCTTTCATCCGTATTATAGTGGATGTACAGACCATAAATGTAATGAATAATGCTTATATCCGTCATAAAGGGAGTTTATGTTATGATCGCCAATATGGAATGGTACCGCGTATTTTATATGGTCGGCAAAATCGGGAGCATTTCCAAAGCCGCCGAGGAACTGTTTCTGACCCAACCTGCAGTCAGCCACTCGATCAAACAGCTTGAAAAAAAACTGGGTGGCCAGTTGTTCTTCCGCTCGTCCAAAGGCGTCAAGCTGACGGCGGAAGGCGAAATCTTGTTCAAATATATCGAACAGGCTTATCATTTTATGGAGACAGGTGAACGAAAAATCGGCGAGATGCACCAACTGATGGCCGGGGAAGTCAAGATCGGGGCCGGCGATACGCTGTGCCGTCATTACTTGCTGCCGCACCTGGAGTCGTTTCACCGCGATTTCCCCTCCATCCGGCTGCAGGTTACGAACCGGACTACGCTAGAAACGTTGGCGCTGCTCAAAGAAGGCCAAATCGACTTCGGCATCGTCAATCTCCCGCCGGAGGACAAGCAGATCCACGTTCGTGAAGGCATGCCGATTCAAGACGGTTTTGTAGCAGGCATGAAATATAAAGCACGGCTCGCCGACCGGCTCGTCCCATTGCAAGAACTGCTTGAATATCCGCTCATCATGCTGGAACGAGGGAGCAGCACCCGCCGCTATCTTGACCGCTATGCCGAAAGCCGTGGCGTTGTGCTTCGTCCCGAATTTGAGCTGGGCAGCGTGGACTTGCTGCTGCAATTTGCCGGGATCGGGCTCGGCATCGCATGTGTCATCACCGATTTTATCGGTGAAGAGCTGCGCAGCGGACAATTGTTCGAGGTGCGCCTCGACGCACCGATTCCTCCTCGGCGCATTGGCATCATTACGCTGAAGGACGTACCGGTCTCCGCCGCCGCCCAGCGTTTAATGTCTCGTCTTCCGTAAACAGCCGTGCTGCTCCCTCATTCCCGATTTCGTTAAAATCGATTTGAAATGGCTATACTTGTTACATAAACAACGGCAAGGAGTCTACATCGAATGATACTGGCTACGAATGTGCTTTTTGTGTTAGCTGCCCTCGTTTCTGGTGCAATTAAGAAATGGAAAACGTACTATGAGACGATACTTTTTATTTCTTTTTGCGATTTGCTATATAACCTTCTGTGTAAGAACCATTTAACCTGGGCGTTTTATCCGGATTTTCTGTTAAACCATAAAACCACGGAATTGGTTAATTTGTTCGTTCTCCTGCCTGCGACAACAATGCTATACTTACACTTTTTTCCGAATCATAAAACGAAGCAATTCGTTTATTATTTAGGTTGGATTGCCGGATATTCCGTAATCGAATTTGTGTGGTTTCGCTTCGGCCGCATAACTTATCATCATGGCTGGAATTTTTATTGGTCCATTGGGTTTTATTTCGCAATGTTTTATGTCCTCCGAACTCACCATACCAATCTAAAGAGAGCATTGCTTTTTTCGCTTGTTGCGGTCGTTTTATTAATCATTACTTTTAAAATACCGATCTGGACATAGCTGCTCTTGTCGACATACCGTAACATAACCGGCGGTAAACATCATCCTCCTCAACTTCTCGCAATATTGTAAAAGTAAATGAGTGTAACCGCATACGTTATCAGTTGGTGGAAAATAGGAAATCTGCAGGCGAAAAGTTTCACTTTTATCCACGGACAATCTGTATAAAGATGAAGCATGGAGATGTGATCCGATCCTTATTCGAGAGTCGAGGTGCCGACCGTGAATCCCGTGCTGCTTTCCGTGTTATTTGCTTTTGCCGCTACAGCCGTATGTTGTCCCCTGCTGATCTGGGGATTGAAAAGCTTAAAGCTGACGCAGCCCATCCTATCCGAGCTGCCATCCGATCACCAGGCTAAACGAGGAACGCCGCTTATGGCCGGACTTATTTTATTTTGCGGCATTGCTGCACCCTTTCTCGTACACACTTCCCCGTTAACCGGCTATCTTGGTGCCGTATTCCTGCTGTTCAGCTTGATCGGTTTTCTCGACGACATGAAGAAAGCGCTGTTTCAAAATCCGTCGGGGATATCTGCCCGCACAAAACTTTTGTTCCAGTTCCTGTTCACCGCTGTGCTGCTGTATGTGCTTTATTCCTATTTTGAACTGAGCACCAACATCCCGGTCACCGCAACCATGGAGCTTGTCCTTCCGGTCTTTCTCTATTTTTCGATAGCGGCCTTATTTATCGTCGGCTCAGCCAACGCCATCAACTTCACCGATGGGATGGACGGACTGCTCATCGTCGTGTCGCTGCCCACGTACTTGTTCTTTTTTGCCATATCCGAGCAGCCGGAGGTGCAGTTATTTTGCCTCACTATGATCGCAAGCCTCATTGGGCTGTTGTTCTACAATCTTTATCCGGCCAAAGCGTTTATGGGAGACACCGGGTCTCTTGCCATCGGCGGCTCGCTTGCTTTTTTATGCGTGATGGAAAAGGTGGAAATTCTCGCGCCGCTTCTGTTTTTCGTCTACTTTGCAGAACAATTGTCCGTCATATTGCAGGTATGGTATTACAAAAAAACGAAGCTGCGTATTTTTAAAATGGCGCCGATTCATTACCATTTCCGGTTAAAATACGGGTGGAGCGAAAACACGATCGTCCTCGTGTTCGGCTCGGTATCGTGGGCTTGCGCGCTGCTCTGTTATATGTTGTGGCGGTATGTATTGGTGACCTAGGAGAAAGAGAGTACATAAGAAAAACTGATAAACAATGAAGGAGGAACGACGATGAGAATTGAGGATGCGATAGAGGAGAAATTCAAATGCACCAAGTGTCGCGGCACCAGTTGCCGGATCAAAGAAGTTGCGATGACCGGGACCGGGTTAAGCAAGCTGCTGGACATTCAACACAATCACTTTCTGTTCGTATCCTGCGAAAACTGCGGGTACGTTGAAGTGTACAACCCGAGCATTCTTGAAGGCAAGTCACGCGGTCAACTGGGGACGGTCCTCGATATTTTGTTCGGATAACTGCGAAAAGCCCACTTTGATGGGCTTTTTTCATTTGAACCAGCGGGTTATCTCAGGCTCGTTCATAGGCATGCTTTAATTACCGTCAGCCGATGCTTGTCTTCAGCAGCAATTCATTCCTGCGGCTTCGTTCCTATGGCAAGATGTTCCCAGCCATATGCGATTTCCGTCAATCGAGCCCCGCCGATTTCGAGAGTCTGCTTCATTATTTCCTTGCCTCCCATCGACTCGTAAAAATATTTCGCCGGATTGTCCTCCAGCACCCAGATTAACATCGACTGAAAACCTCTTTGAGAGACGGCGTTCATTATTTCCCGGACAAGCTTTTTGCCAATCCCCTGCCGTTGATACGCTTGCAAGATGTAGAGCGCGTACAACTCACCGGAATACAAGGGATGCCCTGAACGCTCCTTGCCTCCACTTGCAAAGCCAACGATCGCTCCTTCTTCATTTTCTGCAACAAATACATGCTGATCCGCCTTCAAATTGGCTTCCCAACGTTTTTTGCGGTCTTCGTAGGACAGCGTATCCAGGTAAGCATCCGGTACGATGCCGCGGTATGTCGTTTTCCAGCTGTCGATGTGAACTTTAGCAATGGCCGCCGCATCCGATAAGGCCGCTTTTCGAATCTGCATGATATCCGCTCCATTTGGGTGAATGAATAGCACATATTATACCATATTTCACCTATCCTGTTTCAGCAAATTATCCCTTGTTTAGACGATACGGCTCCCGGATGCCGGTCACTATGCCGGTAAATACGACATCAAACTGCTTTAATGCCTCGATTGGCTCCGGCTTATCGGCACATTGCCATGCCGAGATTTGCGATGGCAGCGCTGTTAACACAACACAAAATAGAATCACATGAATACGACCGTCCTCATGGATTTCCTCTCTTCTAAATATACATATATAGGATGCTTCTGACGCATTATACGCTATTGACGTATCAGTTAGCCTCTTTGTTCCAAGAGTTCACCCACGAAATAAAAATAGCGGATATTCAGCGCGCAGCTGAACATCCGCTATGTATACATTGTTTTACTGAATGACGCCGCAAGCGATGCGTGCGCCGGAGTTGCCGCTTGGGTCCGTCTTGTAATCGTCCGCCTTCTCATGAATGACGAGCGCGGTACCGCCCGGTTTCAACAGCGAGTTCGGCTTATCTTTTTCCAGCGTCACCATCTTGCTCACAAAGCTCGCTTGCGCTTTTCCGTCGGCGGCGACCATCAAGTTCGGAAGATCGCCCGCATGCGGTCCTTCCGGATTCAATTCGCCGTGCTTTTTGTGCTGCGGGTTGAAGTGCACCCCGGCTGATTCGAACTTCGGCGCTTCGCATTTTCCGTTCTCATGCACGTGAATGCCATGCTCCCCGCGTGGCAAATAGGCTGCCTCCACATCGAACTGTACACCGCCATCCACCGGCGTCAGCTTCGCTTTCCCGATGGACGTTCCTTTCAGACCGATCAGGTCGACGGTTACCGGAGAAGCTGTGCCCTCGGAAGAAGCCGCAGCATGACCGTCCGGATGCGCCGATACCGCATGAGCATCAGGTCCGGCTTGTTTGGCTTGTTTATTCGCGCCGGATCCGAACCAGGAAAACGGTTGACCTTGGCATGCGCTGAGCACGAGCACGAACGCTGCAATCAGCGCTACTTTCACAAGTCGCAATTTCATGTTAACCCCCCATTTACCCTTAAAAAGGGCATGTTGTCAATGTACAGTAGACCATTGTTGCCATAATGGGAAAGGTTAAACATGCCGCATGCAACTTTTTTAGCCGTGCGCTCCGGCTTGGATGGCTACGGGAAGAACGGATTGCGCCACTCCATCAGCATGGCGTAGTGGTGCGATTCGTCATCTTCCAGGTAGTTTGGAACAAGTTTTACCGGCGTACGTCCGCAGCGGAGCAAAAACGTCATGACCGGATCGTTCAATTCTCCCTTGAGCACCGCTTCCACATATGCATCCGCCGCCATGTCGTTAGCGACCCGGTGATAGCCGGGAAGGCGGCCTCCGCCGAGCAGCCGCTTCAGGCGGAGCTGAACGACCACCTCGTACATCGAGAGCATCAGCCATTTTCCGAGCCCGAGCTTCCGGTAAGCCGGCCGCGCGCTAATATCGACGATGTACAGCGTATTTCCATGCGGATTATGGTTACGGACATAGCCTGCATCCGTAATCTCCTCCCATGTATGCTCGGCATGAGCCGGATCGAAATCGACGATCAGGCCGGTAATGGAAGCGGCCGGCTCCCCGTCAATCTCGACGCAAAGCGCCCCCTCCGGAAAAAACCGGATATGATTGGCAAGCTGCTCCTTGTTCCACCACAGCTCCGAAGGAAACGGCGGAGGAAAGCTTTCCTGTTGAATTCGGATCAAGCCATCAAAATCTTGTTCCGTGTAGTTTCGGATGACCGCATGCACGTTCCGGTCACGCCCGCGATCATGCACATACAGCTCCTTGCGGTACGAAGTCACAGGCAATCCGCCTCCTTCCTAGCTCCAATCCGTATAAAGATCCGTTCGGCGGTCGCGCCATGTCGTAACGGAGCCTTTTTCCCGAATCTGGTGCAATAGCGATATATCCAGGTCGCCCGTAATGACCATATCGCCGTTGATTTCACCGACGGTCATCAAACCGCCCGGCGGAAACGGCACATCGTTCGGCGTTATAATCGCCGCTTGCCCGTAGTTGCCGCGCATGAAATCGACCGTTGGCAGCGAACCGACGGTTCCCGTCGTCACCACGTAAACCTGATTCTCGATCGTGCGCGCATGACATGTGTAACGCACCCGATGAAACCCGTGCCTGTCATCCGTGCAGGAAGGGCAGAACAAGATATCGGCCCCCTTCGCCCTCGCCATCCGCACAATTTCCGGGAACTCCATGTCATAGCAAATAAGAATCGCGACCCGGCCTTTGGCCGTATCGAACACGCGAAGCCCGTCTCCTGCCGCCATGCTCCATTCCTTTACTTCCGTCGGCGTGATGTGCAGCTTTCGCTGTTCCTCTACCCGGCCGTCCGGATAAAACAAAAACGCGGTATTGTACAAGCGGCCGCTTTCTTCAATGATGTGCGTACCGCCGATCAAATGCATACCGGTCTGCTTGGCCAGTGTGCCGAACAGCTCCATGTAGCGGTCGGTGAACTGCGGCAGCTCTTCAATGGACAATGCCGAACCGCTTTCGTCCCCCTTGCCGATCGACATTAGCTGTGTCGTAAACAGTTCGGGAAACAGCACGAAATCCGATTCAAACTCCTCAGCTGTTTTGACATAATGTGTAACCTGCTGCGCGAATTGTTCGAACGTGGAAATGGTGTGTAAATGATATTGCACTGCGGATACTCTAAGTTTCATGACCGTTCCTCCGTCTCCCTGTATCATCTTGTTATGAAGTTTTTGTGAGACATTATACCATCTTGTATAGGAGAACACCATGATTCGTCATCGGATTGACCCGGTTCAGATCGTACTTGTTTACCGTGTGTGCGAATTCGAACGATACGCATCGGTAAGGTTGATATTGAATGTAAGATCGCGCCTCACGGCTCTCCCGTTACGGCCAAGCTCATGCCTTGTCCCCGTTCGATTGCACTCCGCATCCGTACGCTTCGTAAAGCCGGGCAACCGAATGTCTGATAAAATCGACCATCTCTTGCGGTTCAAGCACGACCGCATCGGCGCCCAAATTGACGAAATAGCGGCTGAAAAATTCGATTTCGTCAGGTTGAATATACAGCGTCAGCTGACCTTCCCCTGACGGCTCTTCCTTCAATTCTTCCTGAAACCAGGCTTCCCAGCGGCAGCGGCGCACCCCTTCGGCCGTCAGCCGAACGTTCACCCGAAGCTTCTGATCCAAGTCCGTACCGCGGTCCGTCTCTTCGGGCGGCTTAAACCAATCCGTAATCGTAAAATCGCTTAAATCCACTTTCGGATGCGTTTCTTCCGTCCATTCGGCTTGAAGCACACGATCTACGCGAAACGACAAGTGCATTTCCTTCAAAAAACAGTACGAGGGACAGTACCAAAAACCGTTGTAGGAATACACGCCGATCGGTTGAATCGTCCGTTCTTTCGAGCCGTTCTTGGATTCGTACACGACGCGCAGCGGCCGCTGCTGCAGTGCCGCATCCAGAAGCAGCTTCAGATGCGGGACGGCTGCCGGGCGCTTCGGCGTCCAGAAGACGACGCGCTGTTTCATTTTATCGATCTTTAGTTTCGTATCGTCGGGAAGGTAATAATAAAACTTGTTTAACGCCGATACGGACTCCTCGTTAAACGGCAGCGCCCCGTAATGCTGGAGCGACTGATAAGCGAAAAACATCGCCACCGCCTCCTGCTCCGAGAACATGATGGGCGGCAGCATCCGTTCGTTCAACACCCGATACCCGCCGTACGGCCCGTATTCCGCATACAGCGGAAGTCCGAGCTCTCCGAGCACCTGCAAGTCCCGCATGATCGTTCGGGCGGATACATTGAATTCTTCCGCCAGCTCCCGCACGGTAAACCGTCTTCGTTTGTTGACGGCAATCATCAGTTCCATGAGCCGCTTCGATTTGGACACGAACGTTCCATCTCCATTTCTATTGCTTGATGCTCTCAGTATACCATAAGACTATGTCAGATCATGTCATAGTTAGGCAAGCCTCTGTCACTCCGCGCTAAACAATAAAGCGCCTCCCACCGTATTCTTTCGGCGTGAGGCGCTTTATGATTTGCATTTATGCGGGATATACCCGTAAATCATGCGTTCGAACTACTGTCACTGGAGTACATTTACTCCACGTGCTCCAGCCAGTTCAACTCGTCGCGTGTCAGAACGATTTCCGCTCCCTGACGGCACGATTCCAACTCTTCCGGAGATTGGGCGCCGATCAGCGCGCACGTCGGGAATGGCTGGTTCAGCACATACGCCAGCGCAATTTGAATCGTGCTGACTCCTTTCTCCTTGCCGAGCTGCTCCGCACGGCGCAACCGCTCCCAGTTGGCATCGCTGTAAAATACGCGTACCATGTCAGCGTTGTCACGTACCTCCGGCGTGAAGCGGCCGGTGAAAAACCCGCGCGCTTGCGACGACCAGGACAATAGTGGAAACTCATGCTTCTCGTGCCATGCGCAATCCGCGGCGTCGACCGATACGCATCCAGCCCAGAACGGCTCTTTCGCTTTCGCCAGGCTCAGGTTCGGACTACTGAAGGTGAACCCGATCTGACCGCTGGCTGCAGCGTATTCGTTGGCTTCCTGCAGCCGCTGAACGGTCCAGTTCGAGCCGCCGATCGCCTTGACACGGCCGGCGCGGATATGCTCGTTGAGCGCGTCGACGATGATGCTTACAGCGATGTTCGGGTCGTCACGATGTAAAGCATACAAGTCGATGTAGTCCGTACCGAGCCGCTCCAAACTGATGCTCAGGTCGTGAGCGATCGCCTCGGGGTTGACGCGCGGGCCGTTCTTGTCATGATGCGCGCCCTTGGTCAAGATGACGACATCCGAGCGGTTTCCGCGGTCTTTCATCCACTGGCCAATCGCTTGCTCGCTCTCGCCGCCGCAATACCCATAAGCGGTATCGATCGTATTCCCGCCTATGGCAAAATAGGAATCAAGCACCGAGCACACTTTGTCATACACGCTTGGGCGGAAATAGTCCGAACCTTGAATCAAACATGATACCGGTTTATCCAAACCTTCGATACGAATCGTTCTCATATAGGCCGTTCCCCTTTATTAAAGTAAGATGAGTTCGTTGATCGATTACAATTCTACACGTCTGCGCTCTCTTGCGGAGGTCAGGCATGCATCGACGACGCGCATGCCCGCAATAGCGTCTGCCGGCGAGTACGGCAGCGGCTCCCCGTTCATGACGCAACGGGCGAATGCATCCGCCTGCAACGCGTATTGGTTAACGCGCGGTACTTCCACTTCGCGTCTGCCGTTTTTGGTGATCACAAAGAAGTTATCTCCTGCGTCCTGCCCGACGGTATATGCACGCGGCAGCTCGATGCGGCCATCGGTGCCGAGAATTTCCAGATTGTTGCGGCCGAACGCCCACATGCCGCAATCGAACGTAAGCGCGACGCCGCCGGAAAATTCGATCAGACCCGACGCCATCATATCGACATTGTCGTGCTGTGGAGAAAACAACGCGTGCATTGTCGCCGCTTCCGGCTCGCGTTCCAAAATCATGCGCGCGGCTGTAAGCGGATACACACCGACGTCATACAGCGAACCGCCGCCCATGTTTTGCTTGAAGCGCACATTATTCAAGTTGCCGGCGCTGTTAAACGTAAACGCGCCGTGAATGCCGCGGAGCTCCCCGATTTCGCCGGAGGCGATGATTTCCTTGATCATCGCGTAACGCGGATGATAGCGATACATGAACGCTTCGGCAAACGTAACGCCGGCGCGTTCGCAAGCGGCTGCCATTTCTTCCATCTCCGCAGCGGTAAGCGCCGCCGGCTTCTCGCAAAGCACATGCTTACCGGCTTGCGCGGCGCGGATGGTCCATTCCTTGTGCAGATGATTCGGCAGCGGTATGTAAACGGCGTCGATCTCGTCGTCCGCAAGCAGCTCTTCATAACTTCCGTATGCTTTCGGAATGTTCAGCTTGGCGGCGGTTTCCTGCGCTTTCTCGATGCCGCGGCTCGCAATCGCCGCGACCTCTCCCGTCTCCGACAGCTTTGTTCCCGGAATAACCGCGCGAATCGCGATGCCCGCACAACCAAGTACTCCCCAGCGCAGCTTGTTGGCGCTCATGTCAACAGCACTCCTTTAGATCTATGATTTAATACGATATTGTCATTATATTGAACGAGCCTTAAAATGAAAATAAAAGCTTTTTGCAATCATATGACACAATATTGCTCTAATGGGAGGCACATGATGCGACGCCAAGTTCAGCTGCCTACGTTTACGGAGAATGAATATATGATATTGCCGGAGTCGGTGGGCTGGTACAAAGACTGGTCCGAGCATTCGGTCAACCGAAAAGCCGGTTCGCTCAATAATTTCAGCATTCATCTGGTGCTGGAAGGCAAAGGCTATTTGCAAACCGAAAAGCAGCAGTATACACTGCAGCGCGGGGACGCGTTTTTATATTTTCCGATGCAGGAGCAGCGTTACTACAGCGATAAGGACGACCCGTGGAACATTCGCTGGTTTCATTTTTACGGGGACACACTCAAAGATTATTTGCTGAACAAAGGCTTTCACCGCTCCCCCATCTGGACGATGCGCCAATGGAAACCGCTTGAAGAGGCGATACTGTCGCTGTTAGCGGAAGCGGAGGAGCATGGCTTTTTGCGTATGACCCGTCTGTCCACCTTGACGTATGCGGCATTAACCGAGTTTACGGCGCACGCCGCTTCGCCGACTACCGCCAAAAGCCCGGAGACGGAAACCCGCATCCGCGCCCTGCTGCCGAAAATGCAGAGTGAGGCCGCTCAGCCGTTCGATCTGGATTATTGGGCCGGCATCGCCGGGGTCAGCACGTATTATTTTTGCAGGCTGTTCCGGAAAGCGACGCAAATGACGCCGATGACTTTCATCACTTTATGCCGGCTTCAGCTCAGCAAACGGCTGCTTCTTGAGAAAGAGGAGCTGACGGTCAGGGAAATCGCAGAGCAGACGGGCTATCCCAGCATCAGCTATTTCAACAAGCGTTTTTTGGAGCAGGAAGGCATGACGCCTACGGAATACCGGGAGCTTTTTCACAAGCGATGATGAAACGCGGATCGAGACCATTTCGGGTCGGATGGCGAGGAAAAGTTCGTCTCGGCTCCCTCGTATGTTACAATAGCCTTTGGAAATCATTGCACGATGTCGTTTACAGCGGAAAGGAGTACTTATGAAATCGCTCGTTTTGGCAGAAAAGCCGAGCGTGGCCAAAGAAATCGCCCGTGTGCTCGGTTGTCATCAGAAACATAAATCTTATATCGAGGGCCCGGACTATGTCGTTACCTGGGCGCTGGGCCATCTCGTTACGCTCGCGGAGCCGGAAGATTACGATCCGAAGTTTAAGACGTGGAATTTAGAAGATCTTCCGCTGCTGCCTTCCAAAATGAAACTGAAGCTCATTCGGGAAACGACGCCGCAGTTCAAGGCGATCGCCCAACTGGTGCAGCGCAGCGATCTAGGCCAGCTCATCATCGCAACCGACGCAGGCCGTGAAGGCGAGCTCGTCGCCCGTTGGATCATGGAAATGACCCGCTGGCGCAAGCCGTTCAAGCGTCTGTGGATTTCCTCCCAGACGGACAAGGCGATCCGGGAAGGATTCGCGCAGCTGAAACCGGGGCAAGCCTACGATAACTTGTACCGTTCCGCGGTATGTCGGGCAGAAGCCGACTGGCTGGTCGGCCTCAATATTACAAGGGCGCTGACGTGCAAGCATCAGGCGCAGCTCGCCGCCGGCCGCGTTCAGACGCCGACGCTCGCCGCGCTGATGGAGCGCGAGCGCCAGATCAAATCGTTTCAATCCAAAGATTACTGGATGCTGCGGGCGCAGCTCGGCTCGTTTCAGGCGGTATGGCGGAGTGCGGCGCAGCCGGATGGAAGATTGTTCGACCGCGAGGCGGCAGAAGCGCTGCTCGCGCAGCTGAATCAGGCGCGTTCCGCCAAGGTCGCGCAGCTGAAAACGACAGAGAAGAGCGAACCGCACCCGCTTGCCTACGATTTGACGGAGCTGCAGCGCGATGCGAACCGGCGCTTCGGCTTCTCTGCGAAGCAAACTTCGAACGTGCTGCAGCGGCTGTATGAGCAGCATAAGCTCGTAACGTACCCGCGCACCGATTCGCGCTACTTGTCCTCCGACATGGCTGCGACGCTGCCCGCCCGATTGGAAGCGTTGAACGTATCGCCATATGCCGCGCTGGTCAAACCGCTGCTGAGGAAACCTTTGCCGTTGTCCAAGCGGATCATTGACGACAGCAAGGTGTCGGATCACCATGCGATCATTCCGACCGACGAGCGTCCGCAGCTGCATACGCTGAGCGCCGATGAACGTAAGCTGTACGATCTGATCGTGAAACGGTTTATCACGTTGTTTTATTCGCCGTTCCGCTTCAACGAAACGGCGGCGATAATCGACATCGGCGGAGAGCCGTTCCACGCCAAAGGGCGCATCACGGTCGACGCCGGTTGGAAAGCGGTAACCGGCCAGGAGACGACTGCGGAAACGGACGACGACGAGGAAGGGTCGGCCGGCGACGAGCCGACCTCCCTGCAATCGCTCCCGCCGCTGCAGGCCGGTGGTGAACTGAAAGACTTCCGCTTGCAGCTCCATAAGCAGGCGACGAAACCGCCGGCGCGCTACACCGAGGCAGGTCTGCTCACTGTGATGGAGAAACAGCACCTGGGTACGCCGGCCACCCGTGCCGATATTATCGAAAAGCTGCTGCAAACCGATACGATCGAGCGAAAGATGAATACGCTGCAGCCAACCGGTAAAGGCGCCCAACTGATCGAGCTCGTCGTCCCTGAGCTTCGCTCTTCGGAACTGACGGCTGCTTGGGAACAGGAACTGGAGCGCATCGCCAAAGGTAACGGTGACGCCGGTGCCTTCATGACGCGAATTCGGGAGCAAACGTCCGTTATCGTGCGTCAGGTCAAAGAAAGCGATGTGGAATACAAGCCGCATAATTTGACCCATTCCCGCTGCCCCGAATGCGGCACCCCGCTGCAGGAGATCAAGAGCAAACGAGGCAAGCGGCTCGTTTGCAGCAGCCGCGAATGCAGTTATTCGCGTGCCGCGGAACCGGCGTTGTCAGGCAAGCGCTGCCCGCAGTGCCACAAGAAGATGGAGATTCATTCCGGCAAAGCCGGAAAATACGCGCAGTGCCGCCCTTGCAACGTCGTTGAGATGCTGAACGACGCCGGCGGCGGACGCGCTTCGAAACGGCAGCAGTCGCACCTCGCCAAGCAATTCAGCGACAACGTGCAGCTGTCCTCGAGTCTAGGCGACGCGCTTAAAGCCGCGCTGAACAAGAACGAGGATTAATCCTGGTATAACCAAGGCAAGACGCTCGAGATGGATGGCGGTGCCTTCCTTTTAGAAGGCATCTGCGAGCTCTTCAGATCAACGCAATCGACATCATTACGCGCTTCGTACGATCCGAAAAAGAGCACCTCCGCCGATAGTTGGCATGAGGTGCTCTTTGTATTTTGTATATAGGGCATCAGGCTTCATTCGAGACTTAATCGAATGAAGCGAAAGCCACGCTCCCGGCGAATCACCGCACAAGTTCCGAAAGCCTCGGCAGCACGTTGCTTTCATAGAAGGAACGCAGCTGCTCCTTCTCCAGTTCCGTGAACTGGAACTCACAATCCCTGCCTTCATCCTGCGGGACGAATTGCACGATTGCGCCATCATGCGTGCAGATCAGCAGTGCCGTCAAATGTTCCAGTTCTTCCGGCAGCTCGCTGCCGTCCGTCAAGTCAAAGCTTACTTCAATGTCCAACCATTGACCCCTGCGTTCCGCCATAGCCCGCATATTCGCAAATCGAATCTCCTTCAGTTCACTCGAACCGTATTGTATCATTTGCGCACCACCTGATTTCCCGTGACCAGATTTCTTAGCGCAAGGTCGATACTCGGAAATAAAAAAGGAAATTGTTTGTTCATAGCCACGAGCGGGATCACCCGTTGTCCTTTGAGCAGCAACTCGGATAATTCCCCGAACATCAGCTTCATGACAAAAGCCGGTACCGGGAACAAGTAGGGCCTATGCATCGCTCTTGCGAGCGCGCGGCCGAACTCATCGTTTGTCACTGCATGCGGAGCCGTTGCATTGACCGGACCTTCGATATCTTCATTTTCGATGCAAAAATCGATCAGACGGCATATATCGTCAATGTGAATCCAGGACAGCACTTGCTTGCCGCTTCCTACACGGCCGCCCACTCCAAACTTAAACGGTAATGCCATCTTCGGAAAAGCGCCGCCGTCATTTCCAAGCACGATGCCTACTCTCAGCAAGACGACCCGCGTATCGGGAATATGCTCTGCCGCCATCTCCCATTGATCCACGACTTTGGACAAAAAATCGTCCACATGCAGCTCGCTTTCCTCGGTAAACGTTTCTTTCTCGGATGTGCCGTAGATGGAAATGCCCGACGCGTTGACAAGCACCGGTTTTTTTTCCAACCGCTCGATCATGCTGCTGACTCGCTCAACGGCATCGAGACGGGATTTCAAAATCCGCTCTTTCGCCTCGTGAGTCCAGCGTTGATTGATGGACTCGCCCGCCAAATTGACGATCGCATCCACGCCTGCAAGCGGCATAATATTCGTCTCGAGCTCCGACCAGGTAATATGCCGGATCATCGGATTGTCAGAACGTTTTTTTTGGCGGGAGATCAGAACGATCGACGCCTTTTTCTTCAAATAATAATCTGTCAGATGCTTGCCGACAAACCCGGTGCCGCCAGCAATGGCCACTTTCATGCGCTGTCCTCCACTTGTCGAATGCCGTCACCGCCTGCGCGCGTGCCGGACGCAACCTGTAATAAATAAGTGCTTTAATCTTTATTATATAACAAAATTGATATTATACAAAAATCCATTCCATCTTTTTGAAAAATCGTAAATGAAAATGATTTACAACCTCAATTGCAACCGATTATAATCTAGTTGATTTCTACCTGCAAACAAAACTGCATGAAATAGGATATAGATTGCCGGACGCCTTGCCAGACGGGACCAACACAACCGCTTCAGACAGCATTTACAAGTGCGCACCGCCTTCGAATTGCCATTGTGTTGAGCCGCACGATATAATAGGGGTCATGGAGGTTTTATTATGGAAACGAGAGAAATGCTGGAGCATTTTGTGACATATTTGCAAACGATTAACCGCCATATGCGTTCGAAAGCTTTCGATCAGCAGGAAAGTCCGCTAACTCGGGTGCAATGGCTTCTCCTCCGACACCTTTACCGCAAAGGACCTTGCACGATCGGTCAGCTCGCGATCCATCTTGACGTTCGCTCCAGCACCATGACGCAAATGATCGACAGGCTGGAGAAAGCGAATTTCGTTTATCGTGTTAGCAGTCAGCCTGATGCGCGTGTACGAATGGTAGGGCTTACCGATGAGGGTACCGCCATTATCCACCGGACGGAATCCGAATGGGCGGAGACGCTGTCGGACGCGTTCGGCCAATTTAACGAGAAGGAACGTCAGCAGTTTTTACAATATATGCAGCGCCTGTCCGAAGGATTGCCGAAGAGAGGATCATAATTTATTGCATGCTACAGACTCCGCAAGGGGTCTTTTTTTTCAAGACTTTGGAAATGAAACTATGAAGTCGTTTACCAGTACTGGAACTCATTGCAAAATATTGGTTGCCTCAAGTAGCCTAAGAAAGTACAATTAGTGGACAACGACGCGTACGGAGGATATTCCCTTGACTTGGAACTTGGAAACGGCGTTTATGGAGCGAATTCAGGAGCATGCTCAATCCATTATTTACCGTGCAAAGCATCGTGATACGGGGAAAGTAAAAATTATCAAGCAAAGCAAGTCGGCGGCTTATGACGCGCTTCTTGAGCAGGAATACGCCAACAGCCGGCTCTTCAAACATGAAGAGATGTTGGTTCCAGCGAGACGGCTTGTGCTTGAAGGCCGCCCTGCGCTCGATTTGGGCGAAACCGCAGCGATTCCGCTACCCGCCTATTTGACAGCCAAGCCGCTGGACATCGTTGAATTGTTGCAGCTAGCGATTGCCGCCGTTCAAATGATTGGCAAGCTTCATCGGTTGAAGTATGTCCATCAGGCGATTTCCCCCTTCTCTTTCTTTATCGAAACGGATCGAAAGAAGCTGATTCTGACCCAGCTGCAGCATATTTGTTCCCTTGTGTCGTTTGGAGATAGTGAAATAGTGCAAGATGAAAGTGCCTGCGCCCTTGATTCAAATGCATTAGACGAAGAACATTTGCCGTATGCGGCTCCTGAGCGCATGAGCGACACGGCATTCTCCTTCGATGAACGGGCGGATTTGTATTCGCTTGGTGCGTTGTTTTACCGATTTGCAACAGGAAAACAGCCATTCTATCATAAGGACGATATGGAGCGGCTCCATACTCTCACGACGCAGCTCGAAGCTGACGGGCACGTACCGAAGGCGTTGTCGGATATCATTTTGAGATGCATGGCCGTTCAACCGGAGCGTCGCTACCAAAGCGCCCAAGCGTTGGAACGGGATTTGGAGCTTTTCTTTCTTCGGCTGCGCTCCGAATGGAACAACGGCACCCCTCCCTCGGTTACCGCGGAATCAACCATGGAACTGCAAATTTCTGATACGCTGTATGGCAGAGATTCCGAGATGCACACGCTGCTTCAGTCATACCAGCGCGCGTTGTTAGGGGGTTTTGAGACCGTATTCGTCAGCGGTTTGTCGGGCATCGGCAAATCGTTTCTGATCCATGAGTTTCGGCAAACGATGCAGCGTGGGAAAGGTTTATTCATGTCCGGCAAATTCGACCAGTATAAGCAGGAGATTCCGTACCGAGCCATTCATCAAATTGGACGCCAGCTGTTTCATCATCTGCTTTCGCTGGACAAAGAACAATATCAAGTGAAAATACAACAAATTAATGACGCTGTCGGGCCTAACGGTCAAGTGCTGATCGATATGAACCCGGATTTGGAACGTATTCTCGGCAAACAGCCCCCACTGGCGAAACTGCCGCCTACGGAAATGTACAATCGGTTTCTGATGACGCTTCATCAATATTTATCCGTATTTTCAACGAAGGATCATCCGCTTGTTTACTTTTTGGACGATTTGCAATGGGCCGATCCCGCTTCCATCCAGCTCATAACCGATCTGCTGCACAGCTCAGACGGCAAATACATCATGTTTATCGGGGCGTACCGGGGCCAGGAAATTACGGATAACCATCCGCTGCAGCGAATGCTCGTCAAGCTCTCCCGCATCCGGCGAATTCAAATGTCGCACATCGTGCTCGAGCCATTGAGCGAGTCGCACATGAGCAAATTGCTAGCCGATTCGCTTCATCCCACAAAACAGTCGATAGCGACGCTGGCAGCGCTGCTGATGCGCAAGACGAAAGGCAACGCATTTTTTGCGAAGCAATTTTTTCGTTCGCTATACGATCTCCGGCTGCTGCGATTCAATGTGTCGGAATATTGCTGGGAATGGGATACTGACCAAATCGACGAGCTTTATATTACCGACAATGTAGTGGATTTTATGATGACGAAAATTCGCCGTTTGCCGGAACCGGTGCAGCGGATTCTTATGGATGCCGCCTGCATCGGGAACGAATTTACGCCGGAAACGCTCTCGCTTGTGACAAAGCTTCCCGATGGCGAAGCAGCCGTGCTGCTCACGAAGGCGATCGATGAAGGGATGCTGTTGCGCATTGCCCATATCCGTTCCCCTGATCGTTCCTCTTCGGCGTTGTATAAATTTATGCATGACCGCGTTCACCAAGCGGTGTACTCGATCGTGCCGAACGAGGAAAAGAAGCGGATTCATCTCCGGATCGGCCAGTCGCTGCAGCGGGAACTGAACTTCGAACAACGGGAGGACCGGTTGTTCGATATCGTCAAACAGCTTAATCTTGGCGCTGAACTGCTCGATAAGCTCGAGGAAAAAGATAATCTGCTGATGCTCAACTTGAAAGCATGCCGTAAAGCGAAAGGGAACTCGGCCTACGAAACGGCGTTTCATTACGCTGTGAGTGCAGTGAATTTACTTCAGCCCGGCGATTGTTGGATTGTTGCATACGCCACCGCCTTCGAGGTCCACATGGAACTGGCCGAGCTGAACTATTTGTGCGGACATTTTGACGAGGCAAAACGCATCTTCGCAACCCTTCTGCAGCATGTAAAAACGAAATTCGAGAAAGCGGATATTTATAATTTGATGATGGTGCTCTATACGAATCTTGGCCAGCATGAAGAAGCGCTTCAAGTCGGACTTGACGGTTTGCGCCTATTCGGGATCAAATTTCCATCCCAAGTCAGCACACCGCGTATGCTGTGGGAAATGGTAAAAGCACGTTATTATGTTGGGCTGAAACGGCCGGAAGACTTGATCGATCACCCGCTGATGACGAATCCGAACCATAAAGCCGTCATGCAGCTGATGGTCAATCTCATTCCGCCGTCCTACTTTGTGAATTCCGGCTTATACATTTGTTTGATGCTGCGCACGTTCAGTTATTCGCTGCATTATGGTCATTCCGAAGGGTCGGCTTACGCTTACTCTGCCTATGGCGTCATTGTCAGCTCATTGCTCGGCAGGCTAAAATCCGGCAGAGCTTACGGCTTGCTCGGTCTCCAACTGAGCGATATGTTCGACCATCTGCCGACCAAGAGCAAAGTATATTTTGCATACGGCGGCTTTACGAGCTCGCTCAGCGGCCACATAGGAGCCAATGTCGGCTACTTGCAAAAAGCATACCAGTACGGCATAGAATCGGGCGATTTTGTATACGCCGGGTATTCGATTACGTTCAGCTTCTTTTTGCGGCTATTTCGGGGCGATCCGTTATCTGAAGTACTGAAGGAATCGGACGCCTACCACAGCTTTATATATAAAGCGCAGGATCAGGATGCGATTTCGATTTTTACCGTACTGCAGCGGTACGTGCTTTATATGAAAGAGGCGCCGCTAGCATTCCAGCAAGAGCAGAAGACCGCTCAGGACGATGCCTTTATGACAGACGACGAAGTCGATCACTTGGAGCGGCTGACGAACAAAGCGACCATCCATACGTATTACGCGCTTCGCGCGCAATCCTACTACATGATGAACCGGCTCGAAGCGGCTGAACGCATTTGCGAGCTTGCGGAAGCGTCCATAACCACCGTGTTCGGCTTGCCTCATATGCATTTGCATCATTTCCACAGAGGGATGGTGTTCGCCGGGTTGTATGCCTCACGGCCAGAGGCCACCCGGAAACGGTATAAGCGAATGATTCGCAAAAGCCTGCGCTTTCTGGACAAATGGTCCCGTCATTCACCCGATAATTTTTTGCACTTGAAGCTTCTGCTCGAGGCCGAATGGAACCGGATCATCGAGAAACCGGAGCTGTCCGCCTCTTTATACGATCAAGCGATCCATCATGCGGGTTTGCAGCGTTTTGTTCAATTCGAAGCGATGGCATGCGAATGTGCGGCTAAATTTTATTCGGGAACCGGTAAGCCGGCCGAGGCTTCGTCTTATTACGCGAAGGCGTTAGCATTATATAAAAAATGGGGGGCAATGAGGAAAGCGGCGGATATGGAGGGGCAACAGCCCATTCTCTGATCCCGTTCGCAAACGGATTAACATTTTGTGACCGCTACACAAAAAAAGCAACCTACCGTGAGCTGTTACAATCGCGTGTCTTCTGCTGGGAGGATGCATTCGCCGAAACGACATATTCCACGTTCAGTGGCGCGGCGCGGCAGGCTTAATAAGAAAAAAGCGTCTCTAACCGCTTCGGATTGCAGCGGAAAGAGACGCTCTTCTTTTTGTTGGTGATGCGATATATCGCTCGAGTGCCGATCACCGAAAATCGGCCCATGTGCGTAAACCCTGGACGGGAACTTCGGCTACGCTTGTGCAAAATACTGCTCGATAAACCGGAGCGCCTCTTTCAAATGAAGCCCAAAATAATCCCAGTTGTGGTCGCCCTCGAATTCAAGATATTCATGCGGATATCCAAGTTGGTCGAGCAGCACTTTGTACGCGGTGTTCAGCGGATATAAATAATCGGACGTCCCGCAGTTAAAATGCAGTGCCGGCCGCTGCTCCCCCCTTACTCTCTGGGAAGCAAGCACATGCAGATCGTGCTCTCGTACATAAGGTCCCTGCACCGGTCCGATCATGCGCGAAATTTCGGTTCTCAGTAGATCTTCGGTCATCAGCGCCGTCGACATGAGTGCACCCGATATGCTAGCGGCGGCGCCGAACAGCTCCGGATTGCGCAGCGCGAGTACGAAGGCTCCATAGCCGCCCATGGATAATCCGCATGCCGCACGGCTGGAACGGTCGGCCACCGTACGGAACTCCCGGTCTACGGCAGGAATGAGATCATACAACAAGTAGTCTTCAAATCGTCCTGCACCGTTATACCAGTTGATATAAAAGGTTCCTTGTCCGTATCCCCCGTCGCTCGGCATCACGACGATGCTTTCACGGAATTCGCCCGATGCGATCATCGCATCGAGCGTCACTTCGACATTGCCTTTCATGATCCAACTGGCTTCATGGCCGTACAATCCATGCAGCAAATAAACGACCGGATAACGCCGGTCCTGCGAAGCATCGTAGCTCGTAGGCAAGTACACGTTACAGAGCTTGCGCTGATATAAAGCGCCGGAAAAAAACGGAAACGGCTGTACGCTCATGCGGCAACCTCCCTTTTCTGCCGATCGGTCGGCTTAGTTGAGTACGGCAGTCATATGCGCCTTTGTAATGGACCAATGGGAAGTATTCCATATGGTTTCCTTATTTTTAATATATAAAATTTGCGGAGAAGCATGCTTCACGCCGGTATCTTCGGCAATTTGATTGGATACGGGGCGCGATTCGATCACTTTTACCATGACATAATCCACGTCGGTGTTCGGTTCTTTGGCCAAGTAGGATTCATATTCATCCAGCGCATTTGAGCTTACCGGACAAGCCGTGCTATGCTTTAATACAACGATCGGCTTAACGCCCGATCCTTCCAGAAGTCGATTCCACTCTTCGATCGTCGTAATTTCTTTCCATTGCGTCATATTTAGTCCCTCCGTCTTGTTTTTCAAGAGATGAATATCGAATTATTTGCGATCGTAATAATAATGCTCGCCTACCGGTTGCGGCCCCAACGTTAGGATGCCATACGAGTACCGGGGCTGCCTGCGCTTGTCGGTCGGGGAACCGGGGTTAAAGAGCAGCACCCCGTTACGGCTTTCCATATACGGAATATGGGAATGACCGAACAGCACCACATCGACTGTTCCTTTACCGTCGCCGTCGAGAAAAGCACGGTAAGCCGTTTCCGATGTAGAGCGGCCGCCGTCGCCATGGACGATGCCGATGCGATATCCGGCTATCTTCAGCACCTTGCGCCTTCCGAAACGTCTGACGATCTCCAGACCGTCGTTATTGCCTGCCACTCCGTCCACCGGAGCGATCAATGCGAACAGTTCAACGACGCCTTCATCCATCCAATCGCCCGCATGCAAAATCATATCAACGCCCTGAAGACCTTCCACCAGCGTATCCGGCAGACGAGCGGCTCTGCCGAACATATGAGTATCGGATACAACGCCTATGCGCATACGCGGCTGAGTCCTTTCGTATCAGAATTATTTTTATTTTACCATAACCACCCTCAAAAGAAAAAAGCACCGCAAGGGCGCTGTAAGGTTTATTCGAGTACTACAAACCAATCCACGAACTGTGAGGCAAGCAATTTCCGCTTTCCTTGAAGTTCGGAGAATACGGATATTTTATATTGCTTTAATTGCTCAACCCTAAATATAAGTTCTGCATCCGCTTTCGTTATTTTGTAATCATGCAATCCCAAATCGACCTTTTTATCGTCATCATCCGGTTTCGACTCTAAATAGAAAACTTCCTCGATCGTAACGTTTCTTCTGGAATCTTGGAATTGAATGATCAACTTTTGACCGTCGGTAACGGTCTCATAGTAGTTGTCCCTTTCCAGCTTGTAATCGAAAGCGATCGTCAGCTTCGTCCGGTCCAGTCCAGTTTGTATCCGCGATAGTGTAAGCTTGTATGGAAAAAACTCGATATCTTTCAAATTCGATTTCGGTGTCGCATTTTCCGAAGGGATTTCCATCTCAACCGCATTCAAATAGGCATCCGCTTTCTCATCTACTCCCGTCCAGTGCGTATCTGTCACCGCTTCTCCGATAACCATCTTAAGACCAGCCGTATCCATGTCTTTCGGCAGTTTCGCGATCAGCGATTGCATCGCTTTGCCTGAAGGATTAAGCTTCTGTTTCACCTCACGGATTTTCATCGGAAACAGCCGATCGTCCGTTGTCTTTAAAAAAGCAGCGACTTTCGGCAGCGCCGCCGAACGCTTCTCCATATTCGTCGTTTCCAGCTGCACTTCATACCATTGTGATGTATCGTCTGAGTACGTGTTGACCGCACTGGGTGCGTACGTCGCGCTGCGCCCGGCTCCGGTGATCGGCTGCTTATCGCCGAGAACAACCGTCTTCAGCCCCGTTCCCGTTAGGGGCATATCGAACTGTGCCATCTCTTCCGTTGTCTGCTCGTTCACCTTCTCATTCACAACGAGCTTGGCGGAAGAATACGGGTAGGAATACGGAATTTTGGCCGCAATTTGCACATGCATCGGAATACCTGGAGGAAGACCCGCTGCACGATCCGTACGTATCGCCTTTGCCTCCACTTTGACCCCGTCATCCAGCAGGAAGTACGCTTTGAGTTCCGGGAATGGCAGCGAAGTCGTTTCCTGATGCGTCAGCGTCAAATCGGCGCTCAAAATATCCTGGTCTTCCCAAGGCATCCGCTGCAGCTTCTCTACCTGCAAACGATACGTTCCTGTCAAATTCGTATATTCGACCGGACTTCCAACAGGAATCGTCTCCATCGAAGCCGCCGGCACCGTGAGCGAAGCGATCGGATAATTCAGCTTCTGATCGCTTGTTATGGAGACGGGCTGGGAGATGACGACTTCCCACTCGCCCGCAGCCGCCGATTTCGGAAGCAACGAGCCTTTCAATTGAAACTCTACGGAAACCTCCGGCGTCAGCAGCTGCTTATCGGCCGGAACGATGGCCTCGAGCGGATACAACGCCCCGTTTGCCGTCCGCAGTGAATATTGCAGCCCGGGAAGCTTCAAACTGGACCCTCCGTGGTTCGTCAGCTTCAGCATCAACCTCGGGGACAAATGCGCTTCCTTCTCCTGAACGTAATTTTTCGTTACTTGCGCTTCCACCGGGAAGCTGCCGAAGTTCAGCGTACGGCTGCCGCTGGACGTCGAGAGGACCGATCCTACATCATCCGGGAAGGAGATTGCGCCTACCGTTTCTTCAAGCGCAGCCAAATTATAATTCCAGTGCGTGATACGGAATTTCAAGTCGCCGAGCGTTACGCTGTCGTTAACCGGCGCATAGAACGAATAGTCGACCTGCTGGCCGGCGGGTACCTCTTTCTTTGCTTTGTCCTGAGGCAGCAGCTGCGCTTCGAATTCCGTTCCGCCTTTGCTGCCGACGCGCACCCAATAATCGAGAAATGGCAGTTCCTTTGCTTCTCCGTTATTCACCGTTATGGTAAAGAACAGCATACGGCCGTTCTCCGAAGGCAGGATGACCGCATTTTTCAATTCAAAGTATGCGTTCTTCGTAACGTAAACCATATCGAGCTGCTGCGCTGCGGACAATACGTCGCGCTGGTATGCCTCGCTCTGGGCGTTCACAACTGCCGACGGTCCTATACCCGCTGCCGGGACGGCGGCCAGCATGAAGATCAGCGCCCATTTCACCTTATTCGATCGGTACAATTTAGCGTTCCTCCTTCTCTTCCGGGGGCAGCAGCACGATGCGGCCATCCTCCACCTGCACTCTCACCTTGTTCGACTGTTTCAAACCGATCGTCTGCAGCATCTCCGACGGAATCTGAAGCCGCCCGGCTTTGTCGATTACGGCATATTCCACGTGGGATTCTTCCTCTTCCGCCTGCAATGCGCCCTGTTCCAGCTCAGCAAGCTCGTCGGCATACGATTTCCGCCTTATAATTTCCGAGGACGTTTTGCCATCCCGTATCGCAACGACGCGGTCGACTTTTTTGGCGAGCAGCGGATCATGCGTAACAATTACGACGGTCAGTCCCAGATTCCGGTTCAAATCGCGGAACAAATCGAGTATCTGATTCGCCATCTTCGTATCTACCGACCCGGTCGGCTCATCGGCAAGCAGCAGCTTCGGCTGATTGGCTAAGGCGATAGCGATCGCAACCCGCTGCTGCTCGCCTCCGGACAGCTGGTTCAGCTTGTTTCCTCGCCGGTGGCTTAGTCCTACCGCGTCTAGCAATTCGATGGCCCGCTCCCTCTTGCGCTTGCCTTTAAGCAATATCGGCAGCTCCACATTTTCTTGCGCCGTTAAGTAGGGGATCAAATTGCGCGCATTGTTTTGCCAGACGAATCCGACCGTTTCGCGCTTATATTTCACCAGATCCTTCTCGGTAAACTTGAGTAAATCTTTCCCGTCGACGAGCAGTTGGCCCGCCGACGGACGATCCAAACCGCCCAGCATATTGAGCAGCGTCGATTTGCCGCTGCCGCTGTTGCCGATAATCGCCATCAGCTCGCCAGGCTCGACATGAAGGTCGAGCCCTTGCAGGGCGACGACCTCGAGATCGGCAATTTTGTATATTTTTACGAGATTGTCACAATGTATCAACGCACAGCCTCCCTTAGTCCTCCCCAAGCTTGACAGCCTGATGGATCTTGATCCGGGACAGCATCGACCCGAGAATGAACAGCCCGATCGCCAGCATGACGCCTACGATCATATAGAGCTGCATCTGATCGCGCGGATCGAAAGTAACCTGGAACGGCGGCACCTGCGACGACGTTTGCAGCGACAGCTGAAACATCGGCACGAACAGCCGGCTCGTCACGTTCCCGAGCAGCACGCCGATAGCAATCGCAGCTCCTGACGTCATGAGCTGCTCGCCGACCAGCATCACCATGAGCTGCCGGAACGATATCCCCATCGCCCGAAGAATCCCAAGCTGCAGTACCCTTCCCGACAATGATAGCACCCAATAAAGCAGGAAGCCGCAAAAGCTGATAATGATGGAAATCAGGAAGCCTAGCGTCATGACCCCGTTGATCGCAAGCTGGAACGGATCGTTTTTGACGCGGATCAGCATTTGTTTCGCATCGCTCAGCTCCGAGACCGGAATGTTCTTGTCCTCCATCGCCTGATAAAGCTGCTGGCTCCCCGCGTCCGGCTTCATCTTCAGCCAAACATCGTAAGGCTCGAGCGCCATATTGTTCTGCATGTACGATAAGTGGCCGACGACGAGCATCGGGTATTTGATCTTTGGCGCCGTTTTCGCATTGCCCGCTGCGGTACCGGATGTTGGCGTTTTGTCGTTAAAATTCGGGTTCGGGTTCCATGACGGCCAGTAATCGATAATGCCGTAGATGTTGAACATGGCGCTTTCCACGCCGTTCCAGCCAGCATATAAATGGTCGCCCGGCTTCAAATGGAACCGGTCGGCAATCGAGCGGGAAATCAATACGGCCGAAGGAGACGAAGCCATCATATTCAAATAGTCGTAAAAATGATGATCGAGCAGTCCGTTCCTCAGCCACGAGGTATAACCGAAATCATCCGTATCGATGCCCATCATCGTGATCGTTTCTTTCTCTTTGCCGACGGTCACCGTCGCATCTTTTTTCACAAACACTTTGGCCGCATGCTCCACGCCCGGAAGCTGCGTCATCGGAAGAAACGGCGGCTCGGAATACTGCACTTTTTTCTTCACGACCGGAATCGGCACAGTTGGCGTTACCGGTGCGGCGGGGGCTTCTTCATCCCCTGTGTCCGTTTCGTCCGTTTCTTCTCCAGCGCCCGCGATCGGCGCATCGTCTTCCCATTTGATTTTCACTGCGATATCCGCACCGTTCGCGTACAATATTTTCTCGCTCGCGTTTTTGTTAATCGTCCGCGCTGCACTGGCGCTGAACATTCCTGTTGCGAGCGTTACGCTCAGGAACACCATGATCGCCTGATACTGCGTCGTCGATCGTCCCACCTGCAGCAAAGTCGAATAGAGCGAAGGCGGCCACCATTTTCGTCCGACGGCATACAGCAGTTGGATCAGGAACGGATAAATCCGCAGCAGCAAAAAGGCGGAACCCAAAATGAACAAGGCCGGTACAAGAAACAGGAGCGGATCGATCTGCAAGTCCGAAGCGTCCAACCCCAGTGCCTGCAAGTCGCCCATCCGCCGACGGAAAGTCTGCAGTCCATATAGCGCGACGCCCATCAGCACGATATCGATAAAATATTTGTGCCAGAACGAATGCTTATGCTGACGAGCCATCTGCTGCTTGTGACCGACAATGGTTGCCCGGGTAGCGAACAGCACCGGCAAAATCGTCATGACGATCGAGCAAAGCACGGCAACGAGGCCGTATTGATACGCATCCTCGGTTAAATTCACTTTCAGCGCCGCACGCTGAACGAATTCGAGAAAGCCGTTGGAGGCGCCGAGCACCTTCGTCAACTGAAGGCCGAGCAGAGGTCCGATCGCAAGCGCCATCGCGCCCAGGAGGACGCCCTCGATCAAGTAGCTCGCTACGATTTGAAGCCGGCTGGCTCCACGGCTCCGCAATACGGCGATCTCCGTCTTTTGCCGGTCGGTGATCAGATTGGACACCATGAACAAATAGTAAGCCAGCATGATCATGACCGGAACATTGAGCGACCAAAGCATCACCCGGAGCTTCTCTTCTTTCGCGTAATAACCGGCCATCGTCTGCAGCGCAGGCGCTTTCATCGATACATTTTCGAACCGCTCGCCTAGAAAGGCTTCGGTGCCATTATACGCGGAAGCGAACTTTCCGATCGAACTCAGCTCCATCGCGTTGTAATCGACGGCCGTATACCAGATGGACGAGCGCACGAACGCCAATTTATCTTCCATGAACGATTTTTCAAACGTTTCGAACGGCAGCAGGAAGCTTCCTCGGTAGCTGGACAAATAATTGTACCAGTACAGGTCGTCGTATGACTTTCGGTCGATGACGCCGACCACTTTAAACCGCAGCGGATTCGCCCCTTCGTCTGAAATGACGAACTCGTTGCCGACGATCATTTTCATATTGGTCAGCGCTTCTTCCACAACCAACACTTCGTATACGCCGTTCACCGGCTCCTTCTTGGGCCACTGTCCGTCTTTCAGCGCCGCATGCGCTTCCAAGTCGCTCATGCCGACGATATCGGCCACGCGGTTCACTTCCGGGTCTACCCGCTCCGGATCGACAGGACTCATTTTGTACCGGTCCGTCGCTCTCTCGATCATGTAGCTCTTGATCGGCAAATCAAGACGCGGCAGCATTTTGTCCTGCATATACCGGTCGGATTCGCGCATCCGTTTGACCGACTCTTCCGGCCCCAGGTCGCTGGTCGAATACACGGACGTCCACAGCACGCCCGGATATTGCTCCGAATCGGTTTGAAGCAGCTCCAAATCTTTTATCAACAAACGATGCAGGATGGCGTTCGTGTAGATCGGCATACTACTCGCCAATCCAACGGAAATGACAAGTCCGAGCAGCAAGCTCAGCTCGAGCCACTTGTTCTTGACCATCTTGCGAATCATCATGACCAATAACGCCACGAAGCGTCACCTCAATTGTTTAAAATCACCTTCTGGCCTTCCTTGAGCCCCTTGCGGATCTCCACTTCGGTCGAAGAGACGACGCCTTTCTCGACATCGATTTCTTTGCGGCTGTCGCCTTCCAGCACCTGAACGTAATCCCGGCCAAGGTAAGAGCGCAGACCGACTTTCGGGATCATAAGCACGTTTTCCCTTTGTTCCGTGACGATCGTAATGTCTGCGTTGTTGCCTATAGTCACTTCGGGCGGCAAGTCGGTAACGGAAATGACGACGGTTTTGGCGTTTTTGTCATTAACCGCTTTGACTTCGGATTGCGGTGCGGTTGCGGGAATTTGCACGACCTGGCCTTCAAACGGCTTGCCCTTGATTTTCACAGAGGCCTGCATGCCGACTTGAATGCCGGTCAAATCGTTCAAGTTGGAAAATTCGTACACCAGCTTCATTCGTTTCGGATCTGAAACGGTGACCAGCGTCTTGTAAGCTGTAACCGGATCGCCCTGCTTGATCGGATCGACGAAAGTAACGATGCCGTCGACGTTCGAAACGAGCTTGGCCCGCTCCAGCTGACCTTTCAATAAATCAAGCTGAATTTGTTCCTTCTGCACGTCAAGCAGCTTCAACCGAATCGAGGCGGCGTCGCCGCGCTGCTCTTCTTTCGTCTGATCCAGCACGATTTTGGCCTTCTCGACGACGATTTCCTGCTGCTTGATTTTGCTGACCAGATCGCCGGTCTCCAGCTGAGCGATGACATCCCCTACCGCTACTTTCGTGCCGAGCGATACGTTCATGGCGTTGAGCCGTCCGCCCGACTCGGGAAAATACAAGTACTGCAGCCGGTCCGACGCAAATGTTCCGACTCCGGTAACCTGTTTCGTAATGTTGCCCCGCTTCACCTCGTACAGCTCGAAATTTTCCTTGACGGGTTTGACCAGCGGCGGCTTCAGCGCCTCTTCCTCTCTCGGAAGCAGACTGCAGCCGGATAAAACGGCGGACAGCGCAACCGTTACG
The DNA here is from genome assembly GCF_910594985.1 of Paenibacillus allorhizosphaerae. Lineage (GTDB taxonomy): Bacteria > Bacillota > Bacilli > Paenibacillales > NBRC-103111 > Paenibacillus_G > Paenibacillus_G allorhizosphaerae. Next base: position 465,802 of record NZ_CAJVCE010000003.1, read on the forward strand.
GCTAGCGGAGTCCACAACCGTTGCCCGCCGGCAACCTTATCCTTGTTCCACAATGTGTCCATCCTCCAATGCGTATACTTGATCGACAATCTCCATAATGGCCGGGTCATGCGTCGTTAAAATGATCGTCATGCGCTCCTGCTGCACCAAATCTTTGAACACCTTCATCACCTGCAGCCCCATGCGGCTGTCTAGCTCCGCCGTCGGCTCATCCGCGAGCAGCAGCGAAGGCCGGTGCGAAATGGCCCGCGCGATCGCCACGCGCTGCTGTTCGCCGCCGGACAATTCGAACGGGCGATGCTTCATCCTTGGCTTGAGGCCGACAAAATCAAGCGCCTGCTCGGCATACTCCCTCCGCTTGGAGGCGGCAACCCCCGCGATCCGCAGGCCGAATTCCACATTCTCGTAAGCGGACATATAAGGCACGAGCGCGAACGACTGAAATATTAACCCGAGCTCCGTCCGCCGCAGCTCATTGCGCTGCTTATCGGACCATCCGGTAATGTCCTTGCCTTTGAAATAAATCGCGCCATCAGTCGGCCGGTCGAGCGATCCGAGCATGTTCAACAGCGTTGTTTTGCCGGAGCCGGAACGCCCCTTGAGCGCGACAAGACGACCGGGTGCAATGCTCAGATTCGCTCCGCGCAGCGCGTGTACGGCTGCCGATCCTTTGCCGAACGTTCGGGTGACGCCGACGGCTTCGATGATCGGTTCGAATTCCGCCATCAGACGGTAAGGAACATTCACGGTGCTTGCCCCCTTTCTATGAAAGCGTTCTCTATATTTTAGAGTAATGTTTTGGACAGCATAAAAAAAGACACCTTTTTGTTCGAAAAGGTGTCTTTTTGTTGGATAGCTCAGCCTGCTGCAGTTCTTCTTGGCACATACCGCTGCACCAGCTTCAACAGCGCAATATTCAAATAGTAGACCAATACGTACACCGGGGTCGAATAAAAAGGATTCCAGCCTTTGTATGTAAACACATGAAACCAATACGCCGAGATCCATTCCATCGCATTCGTAAGTATTGCGCAGCCTATTACATATCCGGCCAGTTTCCAGCCCTTCAGCCTCCATCGGTCGTAATAGAAGAGGACAAAGAATGCAGCCGGCGGATAAGTGAAAACGTACATTACCCAATCAAAATACTCGAACTCGGGATGATCTCCGTAATCATACAGGTCATACGGATTCACCGCTATCGTAAAATCAGCCGTTTGCGCCAAGCAATAATTAAAAATCCAAATGCACACGACGGTCAGCAGCGAGAATCGGCGGGGAAGCGATAGCCAGATGGACCAATTGGCGAGCGCAGCGCAAATAATAAACCATTCGTTCGCGTCGAATCGAACCGGGGGAAACAAGATCATGAGCCGAAGCCCTCCCTTCTCATCAAAGCGCGAAAGACGGCCGTAAACGCAGCGGATAAAGTAAAGATAAGCGCGAAGAGCAGCGCGGAACGAGTAAACGACCAATTTGAGAACAAAAGCAGTTTATTCATAGCTAGCACACCGTCGCCAATCATTAGCATCCCCAGGCAAATCGCAAAGGAAAGCAGCCGCAGCACCATACTCCGGACGGATACGATCCATGCGATTGACCAGAGGACCAGGCTCGGATTGATGATCAGCGCCGTTTGCTTTAATATCCAAAAGGTTTTCGGATGGCCGTCATACTGCACGTAATTTAAGTTTAATGTCGTAATCGTAAAAAACATCTGCTCGAAAGACGCGATAAAACACCAATAACTCACGATTTCAAGCGGGTGCAAATAACGTTTAAGCCAAAATACCGTCGATAGCGCGAAGAGACTGCACGCCAATACGAGACCCAGCATAACGAAGACTCCTTTAAAACCGATACTACTTTGAAGTATTCGCCTACTTCAGGAAAGTTATGTAACCTAACGCGGTCACATTAGCTCTACGTATTCCTTGGGCGTACATCCGACCATCCGTTTGAACGTTTTGGCGAACGCTTTCGCATCGTTGAAGCCGACCGCTTCGGCGATTTCGTACACCTTGCGGTTTCCGCTCTTCAACAGTTTTTTGGCCGCATCCATGCGGATGCGGGTCAGCGCCTCGGACAACGACTCTCCGGTCTCTTTGCCGTACAGATCGCTGATATAGCTGCGGCTAAGTCTCACATGATCGGCAATATCCGTCGTACTAATGGGCAAATGATAATGCGCCTGCATATACTCGTAAGCTTTCCGAATAAACGGGTTGCGCGATTCCATCCATTCATATCCCGAACCGCTGAGCAGCTCTAACAATCCGGTCATCGCCGATTCCGTTTCTCGTAGCAGCGTCTCGAATTGCAGATGCCGCCGCGGCGCTTCCGGAGAAAGATATGTTTTGCCGAAATCGTTCAGATCGAGCCATTCGTTGTGCTGCCGCGCAAAGGCGGCGGAGAAGCTGAGCAGCTCCTGAAAATAATCGTAAACAAGCTCCGCATTCGGTTGCCGCGCCCGGATTCGATTGCCGATCTCCGCCAATGCATGCATGACCGCGTTACTGTTGCCTCCGGAAAGCGCTCGCAGGAGATTATGCTTTTCCGCTTGCGGGAGCAGTTCTTCTCCGGTCTCGGCCGCTGCCCGCACGTTTCCGTAAAAATACTGCTCCCGCTCTTCGCGGTGACGATCTAATGCGGCCTTTAAGCCTCCGATACCGCGAATTCCCGGAATGGCGCTGACATAGCAAGGCGTGTCGAATGTGACGGAACGTTCTTCGACCAATCGTTTCAATCTTGCAATGGCCTGTTCCGGGTCAAAGAGATTGCCTTGGCTGCTTCCGGCTGGCAGCCCCTCGAAAATAAGCATCGCCTGACGCTCGCTCCATGGAATGACAGCGAACGCCTCGGGAGACGACCAGTCTCCAGACGTCCACGGAAAACCCGCGGCCAAATAGAACATATAGCTTGCATATGTATTCGTGAAGGTTTCTTCTTCCGGAAAAAGCCGCCGGAACGCCCCTTCGTTAGGCTCCGCGTCCGTTTCCAGCATGCGCCGAAGCTCGGCCCCGGTTTGCGATTGCCGCGACTGCTCCAATTGAATGCGGATGCGGTTAAATTCTTCCGCTTCCGACCGTTCGCGGAGCAGCGATTCTTTGGCTTCTCGAAGCACAATGGCCAAGTTCTCGGGTTCCATCGTAGGCTTTAATATATAGTCCCGCGCGCCGAGCTTCATCGCTTCCTTCACGTATTGAAAATCGTCCAAACAGCTAAGCACGACGACAGCAACACGCTTCGCACCGCCGTTCAGCTTCCGCACCAGCTCCAGACCGTCCATACGAGGCATCAGAATGTCCGTAACGACAATATCGACCGCGCCGGTCTTTACCGCTTCCCACGCATCCGCACCATCTTCCGCTTCGCCGTACCACCGCAGTCCTTCCGATTCCCAATCGATCATCGTCCGAAGCACTTGACGAATAATCGGCTCGTCATCCACAACCAAAACGTTCATGGCCTATCCCCCGCTTTGATGGATCGGCAGCGTCAGCCGGCATACGGTTCCTTCGCCGGGCTTGCCGATGATATGCAAATGATATCCGCTGCCGTAATAAAGCTTGATCTTCTCCCGGATATGCCGCACGCCGATACCGCTCATCCGTTCACGCACCCGAACTCCACCCGTCTCCTCATCCGGTTTTTCCGTATTCTCCTCCGTTATCCCGATTCCATTGTCTTCAACTTCGCAAATCAGCAAATCTCGTTTCGGATCCAAACTGACGTTGACTCGGATCAAGCCTTCCCTTTTCGCAGGCTCGATGCCATGAACAATTGCGTTTTCAACGAGCGGCTGAAGCAGCATGCATGGCAGTAAGCAGTGGTTCGCACCTGCCTCTACCACACACTCCAGCCGTATTTTATCACCGTAACGAAAGCGCTGGATTTCCATGTAATCTTGCAGCAGCCCGACTTCTTCTTTAACGGTAATGAAATCTCCCTTTTTTCCCAAACTCGCTTGCAGCAGCCGTACAAGCGCGGTCACCACTTCGGAAATTTGCGGCGTTTTATGAAGCTTGGCCACCCATTTGATCGTATTCAGCGTATTATATAGAAAGTGCGGATTCAGCTGGTACTGCAGCGCTTCCATCTCGGCCTCTTTCTTGAGCGCTTCTTCCCGCTTCACTTGACGAATCAGTTCCTCCAGCCGGTTCAACATTTGATTATAGCTGTCTCCCAACTCTTGCAGGCTGCTGCTTTTACCGACCCAGTACGCTTTCCAATCGCCGCGTTCCGCCCGTTTCATCAATTGTCTCAAATGTTCGACGGGCGATTGATAGTATCGCCTATATAAGAAAGCGCTTGCGCCGCCAGCAGCAATCAATGTCAAGGCAAAAACGAATGCCAGCGGCACAGCGTTGCGTCTACCGGACAACAAACCCGGGGGCGTGATTTCTGCGCGCGAATACCAGGCGGCCTGAGGAATATCAAGAAGCTTCTGGGAAATAAACCGACCTCGCTCCCAATTATCGAAGCTGCCCTGTTCATTGCCGTGGCCGGGCAAGGCCACCGTCGGTTGTCCGGGTGCTTGATACCGATACAGGAGCTGCCCGCGATCGTTGTAGACGATCATGCCGCTAAGCAGCTGCTCTCCTGCCGTATCCTTCAACATTCGCGCGACATTCAGAGACAGCGAGACGGTTCCTTTCACCACGCTTGTGCCTCTTTCCGTAATCGGCATGACATAGATCAGTTCCTTCACAGGGTCAGACTCGCGGCCCGGAATATCCGATGCGGCATAGAGCAGCCGCTCGTTACGGGATATAGCCGGCAGCATCCGGGATGCAAGCGCCGAGCCTTCGGGATCCGTCTGATTGCAGAGCGATATTCCGGTTTGATCCTGCGTCACGCACAACTCCGAAATATACGGAAACTGTGCCGCTTGCCGCCGGATCATGGCGTCCAGTTCGTCCCTTATCCCTGCATCCTCCGGCGTTTCCCGGCTGAAGCCGCTTTCGGCAAACCGCCGAACGACATAATCCGACGCGAGAAACCGGATCGTTCGATCAAGCTCCGACACCGTGTGCTGCATGCGCTGCACGATCTGACCATGCGTCCATCGCATCTGCTGCTCCGTCTGCTCGCGGACAAGGGACGCCGTCTGTACGTATACAAAAACAACGGATCCGGTCAAAATCAGGGTGCATGCCGCTCCAATATATATAAGTAAACGAAGCATGTCGTTCCCGTCTCCCGTGGTGCGACTTAAAAAAAGCCCATGGGCATGGCGCCCACGGGCTTTGTTGACCGGGTCAATTGCGGCTTCATCCGTTGAAAAGGACACACCGTTCCTCCGGCCGAAACAACCGGCCGTCTCCCGATCTGCATCGGCTGAATTGCCGATTAAGGAGTTCCCGCCAATTCCAGAGCCTGGGATGAGATTTCGCTTTTGAACTTGGACATGCAGTTGCAAAGAAAATCTTTGCGGCAAATCGGGCATGGTTCCTTCAGCAAACGGTTAATATGGGTCGGCACGGTTGCGCCTTCCGCATCTTTCCCGTAGATCAGACGGCAAACCGTGCGATCTTTCAACTGCGCTACAATTTCAAACAATCCGTTTTTCGGATTGCGACTTACGATTTTGGCATCGACGACCTGGGGTTGATATGCCAAGTTGAGCACCTCTTTCGATATGTAATGGCATCTTTGGTAAGGTTGTACTAAGAATGATATCGCTTTTTGTTACTTGCCGTCAAGCAGGTTGCCAAGGCCTCCCAAGATGCTGCCTTCTTCCTTCCGTCCGCCCGGTCCTGCCGCGCTGATGACGCGATCCGCCAAACGGCTGAACGGCAGCGATTGAATCCATACCCGGCCCGGTCCGCGCAAAGTAGCGAAGAACAATCCTTCGCCGCCGAACAGCGCGGTTTTGATGCCTTTGACGAACTCGATGTCATAATCGACGTCCTGCGTCATGGCGACAAGACAACCGGTATCTACGCGAATCATTTCGCCAGGCTGCAGCACCCGCTCGCAAATGGTCCCGCCCGCATGAACAAAGGCGAGCCCGTCGCCTTCGATCTTTTGCATGATGAAGCCCTCGCCGCCGAAAAAGCCCGCACCAAGCTTGCGCTGGAAGTCGATGCCGATCGATACGCCTTTGGCTGCGCACAAAAACGAATCCTTTTGACAAATCAGTTTACCGTTAAGCGTCGTTAAATCCATAGGCAAAATCCGGCCCGGATAAGGCGAAGCGAAGCTGACGCTTTCTTTGCCCCGCCCCCGGTTCGTGAACACCGTCATGAACAGGCTTTCGCCGGTCAAAAGACGCTTGCCGGCGCCGAACAACTTGCCCATCAGCCCCGACCCTTGATTGCTGCCATCGCCGAATATCGTTTCCATTTGAATATTTTGATCCATCATCATCATGCTGCCCGCTTCAGCGATGACGCTTTCCCCGGGATCCAGTTCAATTTCGACATACTGCATTTCGGTTCCGTTAATACGGTAATCAATTTCATGAGCGTTCATGGTCCCACTCCTTAAGGTTCATATAATACGACATGCTGCAGCCGTCAGTTCAACTGAAGCTGCGCACGCGCTCAGGTTGCTGTGTAATCCATACGTTTCGCAACGCGGCGCGGTTTCATTCAGTTGCAACCCCAAGCGGAACGATCATTGATCTCCGTATTCGATCCGCAAGCAGGACGCCGCTTCTTTCGCTTGTCTTCGCGCCTGGCCGACATCGTCAGAAGAACTCAGTGCAACGGCCATCCGGCGCCCGATCTTCGTCTCCGGCTTGCCGAACACACGAACTTGCGAATTCGGCACCGACAGCGCCTCTTCCAGTCCCCCGATGCGGAACGACTCGGATTCGCGGTCCGCTTTCAGCGTGTAAGATGCGCCGGGCGTAAGCAGTCGGATCGTAGGAATCGGAAAGCCGAGAATCGCCCGCACATGCAGCGCAAATTCGGACAAATCCTGCGTAGCCATCGTCACCATGCCCGTATCGTGCGGCCGCGGGCTCACTTCGCTGAAATATACTTTGTCGGGCGCAAGAAACAACTCGACTCCGTAAATTCCGGTTCCGCCCAGCGCGTCGGTAATCGCTCCGGCGATACGTTCCGCTTCGCGGATTTGTTCTTCGCTCATCTCATGCGGCTGCCAGGACTCGATGTAATCTCCGTCCTTTTGAATATGCCCGATCGGCGCGCAATAAGTCGTACCCGATACGGAACGAACGGTAAGCAGCGTAATTTCCGAGTCGAAGCGGATGAACTCCTCTACGATGACCCGCGTTTTTTTCGCACGCCCGCCTTCCATCGCATAATTCCACGAAGTTTCCACGTCGTCCGGCGTGCGGCACACGCTTTGCCCTTTACCGGAGGAGCTCATGATCGGCTTGATCACGCATGGCGTGCCGATCTCGGCCACGGCGGTCTTCAGCTCCTCCAGGCTGTCGGCAAACGCAAACTTCGCGGTCGGCAGTCCTAACGTCTCCGACGCGAGACGGCGGATCCCCTCCCGATCCATCGTCAGCCGGGCGGCGTTCGCGGTAGGAACGACGCGGTAGCCTTCCCGTTCAAGCTCTACAAGCGTCTGCGTGGCGATCGCCTCAATCTCCGGCACGATCAAATCCGGCCGCTCCTGTTCAATGATCCGGCGCAGCTCCTCTCCGTCCAGCATAGGAATGACATAAGAGCGATGCGCTACTTGCATGGCGGGCGCCGAAGCGTAGCGGTCTACCGCGATGGTCTCCACACCGAGCCGCTGTGCTTCAATGACGACTTCTTTTCCCAATTCGCCAGAGCCGAGCAGCATCATTTTTTTTGCCTGTCCCGATAAGGGAGCTCCATACATAAAATAATTCCTCCTAATTGGTCAAAAGGATGAGTGCGAGCAAATCGTTCCATCCATATTTTTTGCCTAACGCCTTTATACTGTAAAAGACGGCATTTTTCAACCCAAATTTATGCAAAACGCCCAGACCGCTTATATTTCGACAAAATCACGTTCCAACTTGCGCTTGGCACGCGTACCGGAAGTCGAATCGTTAGTGAATCCGAATGTTTTGTGTTAAAATAAAAGTATATTACTAATAGTTAGTGAGTTGCTACAAAAAAGCTTACATTTGTCAAGTAGCTTATGCTAAAATGTATGTAAAGAGGTGAAAGGCAATGGCAGATCAACTGCATTCCATGTGTCCCAAATTTGAAGCCGCCTTCGAAATTCTCGGCAAACGCTGGACCGGACTGATTATCCGCGTCCTGCTGCAAGGGCCATGCCGGTTCAAAGATATATCCGAAATGATTCCAGGAATGAGCGATCGGATGCTGGCCGAACGGTTTAAAGAATTAGAAGCGGCCGGTCTGATCTCCCGTCATGTATATCCCGAAACGCCGGTACGAATCGAATACGAGCTTACGGAAAAAGGAAAAGCGCTCCGTCCGGTAATGGACGAAGTGCAGCAATGGGGAGAGACGTGGGTATAATTCCTGCGTCCCTTTTTCCCTTATAGAGGTGCCTGGTAGTCCTTCCTCAATGAAAAGTCGGCTCCGCTATAAACGTGACCGGGTAATAGTACATCCGTTGTCCGCATTCGGGACATTTCGATACGTTCTGCTGATCGTTCAGCGAGTTCATGAACATAGAAAAAGAAAAAGACGATTCATGATTGATCGTCTGAATAATGTCTGTATGATCTACATAAGCGCAGCCGGCGGAACTGCAGCAAGCACGCACTTTATAACAGCTATTCACGATATCCACGCATCCTTCCAAGACGGTTCCGCAGCAAAAACGGTATATTCTTCTTGGTATTTCCATCTGCCCGGAATATCATGCATGTATGATTAATGCGCCATCGCGGTTTCTTGTTTTTGGAGAGGACAGGAGCGGCTCATCGCTTGAACGATCAGTTTGTCAAGCTCCATGCTTTTCTCGACAACATTCGAGTCTGTCAGAGCGCAGCCTTGGCCGATGACAAGCGTATTCAGCTCGTCGACGCAACTGCGGATTTGCCGTTCCAAATATTCACAAATGAACATAAGCTTGTCCCCCTTTGTACATCTCGATCTCATGAATTCGAGATACTTCATAACGCATGTGTTCTTTATAACGGATGATCGGCGCCGCCAAGTCCAAAGCGCGATGCCTTGCCGGCGGGTTAATACTATGGCTTTCTGATGTTTATTATGATCGGAATTCGTTTAATAAGTTGTAATCCCCTGTTTGGCAAATATAAATTTTTCTAACACTTTCCTAACAATTCGAGGTGAAATGGATGTCTGTCGTTTTGCTGATAGAGGATGATCAAAGTATAGCGGATATGATATCCATCTATTTAAGCGAAGACCAATATAAGGTTTATCGCGCGGGTGACGGGATGCAAGCGAAGCTGCTATTTCAGGAGCACGACCCGGACGTAATCATTCTCGACTTGATACTGCCGGATACGAACGGGATCGATTTGTGCCGGTATTTCCGCGAAAGCTCCTCCGTGCCGATCCTTATCGTTTCGGCGAAAAACGAGGTGTCCGAACGGGTCAATGCGCTGCAGATCGGGGCCGACGACTATTTATGCAAGCCGTTCAGCATGCGGGAGTTGGCTGCGCGGACAGGCGCGCTGCTTCGCCGCTCCGCGATGTCGGGAAGCCCGCTGCGCAATTCGCCCGCCGTTATGGTAAAAAGCGTCCCGATGAAAGATATCGTAGTCGATTTGGAAAAGCGCTGTATTTTCCTGCACAATCACCCGGTCGATACGACATTTTCCGAATTCGAGATCATGAAAAATTTTTGGATGAATCCCGGTAAAGTATTTTCCCGCGAAGAGCTGCTGAACAAAATACGCGGCATCGATTCATTCGTCACGGAACGGTCGGTCGATGTGCATATCACCAATCTGCGGAAAAAAGTCGAAGTCGATCCGAAAGAGCCCAAACATATTAAAACGGTGTGGGGCGTCGGCTATAAGTTTGAAATATAGACCTTTCATACAAGACAAACGCCGCTTTCCCGGTTGCACCCGGGAGGCGGCGTTCATCGTTGAGGCGAAAATTTACTTGCGGGTATTTCCATCGACTGGGAATACATGCTGCACCATCGTGTTGAACTCGTTCAAATAATCGTACAGGTTGCCCTTTTCCTTCTCTTCTTTGGCGTAAAATTGAACGCGTTGAACGAAGTTCGGATTGGCTGAAACGAATACTTGTTTAAACGACTTTTGGGAGAATGCCTGCGTTTGCTTGCGGATGTCGGTAGCCGCCTCTGTCGAGAGCCCCCCGTGCTCGGTCCACGAAATGCGATCCGGTTTCGATCCTGTCCCGAATAAGCCCATTCCGCCTTTCGAATGGACAGGATAGTTCGTAACTTCCGGGGAAGCCTCCGCATCCGGATTATGCCCGTCAAGCACAACGGCGACATATGCGTTCGCTTCCGTCACCAGCACCTGTGCGGACTGGATGCCCGGCAAGCTTCTCAGTTTCTGCGCCACCTGCGGATCGAATTTGATCGTTTTCGATAACAATGGATTGTTCGGGTCGAGCGGATATCGGTTGCCTGCCTCGTCCGTCTGTTTCTGATTTTGCTCGCCCACCCAGCGTTCCTTGACGCCTAATGAAGGATTCTCATTATTACGGGAATCGCGGTCAAATAGAGCTTGCTGCCGGTAGTCCTCCATCCCGCCTCCCGGCCTGCTGGCCTGCGGCCTGTTTCCGCCGCAGCCTGCGGCGGTCAGCATGCAGCCAATGCTTATGGCCAGCAGCAGCCGGCATTTCCGGCGTTTTGCGATGTTCATCCTGTTGTACCCTCCCTGTCTGCAGCCTCACACAAGTTGTTGCTTTCCCACTTAGGATGAATCAACTTACAGAAAATATGCGGAAGCGGGAGCAAAAAAAGGAGCTTCCTCATCTAAACGGAGGAAACTCCTTGCCTAAGCTATTCTTTATCGTGACGGTCCAGACGTTCGAGCAGCTTGCGCACTTCTTCCTGCGACAGCTCGCCTGCTTGTTTGAACAAGCGAAGCTGTTCCTCGATGTCCCGGCCAATCGCTTCATTCTCGGCTTCCTGATCCGCGTAGGAAGGATCGAACCATACGTAATCGCCATCCGGCCCGTTGCGCAGAAAAGGCTTGCTCCAGTGACCCGGATATTCGTACGCCGCATCGCTAAACATGATGCCGAGCACGTCATCGCTGGCTAAAGGCATCAGTTGATGGAATATTTCCTCCTGCCCCGCTTCTGGGCCGACCGCGGCGAAATTGCGGTGCAGGTAAGCGTAATGGAGGTAATGCTCGCCGGTCGCCTTGTCTTTGGCAATCTCATACAGCTCCAGCGCATCTTCCTTTAACGATTTGACGGTCTCCAGCCTGTCGGCGATGGAAACGGAAGACACGCGTGTGCTGTCCTGCCATGATTCACTCACCTTTTGCCGCCTCCTTTGTCTCGGGTTTGCTCGAAGCTAACGGCGTCGCAGCCGAAGAGACGTGTGCCGACATTTCGTCGTGAAGGCGAAGCGACCGCCTAGGCAGCCGCCATTGGAGCTGCACGGACAGCATGCGCAGCGCAACGATCGCAAAGAATAGCGATAGAACCGGTACAGGGCCCTCAATAATGCCGAGGCCGATCACAAGCCCTGACAACAGCCCCCAGACGGCGTATATCTCGTCGCGCAGCACAAGCGGCTTGCGCCCTGCCAGCACATCGCGAATGATGCCGCCTCCGATGCCCGTCAGCATTGCGGCTACCATGACGGCGCTGAGCGGCACGTTCATTTGCGCAGCATACATCGCGCCTTGGATCGAGAAGGCGGACAAGCCGATGGCGTCGAAGAAGGACTCCCACATTTTCCATTTGCGTATCCAGCTGAGCGGGACGACAAATACGAGAAAAGCGGCAATGATCGCAGTGCGAAGATATAGCCCTTGCTCCCATAACGTCGTCACCGGGATGCCGATCAGTAAATTTCTTACGACGCCGCCGCCGAATGCCGTTACGAGCGCCAAGACGAATACGCCCAAAATATCGTACTCTTCTTCCATCGCTACAACGGCACCCGAGACCGCAAATGCGATCGTGCCGATCACGCTGAATAATAATTGCAGATTGATTTCAAGCAGAGCTTCCATGTCAAGCTTACAGACTCCAATCCAGGTTCACCATATTGCCCGTACGGGAAGATTCATAGATCGCTTCGAGCACCAAGCTGTTGGCGAGGCCCGACATTGCCGATGTGAGCGGCTCTTTACCTGTGCGGATACAGTCGATGAAGTGGCGGCTCATCCGCGCGCGAGGACCCTCGTCATTAGCAGGAGCAGTAAGCTCAACATCCGCTGTACGGTCGAAGAGTTCCGTATGTAATCGGCCTTTGCCTTCGCCGAGCGATGCACCGCCTTCCGTTCCCATCAAATACACATATGCTCCGTTGTTTTGAAAATTCGTGTGCGCCGCCCAGCTTACGTCGAGCGTCAAGGTGCTTCCGTTATCAAGCTTGATCAGCGCCGTGGCGAAATCTTCCACATCGTAGAAACCGTTCCAATCCGGTTTCCCCCAAGTGCCGATGCCGCGCTTCTGCGGACCGAACTCGGCGTAAGTCGTGCCGAATACCGATACCGGCTTCGGACTGCCCATCAAATGGAGCGATACGTCCAGCATATGAACGCCGATGTCGATCAGCGGTCCGCCGCCGGATTTGTTCATTTGCGTGAACCAGGTGCCCCAACCGGGAATCCCTTTGCGGCGCATCCATCCGGTTTTGACATTATAGATTTGCCCGAGTGCGCCTTTCTCGATTTGCTCTTTCACTTGCAGGTTGATCCATTCCCAACGTCTTTGATGCGACATCATGAGCGTTTTGCCCGATAGCTGATGTGCTTTTACGATTTCCTTCGCCGCGGCGGCATTGATGGCCATCGGTTTTTCGAGGAGCACGTGTTTGCCGGCTTTCAGCGCATCGATCGCAACCGGCGCATGCGCTTCATTCGGTACGCATACGACGACGGCATCGATGCTTGGATCTTGCACCAGCTCCTGATACGATTCGTACACTTTCGGAATGCTGTACTTGCTCGCTCTTTCCACTGCCAGCGGCTGATAGACATCCGTTACGGCCGCCACTTCGACATCCGCCAATTTCTTGAACTCCTGGATATGCACGTTGCCGATGTTGCCTGCGCCAATAATGCCGATTTGAATTTTATCGTTTGCACTCATGCTTCCTCTCATGCCTCCATTGAAATATGATCACAGCAATTATCAAACAGTTCCTACTATACCACCAAAAGGAAATTTATAAAATCCCCATATCTTTCGCTTTTTGCGCAGCTTCCTTGCTGCTTTTCCCGCCAAGCTTCTTCAGAATATTGCCGACATGCACTTTGATCGTACGAATGGAGACGACGAACTTATCGGCGATTTGCGTCTGCGTATGCCCTTTTTCAATTAAATCCAGCACTTGGATTTCCGTCGGGGTCAGCAGGTTTTTGAGCTCCTTCAACCTCACCTCGTGCTCCAATTGTTTTAAGCGACGGAATTCCTCCCGCATCTGGGCGGCCACGCTAGGATGGATCGCGCTGCGGCTTTGGTAAGCGCTGCGGATCGCTTGCGGTATTTCCGTAAAATTGGACTTCACCATATAATCGACGGCGCCGGCTTTGAACGCTTCGAAGATCATTTCCTTTTCTTCCATCGACGAGAGCATGATGACTCGCGCGCCGCTGCATTTGACGATCTCGGCGGCAGCCCATAAGCCTTCCGGGTTATCGGACATCATGATGTCCATGAGTACCACATCCGCTTCCGTCTGCTCCAGGAACGCCACACCCGCTTCTCCCGTAGAAGCTTCGCCGATGATCTCGATATCGGGCTCTTTTTGCAGATAGCTCTTGAGTCCTCTAAGCCAGTCGGGATCGTCCTCGCAGATGAACACGCGAATGTTCGGAGCATTCGATTCCATATCAGTCCAACTCCTTTTGGGCCGGCAGCCGCTTGGTCTTCGGGAACTGCATGAATACGCTCGTTCCTTGTCCGGGCTTGCTGTGAATATTCATCGTGCCTTTATGCTTCTGAACAATATTATAACAATAGGACAGCCCCAAACCGAAGTTTAATTTTTTCCCGCTCTTGGTCGTATAGAACGGATCGAACACGCGTTTCAGCTGTGACTTTTCCATTCCGCTGCCGCTGTCTTTAATTTCAACGACAATTTTGCGTTTCGTTTCCGTCAGCCGTACCGTTAAATCCCCACCACGCGGCATTGCCTCGAGCGCATTGGTCAGCACATTCGTCCATACTTCCGTCAGCTGTGCGCGGTCTCCGATCAGCAACCCCTGGTAAGCGTACTGTTCCTTCACGTTGGCGGAAGACAACTGCGGCGCCAGCATGTGCAGACATTCGTGCAGAAGCTCCGCAGGGTGCAGCTCCTCCAAGTGAAGCTCAACTTCTTGCGTTTGCCCCTGAATACGGTAAAGCATGTCGTAAATATGCTGCGACGCCGCCATGATCACTTCGATGTCCTCCACGACCTGCTCGGGAGAGGTGCGGCCGTCCGCCGCCTCCGTTTTGATCTTCTCGCCGAACAAGCGGATTTTGCCGACATCGTTCTTGATCGCGTGATTCAGGATCGACGTTCCGGATGTGATGGCGCGAAGCGTATAGTCGAGCTTTTGGTTCTGGATCGAAATTTGCAGTCCCATGAAACCATAGCGCAAGCTAGAACCGATAATGACGGCGAGCGTAAACGCGATCACCCAGGCGTTGTAGCGCCATAACTCGTACATTTGAAAAAAAGCAGGCAGCACGTATAACGTAAATAAGGCAAAAAATAAGGTCGGCGCCGCTGCTGTTGTCGTGAGCAGCCGGCTTCGGCGCAAAAAAGAATTGCGCTCGCGCAAAACGGAATGAATGAGCATCGCAATCCCGGCGATGATATACGGCGTCGCCCAAAAAATAACATAATGGTAAGGAATCGGGTCCCCCGGCTTCGGCTCGAAGGCGAAGGAAAGTGCCGGCGGAATTAACAGCAGCCACGGGATGAACCGTTTCCCGTATCGGTCCCATAACGGATAGTCCGGGTAATAATGGATTGCAAACATCAGGAACGTGTACGGCAGCCCGTAATAACATGTAAGCGAACAGATGAGTTCCGCTTTGGACAGCAGCAGCGCTGCCGGCTCCGTCAACCATTGCCGATCGAATGCATACGGGACGACATGATCGGCAATGACCGCTGACAACCCGCCGCTGCCGCCGGTAAATGCGATGGCGCTGAGCCAGCGGGTCATCGGCCGTTTCGGGTCCGTTACCAGCAGGAGCAAACCGACTGTCCATAAACCGATAAGCACAAACAGCATCGCTGTCACTCCCGCCCGTCATTCTAGTACTCTTTCTTTAATTGCTCCAGTTCAGCCAAGCATTTCTCCGCAAACCGAATCGTCCGCCGAAGCTGATCCATATCCGTCTCCAGCGCTTGCTGCAGCGACTGCTTATAGTCGGGAACGGTCCCATGATAAGGCCGAATCGTATCGATCGGCATCAGAGCGATTTCCTGGAAGCTGAGCGCCCGCCGCTGATGAAAGTACGCAACGTCCGGATTATCCGGATGATGCAAATTCCCCTGCGTCGGATGGTTGAGTACCGCGAGAATTTTCACAGCCGCTTTCGCCGCCGACGTCTGTTCCACGATTTCTCCTACGTACTCCCCTGTTTTGTATGACGCTCTAACCAAGCTGCCTACAGTTAATCCAATTTGGTTCACTCGGTTATCCTCCTTCACTTTCAAATTGTATGTGCGTCTTGCTTAATAAAGCGATACAGTTCATCGACCGAGTCCATGCGATACCGGCGCTGCGCAACCACTCCTCTGTCCAGCTGCAGCAAGCAAGGCACGCTCTCGACCTTCCACTCGAACGGCAAGCTTCGGCAAACATTCACATTGCATTTGCCCAGGGGAAGCCGCGGGTCGAGTTCCAGCACAATTTCCAGCATCCGTTCGCCGACCTTGCATGTACCGCAAAGCGGCGTGTAAAAAAATACGTACCGGATTGCCGTGCCGTCTACGGACGCATCGTCTGTCGTCCATTGCTGCAGCTGCGCTTCCGTCCATTCTTGCAGTTTCATCCGCCTCGCCTCCGACTCTTTCAGTAGTAAAGTATTGCTTCCGGGCACTCTTATCCAGTAGAATGAAACTATTATGGACAGGGTAGGTGTATACGATGTCGGACTCCACGAACACGAACGATACGTCGGGGGCTCCCGAAGCCACGCGCAAGGTGAGCCTGGCGGACGCGATTAAAAACAAGCTCGCACAAAAAAAGCAATCGCAGCATGATGCAAAGGGCAACGGTCAGCAACGCGCAGGCAATGATGCCGTGATGCGCAGCCAAAATAACAAAAAGCCGAACAACCAACGGCGTCGAACCGGCGGAAGCTGATCGGGCCGCATGGAAAAGAAGGATGAGCGCTGTCTTCGCTTGAAGGCAGCGGCTCATCCTTTTTTTGCGTTGGCCCGTCTTACGCGTACAGCGCGTCCCGCTGCTTCTGGATTTCCGCGTTATCAAGATACTCGTCGTACGTGATCATTTTGTCGATCATGCCGTTAGGCGTAATTTCGATAATGCGGTTCGCAACCGTCTGTACGAACTGATGGTCATGGGATACGAACAGCATCGTGCCGTCGAAGTCGATCAACCCGTTGTTCAGCGCCGTAATCGATTCCAGATCCAAATGGTTCGTCGGCTCATCGAGAATAAGCACATTCCCGCCGGTCATCATCATTTTGGATAGCATGCAGCGCACTTTCTCGCCCCCGGACAGCACACTTGCTTTCTTCAGCGCCTCTTCTCCGGAGAAAAGCATGCGGCCGAGGAATCCGCGAAGATAAGACTCGTCTTGGTCTTTCGAATATTGGCGAAGCCAATCGACAAGGTTCATGTCCGTTTGGAAATACTCAGAGTTGTCCTTCGGGAAATACGCCTGCGTCGTCGTTACACCCCAAGCATATTCACCGGCATCCGCTTCCAGCTCGCCCATCAAAACTTGGAACAGCGTCGTCTTCGCAATGCCGTTCGGACCGACGAGGGCGATTTTGTCGCCTTTATTTACAGTGAAGCTAATATTGTTCAGCACGGGCTGTCCATCAATCGATTTGCTGAGCCGATCAACGGTCAGAAGCTGCTTGCCCGCTTCGCGCTCCGGCGTAAATTTGATGAACGGATATTTCCGCGTGGACGGTCTGATGTCTTCCAGCGTAAGCTTTTCGAGCGTCTTTTTACGCGAGGTCGCCTGCTTGGACTTGGAGGCATTGGCGCTGAAACGGCGAATAAACTCTTCAAGTTCTTTGCGCTTCTCTTCGACTTTTTTGTTTTGCTCGCGTACCAGCTTGAGCGCAAGCTGACTGGACTCGTACCAGAAGTCATAGTTGCCGACATACAGCTGAATTTTACCGAAATCGATGTCCGCAATATGCGTACACACCTGGTTCAGGAAGTGACGGTCATGGGATACGACGATAACGGTGCCTTCATACTTCGCCAGGAAGTTTTCCAGCCAGTTGATCGATTCGATGTTCAAATGGTTCGTCGGCTCGTCGAGCAACAGAATGTTCGGATTCCCGAAGAGCGCCTGCGCAAGCAGCACGCGTACTTTCTGGTTGCCGTCAAGCTCCTTCATCTGCACTTCGTGAAGCTCCTTCGGAATGCCGAGACCGATCAACAGCTCCGCCGCGTCCGATTCCGCCTGCCAGCCTTCCAGGTCTTGGAATTCGCCTTCCAGCTCCGCCGCACGCATCCCGTCATCCTCGGAGAAATCCGGTTTGGCGTAGAGCGCATTCTTTTCTTCCATAATTTCAAACAAACGGGAATGCCCCATCATTACCGTACGAAGCACTTCCACATCGTCGTATTCAAAATGGTTCTGTTTCAGCACCGCCATCCGTTCGCCTGGCGTGATGCTGACCTCCCCTTTATTCGGCTCCAATTCGCCGGACAAAATTTTCAGGAAGGTGGACTTCCCTGCGCCGTTCGCCCCGATTAAACCGTAGCAGTTGCCCGGCGTAAACTTGATGTTTACATCCTCGAACAGCGCTCTTTTGCCGTATCTCAAGGTGACATTCGTGACCGTTATCATGAAATAACAACCTACTTTCCATTGGTAGACTGAAGCAAACCGTATAATTATCGCTTCCAAACGCATATTATATCATAAAAATTGGCTGTTCCCAACCGTATTGGGCTTATCCGCCTATATTTATACATCGAACGGGTGCCGTTACATCAAGCATGCGGTCGGTAAAACCGGCAGAGTGTAAGCCTGAAAATGCTTTCGTTCCGGATTACCTTACTTGGTCTTGGCGATGCTCTCGACGAGCTCGGACAGCTCCGCCCATCGATCCATCGCTTGTTCCAACTGCGCGGTCAACTCCTGCTCCTCCTGAAACAGCTGCTGTACTTTTCCGTAGTCGCTGCCCGCTTGGGCGATCTCGGCTTTGACCTGCTCCAGCCGTTCTTCGAGCCCGGCGATTTTGGCTTCGATTCCGTCCCACTCTTTCTGTTCATTGTAAGACAGCTTCTTCGGCCGATTCGAATCGCGTCTGGATTCATTGGCCGCGTTTGCTCCTGACGGTTCCGGCTTCGTCTCCCGCTTCAGCTGCTCTTCGGCCTGACGCTCTTGTTTGACCGCTTCCATGTACTCCGTGTAGTTGCCGAAAAAGCGGCGAATGCGTCCGTCGCCTTCAAAGACGAACAGGTGGTCGGCCGTTCGGTCCAGGAAATAGCGGTCATGGGAAACCGTAATGACGACGCCGGGGAAATCGTCCAAATATTCTTCCAGCACGGTTAACGTTTGAATGTCCAAATCGTTCGTAGGCTCGTCGAGCAGCAGCACGTTTGGTTCTCCCATCAATGTGCGAAGCAAGTACAGCCTGCGCTTCTCCCCGCCGGACAGCTTTCCGATCGGCGTCCACTGCTGTGCAGGGGAGAACAGGAACCGTTCCATCATTTGCGCCGCCGTTACGCTATCGCCGGACGCCGTACGCACCACTTCCGCGACTTCCTTGATATAGTCGATCGCCCGCATCTTATCGTTCATTTCGACGGTTTCCTGCGTGTAGTAAGCGAGTTTCACGGTCGGACCGACATCGATCGTGCCGCTGTCCGGCGTCAGCCGTCCGGCCAGCAGGTTAAGAAACGTCGACTTCCCGGTCCCGTTTGGACCGATAATGCCGATACGGTCCTCCGGCAGCACGATATAGCTGAAGCTGTCCACGATCGGGCGCGACCCGAACGATTTGGAGACATGCTCCAGCTCCATAATTTTTTTGCCGAGCCGGCTTCCGCCGAGCGAGATGTCGAGCTGTGCGGCAGGCCCATCCACTTTCTTGTCGCGCAGCGCGACGACGCGTTCGATCCTCGCTTTCTGCTTGGTCGTCCGTGCTTTGGCACCTCTGCGAAGCCAGGCTAGCTCGCGGCGCAGCAGATTTTGCCGCTTATCTTCTTCCGCGGCTTCCCGCTCGAGACGATCCGCTTTCTTTTCCAAAAATGCCGCATAATTGCCTTCGTAGCTGTACAGCTCCCCGCGATCCAACTCGAAAATGCGGTTCGTGACCCGGTCAAGAAAGTAACGGTCATGCGTGACAAGCAGCAATGCCCCCTTCCACTTGCTCAAAAACTCTTCGAGCCATTCCACCGTCTCGTGATCGATATGGTTCGTCGGCTCGTCCAAAATGAGCAAATCCGCCGGTTGGATCAGTACGCGAGCCATCGCGACCCGTTTGCGCTGGCCTCCGGATAGCATGCCGACCTTTTGCCCGAAATCGCGGATGCCGAGCTGGGTCAGCACCGTCTTGGCGACAGTGCCGGCTTCCCACGCGCCCGTTGCGTCCATGCGCTGCTGAGCGGCGAACAGCTTCGCCTGCTTCTTCTCGTCCTCGGGCGACAGCTGCAGCTCCGCAAGTGCCGATTCGTATTCCCGCAGCGCCTGCATGAGCGGCGTATCGCCGAAGAACACTTGCTCCAGCACCGTCGATTCGGTATCGAAATCCGGATTTTGCGGCAAGTATTCCACACGAAAATGATTGGCGTGCGTCAGCTTTCCTTTCTCCACGGGTTCGAGCCCGGCCATCACTTTCAGCAGCGTCGATTTTCCCGTTCCGTTGACGCCGACAAGTCCGATTCGCTCCTTCTCGTTGATTTGAAAGTCGATATGATCGAACAGCACTTTCTCGCCGTAGCTTACATAAAGTTGTTCCACGGTCAAAATATTCATGAGCGCTCCGCTCCTTTCTGGCTGCACTGCATTTTATTGCTTGTCGTAGCCCGCTGCCGGCTCCATGACATATGCGGCAAGCAGCGTCGTCGTATGGCGTATGCCGTCCAAATGCGTTCGCTCCATGGCATGGGATGCGTGTACCCCGGGGCCGATCAATGCGGCACGAATGTTGTTGCCGCCCCGGAGCGCCGCGGAAGCGTCCGAGCCGTATTGCGGATAAATGTCCACCGCATAGGACAATTGTTCGCTCTCCGCAAGCTCGATCAACCTGGAGGTCATGGCGTAATCGTATGGCCCGGAAGAATCTTTCGCACAGATTGAGACGTCAAATTCGGTACAGCTCAGATCGTCGCCCATCGCCCCCATATCGACGGCAATCATCTCGCTGATCTCGCCGGGAATCCAGGCGGCTCCGTGCCCTACTTCCTCGTAGGTGCTGATCAATATTTTCAGTGTATACGCCGGCTGCAGCTTCTCCCGTTTCAACCATTCGAGCAAACCGAAGATGGCAGCAACGCCGGCTTTATCGTCAAGATGGCGCGATTTGACGAAGCCGTTTGCTTTAAATTCCGTTCGAGGCTGAAAGGAGATGATATCGCCTACACGAATGCCTAGCGCTTTGACATCGTCCGCATTGCGTACTTGTTCATCCAGCCTTACTTCCATTACCGTTTCTTCCCGCTTCATCTCGCGCGCATCGGGGTACACATGCACCGACGGCTTCGTCGTCATGATCGTCCCGTCATACACGTTGCCATTCCGCGTATGCACCTGGCAATATTCGTTTTCCACAGAGCCGAGCATGTAGCCGCCAACCAACGTGAAGCGCAGCGCGCCGTTCGCTTTAATCGACCGTACCATCGCACCCAGCGTATCGACGTGCCCGGATATGCCGATGACGCGCTCGCTGCTTGTGCCCGGCACGGTGATGATCCCGCAGCCTTTGGGGGTGAAGCTCATTTCGTACCCGAGTTTATTCGCTTCCGCTGCCAATTTGTTCATGACGTCCCCGCAATAACCGCTCGGACTTGGCGTGGACAGTAGCAGTTGTAACAGTTCCTTCACATAATCCATTTGAATCCGTTGTTTCATCGCGATTCATGCCTCCGTTATTTGATTCTCGTGTCATTTTCGTGTAAGCTACGTTAGGATTCTAACTTAAAGGAGGTTACAACAAACGATGTCTGAAACTTTGCCACCGAAAACCTGTAGTATCGACCGTCTTGTTACCAAAGAAGACGATGTTGCGAAAGTGCTTAGCGGCGAAAAGACCGCAACCCGCCGGAACGGCCGATATGCCGATCCGGGCGAAATTATGGAACTGAACGGCCGCCAATTCGAGGTAACCAAAGTGTACCAGCAGTCGCTTGGCGAATTGACCGACGAAGCGGTGAAAACCGAAGGCTTCGCGAATGTCGATGAGTATAAAAATTATATTTTATCGATGCATGCCGGCATGCCTTGGCTTCCGCAAATGAAAGTCTGGGTACACGAATTCCGCGCGATCTAAAGATACAAAAACAGTGCAGCGGGCAAACGGACGCACGCCATCCGCGCTTATCGGTCTGCGGTTGGCCGTGGGCAAGTGCCTGCTGCACTGATTCAGTTTTTAATTAAGGCTTGGAGGCTTCTCACCCATGTATCCTTGGATCGTATTCATTCATTCCGTCAGCGCGATGGTATCCATCGGACCGTTCTTCGTGCTGATCCCCATGCTTCGCAAGCTGCAGACCGCGGAAGGCGAGCTGAAATCTTCCTACCTGGACTCTTTTCACTTTGTCGTCCGATTATCCAAACACGCCGGTCATGTCCTTGTCTTCTCCGGATTGCTACTCATGTGGCTCGGCCGCTGGCCGTGGACGACCCCTTATATCGCGGGAACGTTCGTCGTTCTGTTCGCCTCGCTTTTTTTCATGGCACGGGCCTTTTCCCCGACGATCCGCAAACTCCGGCAGCCTGAGAACGACCATCCGGCCCTGCTGCGAAAGCTGAGACGATCGCTTTACTTATATTTGTTCGTGCTGTTCGTTATGCTGTGGCTCATGATGATGAAGCCCCTGCTGTGGTAACCATTGCGCCGTGGATCAGCTTTCAAAATCGACGCAAACGCTCGTTCCATCCAGCACCTGCTTCATATGCGCTTTGACTTCCATATGAAGCGGGTGAACGTCGTATTTCTGCAGGTCGTCCAGCGAATCGAATTTCGTAATCAACGCAATGTCATAAGACCGGTCCTGATGAAGCACGTCCATGCCAACTTCGATATGCCGGAGGTACGGAATTTTTCCTTCCATGTTCTTCAGTACATCGTAAGTCACTTTGACGGATTCCGGGGATCGGTCTTTTAATTTGAAAAATACAACATGGGTAATCATTCTCGGCTCGACTCCTCTACCATTATCTTTATTTCACAGCGTTGGCCGCGGACCATTGTTCCACGTCCCATACTTTCGTAACCCAATCCTCGTAAAATTCCGGCTCGTGGCACACGAGCAGCACCGTGCCCTTATATTCTTTCAGCGACCGCTTCAGTTCGTCTTTCGCCGCAACGTCCAAGTGATTGGTCGGCTCGTCGAACAAAATCCAGTTGCTTTCCCGCATGAGCAGTTTGCACAGGCGCACTTTGGCTTGCTCTCCGCCGCTGAGACTGCTTAAAGGACGCGTAATGTGCTCATTGGTTAATCCGCACCGCGCCAGTGCCGCGCGCACCTCATGCTGATTCATATGGGAGAACTCATTCCATACATCGTCAATCGGCGTCAGATTCGGCGCCTTTACTTCCTGCTCGAAGTAGGACGGATACAAGAAATCGCCCAGATACGTTTTGCCGCTGAACGGCTCTATTTTACCCAAAATTGTTTTCAGCAGCGTCGATTTCCCTACGCCGTTGCAGCCGACGATCGCAATTTTGTCGCCTCGCTCAATCGACATGTTCATTTTCGGAAGAAGGGCATGCGAGTATCCGATTTCCATGTCTTTTCCCTCAAACACGAGACGGCCGCTGGCGCGCGATTCCTTAAACACGAACGTCGGCTTCAGCGCCTCCTCCGGGCGGTCGATGCGATCGATCCGTTCCAGCTGCTTTTGACGGCTTTTGGCCCGGCCGGATGTGGAATACCGCGCCTTATTGCGCTGTATGAAATCTTCCTGCTTCTTGATATATTCCTGCTGCTTTTCATAAGCGTCGATATGCTGCTGCTTGTTGATATCGGCCATTTGCAAAAATTTCTCATAATTGGCCGTATAACGCGTCAGTTTCGCAAACTCCAGATGATAAACGACGCTGACGACTTTATTCATAAATTCCGTATCATGGGAAATCAGCATGAATGCGTAAGGATAATTTTGCAAATAATCCGTGAGCCATTCGATATGCTCCACGTCCAAATAGTTGGTCGGCTCGTCCAAAAGCAGCACCGTAGGCTGTTCGAGCAAAAGCTTGGCGAGCAGCACTTTTGTCCGCTGTCCGCCGCTGAGCTGCGCCACGTCGCGGTCCAATCCAATGGCAGCCAGGCCGAGACCGTTAGCCATTTCCTCCACTTTCACGTCAAGCAAATAAAAGCCGCTGTTTTCCAGCCGGTCTTGAATTTCGCCCATCTGTTCAAGCAGCAGTTCCAGCTGCTCGGGATCGGCATCCGCCATCTGTTCCGTTATGCCGTTCAGCTCCTTCTCGAGCTCGAACAGCGGCAAAAACGCATCTTTCAGTACTTCCCTGACGGTTTTGCCCGGGGTCAGCTTCGTGTGCTGATCCAAATAGCCGTAATTCACTTTCGGCGTCCATTCCACTTTCCCGGTATCCTTGAGCAATTGACCGGTTAATATATTCATCAGCGTCGATTTGCCGACGCCATTCGCCCCTACCAGACCTACATGCTCGCCCGGCAGCAGGCGGAACGATACGTTTTTGAACAACACTCTGCCACCAAAACTGTGACTTAACTCTTCAACCGTTAACAAGCTCATGAAAATTTGATTTCCCCTGTCCTTGAAAAGTAACTTATATAGTATAACATTAGAAACGATAAGTAATCTAGATGAGATTACGTTTCGAATGTTTCAAGGAAATTTACCGATTTAACGCGGTCGCTCCTCCTCGCATTACTTCGATCCAGTCTCGAGAAAAGTCAATACCCGCTTTACTTCCGGATGATCGGCCACTTCATTGACAGGAAACCATTGCAAGTCAACTAATTCCTGTTCGCTCTCGCCTAGTTCGGGATCGCTGCCCAGTTGTGCCGTACCGCCGATGATTTTTCCAAAATAGCAGTAATAAGTGCCATTTATTTTCGCACTGAAATATTCGCACACTTGATCCGTGATTTCGATTTCAAGTTCCGTCTCTTCCTTCGTTTCCCGAATGGCACATTGCGACGGTGATTCGCCGGCTTCTATTCTCCCGCCGGGGAAGGTCCAGAACGTCTCATCCTTGTAAGTTTGTCTTACCATTAAAATCATGCCGTCATTGACGATCGCGGCGCAGCTTCGGTTTGCCATACTCCGAATCTCCTCTCCTCTTCTGTAGTAAAGCGGAATGGAATGATCATACACAAGTATACAACAATTTTTTGCGTTTCTGCTGCACTCGGATTGATCCCTGTATACCCCTATGCATCCCAAATCATGAATGGTCGATGCGGCCGTAACAAAACATGCAGCCAATCGATACGAACGTCATAAAAACCGGGCAGCCTGTCGTGGGCTGCCCGGTTTTTATACAATTTAGCTGTGATGCGGTTCAATAGTTCTTAAGTTTCTGCCTTTTCGGTTGCCCGCTGGATTCCCATTTCCGGATCGCATTCCTTATCATTGTCGGGCATGCATCGTCTTATGAAGTCCATTGTCGCCGCAGATCGGAAATAGCGGTCTGCAGCAAACGACGGGCATCTTCGAATTCCGGATCGCTCAGACGGGTATCGTTCAGGTCATCGACAAATTTTCGAATAAATTGTTCCGCTTTAACGTGATCTCCCTTATCGCGGTGATGACTCGCCTGGCGCAAGCTGTTATCCAACTGGCGGTAAAGCTGTTCGTCCAAAAGCCCCGTTGAGCGGTATTCCGATAGTTGGCCTGCGATCGCCGGAACCGTTGCAATAACTTGTATCGATACCGGCTCCGATGCAACTGTCGTTCCGTCCAGCGTCACTTCAGCACGGACATCTGTCCGGCCCGGAGAAAGTGCAATCTCATGACCGTACACGTCAACCGATACGACTTGCGGATTGCTCGACACATACCGGACGGTTGCCGCCTCGAGTTTTGCCGGCTTGCCGTTCGCCAGCATCCCCTTCAGCCTAAGATCGGTCGATCCGTTCCAGGGAAGAACGGGTTCGTACACGGCGATTTGGACGGACTGCAGTTTAACCGGGACCTTGAAAATATCTTTGCCGGACAAGGAGTAATATACGCTTCCATCTTTGTCGAGCGCGATCACGTTCGCTTTCGGAGACAACTGATCGAAATCCAGCGTAGCCGGATCAATGACCGTGATCGCTCCCCCGATCGTCGAGTAAATATAGCCGTCATCGCCGAAAATCAGGTCGAAAGGGCGCCAGCTGCCCGAATTGTCCAAGTTCGGAGAATAGAGCGTACGACTTTTGACAACGCCCAGCGTAACCGGATCGAGCGCAAAGACGGCGCTTCCAGTCGCCCCCCATACAAGTCCGTCCGGTCCGATGGCAAGATTGCCGATCATCGGCGGCTTATGTCCGGGAAGCTCCAGATTGCGCTCGAGCAATTTCCGCTCGCCTGCAACATCCCATACGAATAGCTTAGCTTCCGATTCCGTCGGCGTTATGCCCAATCCTCCCTTGATGGTGGTACTTCCGTACAACTTTCCGTCACTGTAAGCCAAACCGGTTATGCTTTGGTTATGGACGAGT
Source organism: Paenibacillus allorhizosphaerae (assembly GCF_910594985.1). Classification (GTDB taxonomy): domain Bacteria; phylum Bacillota; class Bacilli; order Paenibacillales; family NBRC-103111; genus Paenibacillus_G; species Paenibacillus_G allorhizosphaerae. The sequence goes on from NZ_CAJVCE010000003.1 coordinate 491,885, forward strand.
TCGGAGTTTTCGTATTCTTTCCATTTATTTGAGCCCGCATCGTAGATAGTTAACTTTCCTCCCAGGTGCCCGTAATCAGGGATCGTACCGATAAACAGCTTATTGTCGCCGGATGCGAATACATACGGCCGGTCCTGTTCCCGAATGTCATAAGCACGGTACGGATTGTTGCCGGACGCGGTGCCGTACTGCCAAGGCCGCGCCGGATCGTATTCGAAAATTTGCGCTCCTCCGTACATCCCGAAATAAACTTTCCCGTTCAAAAATCCGACGCTTTCCGGCTGCAGCGTATGGAATTGTTGAACTTTAAAGCGTTTTTCGTCCGGATCGTAGACACTCACGCCCTGGTGATAGCCCCCGATATACAGCATTCCGTCCGGCCCTGATTTTAACGAATGCGTCTGAACAGGCGAACCGGGCACTTCCAGATTCACCGCAGTCGATCTACCGCTTACGGGGTCGAACAGAAAACTGTCGCCGTAAGACGTGACTCCCGCAAGCACGGTTTTACCGGCGAATTCTCCTGCAGCGGCGCGAACCCAGCCTAGCGTTTTCATCGCCGTAGTGGCCATGGACGGCAGCATGCCGGCCTCTTGGCGGGCACCCGAATCAAGACGGTAACTGCAAATTTTGCTGCCGCTCGTATAGTAAACGAGATTTGTCTCGTCTGGAGAAGGAGGCGAGATTTGTCCGCCAAATCCGAACGAATCGAGCGGCTGGAACGTTTCCTCGTCCAGCACGTATAGAGATCCCGCCGTTGCAAACAGTTTCCCGCCGTATGCGTGAACGTCGGATATGAATGTGCTTTGGGTCGGAATCACGATCTCCGTCTTCCCGCCGGTCGTCCGGTCATACCGGATCACGACCCGCGGTTCCTCACCAGCGTATGTACCCAAACCGGCGTATATGTACCGGTCGGTTACCCCGAGACCGCGGACATATTCTTTCCCCGGCACCATCGTTCCCAAATCCCGAAACCGGTTTGTCTCTGTATCATATTCGAACATTTTGCCTTTCGGGTATACCGCACCGTACAAATAACGGCCGTCAGGCGTGGCATCAATATCCCACACAAAGCTGCCCGAAGGGTTCAACCCGAGATCCGTTATGTTCCGCTCACTCGGAGAATACCGGAAAAGCCGGCCGGTTTCCGAACTGGCAAAATAAACGTTACCGTTCGGCGAGTATGTCATCCCCCATACGATGCTTGCTCCCGTAACCTGCTGGGAGAAACGCCTTTCCCCCGTCACGGCATCCAGCGCATAGAACGTACCCGGAGCGCCGTTAGCAAAAAAATAAGATTCCGGCGTACCGTCTTTCCCCGTCCCGATGGCGGCCGACTGCCCCAGCTTGTTCAGCACGGCGTCAGGGATCGTTTGAATCGGACCAAACTTTTGTCTCAATAAACTCTCTCCCTTTTTTATCAGCTTAATATCGTCAAAATTGCACAAGCAGGTCGTTTTCGCCCCCGAATACGGCAGCACCCGCACGCCTGCAGCACCTTCCGGTACCGTTCCTTCCACAATGGCCGGTACCCACTGTCCGGATGTCGGACCGCCGGTCCATGATGTGGCATAACTGTGATGCTTTCCTTCGGCGTTAACGAACTCCATGTACAGGATAGCCGTCCCTTGTTCGACCCGGATATACGCCTCGGACCGGAACCGCTCCCCAGGCTGTGCCGCAATGATGGCGCTCCATGCTCCACCGTTCAGCGTAGCCGACTGATCGTCTACTCTCAGACTGTAACGGCCGCTTTTATAAACATCGCCCGATACAGCGGCTCCTCCCGCACGGACCGGAATCCATCCCGGAATTATTCCATTTGTCGGCTCCTGTTCAAACCCGGGATTTTCAAGCAAATTGTCCGCTGCCGCTTCAGCCGTAACCTGATTTTCGTTCCACCCCGCCGATTCTTCGTTGTCAGCGAACGCTTGAGTACTTAATAACATGACCGCTACCAATACGAAAACAAGCAAACCGGCAAGCCGAGATCGCTTCATCATCAGTCCTCCCTGCTTCTTAATAGGAACTCGGATTTCAAGGAAATACGGGAAAGCTGTCCAGCTTTTCTCGGATTCATTATTTCATACATATGGTATCGCTTCAATGTATTTCCAGCGTCTTAAATAAGCCCAAAAATAATCGTTCCCCTGCGGCGTTCAGCCTGATGCAGTATTCAAAAACTGCGAAGATCTATCGCCGCTTGCCTTAAATCAAAAACGCGCCCCTGCAAAAATGGCAGGGACGAGTTTTTGATTGTGCACATCCACATGTAATCGTTTACTTATTAGCCGCCAGTTCCGTCGCAATTTTTTGATTGGCACGTTCCTCCGCTTCGCGAAGCGCGGTGTTCACATCTTTCCCCTGAAGAATGGCACTCATGATGTTTCCGATCTCGGCACCGGCGATATCCGTGTATTTGTTGGAAGGCAATATGGAGGCGGATTTTATCGAAAGGGCGCCTTTTATATTTTTACCCGCCAATCCTGGAACGTCCGCTCCGAACAATTGTTTATATTTCGGATCGTTCAAGGAAGACAACCTTCCCATTCTAGCCGCACGCACTTGATTTTCGTCACTAAGAATCGCCGTGATCGCCTGGAAAGCTTCTTCCTTATGCTGGCTGGCCGAAGTAATGACAAGCATATGAGATTCTGTTCGGAGTCCGATTCCCGGTCTTTCCGCAAATACCGGGTAAGACGCAATGTCCCAGTTCAACTCCTTGTTTTCTATCGCGCGGGTCACGATCGAGAACCAATCGGCCAGCATCGCAAGCGTATTGTTTTTCATAAAATTATCGCGCGCTTTCCCTACCTCCTTATTGCCTGGAGGAATCTCCTTTACCGCTTTCCACATGGTGAAAAATCGTTTGAAGCCATCTGCAGTGAACGTTGCCTTATTCGTTTTATAGTCGATGACCGGGAGCGACATCTGGGATATTTCGAGATTATCCAGACCGTAATACGTCACATTATTTTCCACTCTGCCGATTTTTTTCCCGAGCTCGACCGCATCTTCCCAGGTCATCCCGTCTTTTGGGTAAGGGACGCCGAATCGGTCAAAAATGTTTTTGTTATAGTACAGTACGCCGGTGTTTAACGAAAAGGGCAGTGCCGCCAGTACGTTTCCGAGATTGCTCCTGATCTTGATCGTTTCGATCGCTTGTTGGTCGAATTTGCCCAAATCGACGTTATACTTCTTTACCAGCTCCGTAAGATCGTAAGGGACGTCAAGCTTATGAAAAAACGGCAGTTGAACGTCCGCCGAGTAAATCATATCCGGCAAATCTCCCGCAGCGACCATTTGCTCCAAACCGTAGCCGGTCGGTGCCGTGAAAAATTCAAGCGTAATGTGAGGATATTTCTTTTGCACGGGGTCCGTTAACAGCATCTTGACTTCGTCTTGAGATATTGTCGCGCCGTGCTGCAATATTTTCAATGTAACCGGTTGCTGGGATGCGCTTGACTTGCCTGGCTCGGATGCGCTATCGCCCCCTTTACTGCACCCGGACGCCGAGATGACTACAGCCGCACAAACGAGGCTGGTGCAAAGCTTTTTGATTACCATCCTGATTCCCCCAATTTGTATTTGAAGGTGGTTCCTTCTTCTGAAGGAAAAATGGCCGTATGCGGCTGCCACTTACGAGTTAAGTACGGCTACTGTACCTTCCGGCGTATTACGGTAAGCTTCGAGCAGTTTGAGAATTTCAAGCGACTCCTCCAACGTTCCTTTTCTCGGCGGTTCGCCTCCAAGGACGCTTTCGCAAAAATGCAGCACTTCCGGCACATAGCCGAGGTAAAAAATATTTTTGTTGTACAGTTGACCCAGCGAAAATTCCGGCTCCCAATGCAGCGGCGCGCTTTCGGTATCCACCATATAGGACCTTGATCTTCCGTATTCGGGAGGTTTGGCTTTGCGGTAATATGTTACCTTAACTCCATTGTCGACAACGACGTTCGCGCCCTTGCCAATCACTTCCAACCGCTCCAGCGGACTTGCGCCCGATTGTCCTGCGGTCATATGCATGGTTCCAATCGCTCCGGAAACAAATCTCATATTTGTAACGGTCCCGCCGTTAAACGGCTCTCTTTCATACGATAAATGACTGATTTTCCCCATCAAGTAATGAATGATCGAGCCCGGGTGAAAAATATGGTCAACCAGGCTTGTGATTCTCGTTAAATCGGACCGTTCGGCGAACGGCGGCATATGCTGCGGATAACGGATGTAGATCGAAGACGGCTGTCCGAACTCCGGTGCAGAGATGATTTGATTCACTTTCTCGATCGCGGGAAAAAAAATTTTTTTCAACCCGGTCATCACGTATTTGTTGTTGGCATTGCTGGCATCGATCAACTGCCGCACTTCATCGGTGGTGGCGGCCGTCGGCTTTTCCATCCAGACATGCGCTCCGAACTTCAGCACATCCAGGGCAAGATCCGTTGCCTGCACCCGGCCGTCGGGATGGTAAGACGTGACGATAAATACCGCATCCGGCCGCTCGCGTTCGAGCATCTCTAGATGGTCGGTATAATGGTTTCGCGCACCGAATTGACGTGCGAAAGCCGCTGCACGTTCGCCGTTGATATCGCAGATGGCTGCCAAATCTACTGGGGCGTATTGAAATGTCGGGTAAACGTTACGGAAAGAATGTCCTCCGGCGCCGATAAAACAAATCTTCAATTTCCGGTCGTATTCGAAATTGTACTTGACTTTGGAATTGTCCATATGGTTTTTGCCTCCGATTTAAACGGTTTCGCCCGCAGTTCGATTTATTTGCTTTCCTCATAAATGACCTTGACAACCTCGCCGTTCTCCGCCGATCTTTTGATCGCTTCATAAAAAACCATGCTTTTATAGCTTTCATAAATGTTGGATCTTGTTGATCTCTTGCACCGTACCGCTTCAAGGAAGTCGGCGATTTCCGCCAAATGCCCCGTTTCATTCCCGCTGTCTCCGCTGCTTATAAAGGTCGGCGGTTCCCGCCACTCTACGGCCTTGCCGTCCTCGGCAATTTTCCAGCAGGAGGAGTTATGGATGCTCATAAAGTTTCCGCCCTCCAGCGTAATTTCCACTTCTTCCGTAGGCAGCTCGTACGTTCTTCCGCAATTGAAGCTCAGCGAGCCGATGGCACCGCTTACAAATTTGACGCTAACCGCATAAGCGTTTGGACCTTTGCTGAAGCTGAACACTTCGCTTATATCTCCGAACAGGTATGGAGTAAGGTCGATCATATGGATCGCAAAGTCCAATAAAAAGAAAGATCTGGGCGAATCGTTGCTGTAGGGCGCCGACGCATAATCGACGGAAATCGCGTAATGTTTGGAGGAATCAAACGACGCCAGCCATTTCTTCGCGCGATTGTAGGCTACATTATAGCGTTTTTTAAAAGCGGTTGTACACAGCACCCCGGTTTCTTGGGAGATTCGCGCCATCTCCAGCGCCATAGCGGCATCGGGTGCGGACGGCTTCTCCGTATACACGGGAAAACCGAGTTTCATCAGCTTGATCGCCATTTCATAATGTTGTTCCGGCCCGATACAAACGATGACCGCATCCGGTTTTTCGATCTCCAGCATTTCGTCAACTTTCGAATACGGCCGGCTGCCATATCGTACGGCGTTCGTCTCGGCTTTCGATAAATCCTTATCGCAGACGCCGACCAGTTGGCCGCCCCCGGTTCCGAGATATGGATAAATCCGCTTTGAAGACAATCTGCCGGCCCCGATCACGCAAACTTTAATTTCGTCCATTCGGCAGCGCCTCCTGTATTCGGTTGATATATTGGAACGCATCAGCCAAATAGGTCAGTGTGTTTTCCTTATCCTTCACTTCCATCTCGATGACGTACGCTCCGGAATATCCGGCATGATGCATGTGCTCAAGCAAGCCGGTCAGATCAATTTCACCTTTTCCGAAAGGTACCGATTGCCCGCCGATCTGGTCTTTAATATGGACAAGGGCGATGGAATCACCCAGAAGCTCGCAGCCTTGCCGCCAGGAAACGCCTGCCGTATGAAAATGTCCGACCTCAAGCAGCGTCTTCATCCGGTCATCGCCGATTCCTTCGATCACCTCCCGGTAGTCTTCGATCGTCGAGATCGCGCTGCCCGCATGATTTTGTAAAACCGGCGTAACCGGAAGATGCTCCGTCGCATCGAGAAACGCTTTTGCGGTTCGAATATACAGCTCCTGACTCTTCGCTTTGAACAAAACAACTTTGACTCCCAGCTTCGCCGCAAATTGTGCCGCCCTAACGGCGTCCTGCAGCGATTCATTCGATAGACCGGTCACGGCAGGCAAATGAAAGGAGTAGTAACGTACCCCGAACCGCCTGGAAATGTCCAAATAGCGCGAGGGGGCAAGACGAGTTTCAAATGCCGATCGAACCCAACCGGTAAAAATCTCGAACTGCCTAAACCCGATGGAGGAATAATGCGATAAGACTTCCTCCAATTCCATATCCGGATTGCAGCACGGGCTTGCTACAAGCCGGTTCAAGATTGCCCCATTTCGACCGATTCGCCGATCGTATCTCTCCAGGCCGAATCGAATACGACCATCACGACCGCTTCCGTGTCTTGCATATTTTCCGCATGATGCCACACGCCTTGCGGTATAACGATAGAGTCGCCCGGATTCATGACGACCATTTCACCGCCCGGCAGCGTGTGCCGAATAACGCCGGAAACGACATGCAGCACTTCCGTACAATTCGGATGCATATGTTGGGGATTTCCTCTGCCCGGGTTGAACGTTACTCTGCCGATCGTCATCGTCTCGCTGGTTCCCCCTCGCCCGCTGATGAGCCATTGCAGTGTTCCCCAATCTTCCTTGTGTACGGGAATTTCGCTGTTCGTAACAACAGCAGCAAAGTTGTTCATTCTCCCTGACTCCTATCATCTAAATTTATAAGTCGAATCATTTCATGGTGATTGTCGTAAACCGACGTATTTGTTCGGTAATGGCCTTTTCCGTCGGGAGCCGCTCCATACTGGATGCTCCGTAAAAGCCGTCCACTCCGGCTGTACGCCGAAGCACGTATTCCACGTCTTCCGGCTCTGAAATTTCACCTCCATGGCACAGCACGATCACTTCCGGGTTGACCTTCTTGGCCGCAACCGCAATTTCCTGCACTTTGGCAGGGGTATCCTCCAAGGAAAGCGCGGTCTTCGCACCGATCGCTCCCTTGGTCGTCAAACCCATATGAGCCACAATAATGTCAGCCCCCGCTTTCGCCATCCGTTCCGCCTCGTCCGGGTTGAATACATAAGGGGAGGTCAACAGCTCCAGCTCCCTGGCTTTTCGGATCATCTCGACTTCCAGCTGATAGCTCATGCCGGTCTCTTCCAGATTTTTCCGGAACATCCCGTCGCATAATCCGACCGTGGGGAAATTTTGCACGCCGGCAAATCCGGTATCGCGAATTTGGCGCAAAAAATGATCCATGTTGCGAAACGGATCGGTCCCGCACACCCCGGCAAGCACCGGCGTCTGCTTCACGATCGTAAGCACTTCTCCCGCCATTTCCATTACGATGGCATTCGCATCGCCGTAAGGCATCAATCCGGCTAACGAGCCTCGTCCAGCCATACGGAATTTGCCGGAGTTATAAATGACGATCAGATCGGCCCCGCCGCTCTCCTCGCATTTTGCGGAAATGCCCGTGCCTGCCCCCGCTCCGATAACGGGTTCGCCTGCGGCGATTTTGCGCTTGAGAGACTTAATGATTTCGCTTCTGGATATTGGCATAACTTGTAATCCATCCTCCCTATGAGCTAATGCTGCACCTTTTGCTTTTTATCATTTCAAGCAATAATTCCACCGCCGCATCGGCGAATGCAGGATCGTTGATGTTGGCGTCGATCTCTGCAACCGGAATGTCTTTCCGGAGGTTGGACTTGAGTGCCGCAAACATCGCTCGATCCGCCTCAGGCCACCAAAAATCGTTGCCCTCGCTATCCAGGATGGATACTCCTTTTTGCGGCAGCAATACTTGAACAGGACCCTTCGCTGCATTGGCTTTTTCGGCAAATATTTGACCGAGCCTGGCGTTTTCCTCCACATTCGTTCTCATTAAAGTAACGGACGGGTTCCATACGACCAACTTTCGACTCCGGTATTGGAGTGGCACCGTCTCTTCGCCTCCGAAATTCACCATATCGATGCAGCCGGGAACGATGAGATGGGGAATCCCGGCTTCTCCGGCCGCTTCCAGACGGTGAGGTCCTGCCGTGAAAACGCCGCCGCATAATTCGTCCGCCCATTCGGTTGTCGTAATATCGAGCAGCGCGGCAACCATGCCGTCACGGACCAAATCCTCCATCGTTCTGCCGCCGGTGCCGGTGCAGTGAAACACAAGGCATTCGTACCCCGCTTGTGTCAACTGCTCCCTGCAGCGGTTAACACATTCCGTCGTATTGCCGAACATCGTAATGGCTACGATCGGTCTGTCGCTCTCCGACCGCGCCGATTCCGGCTCCATGTCCACCATGCCGCATATCGCTCCGGCCGCCTGCTCGTAAATGCTGCGGCTGATCCGATTCAAGCCGGCTACGTCGACAACCGACGGGAATAACGTAATATTTTTCGTATCCACAATCGCTCTCGTATCCCCGCTTGCTGCCGTCGATACGAGCACTTTCGGAACGGCGATCGGCAATCCCCTCATAGCGGCGCCAATCACGGAGGTTCCTCCGGTACCGCCCATACCGAGAATGCCTTGAAATTCCCCTTTCGCATACAGATCCCGAATGAGTGCCGATGCTCCCCGGCTCATCACTGTCATCGCCATGCCGCGATCCTGCCGCTCCCTCAAATCATGAACCGACGCGCCTGCTGCAGAGGCGACGGCATCCGCGTCCCAATCCGGTTCGACGTACCGCGCTGACCCCATCACACCGATATTGACCGTAACGACGGTGTGGCCGCGGCTTTCAATCCGTTGACGCACGAAAGCATATTCTTCGCCTTTCGTATCGAAAGTCCCGATTAATAAAATGCGTTTGGACATATGCAACCGTTCCCCCTTCATCCAATCAAGTGAAAACGCGAGTCAAATCACCTCAAGAAAATCGGCCTCCGGCATTGGCGGATGCGGCATATGCGGTTCGACTTGATACCAATAGGCAAGCGACGAGATATCATCCTGCAAAGGCAAATAGCGGCCCCCTGACGGCTCATGATTGCGCCAGCCCAACGCTTGAATCGTAACCCGCAAATCTTGCTTGAACCTGATCGGATCCATGATATGCCACCGATACATGCCGAACCGCTGCTGACTGCGATAAAGCCCGTCGGGACGAATCACCTGGGGCAATCCGAGAAATGCTGTAGAAAACTCGCTGTATCTTCCGTTTGCACCTTTAGGATACTCGAAGTTCCACGCTCCGCCGAAGTAATCTTCCGTCCCGGTGCCGCAGATCGTCGGAAACTCCCGGTCCCCGTCCATAAAAAACTTGATCTCGCCTTCGCCCCACCAGCCGTTATTATTAACTCCCCATGCGATATAGGTGCCTACATAATGGCCTTGACCTTTAATGTGATCGGCAATCGTATGAACTTCTTTATAAGGCAAAGGGTTGTTTCTGTTCCAATAAGCATGGAAATACGCAGCATCCTCGGGAATTTCGGTCAAAGTATACGTGATTTGAAAATACAGAACGACCGGCTCATCCCCCAGATTTTCCAGCGTCAATTTCGCCGATCGGCGAAACGGCATCTCCCAATAGCAGTTAAACCCTCCTTCCGGATTCGCGGCAACCGGCATGGAATTGACGTGGGCATACTCACACCATCCGTTGGAAAAGAAATCACCGTACGGAACCTGTATCGAGGCATCCTGCTCATCATCCCAGTACCCTCTGAAAACAAGCTTTCGCCAGTTTTTCTTATGAGTGGTCATCCAGATGTGCTGAATTGCACCCGGTCCCTCTATGTCGGCCAATGTAAACGTGGTCTTGCCGGGAATTACTACGGAGGGAGAGACTTTCCAGCCTTGCCCGAGTCCCCGAGCTGCATGGGCTCCCGTCCCGTCTGTCGCCATTCCGCCTTTGCCTTTCTCTCCGGTGAAATTTTCCGCACTGATGGATCTTGTCTCCGCGTTGGAAACCTTTGATAAGTTTCCGAGTCCCATCCCTAAACCATTAAAATCCGGCATTTCCCAACCCTCCAAATATAATGATATCGCTTTCACATTGAAGTCCAAGCGTGATGTCATTAGTTGATATTTGATACTTGATACTTCGCATGCGAATCATGCTTTTAAAAATTCCATAAAATACCATTTTGGAATTGGTAATTGTATAATGTATATTGTATAATTGACTGATAATTTAATTATATTTTCAACTTCGTTGGTCGTCAATATATAAATTCCACTTTTATGAAATTGTTTTTTTAACGTATATACATGATGAATCTCCCGCTATGACCTCATAATTGTGAGTGGCAGATGCTGTAAAACGGTGATATAGTAAAACCATGAGGTGACAAGGTATGCTTAAAAAATTGGGTAGAAAAGCGTTACGGCACGATGTCTACGATCAGTTGCTTCAAGCGATCGTATCCGGCGAATTTGAAGCAGGAGAACATCTCGACGAGAAGGAACTTGCGGATAATTTCGGGATCAGCCGCACCCCGCTTCGCGAAGCGATCAATCGCCTTGTTCATGACGGGCTTATTTTGGAAATTCCTTTTAAAGGGAGTTTTGTTCGGAAATTTACACCACAGGAAGTTAACGATATATACGAAGTAAGAAAGACGCTCGAAGTACTGGCCATATGTATGGCTGTTCGAAATATGTCGGAGGATGAATTGAACGAAATTACGGCCATCGTCAATAAAATCGCTGCGGCGCAAGAATCGGGTGACCTGCTCGCTTATTCCGAGCTCGATACGTCATTTCACGAAAAGCTTGCCTTGTTTTCCAGAAACAAGACGTTGGTGCGCATGCTAGAGTCGCTTGGCGTTCAGATCCGGGTCATCCGCCATATGGCCAACAAAAACAAAGAGGTCGTATCCCGGTCCCAATTCGAGAGGGTTCGCATATTGGAGGCGCTTCAGCAGCGCAATGAAGCGAAAGCAGCGGCGTTCATGGAGGAACATATCGATAATATCCGCCGTGACGTCGTCTCGATTCTGAACAATTCGTCAAAGTAAAAAAAGAAGAGGATCTTGGTCATAGCCTTGATCCTCTTCTTATTATGTTGTCCTCATTTAGTGCAAAAAAGATCCGAAGCAGCGCTCCAGATCCAATCTACAGCTTATATTTCACTGCAAAAGCATTTGCCCGCATATGCCATCTGTGCCAAAGCAATCGAATGCGCAGCGGGAGCTCCTGGCTGAACGGCTTGCCGCGGCCTAACGGTTTGAGCAGCAGCAAGCTGATGTTGTCGTCCGGACGGCGGTCCATCGCTCTGGACATGAGCGTCTCGCAAATCCGTTGCGGTTCTTCGCCATTAGAAGCAGCTCGCTGTAACAATAGCGCGATGGCTTCATCGGAGAAACAATCGTGAAACCCGTCGCTAGTGAGCATGAACAACGTTCCGGGAGCATAGTAACCGGAATGGATATATAACTTCGGCTCGCCGCGCATTCCGAGCGATTGCAGCAATATGTGCCGTTTGGGATGCAATCTCGCTTTTTTCCTTGACAGCAGCCCTTTGCGCACTTGCTCGTTGACCCAAGTATGATCGCTCGTAAGCCGCTTCAACCGGTTTGTACGAGCTGCAAAACGGTAAACTCGGCAATCTCCGATATGGATGATCGTGTACACGGACTCCACAAGCACAAGCACTGTAAGCGTAGTCCCCAGATGTTGGGTGAGCTCACCGCTCCGTTCCTTCAGCTTGCAATGAATCGTCTGGAATAATGCCGCGGCGCTGTTCTCCAATGCCTCCAAACGACGAGCGCCTGCTATGAGACCGGGCAGCGTCAGCTCAAGCCATTCCCTGACAAGCCCAATCGCAAGTTCGCTCGCGAGCCCCCCGTCCCCGCTGCCCCCGATTCCGTCAGCCAGCGCCACCACTGCGTAAGGGTCGCCGCCTTCGTTCGTACCCAATCGAAGCAGCGAACGGTCTTCATTTATCGTACGGAACCAGCCTGAGTGCGTATCCGTCCCATATTGCCAATGCACGGCGATCGTTCTTTTCAACAATTATAACCCCATTTTAAATATCAGCTCGGTCGTTACGATCTTTACTATATCACCTTCCTTCAAAGGATGCACCCGGTAAGGCACCAATATTTCGCCGTTTAACGTAGTGCCGTTTCTCGAGCCGAGATCCTTAATGCCGTAACCGGCTTCCTCTTTCACGATTTCCGCGTGTAACCGGGACACGCCAACTTCCTCCTGCACCCAATCCGCGCCTTCTCCCGCTCTTCCGATGACAAAGCTGTTTTTGTCCAGCAGCACTTTCTCGCAAACCCCCTTTTTTCTGTATTCCAAATAAGGCATGGAAGCCACACCCATGGACGGATCAGCGGAACGGCCTAAAAAAACGGTAGCATCCGCGCGCTGAAGCAATGTAGTATTCATATCCATCACTGGTTCAACCCGAGATAAAGGAGCTGGGTCTGGCGCGGAGTCGCTTAACCCGATCTCGTTAAAAAAACGGCTGTCTCCCTGTTCGTGAACGCCAAATTCCGGTTCATCCGAAAGCTCATTTGGCCGTTTCAGGCGAATATTGCGCAGCAGCAGCACAGCCGCAACGCCTACTATTGAAGACGCGCCTGCGCATCCGTATAGCATGTATCTTTCCATGGATTCCGCATACAGTTTCCAGATGAAACATAGAATCAGCACGGCCATAAGCACAATAAGTAAATGCTTTCTGCGGCTTTCTTTCACTGTGCTGTCTATCATATTCGGCAAAGTTTCCGAAACCATCGAGGCTCCTGGCGTGTCCGACGACGAAAAACCGGTCTCGATCCGCAGCAGATCCGCCACTGCGCTTCGTTCGGGTGTAACGATGCGCCGGTCAACCAGCCGTTTCTCAGGTACAGTGGCCGCCTGTTCGATTCCATGGGTACTCCATTCATGCAGTTCCTCACTATGATTCGGGTATGACGGATGTGCCGCGGTTTGCGACAAAACCGTCGCTGTGTGCCGCATATGTTTGAGAAGCAGCTGCTTCAGCTCCGGCAAATTAAAATTATCCTCATACAAACAGTTCATCAATTCTTGATAGCCGTTGCCGTTCAGCTCAGTTACACGGTGTATCCACTTTGAAGCGAGCTGCTGCAAATCTGATGCCAGCGGTTCTTTTCCTTCCAAATGTTCCTTTGGTACATATGTCAAATACACATCTTCCAGACCGTTACCGCAATAAATAAAATCCTCTTTCAAAATGTACCTGCCCGGCAGCAGCATGTACACTTTACTGTCGCACAGCACTTCCACAATCCGGTGCAGCAGCGAAAAATACTGATGCATCGTGAGTTTCTCCATTCGCAGAAAATGGGCAAGCATCCTTTTTCCGGTGATCTGATAATACAGCTGAATATTGCCTTCTCTCGCCTCGAGCTGAAGTTCAAGCAAGTGTGGGATTCGATTGGCGGCCATCATATGCAATTGAAAATCGGAAAGCTCCTCTTGTGTTAAACCTCGGATAGAGGACAACACCATAAAATGTCCGTGATGGTTCACATAATCTACTGTCAAGTCATAAATCGGTTGTGCCATCGGCGATCCCCTCCCTAATCTATTGGACTTATTGGGCGTATAACTGCATGAACGCGCAAGCTGTACCGGGCAGCACGGCCCACATAAATGGAAACCGAAGTTGCGATTCCGACTTGGCCAGTGCCGTTCTCAATGCAGTAGTGTCACGAAAAACAAACAGCTGCAGCAGCCTGAGGGCAACGGCTTTCAAGCGCAGCAGTCCTTCCGTACGACACAGCAAAAAAGCAAGACCTCCTGCTCCCGCGAGCAGTAGGGATGCCGTCATGGCGTATATCGAGAAGCCGGCCCCGGTTATTGCGCCAAGCGCCGCAAAAAATTTGACGTCGCCCGCTCCGACTGCACCGATGGCATATAGCGCCAACATAGGCAGCAGCCCGCAGATTAGGCCGACAGCGGCGAAAACAAACCCTTCCCAGCCGTTCGTTATCGTATGCAGCGCCAATCCTGCGACGACTCCGGTCAGATTGAGAAGATTCGGTATTTTTTGCCTTCTTGTATCGGTTACGAATGCAATGAGCAGCAATGCTGCTGCAAGCCAATATGCGATCATCCGACTCCTCCGATCCATGCGCGCTCTACAGCTTTCTTTTTCAAAATGACGGTTTTATGAAAAAACGGAACGGCGAACTTGTACTCGTATTCAGCCTCGATGGAAAGAAATGCCTCATTTTTGTCATCGAAACTGGGAAAGCCGATTTCCGTCACTCGGAACCGATCCTTGTCCAGCTTAGGAATGCCGGAAAGGGAAGCTACGAGAGGCGTCGCCGCTTTTGCCAGCTGTTCGTTCAACTTTTTCTTTGCATCCTCGCTGACCGAGCCGCCCCATGCTTCCAACTGCTCGCGGCGCTCTTTCTCCAGACGAACAAGCTGCAGCAGCGGATCGGGGATCCAGCGCTCGTAATCGTCAGCAAACGTTTCGGCATCCAGCACCTTTTGCCTCGCCGCTTCCGTCATCGTAATCACATTGCCGAGCCATGCGCTCGGGGCGCTCGATGCCCATTGCGACTGTCCCACCCGGTATATTTGCTCGACGGGATACATGTTGGCCGCAACGACTTTCGCCGTTTCCGAAACAGCCGATTGCAGAGCCATGTCAGCCTGAGCCATGCGGATAAACCCGAGCAGCACCATAAGAAACGCAGCGAAAAAAGGAAGCGTGAACGCAGTTTCAACGACAATGCTGCCTTGCTGCCCTTTTATAATGCCAAAGATCGGCCTCAGCCTTCGCATTCGCGCGTATGCTGTTATTTTACTTCGCGTCATTTTTGACCTCTTTTCGTATCGGACTACCGATTTGTGAATTATGTTCAAAGAATGTTCATGATTTCCAATTACAAATGATTAACAAATCGACTGAGATGTGGTATATTTCGTACAGTAACATTTCGTATACGAATTGTTTTATAGAGACAAAGGGAGAGAAAAAAAATGAACAAAACAAAAAAGCTTTTCAAAAACAGTTCTTTGCAAAAGAAAATGATTTCTGGCGGCCTGGCTTGTACCTTGCTGTTCGGCGGGGCCATTCCAGCGGCTTTGGCAGCTGAAGAAACGACGGCAGTACAAACCACTGTCAGCCAGCAACAAGTTGGCGTAGTTGATCTGCTTGTTCAGAAACGCCTTCAGTCGGCTGCTTCCGAAATCTCAGCCATATCCGGGAAAGACTTTGCAAGCGTGCAGAAAGACCTGAGCAGCGGACTATCGATCGTCGAAGCTGCCAATATGTCTGCAAATGCACTGATGAATTCTATGCTTCCAACTTTTAGCCAATATATTATTGAGGCTACTCACACCTTGTTGTCGGAGGATCAAATCGCACAATTGCAAAAAGAGGGACAAGCGAAGTTGGTGGAAGCCCTCTCCACTTCCGGCTATGTAGCTAATAATGACGTTGTATCCAAAGTAGAGAACAACTTGACAGCGAAGATCGACGATGTTCTCAAAAGCAGCGGGTATGCTGCAAGCGAAGATAACGCAGTGGAACTTCAAAATGTTGTTGCGAAACGGTTTTCCACTATTATTGAAGATGCGGTAGACGCATCCGATCTGACATTGACCGACGTGCTGGTCCAATTGGAGCTCGGCAGTAACCTCGCCGAAGCCACCGGAATGGATTCGGCTGACCTGTCGATCCAACTGCAACAATTAGTGAACGAAGATATCGACAACGCTGCAGCGAACGGAATTAATGCATTGACGGTTGAAGAAGCAAAAGCAGATGCTGCCAAACTTATCGAAAAGCTCGTCACGGAAAAAATTTGGGTTGCTTCCGAGCAAGCTTAAGCATCCGTTATACCATATCAGCAAGTGCCGTTCGGAACATTCCGACGGCTCTTGTTGTTTTTGGTTTAAGCCGTACTCCTAATAATTCAGATGTGCCGTTCTGGTGATCAGACATCGGTTGCCGCTCCCTTCGCAGCCTGCAAATCCGTTTTTCCCTATTGCTCTTAATACACCGGGCATAAACCACAAACGAAACGAAGCGGTAGCCGTCCCTGCAATGTATGTCGGAGCTGAACTTAAATCGGTGCCGGTATTTAATTGCAGCAGCGCTTGCATCCTCGACAATAGCACCGGTTCGCGGCTGTGCAGCAGTAGAAATAACCGCAAATAGTCTTTATACCCCATCGTCAGCATGCTTCCGAAGCTGCGAGACAGCGGAACCTGCTCTCCTTGGATCAGCTTGGTCATGTCTTGCATCGCATGTACGGCCCCCTCGGCAACGGCCGCGAGCAGTACGAGCATCGGCGAACCCGCCGCAAGCATTCCTTTGGAAGGCTTAAGCAGCTCTTCGGTCACGCTTACCGCCAATCGAAGTGCGAACATTTCCGCATAGGCCATGGAGTAATTACCGGCGCACGAGTGTGAGCCGTACAGCAAAAATTCCACTTCTTGGTTCGTCAGGGGATGTGTATCCGGCTTCGAGAGCTCCTTCGATCCTTTGACCGCCCCGGAAGCGTCCATCTCTAGCCCCAAGGTACGGTAACTGAATTTGCTGACCGCAAACTCATCGACATAAAATTCATCCCGTACATCAATCGCAAGATCGCCAAGAACGGAAAAAAGTTTCATCGCGCTTAATCCAGCTGAATCCGCTCCCTTCAAGTCGATATCGGGAACCGGCTGTGCGCTTTCGGCCTTGTCATTTCGTTTAAGGTACGTCTGGTAATATCCTTGGCTGCCGGCAACCGCGGGATCACCCTGCAGCTTGTTATACATCGCTTCAAAAGGATCTGCCCCGGAAACGAGGCTGCAGCTGCCGAGCCCTTGACGGACTTGATCCAGAACGGGCTGCGCCTTCTTTCGCTGCTCTCTTTTCTCCGCATTGACAGCGCTTCTTTTTTGTTCACGCTCCGTCTGCATCGGACTGTACTTCGCATACAGTTGCTGCGTTTGCTGCAGGAAGCCGTCCAATGCGGTCACGGTAGACGAATACTTTTGCGACGTAAACAGCAGCCCGTCTTGTATTTGGGCACGAACGCTCGCAAAAAGCGATACCGTTCCGCCAACGCCGCTATCCAGCTCGTCCAGCTCCTGACGATCGATCAGCTTGACGCTTGCGAATACCGATTCCGCCTCCGAGCCGCCGCCCGGCGTCCCTGTCGTCCGCCCGAGTTCCTCATTCAGATCGTCATTCGCTTTTTTTGCCTTCTTGATCGATTCCTGGAACGACGACTTCAGCGAAGATAAAGCGGCATAATCCGCCTCGGATTTCAGCTTCAGCAAGGCCAGCAGCTCGGCATAGCGCAGTAAATCCCGCAGCAGCCCCTCATATTCGCTTACGATCTGCGCTGCCGCATCCGCCTGAGTCTGCAGCGCATTGCGCGATTGAATCAGTCCAGCGATAGCTTGAGCCGCACCAGGTCCCGCTTGAGCGAGCGAAGCGATGGACATATCGATCCCGCGAATGGAATCTCTAAGCGATTGAAGCTGTTTGTGCGCGTTTTGCAGCGTGGATCGCACTTCTTCAACCGTGTGGATGCCGATTCGTCCGCTAAGCTCATTCAATTCGCGCAGATTGGTCAAATAGAACGGGTGCAGATTCACTGCCTTTTCTTTGAGGGCATTAAAATCCTTCCACGCTTCGGACATCTTCTCGTCCCGTTCCTCGAGAAGCTTCTCCACCTTCTCCGCTTTTTCGGCGAAGCGGGAAGCCCCGCTTATTTGCTGCGACAAACCGTTCTTCTGAAATTTATCCCGAATCTCAAGGCCGTACAAGATCGGCGCGCGGTATTTCATTTCCTCCAATATTTGCCGTTTTAGCACTTCGTGGTTCGCGAGGGAGTACATCGGAATTAAACGGGCTGTACCTTCTTCCAGCTTAGTGTCGATCAGCCGAAAATTCCCCGCTTCTTCGCTGTCGCCGGATAAATTGCCGTCTACCGCACGCTCGAACAGCTCCGTTTGGTCATCCGCATCCCGTACGAGCCCATACAAACCGTATGCTTGCAAAGGACTGGAGTACGAGGATAACGTCGATCGTACCCCCGCCTTTACCGCGTTTTCCGTTTCCCTCTCCGCGTTTTTCCATCGCACGATATCGATCAACAAACCGCAGGCAATAAAGATCGGAACCAAGATCAATAACAAGTAGATCGAGACCGCTCCTTGCTGGTCCGACCCCCACTGCTTCCACCGCCGCAATAACTCCCCTCCATCCCGTCAAATTTATTCATGCAATATGAATACAATTCCATTTCGCTCAAGCTCCTGTTTCAGCCCCTGACTCAGTTTCACTTTATCCTGCTTGGACAGCTTGAAGAAATGCCAGACCACTCCATGAACCTGCGTCCCCTGCTTCAGCAGCTCCACGTCCTTAGACATTTGGACTTCGCGTAAATTTTTCTCGTTAAACGTATAATACGCTTGATGCGCAATCCCTCTGACGTCGAGCGCGTCGATCTCCCGTTTCGTATCCGGGTTCACCTGCACTTTTTCCTTCGTTCCGCCGACAAGCGTACGCAAATATTTGGCAGCCTCCTCATGGTTTGTAATCTTTACCGGCTCTTTTACGGCGGTTTTCGGTTCGACCAGCGACTGCAACGCCTCTCGCGGCTTAATGCGGCCCTTGATCTCGGCGATGAACGTACGCGACAAATCGGTCAATCGTATCGTCTCCATCGGATCCGTCACATAAGCGTGCGCATCCGCGTCAACCGACGTTTTGCTCCATATCCGGGCAACATACGCCGGCGAAGTGAAAGTCTTCTCCAGATCGACGCCGATTTTGCGCAGCAGTCCCATGTTTTCGTAGAGCAGTTCGCCTCGCCATGTTTGCGGAAATACAGCGGCGCTTTTTGCCAGCTTATCCGCAGGCGCAGATCCGGCCGGTGCCGAGCCGCTTAGCGGAAGCGTTACTTTCACCGCACCCGTCGGGAGCAGGAAGCTGAATAGATTGGACAAGTTGTCGTTCGTCAGCCGCCAGTACAGACCATCGTTGGAACCGGCGTTTACTTCTCCGGTTTGCAAATCTTTGCCGCTGTTGTCCCATACGAAGGCTGTCCGCTCCGCAGATAATGCCGCCGCCTGCAAAAGCGATGCCTGGTTGTACCAGAACAGCGCAACAAACAGCAAGCTGACCGTAATGATAAAAATGAGCGGCATCGTTAACGAAGCCTCAATCGTAAATTGTCCGGACGCGTTTCGTAAAAATCCGGACTTCCGCTTGGCGCGTTTCATTGAATTACGGTGTTGTACGCGGCGAGAGGTTGTCCGCATCGGATCGTATAGAACCGGACTGGCTGTTGATGGTTCAGGAAAATAAAGATCGTTAGTAACAAGTCAATATTTCCGTGGCCTATTTGATTTCCTTAAATATAAAATTTCGTGGGGTAAGTTTGTATGTGATGGGCAGATTCGTTAAGTTGAACCCAAAAAATGTGGAAAATAAAAGTTGTTAGTGAAATTTGCAGTAGTAAAGATAACCGAATAGTCCCTTAAACTTTCGACACAACAGAGATCACCAAAGGTCACCGCCTGCGGTGTACCAATAATTTCATTACTCCCATAGTGTAGGACAATGTGATAATGGTCCA
This sequence comes from Paenibacillus allorhizosphaerae, assembly GCF_910594985.1. Lineage (GTDB taxonomy): Bacteria > Bacillota > Bacilli > Paenibacillales > NBRC-103111 > Paenibacillus_G > Paenibacillus_G allorhizosphaerae. Next base: position 511,604 of record NZ_CAJVCE010000003.1, read on the forward strand.
GCCGCGGCGTTGTTCGTTTGTGCTTAAGACTTACGGACTTATATGACATAATCATCAGAGTGTCCCCTGGATTTTCCATATGGCTATGTGTTACATGTGTTTTTTTCGAATGACTATTGAAATTCAGCTAGTGGCAAGCGATAACCTGAGACTCTTTTGGGAAAGTTAGCTTCTGTCCACTCATAATCATATTTTATAAGAAAGTCATACTGCGCCTTCCCTATAACATCAAGTAACTGATTTCTTGTAATATTCGGATTTGATTTTTTAACTTCAATAACTTGTTTCTCTATCTCCTCACAACGACATTTGATGTAATCAGTATTAATTCTGAGGGAAGTAAAACAAATTAAGTCTTCATTATTTTGATGATACATTTTGATATACTTTTTAAATGTCTCAAGGGAACAGCCTAGTTCGATCGCATTGTTTTTTGAAATTCCACTTTGATCGTATAACTGTACCAATCTGACGAACCATTCTCTTGTTCTTTTCGGGTAAAATACTCGCTTCTCTCCGTTTCTTTGTATGAGAGGCTTCTGAATTATCACTACGGAATTAAACCTTTTACTTCTTTTCGAGCTAAAAATGATCCCGCAAACAGGGCAAGTGTAAATTTGATCATAAGACTTTGCTTTTGGATCATATGTCCGTTTAAAACCGTTTATCAAGCTTAGACAACTAGGATTATGACATTCTATAGGCGTTTCATCAACCAAGGGGATATTGGATGCAATAATTGGTAATGGTCTTGTTAAAAATGCTTCTGCGCTGCCAGCAAATAATCTCATATTAAGTATTTGCAAAATTACTGACCATTGTTTAAGTCCTAAGCTATTTAGCGAAAAAGCTCTGACACTAGACGATGTCGAGATATTCACTGAAGCAAGTTTTTCTTCCTCAAATTGACTATTCAAATATTCAATATACTCTTTTTCTTTAAACGCTCCTTTTTTCAATACTAAATCATTAGCTAATGCATAGTGGAAGTTAAGCCCTTTCATTATTTCACAGTTTATTTCATCTTTATACGCTAGCAAGAATTCTATATCCTGCAGTACGTTTGATTTAAGTTCATCTCCCTTCACATGAAATGCATATTTTTCAAATTTAGTTCCGCAGTTATTACATTGAGGAGTAGTCAGCAATTCTGTCCCTTTTTTATTAGCAAACGATTTATTACATTTAGTACATTTTGAAAGTAGATCAATCTTATGTTTATAACACATATTCAAATCCTTTATTTGATGAATACGATGTATGTAGCATACTCCATTCGTATAATAGTCTTCGATTGAGCAAAGTGGACAATAGTTAATTTCCGTCGAAATATTTGAGGTTTGTCCAATTTGTATCTGTGAATTACTCTCGTTACACACATAGAGCATTTCAAGTACTGATTTTTGTTTAACTCTGCTTAGAAATATCCTGAAAATCGGGAGATACGTATGGTCAAAAATAAAGTTAGTGAAGTCATACGAATTTTTGCCGGGTATTGCATTTAAGAACTTGCCTATATTTGTTGTAAATAAAGCATTTAACCCTGTATCTTTCCCTAATATCTTTCTAGCGGTTTTAATAAAATTTTGTGAACCACTTTCTTTATGGTACCGGAAAATGATACTACGTATATCTTCGTCAGGTAATGGTGGGGGAGTTACAAAATGCTGGAGCATAATACACACCTTTTTTAGGTTGTATTATTCAACAATAAGTCCGATTTTATTACATTAATTTGGTATTTTTTTCATCGCTTTGCATCGAGCCGTTAGATTCTAAAGTAGGCTAAACGTAAACATTTAAAAAAATACCGCCAGCTTGTCTGGCGGACTTACCGTTCAGTTCACTCCTAATATAACTAAGTATTTTTCATTATAAGGAAATTAATGGTAAGTGTCCATGTAAAACTGCACAACCATTTGTTGAACAAATCTGCCCTTTAGCGCATTGACGGCTGCCCCTGCGGCAGCCGTTTTGATGTTGAACTATCGTTCTCCGTTAGCTTAGCCCATTTCTGGTTGACGACGGATTAGTGTTGCCTGCTCAAAACTATAGGCGATGCTGATTAGCGTGGGCTCACTTAAAGCCCTCCCGGAAAAGACAACACCAAATGGCCCCTGCGTCGAATCGCCATCAGCATCAATTGTTCCTTTTGCTGAATAACCGGCGGGCACCGTAATAAGGGGATACCCTAACCGGGCAGCAATGTACATGCCATCAACGTCACCGGGTAACATTAAAGCATCTAAGCCGTGTTGATCGAGTACATAGTCAATCCCTTGCGTTACAGCCGGATGGTTATATTCTTGTCGTTTAAGTTGATATGTTGTCTCGTTTAGCGCATTTTGTTCCGAACGAATCAGATTATCTTGGCCAAACTTCAATGCGGATGCAGCGTGTTTCTGATTATAAGCTATCAGATCTTGAAGAGAATGTACGGGCAGATCCGAGTTCAACTTTGATAAATAGCGATTCAGGCCTGTTTTGAATTCGTAGCAGATAACATCATTGTTCCATGGATGCTGTTCCAAATGGAGGTCCACAGGATCGATAACTGTAGCACCTTGCTCACGCAGAACATTAATGGCGGATTCCATGATGGAAAGTCTTTCTTCATCCAACGACCGATAGTAATGTCTAGGAATCCCAATTCGAGTTTTACACAGAAAGTCTCGGTCTAGATAAGTTGTGTAGTCATGAAAAGTACGATGTGTGCTAGTCCAAGTTGCCTTATCGTTTTCGTCAATCCCGACGATTGCCCCAAGTAGAATCGCTGCATCAGTGACTGTCTTTGAAATCGGTCCTGGCGTATCCTGACTTATAGAGATTGGGATAATTCCGCTGCGGCTCGCAAGCCCTACAGTAGGTTTTATTCCGACGAGAAAGTGTTGGCTGGCCGGCCCAATAATCGAACCTGCGGTTTCTGTTCCGATCGCTGCTGCTGTCAGGTTCGCCGCTACGGCTGCAGCCGATCCTGAACTTGATCCGCTGACGAAGAGCTTGCCAGGTCCATATGGATTCAACACATATCCTCCTCTGGAACTGTATCCAGCTGGCATACGATTGGACATAAAGTTCGACCACTCGGTCATATTGGCCTTACCTAGAAGAACAGCGCCAGCAGCCCGGAGCTTTGCGGCTACGAACGCATCTTCAGGAGCAAACGACTCAGCCAATGCGATTGAACCAGCGCTCGTATGCATCCGGTCGTACGTATCGATGTTATCCTTTAGCAGGATTGGAATTCCGTGCAGCGGCCCCCTACTACCTGTTGTATTTCGCTCAAGGTCAAGATTCCTTGCTATTTCAAGAGCATCTGGATTGATCTCTAATACGGCATTGATCAGAGGATTATACCTATGAATGCGTTCGATATATGCAAGGACGAGGGCTTCGGATGTACATTCACCCGAAGACATTGCCTTTTGCATGCTCACCAAATCGGCTTCCTGAATCCAATCTTGTAAGTTAATGCTCATATATTAAAATACCCCCGGTACTGGTAAATTTTCGGACAACAGTAATATGGTAACATGCTGCCTTGCCAAGGGTATAGGTAAAGTTTTGATTAGATAAGAATGTATCGGTTGGGCATCGCAGTAGAGCTTGTATTTTCCCGAAGGTTAATGTTGTAACTAAAGTAATCTGCCAGTTACTTCAATGAACATCAAGAAGAGCTGCCCAAGTTGGCAGCTCCACGCTATCGTTCTCCGTTAGTTGAGCAAATAATCAAAAATAATTTGGATGACAAACCCCCACTCGTTAGAATAGGGGTTTGTTATTTAGGACTGATATTGCATGATCTCTTTTATTTCTTCACGAGTGCGTTCGTCATACTCCCAAGTGCAAAGTTGAAGCACTTTTGAAATCATTTCTTGTGACATTGGTTCATTATTTGTGTTGTCTTCTCCGAATTCTTTTTTTATAGCTTGGAATGTTTGTTCGTTAAAAGTAACATTTACATCGTATATCCTAATTAAGGCATCAAGAATGGTTTCTTCTTGGAATGGTTTTACTACAAAGTCTCTCGCTCCTTGTTCAAGAATCTCTAAAATTACAGGCAAGAAGCCTTTAGCGGACAAAGCTACTATTTTTGCGTCTTTGTCGATCTCCTTTATTTTTTTTGTTGCAGTTATGCCGTCCATTATAGGCATTTTAATATCCATGATAACAATGTCTGGTTGTTCATCAGCAAACTTGTCAACAGCTTGTTGACCGTTCTCCGCCGTAACAACGAAATAACCATGCTTTTCTAAGATTTCACCCAGGATTTGTCGCATAAAAACTACATCATCAACAACCAAAATCTTCTTCGCACTGATTCCCTTTTCATCCCTTTCTATCTCATTTATTCTTCGATTAACAGAAGCGATTGTCTTCTCTAGAGCGTTTTTTTCAATCTCAAGTTGTTGAACCCTTGCACTTAAGGCTAGTTTTAACCTTTGTCTGTCCAAATACGCTCCATTATGTAGTAGTTCCCTGATGGCATCTAAGCTGAAACCATATTGCTTAAGTTCAATTATTAATAATAGTTGGCTAACTTGCTCTTTTGAATAGTACCTGTAACGGTTACTCTCTTCAACGTGTACGGGCTTTAGCAAGCTAATTTCATCATAATACCTTAGTGCATCAACTGATGTTTTAACGATTTTCGATATTTCGCCAATTGTATACACCAAACCCCTCCTTTCCAATATGTTCCTCTGACAATGACCATGATAAACCCTCGGGTAACTCCAAGGTCAAGCAATGTTTCATATTTTTTATGATTTAGAAGGTTTCATTTCGTATCAAATTCTCCAAATGGCGACTTTAATAAATGGTACCATCCTATGCTAAACTGCCCTTTAGTTTAACGACAGAAGGAGCAGCCGCCTCGATGGCAAACTGCTCCTGGATCGCTGAACTATCGTCTCCCGTTAGCTGAATTATTTTGGCAGCTCTTTGTTAATGTGCTCCCGTTATCAATAGTTTAGAGATTTATTTTCTTTTTAATAATTTATGAATACTCGACGGCTGTAAGCCGGCTTGAATAAGCAATATAATATTGAAACCTGATTTCCCGTAGCTTAAACGATACCAATAATAATTTATATATTCTATCACGG
>NZ_CAJVCE010000004.1:0-361922 GCF_910594985.1 Paenibacillus allorhizosphaerae
ATATATATATATAATTATATATAACAGCGTACAGGGTGGAGAGTTTCATTGAACAGCACATTGGATAGACTGACCGGTTTATTGAACCGTAAAGAACTGGAGCTTCGATTGAAGCAGAACATTAAGGATCAGGAGCCTGTTGCCTTGGCTCTTATCGATATCGATCATTTCATGGAAATCAATAATCAGCTGGGCGACGCCATCGGCGACGAAGTATTGAAGACGATCGCCGCTATTCTTGCGGAAGAAGCGACGCAGAACATCGTTTTCCGCGTATCGGGCGACGAGTTCGCTATTATGCTGACCGGGGTTAGTCTGGAGCAAGCCTTCTTGAAGATGGAGTCGATTCGAGCTACGATCTACCGTTCCGGGGACCGGTTCCGGCTTCCCAGCAGCCAGATCGAAGTGAGCGTAACGGCCGGCGTGGCCCAGTTTCCCAGAGACGCCAAGGATGAAAAAACGTTAATGCGTTCCGCCAGCGCCGCGCTTTTGTCCGCCAAAGAATCGGGAAGAAACCAGGTCGCTTTGCCTCCCAACGAAGAAATGATTATGAAAACCTGCTATTATCCGTCGACCTTGGTGCGGCAATTGAAAACATTATCGGAGAAACTGGACCGGAAGGAGTCTTCCTTGTTCCGCGAAGCTTTGACCGACTTAATACGAAAATACGACCAACTAGAGAGATAAGGTGAGGCATATGGAAAAGAGATATTATTTATCTCTGGCAGGGGCTGCCGCTAACGCCGCATTATTATTGGTAACCGTGGAGCTTCTGCAGTTCGGTTACTGGGGGATTAGCGCCGCCGTACTTCTCTCCATAATTAGCGGTGCCGTATGGACGGCCATCAGCGTCCGCTGGTATGAGCAAAGCATTATCGATGACGGAACCGGACTGTTCAACAGACGATACTTGTTCCGAAAGCTGGAGCATGTGTTCAGAACGACGCGCGGCGGAAATGTTCCCATCGCGCTTGCTGTCATTGACATTGATGATTTTCGCAGCTTTAACACGCAAGCCGGCCATATCGGCGGGGACCTCGTATTGAAAGAAGTGGCGCAAACGCTGCGAAAAACGGTGCGCAAGGGAGACACGATCGGCCGCTGGGGCGGCGAGGAATTCGCCATTATTTTATCCGACCTTGACGAGAACGGGGCGAAGGAAGTCGGCGAACGCATCCGCAAAAACATTCAGCAAATTACGCTTCCGCTCGACCAAACCGTCCATCTGACCATCACGGTAAGCATCGGGATCGCCGTCGATCACGGCCGTTGTACGAATATGCTCGAGCTTGTCAACCAAGCCGACCAGGCGATGTATACCGCGAAGCAGCGCAAAAATTATGTATATATGACTTCGACCGCTTAAAAAATGGACAAAGCCGCCGTTTCAAGGGGAGACAGCGGCTTATGTCATGTTATTTCATGTTCACTGCAGCAGCTGCCTCGCCAGACGTTTCGGCGCAGCGCGCAAGTACGCTTCCTTGAGCAGCTCACTTAGCTCTTCCCAATTGAGCGGCGCACCCATCTTCGTCGATACCCAGCCGTGCTGCCCGATATAACGCGTTTTTACGTAGCTGCCGCTTTGCTGCAGCAATAGATGCTGCGACTCGAGATCGCTTTTAAACGACAAGCTCGCTCCTTCTTCCGTTTCGCCCATTATGACGAACGATTTCCCGCGCACTTTCAGCGTGATATGGCCAAACCCGTCTACGATTTCTTCCACCTCGGGCAGCTCCGCGCAAATATGCCGTACTTGTTCCAGCATCGCTTGTCCTTCTTTTGTGACCAACCGCCGATCATGCCCCATAATTGCGTTCCTCCTTTAGTTATCGTATCGTTCAACTGCGTCAGCGTAATGACAGCTTCATTATAAAATAGCGGCAAACCGACTGCCAAGCGTCACTCATTGACTTCACTAACCTGCCTCCGGTTCTTTCAACATAACGCAGTCGAGACCGGCCGCGCTGCAGTATCGGATTCATCGACAAAAAGAACCATGCCTCGTTCGGCATGGTTCGTTCTTTCAGTCATGAATATAGCACATGATTCGCCTAATGGTTAATCGTCGTACCTTATTTGACGATCAATACCGGGATGGGAGAATGCTGCACCACGTTGTGGCTGACGCTCCCGAGAACGAGTTCCTGAAATCCTCCAAGTCCTCTGCTTCCCATGACGATCAGGTCGCACCGGTGCTCTTTGGCATAGTCCAAAATCACTTTTGCCGGCTGGCCGTTCGCTACGACCGCCTGCGCATTCGGCAAATGCGATACAAGCGATCTCAGCTCTTCAACAATAAGACTTTCCGTTTGCGCCACATTATTCATATATTCCGGGGGGACAATTAAAAAAGGATGCGTAGCCACCATGGAAGGTATGTGATAAGCATGAAGCAGCGTTAATTGCGCATTGTTTTGTTCCGTCAGCGCGATCGCTTTCTCCAGCGCTTTCTTGGATGGGTCCGAACCGTCATAGGACATTAGAATATTTGTGAAAGACATGGCAATCGCTCCCTTCGAGTTTCGATACGATGATCATATCACTTAGTATGTAGACTTGCTGTGACATTAATCATACTTACCCTGTTTCATCTGCTATTGAATCAGAATGAATCGTCCGGAATTGCTCCTCTAGAAGGCATTGCTGCAAGTGTTACAACGCGTGCCAGCCATCTGTCACGTTCACAATACATATACCCCTTTAAGTATTTTGCCAACGATGCGGACGGTCAAGTGGAAAAGAATGATAGCGTCAAGCTTGCCCGTGAATTATAGTTTGATTCCCCTATGAAATGAATGGATAGACCTATAAATGTTTGTCCGGGCTGCAAGTATAATTTGTATTCGCAGGAACACTTTTCCAATATGTTCTCTATGCACCGTTCGGTTCATCCGGAAAGGAGGAATTTTGTAAGCGGTTACGTAAAGGACTGATTGTACGGCGACTATATTTTTTTCGCAAGGAGGCCCCATTTGATGACAATAAGAAAGCTTCTATGTACATCATTGTTATGCGCTAGTATGCTTGCGACTTCCGTGCCGGTATATGCCGTGGAAACCCCTCCGGTTGCGGGCTCCGCGCTTCCCGCTTTTCCGGGAGCCGAGGGCGGGGGCATGTACACGACGGGAGGTCGCGGCGGCGAAGTATATGAAGTGACGAACTTGAACGATTCCGGCCTCGGCTCGCTTCGGGATGCGGTCAGCCAAGGCAACCGTACCGTCGTGTTCCGCGTCTCCGGCAACATTCAACTGGCATCGCAGCTTAACATTACCGGCTCGAACTTGACGATAGCCGGACAGACGGCGCCCGGAGACGGAATCAGCGTCAACAATTACTCGATTTATGTCAAGGCGGATAATGTCATTCTCCGCTATTTGCGCTTCCGCATGGGCGACCAGTCCCCTTCCGAAGGCGATGCCGTTTCGATTGACGGACGCAAGAACATTATCATCGACCACTGCTCCTTCTCCTGGGCGATCGATGAAGTACTGTCTCCGCAAACGACCGATAATCTTACGGTCCAATGGTCCATCATCGGCGAAGCGCTGCATATGTCCAAACATGAGAAAGGGCGTCACGGCTTCGGCGGCTTGTGGGGAGCCGGAAACAATACATACCATCACAACCTGCTGGTCCATAACAGCAGCCGCAATCCGCGGTTCAAAGGCCGCACGGAAGTCGACAAACGAAATCTGGATTACCGGAACAACGTTGTCTACAACTGGAATTATAAAACCGCGTACGGCGGTAACGGCGCCAATGTCAATATGATCAACAATTACAATAAATTTGGTCCGGACACCCTGCTCAGCGCGAGAGATTTGGTGCTTGACGAGATCGGCGGCGTCGGTCAGTGGTACATCGACGGCAACTACATCGACGGCTCTCCGAGCATTACGGCGGATAACTGGGCTGGCGTTCACGATTTCGAAGGCAACATCAAGCTGACCGAGCCGGTTCCTTATGCGCCCGTAACGACGCATTCGGCTGAAGAAGCTTATGCGCTTGTGCTGGCCCAGGCAGGTGCTATAATGCCTAAGCGCGATTCGGTTGACGCCCGGATCATCGATGACGTACGCAACCGCACCGGGAGACAAATCAATTCTCCGGCCGAGGTCGGCGGCTGGCCCGTATTGAACAGCTTACCCGCTCCGACGGATACGGACCATGACGGCATGCCGGATGACTGGGAGCTCGCACGCGGACTCAACCCGAACGATGCTGCCGATCGCAACGACATCAGCTCGAACGGCTACACGAACCTGGAAAACTACTTGAACTCGATTGCCGGCAACGGCTCGCTGAACCCCACCGTTCGCATGACATCCCCTGCAATCAATACGATTGCACCCGCCGGAGGTCAAATTATATTCGATGCGGAAGCGTCAGACCCGGACGGCACCGTCAGCAAGGTCGAGTTTTACCGCAACGGCGTAAAGATGGGCGAGGACGATACCGCTCCGTATCAATACGTATGGACGAATGTACCGGAAGGAACCTACTATGTAACGGCCAAAGCGATCGATAACAGCGGAACGTCAACCGACTCTGCCGCCGTACCCGTGCACTTCAACGCGTCCGGCGACATCGCTCCCTGGAGCTCCGTAGATATCGGAAGCCCTGGGCTGCCGGGACATGCCAATCTCAACGACGGCGTGCTCACACTCAAGAGCTCCGGCAATATCGCCGGCAGCAGCGAGTCGTTCCGGTTCGTTTATCAAAAGCTGACCGGCGACGGCCAATTGACCGCTCGGATCGACAAAATCACACACACGACCCCGCTGGCCAAAGCAGGCGTGATGATTCGCGAGAAGCTGACGCCCGGTGCGCGCATGGGCATGATGGGCCTTGCTGTTCGCGGCGACGGTCATGTAGCGGAATTTTACAGCAGAGACACCGAGGGCGGGGCATTGGCTGAAACACCGCCGCTTCCGTCGATCAATCCGCCATATTACGTGCGTATCGTGAAATTCGGCGACACCGTCACGGGATATATGTCGCTCACCGGCACCGAATGGACCCGGATCTCCTCTATGACGCTCGATTCGGACGAGGTGTACATCGGTATGATGGCGGACGCCGCCAAAGAAAATAATTTGATCGAGAATTACAATAAATCGCTTTTTTCCCAAGTACAGCTCGAACATTTCGATGCGATTCCTTACCGAACGACGGGCGTCAGCGTGTCGCGGGGCAGTGCGGACTTACTCGTATCGTGGGCTCCCGCCGAAAGAGCGGAGACATACCAGGTGAAACGCAGCTTGACGCCAGGCGGCCCGTATACGACCGTCGCCACCGTTGCGGACACTTCGTATCTTGACACGCAGGTCGAAGTCGGCGTCAATTATTTTTACGTGATCAAAGCGGCCAACGCTTTCGGCGAAAGTCTCGAAAATTCGGAAGAACGCAACGGAGCGCTGCTCGGCACGCCTGCAGCGGTATTCCTGATTAACGACGATTTCGAACGCATGAATGCAGGCGATTATCCCGCTGGCTACGATAGCAGACCTACGCCGGCCACCGAGACGAATTATATCAAGGTGGACGCCGTCCCTGCCGATCCGCCGGGCAACCGTTCCGGCAAGCTGCTCAATCTTTTCGATAACAGCACGAGCCAGACCCGCGCGTCCAAAAACTTCCCGGCCCAGCAAGGCACGGTCATCGCCGAAGTCGATGTGATGCAAATGGCGGGAGCAGATTACCCGAGGGTACTCCGGCTGCTCGACACGGCGTTCGGCAAGCATTACGTCGAAATTTTTTCCGGGTATGGAGCCGGCTGCCCGACACCTTACTGCTTTTATTACCGCAACACGGATACCAGCAACGGGAAAGCCGTCCCTCTGCCGACCAACAACGAGTTTGTGCCGAACAAGTGGTATCACGTGAAAGTCGTAGCCGATGTCAAAACGCAAATGGCCGAGGTGTTCATTAACGGCGCGTCGAGCGGAACGATTCCGTTCCATAAGGACAAAGGCTGGCCCGATGCGGCAAAACTGAGCGCCATCGACTTCTTGTCTTCGGCAACGCATAAAGTAAACGAATATCTTGATAATATCCGGGTTGGCGTTCCGGCGATCGCCGCACCCGGCGGCGTCACGGCGGCCGTATACGGCAATGACGCTCAAATTCGTTGGACCGCGATTCCGGATGCAACTTCCTATAATCTTTACCGCAAAGAAGGCGACGCCGGGCGGTTCAAGCTTGTGGCATCGGACCTGATCAGTGACAGCTACACGGATAAAGGGCTGGCTTTCGATACTACGTATGACTATGCCGTAGCCGCTGTCAGCAACACCATCGAGGGCGCCTACTCCGCATCCGCTTCCGTCACACCTGTCGGCCCGCTTGTCATCACGCTGGATCAGCGCAGCGGTTCCGTAACGCAAGCGACGTACGCCATTACGGGCAGCGTGAGCAAGACGGCAACGGTGAAAGTAAACGGAGTCCCGTCTGCGGTCGGTCCGGATTTGAAATTTGCCGCGACCCTGCAGCTTCAGCAAGGTCCTAATCCAATTATGGTGGAGGCGGTCGATACCGCAGGAGTGCCTGCAGAGCCGGTCTCCATCCATCTGTTCGTCGACTCGATCCTGCCGATGCTTCGTCTGGATCAGCGCAGCGGTTCCGTAACCACTTCTGTTTATACGATCTCGGGTACGGTTAGCGAGCCGTCCAAAGTGTACGTGAACGGAACCGAAACGGCCATCGATTCCAATTTGCGTTTCACGCAAACGATCCGACTGGCGGAAGGTACGAATGACATCAAGGTAGAAGCGGTCGATACGCTCGGTAATGCCGCTGTTCCGGTCATCTTACGTTTGACCTACGATAACGCTGCTCCGGTACTCACCATCGATAACCCGCGCGGCAACAACAACGGAAAAGACGACCAGGTCCCGGAAGGCGATTACACGATCAGAGGAAGGGTCAGCGAGCCGGGGACGGTTACGGCAGGTGGCGTAACCGCCATCGTGAACCCGGACCTTACCTATACGATCGTTGTGCCCCTGAGTCAAGGCCGAAACCGAATCTCGGTGCAGGCGACCGACTTGGCAGGAAACCGCTCGGTCCCGTTCATTTGGGAAGTCGTCGCGACCAAGCACGGACATAATAAATAAATGGTTATAAAAGAAGCCTCCCTTTTCCACTTGGATTGTGGTAAAAGGAGGCTTCTCTCTTTCACTATCTCAACGGCAATTCCGTCCTCCGTTTTCGAGATTTTATCCCCATCGATTCGTAAAGCTTGATCGCGCTTGTATTGAACTCGACCACGTTCAGCTTCAGCCCCGTCCGCGTTGTTTTGTCTGGTATAGGCAATGGCGTATTCCATCACACGAATCCGAGAGACTTAAGGCCTCTTGCCTGGCAGAGGCCCCCTATGGACTTAACCTTGCAGGAATGTTTGCCAGACTCACTTCCACGATTTCGCTTTTGGCAGACCACGGGGCGCACGCCCCGCAGTGTAGATACAATGTTATGTGAAGTTGATGTCTTCGTCGAGTAACCCCGTAGATTCAATAACTGTTACTCTAGCTTTAATATTTCTCCATCAGGCTTAAATAAACTGATCTCTTCATTCAACGCCTTCTTCATCTTTATACCGCACTTATCGCTGCAAAGTACAAATATTCCATCCTGTCCTTGTTTCTTTGCTTCTGAATCTTCAGCGACCACAATCATAGGAACGCTTGTATTCCTGGTTGTAAGAAATATGGATTTTATTGTGCCTTCATCCTCTTTAAGATTTAATCCTTCAACGAACTTGACGCTTAATCCAAAGCATTCTTTGTCTTCTTTAATTTTCTTCATACACCAAGAACATTGAAGCATACTTTTCATTCCTTCTCTCTTTATAAAATTCTTTTTATTATTATATCAATTCACCGAACGTTCTTGTATTCACGAACCGGAGAACCTAAAATCATGTAAGCAACGACGCATCCCGACGCTCGCCTTCGGCTGCGACTTTCCGCTTCAAAATAGAAACGGATCGCATCTTCATCGTACAAGTTCGCTAACGAAAATATCGGTCTTGCCGCGGCATGCACATCATCCTAATGTCTTCTCAACTCAATGATCGCTTCCGCCTCTTCCATCAATGCTACTCTAATGAAAGTTCTCATACCGCCCTGCTCCTCGTTCCTTCCGTTCAATTGCTTTGTTCGGGCACAGGCGGTGCTCCTGATTGCAGCAGCTGTATAAAAGCATGCATCGCCTGCGAAATCCATTTTTTCGGGTGGTAAAACAATTGCACCTGCAAGCGAATGTCCGGATGTGCAAACGGCAGCACTGCTAGTTCCCCTCTGCGCACTTCTTCTTCGGCAACGATCCGCGGCAGAAGCGCTAGTCCGAGCCCGGCCATGACGCATCGCTTGACGGCTTCCGGGTTCCCGAGCTCAAAGCCGACGCGATACGGAATATCATGTGCCCGCAGCACTTTCTCCAGCATGCCCCGGTAGTTGCAGCTCTCCTCCGCCATAATCCACTCCGACTCGCGAAGCTGATCCAGTCCCACCTCCGCTAGCTGCGTCAGCGGATGACCAGGCCGGGCGATCAATAACAGCGGCTCCTCCTTAATTGTGATGCATTGCAATGACGAATCCGGCGGTTTATCGTCCAGCAGCAGTCCGAGATCAAGCTCGCCCTCCTTCACCGTATCGATAATATGCGCTTCACTGCCGGGATGCAGCCTGATCGCAAGCTCGGGAAAATGACGGCGAAGCTGTTCGATCAAGGGCGGAAGATAATAGGAGGCCAGCGAATCGATCGTCCCGATCGACAGTGTCCCTCCAGTCTGTCTGGCGATCGTTTCCTGCGATTCCTCGTACAAATCCAGCATTTGAACCGTAATCTTCAGCAGCGCTTCGCCGGATGAAGTGAGACGCAGCCGCTTGCCGAACCTTTCGAACAGCGTCACGCCGTAATGCTTCTCCAGCTTTTGAATTTGCGTCGTAACGCTCGACTGTGCGTATCCGAGCTTTTCGGCGGCCCGGGTGAAGCTTTGGCGCTGCGCTACCTCGCGGAACGTTTGAAAGTAAACCAAATCCATATTTTCACCACTATCAACATTATTGATGATACTTATCATTTATTATAGATAACACCGATGGTAAAAACCATGGTAAAGTACTTTATACAAAAACGTTTCCGGCGGCCTCCCGACTCCCTTCAAAGAAACATGTCACTAGGACAAAACTTTACTTGCTTTCAGCGAATGTCCGGCTTCGCTGGCTCTTATGATCTCGTTCATAAACTTAATGGAGGGATTCCCATGATGAATCAGCAAGACTTGCAAGGAATTTATGTGCCTGTTATTACTCCGTTTCTGCCGAATGGAGAGCTTGATCCGGATTCTTATCGGACTTACGTGGGTAAGCTGCTTGCGCACAACATTCAGGGGCTCGTCATCAACGGTACGACCGGCGAATCGCCCACCGTGACGTGGGAGGAAGTTACGGCGCTCACGATGGCGACCAAGGCGCAAATGCAAGGTGCCTCCGTTCCGGTCGTGATCGGCACGGGAACGAATGATACGGCCGCCACCGTAAAGCAGACGGAAATGGCCGCGCAGCTCGGGGCCGACGGCGTCCTTGTCGTTGTACCGTACTATAGCCGTCCGTCGCAGGAAGGCATCATCGAGCATTTTCGCCGGGTGGCGCAGGTCGGAATCCCTGTGATCGTGTATGAGATTCCCGCTCGCACCGGAGTCCGATTGACCGTTGATACGGCGAGGACGATTATGGAGATGGATGGCGTGATCGGGATGAAAGACAGCTCCGGCGGTACCGAGCTTGTCTCGGCGTTGTCCCGGCTTGCCTCCAAGCCCGTGCTTTGCGGCGAAGACGTCTATTTCTACGACGCGCTTCGCGCAGGGGCTGCCGGCGGCATCATGGCGTCCGCCAGCGTGAATACAGACTCGTTCCGCGAGGTGTACCGTCTTGCCGCAAAAGGCATGTTCGAGGAAGCGGGGACCGCGTTCGAGCGGCTGCTTCCACTCATCCGGCTGCTGTTTCAAGAATCCAATCCGACGCCGCTCAAATGGCTGCTTGCCCGCCAGGGCATCATTGCCGGAGATACCGTGCGGCTGCCATTAACTTCGATTTCGCGCGGACTTGCCGACACATTGGAACGCTTTCTCTTTTCGCATGAATGCACATAGATCGATCTTATAACAGGCTGTCCCGTATGAAACGTAGACCGGCGTCTACAAGTCGTACTTCCGGGTTACTACCAATACTCTGCCCAACTGTCTTACATGATGCAGCACTTGTCCCCGACGTATATCGTTCAGGCGGAGCGGTATTCCAGGATCATGCACTGCAGCAGCTTAATAAGCCGATTCGCATTGTGACGACCAATGAAGTTTTGGACGGTAATTTAAGAGGCGCGACGGTCAACCATTTGCAGTTAACGATTAGCGGCGAAAAATTTAAGGCCCTCTAAACGCATATTCCCCGGGAAATCGGTTCCCGGGGAATTGTTCGTTGAACGTTCCTGCAAAATTCATCCTTGCTCATCGTTTCTTCAGCTCAGCGGCTGCACCTTTTCCTGATCCTTTAGCTGATGCTGTCCGGATACGATAAGCGGTTCGCCTTCCTTCACTCCTGACAGCACTTCCTGATTCGCATCGCTCAGGCGGCCGAGCTCCACTTTGCGTTTCTCGGCAATATTGCCGTTGAGCACAAACACAAAGGCGTCGCCGCCTTCCCGAACGACAGCAAGCGTCGGCACGGAAACGACGAGCTGGTCGGCTTCTTCGGTGAGCAGCACCTGCGCCTTCATCCCCGGCTTCAGCTTCCGGTCGCCGTTCGGCACCTCCAGCTCCAGAGCGTAAGACTTCGATTGCACGCTCATCACATCGGCCAAGTAGCGGACCTGCGCGATCATTTTCTCCGCCTGGCCCGGTACGTAAAACGACAGTTCCGGCTTGCCCCGGACCATCCGAGCGGCCTCCTCCGTCAGCTCCGCCTTGATCTTGATCGGATCCAGCTGCTGACTTTGACCGGCGCGAAAAGCGGCGGGCAGCGTCATCCCCACTTCAATGGGCAGATCGGTCAACACTCCGCTTACCTGCGCTTTCACTTCCATGTGCTGCAAATTGCGGTCGTACTCGCGGATCGCCACCGCCGATGACTGAACCGATTGCTCGATGGCTGCAAGCGGGTTCGTCTTCTCCATGGTCGACAGCTTTGCCTTCATATTTTCCAGATCCAGCTTCGCATTGTTCACTTGCGTTTCCAACTGCTCCACCTGAAACTTGGAGGCAAGACCCGTATCGTAATCATTGCGGATTTTGCCGTAGTTTTTTTGCAAATTGCCGAGGTTGTCTTCCGCTTTGGCGATGTTATTGTGCAGCTCCTGCTTGCCGTCCGCCCACTCCTCCCTTGCTTTAGCGAGCTGTTGCTGCCCGGATTGCAGGGCAATTTCCGCCTTTTCCCGGCTGATAAGCATATCCGTCGGATCTAGGCGGAACACGACTTCCCCTTGTTCCACCGGCTCTCCGCGTTTCTTCAAGATTTCCGCGACATCGCCCGGCGTCTTCGTAACGATATCGAGGGTAACGGAAGCGACGACGTCCGCTACCTGTTCGAGCGGAGTGCCGATCCGTTTCTTCTCAATCTTCGATACTTTCACGCTCTTCGGCTGCGTGTCGGCCGCTCCCGCAGACAGAGGCTCCGTGACCGGTGTTGCCGAACAGCCCGCCAGCATGAACACCATGAATGCTGCGTATACTGCCGCTTTCGCTTTCCTGAATATTTGATTCATGGGATGGCGCATCTCCTTTCGTAACCGAGATTATGGTTCCAGCGTCGCGTTCGATTCCGCGGCGAGCCGCTGCAGCTTCGATAACCGCTTTCGTCCCTGCATTTTCTCAAGCGCGTTTGCGATCCATTCGTAGATCGCCGGAACGACGACGAGCGTAAGCAGCGTGGATGTCGTCAACCCGCCCATAACGACTACCGCTAGACCTTTGGAGATGATCGCACCTCCGGACTCGCCGAGCACCAGCGGGATTAAGGCGATAATCGTCGCGCCGGCGGTCATGATGATCGGACGCAAGCGAGTGACACCCGCTTCCACCAACGCTTCCCGGACGGTCATGCCGTCATGACGCAGCTGCTCCACCCGGTCGACCAGCACGATCGCATTCGTGACGACGATCCCGATCAGCATGAGAAAGCCGATCAATGAAGTGACGCTGATCGCCTCCCGGGCGATCACCATGCCGAGAAAGCCGCCGATCGCGGCAAAAGGCAGGGAGAATAAAATGGCAAACGGCGAGCTGGCGTTGCCGAACGTGAGCACCATTACCAGGTAGACGATAAATACAGCGGAGACAATCGCCGCGATCATGTCGGAGAACGCCTCCTCAATATCGATCTGCGCACCCTTCAGCTCTCGCTCCACACCGTCCGGAAGCGGCAGCGCTCGAAGCTGCTCCGCCGCGCGGGAGCTGACGCCTCCGACATCGTTGCCATCCACGTCCGCGGTAATGCTGACGTAGCGCCGCTGCTGGTCCCGCTCGATCGAAGAAGGCGCGTTGATCTCCCGCACCTCGGCGATGTCGCGCAATGAGATCGTGCGCCCTGTCGGTGTCTTTAGCTGCAATGCGGAGATACGACCGATGCTGCCCAGATGCGACGCATCCACCTTGACTCGCATACTGTACTCTACGCCTTCAAACGTGATATCCCCCAGCTTCACTTCCGTGATCCAACTGTTCACCGTCTCCAGCACGAAAGCGGTCGTTAACCCGTATAGACGCGCCTTGGCCGGATCGACCAAAACCTGCACTTCTCGCTTCAAATCCCCGAAGCTATCCTTGATGTTGCCCATTTCGGGGAACTTCTGCAGTTTCTCTTTTACAAGCTCGGCCTATTTTTTCAGATCTTCTTGATTATCGCTTTTCAGCATGTATTCGAATTTGTTCGTCGTCTGCGGACCGAACTTCACGATCGTCCCGAACGTCTCGGAGCCTTGCGGCAGCTCGTATTTGATTTTGTCCACGTAGTCCTTCAGCACCGGTTTCGCATCCGTATCCGGGTATACCTCCGCCAAGATCGAAGCTCGGTACGGATACTCCTGCTTATTCCAGTTATAGCCGGCCAGTCCTTCCACCATCTTGAACAAAGGAGCTCCTTTCTCGTCTTTGCCGTCCCGCATCATATCCTCCAGCGTCTTCAGCTTCGCGTCCATCGTGTCCAATGAAGTTTCCCGAGGCAGCTTGAGATCGAAGCGCATCGTCTTCTCGGTATCGCCGCTCGGCAAAAACTCTTTCTTCAGAAAAGGCGCCGTTCCGCCAACGGAGGCGACCAGCAGCGCAAAGGCAACCGCCAGCGTAACGAGCCGGCGATTCAGCGAAAGGAGCAGCAATAGTCGGTACAGGCGCATGTAGCCGGTCTCCATGTGCTCCTCATGCTTCATAGGCTTATCGCCGCCGCGCAGCACGAGCAGCTTGCATAGCACCGGAATGACCGTCAAGGCGACAAGCAGCGATGCCAGCAGAGCGCACGAGATCGTAAGCGCAAACTCGGAGAACAGCTGCCCGGGCGGGCCGCTGACGAGGCTGAGCGGAGCGAACACGCCGACAGTCGTGATCGTCGATGAGGTAATCGCCTTGCTCACTTGTTTGGTAGCGAGCAGCAGTACGGAATCATTGCGCTGCTGCGCATTTTGCAGCCGGCTGTAAATGTTCTCGATGACGACGATACTGTCGTCGACAATGCGCCCGATGGCGATAACCATCCCGCCCAGCGAAAAAATATTGATCGTCAGGCCAATCAGCTTCATGAATATAAGCGTCGCAAAAATGGAGACCGGGATCGAGACAAGGGCGATCAGCGTCATTCTTGCGTTTCGCAAAAACAGCAAAATCATAAACGAAGCCAGCACCGCTCCGAATCCGCCCTCCTTCAACATGCCGGAGATCGACTTCTTGATTTCGGCGGAGCCGTCGATGACGACGTCGAACTTGATGTTCGGATAGTCGCGCTTCCACCTATCAAGCAGCTCATTCGCCTTCCCGATCAGCTCGATAATATTGGCGTCTTCATTTTTGTACATATGAATGGCGATATTTGGCTGGCCGTTCAGACGGCTGACAAAGGAAGCCTTATGCTCTGTGCTAATGGAGGCGATCTGCTTGAGCAGCACGACATCCCCGCGCGAGGCCGTAAGCTGCATGTTTTGCAAATCATAGATAGCGGCGAATTTGCCCTTCACGCGCAGCATTTGATCATTTCCGCCGAAATTAACGGTTCCGGCCGCCGAATCGGCGAGCGAACCGCGGATCCATCCGGCCACCTGTGCGGGAGTGAACCCGAACTGCTGGATGGCGTTCGGGTCGAGCCGGATGTACAGCACATCCTCATCGTCGCCTACCGTCTCGATCCGCTCCACCCCTTGGATGCTGCGCAGCCCGGGCAAAATCCGGTCGTTCAGCAGCCGGCTGAGCTCGGATCGGGAAGTGCCGTCCACGGACGACAAGCCCAAATAATAGACCGGCTGGGTGACCGGGCTATCGACGGATACGACCGGCCGCTTGGCGGCTTGCGGGAGCTCCACCCGGTTGATGAGGCTCTCGATGTCTTTTTTCGCCTCGTCGGTGTCGACGCCGTCTTCAAGCTGGACGATGATCATCGAGATGTTATCGTCGGAGACGGAGGAAAGGTTTTTCAGCCCGTCCAGCCCTTGAACCTGTTCCTCGATCGGCTCGGTCACATATTTCATCACGTCTTCCGGCGGCGCCGGATAAAAGGTACGAATGGTGACCGCCGGAAAATCAATATTCGGCACGCTTTCCACTTTAAGCTGGGCGGCCATATACGAACCCCCTAGCGCCAGCATGACGATCAGAATGATCACCGCCGATACGTTGTTTAAAGAAAATCGAGTAAACAAAGCGTTATCACTCCTTGTATCACGATCAAATCGATTGCGAATCTAAGATAGGAACAACCTGTTGATTAATGAACACAATGTTGATTATAATCAAATAAGCAAACCAGGCAATGATCAGCTTTCCAGCTTATGTTCATTATGGAACACATAGTTTCAAATCTGTTCATTATGGAATAAATAATGATCACTCGCATGGGGAGGTGTCGCTGAAGATGGACAAAACGGACGGCAGGGTTATCCGAACGAAACAAATGTTGTACGAGGCGTTTCTGAATTTAATCGAAGCGAAAGGGTTTGACGCGATTACGGTGCGTGACCTGACGACTCGCGCCGGTTTGAACCGAGGAACATTTTACTTGCATTATGAAGACAAGTACGATCTGCTGCAGAAATGGAAGAAAGAGATGCTCAACGGCTTTGAAGCGCAATTGTCCAATTTCGACCTGCGCGTGCTGTTGAACCATCCTACCCTGGAGGAGCCGCCGCAAATGATATTGGAAATCATTCAATATTTCTATGAACATGCCCGATTTTTTCGCATCATGCTGGGATCTAAAGGAGACCCCTCTTATCTCAATGAGCTTAAGGCACTGATGAGAAAGCATATGTTCAACAAAATGTCGAGCGTTCAGCCGAATGAGGAGTTGATGATGCTGCCGCGTGAATTTCTTATCGCCTACCTCATCTCCGCCAATTTGGGCATGATCCAGCATTGGCTCGAGAGCGGGTTGAAATACTCGCCTTATCACATGGCGCTTCTGCTGACCCGGGTCAGCAAGCTCGGTCCTTTAAACTCGGTGGCGGCGGGCATTGCCGCGGAACAGCCGTAGTGCAACGGAGTTTCTTTATATAATGCCGATTTTGCGACTATGCGCGCATTCGTTTATCCCGGCAATCGGCCGGCTGCGACGCGCGCGAACAACGCTACCAAAGGAGAGATTCGCATGAATTACCGCTTTACCGAACAGATTCCGGATAGCGATGCTTTGTTCGTGCTTTATGACGCGGTGGACTGGAACGACTTTCTCGGGTTATCCAAGGAGCAGATTACTCAAGCAACCGCTCAAAGCTGGTATGCGCTTCATGTTTACGATGGAGAGCAATTGATCGGCACCGGCCGCGTTATTTCGGACGGCGTCATCAACGGCTGCCTGTGCGGGGTGGCCGTGCACCCGAATTACCAGAAGCAAGGGATCGGAAGCGAGCTCATTCGCAGGCTCGTCGACCAATGCCGGAAACATCATCTTCATATCCAGCTCTTTTGTACGGAACAAAACGCAGCATACTACCGTAAACTGGGCTTTGAAGTGTTCGCCGTGGGCATGAAGCAGCATGCCTAACGGGATCGGCAAAAAAACGGCCTTCTCCGCTATAAGCCAAACGCGGACAAAAGCCGTTTTATTGTTTCACACGTATAATGATACTTTCAGTCGTTGGCTTGGAGAACCTTGGTCATAAACGTATTCATCAATACCGGCAAAGATATCAAAATCGGAGGATCGTCCGGACGGGGCTCATGAAGCATGACCTCCCGATGGTACACACCGGCGGACGACCCAACGATAATCGGCTTCTTGGACCGGGTGCGCAGCGTGGCTTGCGGAATCAAAATGTCCATCGCGTTCATTCCCCATGAAAGCGTCGTCGCCATCAGGTAGTACGTGCCCGGTTTGACGCCGGTAAAGCAAAATTTACCGACTGAAGAAAGCAGCGTTCCGTGGATGGGCAGCCCTTCGGGTATTGGTTTGGCAAACAAGCCGATCAGTATGATGCCCTGGAACGGCCTCTCGGCATGGACCGTCCCCTCTATGGTGGAGTATGGACTGGAAATAAGCTGCGGGTCCTGCCAATCGTTGATCTTCTGTAAGGAACGCAGATGTTCGCCCGCTTGCTGGGCCTGATTGCGAAAGTCGGACGGCGTCACGCCTACCCTTTCGGTAAAGCGAGTCGTGAACGTCCCCAAGCTTTGCTGTCCGACCGTAAGTCCGATATCGCGTACGCTCAAATTCGTACGAAGCAATAAGTCTTTGGCTTTCTGCAATCGGAGGGAAGAGACGTAGTACAGCGGCGGGAGTCCGGTCTTTTCTTTAAAAATGCGTGTAAAATGGTAAGGGCTGTATGCTGCGTATGCAGCCAGTCGGGAAAGCGGAAGCGGGTCATATAGATTTTCATGAATAAAGTCTATGACCTCGTCGATTTCCGAATACCGCTCATTCACGATTTCCACTCCTTCCAATACGAGGAACAATTGTTCGCATTTATCATAACATACTTTTTAAATGTATGGAACGACATAATTTACCATTTTTTCTTTTTTATAAATAAGATACAGACAAGGCTGTCAAGCGCCATACCTGCACCGGCATCGGTTTGGATGACCCCCACAAGAAAGATTATCGCTACTTTATGCAAAAAAACGACGCTACGCACTGGGAGCGGACATATGGAGACGTTATCCTGAAACATTGGCGAGGCGGCATTCAGAACTATACGTTCGACATCGAGAATTGGCATTTGACGAGTACGACAAATTCATCACCGACCTGCGAACCGATACGCGCACCGACGCGCAGCTGAAAGCGGACATGACCGCCTGGCAGCAAAATATGGCGACCAAGATGAAAGCCCACTACATCGCCGGGACAAGCCCGAACATCGCATCTAAAAAAAACGGTTACGGTCGATTCGACTTACAGCACATAGCCGCGGCTAATGCCGTCGACGGCATTTCCGCCGACGAATCCCGCTGGATCAGCGACAATACCGCAGGCCCGCACTGGCTTGAAATTCATCTCGATCAAAACTATGCGGTCAAGAAGGCCGAAATCACGACAGGCAACGTAAAAAGACGGCTTCACGGGCGTATGCATTCGCCGGCGGGCCGTCTTTGTTTGTTCATGTTTGTGTTCATTGTGTTCAAAATGGAAAGGATAAGGATGATATGGACATTGAAGCGATTACTGCATAGAACAAATCGTCACGTCATAACCGTCCAAATCGCGCAAAGAAAATTCCCGGTGCCCCGCAAACGGGTTCGAATGCGGTTCTTCCTCGATCTTATACCCAAGCGATTGCGCCCGCTCCCACGTTTCATCGAATTCATCTACGCGAAAAAAAAGCATGAGTCCGTTGCCCGCTTTTCCCTCTTGTGAACTCCGCAGCGTTGGGTGATCATGATCCCCCCAACGATGAAGGCAGAGCAGAATCGTCCCGTCCGAGTCAACGAGCTGGTCGAAAACTTCGCCGTCCGGGTGCGTGTTGCTGCATACGAGCAGCGACATATACCATTTCGCGCTTGCTTTTACATCGTTTACCGCAATAATGGGCTCTGTTCGTATCATTACCGGTGGAGCACCACACTTTCTCGATTAGTCGCTTTTTCGGAACTATCCTCTTCGTGCCGGTCATTTCCGAACTGCTTTATTATTTTTGTTTGTGACAATAGCTGTCACTATTATCTGTTATCGTTAATGTGAAATCAAATTGAACCGATTCAAAAAGCAAAAAGGAGGAAACCGCATGTTTCAATCACAAGACACGCATTCGGCTATTAGGAAATATTTCAGATCGGGTAACCTTACGCTTTCTTATCTTGACTTCGGCGGAGAGAGTCATAATGTGCTGCTCCTGCTGCACGGGCACATGAATGATGCCAGAACGTATGCGGAATTTGCCTCCCGCATGAAAGATTGGCGAGTGATCAGCTTGGACCAACGCGGGCATGGCTGGAGCGACCATCCGGCTGATACGGACTACTCCAGAGAAAGTTATATCCAGGATATTGTTAGCCTTATCTGTACCGAGCTGGGCGGACAGCCTGTCGTTTTATTAGGCCATTCCTTAGGCGGATTGAACGCCTTCCAAGTGGCTTCCCGTTACCCGGAATATGTAAAAGCGGTCATCGTGGAAGATATCGGTGTAGAAATTCACGGCGATGTCAGCTTCGTTGAAAAGCTTCCCGAGCGCTCGTCTTCATTGAAGGAGCTGCGGGCGTCGCTTGAGCGCGCGGGCGTTAGAGCGATCGATTATTTCTCGGAAAGCGTATTTGAGGATGAACGGGGCTGGGGCTTTCGTTCGGATTTAAAAGGGATGCCTGTTTCTCAAAAACATTGCAATGGAGCTTGGTGGGAAGACTGGCTGTCCTCTACTTGCCCGATCCTTCTCATTCACGGTAAAAAAAGCTTCGCTTTGAATCTGAATCAGGCGGAGCAAATGACGTCGCGAAGACCAAACACCGAGCTTGCCGTATTTGAGCATTGCGGCCACGATATTCATTCGACGGACCGGGACGGTTTTTATAAGGTTGCTAAGCATTTTCTCGATAAATTGAATTAATCCGAAACTTGCACCATGGATGATCATAAAACTGGGTAGAAGGCAGTACCCAGTCATCTCCTCCTTCCACGCTGTCCGCACTTCCGACCAGAAACATGATAATATGGTATAAACTAGAAAAATCCGGTTCGGGGGTGCTGACAATGGAGCCCATTACCGTTCGAAAAGCAGAGATTGATGATGCACCAAACGATACCGGCAACTTGTCCGGCATCGGAGCAGTGTATAAATCCATCCTTCTTGATGCTCTCAGGTTCATACCAGCCCGACTCCCGGGCTATTTTCCAATCTTCTATTTTGACAATATGGTACAATATAAGCCGTCGTCCCCCCCCCCTTTGCTCCTCACGCCTGACCCGCTTCGTTCCGGTTCATAATCATCCACATGACGCCGTATTTGTCCTCAATTTGACCGAACAACGCACCCCAAAACGACGGCTTTAACGGATTTTTCACGTGACCGCCTACGGCAAGCTTATCGAACGCTTCACGGGCTTCGACTTCTTCGGCGAATTCGAGCGACAAATGAATCCCGTTCCCCCGGCAAATCGGTTCAAACAACGAATCGGACAAGAGAAAGTTCATGCCGCCGGCTACCATGCTGAGGTACAGCACCCGCTCTTTGACCGTTTCACCGGCTCCCGTAGGCTGTTCCTGGTATGTCAGCACGGATAAAATTTCTCCGCCGAACGCATGAATGTAAAAATCCGCTTGGGTTCTTGCATCCTTCGAGAAAATATAAGGCGTCAGCACAGCCATTCTTCAACATCCTTTCCTCTTTTGTCGCCGTGTCTCGCCCTTATTATAGCGTGTGCTGCAAGCGGGAATTTCTTATGAATTGCGATCTTGCTGAACATACCGGAACGAATCGATCCCGCGTCTTTACACAACCATTAATTCGCGATTTAAATGAACATTCGCATCAATTGCATGATTGACCCGGTCGATCGTCCTCTCGGGTTTGGGCACATCCGCAATTCGGTTCAGCAAAACCCAGCGCAAACAAGCAATCGCCTCGAACGTTTCCATCTCTGCTCTCGAATAGCCGCTTCCCGCAAGATAAGCATCAAGAAATACGTCGTAGCCCTCTTCTCCGCTGTAGATTCGGATCAAAAAAGCCGCCCATGCCGCGTCGTACCGAGGATCGCCCAGCTGCGCGTTCGTCCAATCAATGAGCGTATAACGGCCTTGATGTTCCACAAGGTTGCCCAAGTAAACATCGCCGTGAATCATCTTGTTCTGCTGCATACCCGAATTCGCCACGAGCTTCGATAAGACGGATTGTATGTCGGGATGTTCATGAAGCCGAGGGTAATAATACGCGATGAAATCAAATTTTCGATGCAGCGCCGGGTCGAAATCGTCCAGAGACAGCTTATGCAAATCGAGTAGCAGACCGGCCAGGTCGATGAACGCACGAATTTTGCCCGGTTGGACAGGGCTTCCGTCAAAGCTGGTAACGAGCACTTTATGGTTAGCCGCGTCGTAGCCCCACCCGAACGGAACGGACGCGGCAATGCCCTGTTCGTGAAGCGCATGAAGCAGGGCATACTGAAATCCGACGTCGGGATTGGACTCCTTGTTCCAATTTTTAAGTACGAACCGGGAGTCGCCGAGGCGCATTTCCCACACGACCGCTTCGAGCCCCGCAGGTAATCGGTTCGTGTCCACCTCCTGCGTGCGATGAAGCAAATCATCGATAACGCTCGTTTTTTCTGTCCAGTGGATTTGTGTAATGAGATCGTTCAATCTGTTCTCCCTCTCGTTCCATGTCGAGTATAGCCGATCCGACCTTTGCGATTCCAAGAGCGTATCAGCCGAGCTTCCGCCCTTTCTCCGATCGATACTTATAAAAAAATAATATGAAACCGCACCCGCGGTCGACGCTCAGTTCCAAAACGAAACTGCATTAACATTTTCAAGAAACCGGATGAATTTTCCTCTTTCTTCTAAAAAACGGAATTATCATGCCGCCAAGTTGCAAAAAGAGGCTCCCGTTCCCCCGCTCCATTTGCGCGGGAAGACAGAAGCCTCTTCTATTCATGCTGAATGCTCGCTCAGCCCGGGAACGACCGGATCACTTTATCCAAAATCCCGTATTCCTTCGCTTCGTCAGCGGACATAAAGTAGTCGCGGTCCATGTCTCTATCAATCTTCTCGAGCGGTTGACCGGTGCGCTCGGAGGCGATCTGGTTCAGCCGCTCACGTGTACGTATGATCCGCTTGGCGCTAATCTCGATATCGCTTGCCTGACCTTGCGCGCCGCCGTGGGGCTGATGGATCATAATTTCGCTGTTCGGCAGCGCGAAGCGCTTGCCTTTCGCCCCGGACATCAGCAGCATGGCCGCGAACGAAGCGGCAAACCCGGTGCAGATGGTCGATACGTCAGGCTTGATATATTGCATCGTGTCATAGATGGCGAATCCGGCGGTCGTCGACCCGCCTGGACTGTTGATGTACAGATGGATATCTTTTTCCGGGTCGTCGGCCGTCAGGAACAGCATTTGCGCAATGATGCTGTTGGCCACATGATCGTCAATCGGTGCCCCTAAAAATATGATCCGGTCTTTGAGCAGCCGGGAATAAATATCGTAAGACCGTTCTCCCCGGCCGGACTGTTCGATGACATAAGGAATAAACGTGCTCATCGCGGTAACCTCCCTTTCATCCTTTAGGCAGCCATCATACGGCTGGAATGGATCATCATGCTCAGCGGCGCTTGCGGATTCATCGATATTTCATTGTTCATGCCGCCTGCGGTAAGCGAACCGGTAACGACCGATACGCAATCGGTTTGCGTTTCCTCATTAAGCAGCCTTACAAGCGCATGCGGATTATGCTGGCGGAATGCCTGCAAGTAGGCATAAACGATATGCTCATCCACGATGCGTCCGTCCGTCGTAGCCTGCTCGCCCGGCGATTCGGCCGGGACGCTGCTCAGCGACTTCAGCTTGGCCCGCGCCCGGTGCAGCACCGCCTTGACCGCGCCTTCGGTCGAGCGAATGAGCTGCGCCGCCTCCGAGGCGGTGTAGCCGAACGTATCGACCAGCAGCAGCAGCACGCGCTGACGCGCCGGCAAGCTCGCGACCAAGGTCTCCATCGCGTTCCGCAGCTCGACCGGGTCGACCGTCTCCTCCGGCAGGCGGTTTTGCTCGTCGCCCAGAGAGTCGGCGGCATGCCTCCTTTTTCTGCAGCGGTCGATCCATGTATTATGCGCGATGCGGAACAGGTACGTTTTGGACATATCGCTGCGCGCAGGCTGGCGCAAAAACATCTTGTATGCCTTCAGCCACGTATCCTGCACCAGATCGTCCGCTTCCCAGGAGGAGTGGGCGATGGACCGGCAGTACGCCTGAAGGGCCGCACGATACGGTTCAATGAGCGCTGTAAAGCGGCTCTGATCTTCAGCATGCGATGCGCTTCCGAAAACGTGAATCGTCACAGTGTAACTCCCTCCTGCCTGTCGATAGTAACGAATCAAATACACTATATATACGATTTCCTTCCCCGGAAAGATACGGTGGGGTTTGAATTATTAAGAAGAAGAAGTTTCCAGGTTCTATCATATCAAAGTTCCGGACAACCTGCCCTGGAGAGGGGAGATATGTTTAACCATACTCTTAACCAGTGCCCCGATCAAGTCAAGCGGCTCGTTCGGGAAGGGCTGGATCGTGCAGCAACGGCTGCCGTTTCGTTCTAACGTTGCAACACATCAAAGCCACCCCGATTGCGGAGTGGCTTCTTTATCTATACGACGAACAACTACAGGTCGGGAAAATGAACCGTCTTGATCTGCTGAACGTTCATATGAAGCTTTCTACCATGCGCGGTTACGAGTTCCGCGATATGATCCTCGCTATTCAGCAAAAGTCCGGTTTTGTCCGCTTGCAACCCGGTATCGAACACGACGATTTTGCCCGTCAGCTTCTTCAACTGTTCCTCGAATGTGCGCGCGAGTGTAATGCCGGAAGGGGCGACCGGCAGCATTTTTCGTTCGAGCGTATACGGCGTTTGGTCCGGCGGATACGGGATGAGCCACTTCAAATGAAGCAGCGGAATGTACATCGTTTTGTACACGGGCGAGTAAAACACGAAGTAATTCGTCAATATCGTGGTAACATAGCCGTGTATCGACTGATTTCCGGTGACGAAAATTTCTACGAACATCCCTTTGGAATGAAGCAGCATTTTCCGGTACGAGAGTTCCTTTTCGTTCAAGATCGGATTTTCGTCCGAGGGCGGCTTAAAGGAATTTGAGAGCGAAGAGGAATCGGAAATTTTAGGCTCGATATGCCGCACATGCGTTAGCGGAATGTACACATAGCTGTGTCCGGAGTATACCACCACAATGTCGGACCCCGCGTCGACCAGGATACCGGTATGTTTCATTTCCTCACCCAGTTCCAAATCAATCAGACTGCCGATGTATCGGCTGAAATAACTCATTGCCACGTCCCCCCCTTCAAGATTGCCGTATGAGTATCGCAGAGTGGGCATAACAGCCATCGGGCCGCCGTCGCGTATACCCCCCTGCCATTTATAAGCGATGTTTGGTTGTACTGCATATATATGTCCAACAGCGCTCACCCGAACTCATTGATCGCCCGTTTATATGATTATCCACTTTTAACTATAAACAGACTTTACTATAAAAGGAGGCTCTACCCCTAACCCCAGAGGGTATCTGCAGGCAGGAACCGTGCGATAAAAATGGCCCCCTTACGGTTCGTCCCACCGATTGTGCTTTCCAAACAAAAAAGCCGACGCCTGTACATGACAGGTATCGGCTTACAGTTTCATTCGGCCAGTATCGGTGCAGCTTTATGGCGAAGCTTGGTAAAAGCGCACGCTTGATCAGCGGTTTATGCAAATCCCTTGGAACATCGTCAGTCCGTGCCGCGTAACGGATTCGCGTCCGTCCGATCTTCGAAGACGACGGTCGCTCCCAGCTCGCGCAGCCGGTCGAAATAGTCCGGGCACGTCTTCGATACGCAGCCGGGGTCGGCTATGCGGATGCCGGCGGTCTTGGCCCCGATGAGCGATAGCGCCATCGCCATTCGGTGATCATCGTGCGGATCGAGAAAGGCAGTCTGCGGTACCCCCGGGTAAACCGTTAAGCCATCCGCATGCTCTTCGACTTGAATGCCAAGCTTCCGCAGCTCTTGGCATATAGCAGCAATGCGATCGCATTCGTGATGCCGGATATGGGCTGCATCGGTAAGCGTAATCGGGCCGTCGGCGAACGGCGCCAACGCGGCGATCGTCAGCGTCTGATCGGACCATGTCTTCATGCTAATCGCGAATCCGCCGCGCAGCCGGTCGATGCCGATCACTTCGATCGCGTCGGCGCCTTTCGTAACGGTGCAGCCCATACGCTCGAGAACGTTCAAGATTTCGATATCCGGCTGGCGCGTCTTTGCGTGAATGCCGCGGATACGTATACGGCCGTTCGTTTGCGCCGCAAGCGCCCAAAAATAACTGCACGTCGAAACGTCCGGCTCCAGCGCAACCGAGCGCGCACGGTAGACGCCGGGCTCGACGACGATCGTGCCCCCGTCGTCCTTAACGTTAGGCTCAACACCGAACGTCTTCATCATGTCGATCGTCATTTCGACGTAATCCCGCTGCACGACAGGTCCGTCAATACGGATCGTCAACGGACGCTTGGCATAAGGTGCCGCAAGCAGCAGCCCGCTAATAAACTGACTCGACACCGCTCCCGGCAGCATCGTTTCTCCGCCGGGAAGCCCGCTGCTGCGAAGCGTCAGCGGCAGGCACCCCTGCGCTTCGTGGTACGTAATATCCGCTCCCTGGCCGGCCAGCGCATCCAGCAGCGGGGCAAGCGGCCGCTCGTTCATGCGGCTGCTCCCCCGCAAGCGCCAAACGCCGCTGCCAGCCATCAGCGCCGCCGGCAAGAAGCGCGCCACCGTGCCGGCCGCCCCGACATATAGCTCACCGCTGCGATTCGGCCAGTTGCCCCCAGCCCCCCGGATGAAGGCCGTATCGTCTTCCAGCTCGACGGAAATGCCCAGCTGGCGCAAACTGGCCATGCACCAGTGCGAATCGTCGCTTTTCAGCATTCCGGCAAGCCGGGAAGTGCCTTCGGCGAGCGCGGCAATCAGCAGCGCGCGGTTGGTCATGCTTTTGCTTCCGGGCACCGTGATTTCCGCATCCACCGGAACCGGCGGCGGGGAAATCTTCACCGCTTGTTTGTCGTTATAGCGGGACCAGGGAGACCTTGCTTCCCGATCCGGCTCGTGAATCCCGTTCGTATTCATCCCTCTCATCCTCTCCGCAACACCTTTAAGCTTGATTATAAGGAACGGCACGGAATAGATAAAATAAGTATTTTCGCTATCTTCCATAGATACATTCTATATCGACAGCCCATTGACATCGGCAAGCGAGAAATCTATATTATAATTAGAAATCTAACTAAATGGCTGGAGGCAAGCTATGAACGGCAAAACCGCATCTTCCTGGGAATGGAATAACGGACCTGTCGGCCGATTGATCAAGACGACCTACATCACCCTTCGGCGCGAACTCGAAAAACAATTGAAGCCGACGGGCCTTAGCCACACGCAATGGAGCGCGCTTGGCACCATTAGTCACTTCCCCGGCGTCACGTCATCCGAGCTGGAGCTCATCCTGATGATCGAACGCCCCAGCGTAACGAGCCTGATCAACGGATTGGTGAACAAAAAACTCGTTGTACGAAGGGATCACCCCGGCGACGCCCGTTCGAAGCAAATTTTTTTGACGGAAGCGGGCCAGCAGTTGGCCGATGAGACGCAGCATTATGCGCAAATCGTCGAGGACCGGGTCAAAGAAGGGATGTCGCCGGAGGAATTCGAAACGCTCAAAGCATTGCTCGTCAAGACGGTCGGCATCTTCGGAGGGAAGTAAGGCCGACAAGGGGCGTATGCCATTTTTTGCCCTATTAGTTAGAAATCTAATTATATAAGGAGACGGACATTCATGCAGGAGAACCAAAATAAGCAAGCAGCGGAATTTCCGCAATGGTCGGGGTTTCATCATATTGCGCTCGTTACGCCGAATTTGGACGAAACGATCCACTTCTATGAACAAGTGCTCGGGATGCAGGCGGGGCCCGTATTTGCGGCGACGGGACGGAGGGGCAGGCATTGCTTCATTCGACCGGGCCACGTCGAGACGTGGGGCATTCATTTTTTCGAATATGCGCATGCACAAATATTCCAAAGCACGGACGAACTGAAGCGTTTGGCGGACAATCCGAAATCGGCCGCCATCAACGGATTCTTGCCGGGAGTGCTTCAACACATCGCCTTCTCCTTGTCGTCCGAGGAGGAAGGACTCGCACTGCGAAAGAAATTGCAGCGTCGGGGGATCGTGACCACCGACGTTTACGATCAAGGCCCGATCCGCAATTTTATATTTACGGACAATAACGGGGTACAGCTGGAAGCCGCTTGGCCAAAACCGGCCGCGCAATGATAAAAGCGGAGCGTAAGCCGGCATCTTGCCGCGATGCCGGCCCCCGCTCCACAAACCGTTACAAATGCGTACCGCCGCTCGCATCGATGAACTGCCCGGTGACCCAGCGGCTGTCCGGGGAGGCGAGAAAGGCGGCGATATCCGCGATATCCCCGGTATGCCCGACCCGTCCGAAAACGGAAAGTCCTGCGGCGAATTTCCGTCCTTCCGGGTCCTGCAGCATGGCGGCATTCATATCGGTGTCAATCATTCCGGGCTGGATCGCATTGACCGTAATGTTGCGCGATCCGAGCTGCTTGGCTAACGTTAACGTGAGCGTGTTGATCGCGCCCTTGGTAATGCTGTAGCCGATCAGGTTAGGGAAAGCGATCCGCGTAACCGCCGAAGAGAGATTGATGATTCTTCCCTCGTCTCTCAGACGCGGCAACGCTTGCTGCATCATAAAAAGCGGCGCTTTGACATTAATGGACATGACGTCGTCGAAAGCTTTTTCCGTCATCTCCTCGATGGACAACATTTGAGCGATGCCGGCATTGTTCACGAGTATGTCGAAGGAAGCGGCTCCGACGCGTTCTTTCAGCTCCGCATCCAGCGCCTCGTATAATTCGCTCACGCCGCTTAACGAGCTGAAATCCGCTCCGACCGCAAAGGCCGCTCCGCCGCTATGCCTTATTTCGCGCACCGTTGCTTCGGCAGCATCTTTGTTATGAACGTAGTGAACGGCAACGAGTGCACCGTCATGCGCCAACCGCTTCGCTACGGCCTGTCCGATCCCCCGGCTTGCTCCCGTCACTACTGCAACTTTGCCATTCAATGTACTCATCTTCTGATCTCCTCCTGATTTTCCTGTCGGCGGGGATATCCCGCTTCACATTGGTTATACCATGAGGAGACATTTGCAATGTTGCTCTTCCATTCCGATCTTTCTATAATAACGGGATGTAGATCGAAAAGTCCGTTATGCCGTCTTCGCTTTTCATTCGTATGGTGCCTTTATACCGGCTGACCAGCTGTTTGACAATGTGCAGTCCTAAGCCTGAATTGGTGCCGGTATCTTTGGAAGAATAGCCGGATTCGAATATTTTATGCTGCAGCTCAGACGGGATCGACGGCCCGGTATTGGATACGCTGAAATGCAGCTGGCCGTTCGAGATGTTCCCGGTTACTTTGATTTTACGGCTTTCGGGCGCAAGCTCGCCGGTCGCGTCGAACGCATTATCGATCAAATTGCATAGCATTTTTACTACGTCCGTCGCCTTGATCGGGCTTAGTTTCAATTGTTCCATATGCTGGAAGTCATACTCGAGCTCAATATGCAGAGACTCGGCTTGCGAGATTTTGGCATGCATCAAGGCGATCAGCGCGGGATCTTTGATGTTGACCAGCTCGCCGACGACGCGGATTTCCCCGACAAGCGTATTCGTATATTGATGCAAATCGTCATAGCGCTTCATCGACAGAAACGCATGGATCGTTTGAATATGATTGATGAAATCGTGTCGCTGCTCCCGGATCGACTGAAACAGCGTTTCGATATTGCCTACATACACTTCCTGTGCATTTTGAAGCGCGCTTTCTTTGTTTTTGCGGAGCAACCGTAAAATGACGGCCATAATCGCGATCACGAGCACGGAGCACACTATCATAAACAACATGGACCGCCGCAATTGAGGCTGAACCATATTCTCCATTTCGCCGTAGTCTGCAGCAATCTCGATGAGCAGCGGCGAATCTTGGCTATTATATTTCAGATGGTCGACGACAAGCGGCGAAAAGCTTTTCATCACCGTCTTTCCTTGCGATTCCGTACCGTACAATACCGTCCTGTTTTCATTGATAGCCATCTCGGCATAGTACTGCTCCTGCGCATCCCGATAGCTGTGACTGCCGAATAGCACCTCCCGTTCCGAGTACCAGTGGCTCGGCGCCGGATGAATTTCGTTTCGTTTACGTCCAAGCAGCTTATCGGAACGCATTACGGATACTTCCAGCACCATTTGCCGATGATCCTGGGCGATGCGCTGAAGGGCATCTTTCATACCCGCCGCCGATTGATATTGTTGAAATCTCGTAGCATGGACGTACGGATTAATAATGTAATTGGTCGTTCCGTCGTAATAGTAACCCCACTTGTTTATATTTTCGGGATTGGAAGTCGCCGTATCGATCGGACCGCTCCAGAAATTGGGCAGCGACTGTCCCATCCCGACCTGTACCGGCTCCAGGCGAAGCAGCTGTAGAAATACGATAAAGATCGTATCCCAGCCTTTCGAGCTAATATTGATATCTTTCGGGTCCGATGATCTCACCCCCACAATATCGTCGCCTTCGGGGACAAACAATGTAATTTCATCGACCCCAACCCATTGCTTCAACTCGGCTAACTGTTCATTCGTCACGCCCGCAATATCCGGATCCAGCCTTGTCTTGACCGCCATCGCCGCGGTGCGGAGCTTCTCGCCGATCAAATCCTCCACATACGTTTCCCCTGCCGCGGCCTTCTCGACGTTGGCAATAATGCTATTCAACAGCAGAATCGTCTTTTCCTTCTCGTTATTCATCAAGATCTGTCTGGCATGATAATAGTAGAAACCGTTCATCAGCAAAAGAATGACCATGAAAACAAGAGAGGATTTCAACGGGATATGCTTCCATACGCTCATGCTTCCATCGCCTCCTGACCCAAGTTCCTTATCATTATAACAGCTTTCTTGAGATATGTCTGATTTTGTCGAATAAAGAAATAATTACAGTCATTTGCCAAAGGATGCATCGCTCAATAAGCCGCAGCCGCTTACGTTTGTGCAACAAAAAAAGAACGATAGCCGCCAAGATCATGCCGGCCGCTGCCGCTCCTTGCTTCCTTGCCGGGTTCCCTTACGAGGGCTCGCCCGGCCGCCACCGTCTATGGTCTCAGCATCAAGCTAAACGATCATTCCGCCGAACACCATCCAAACGTTAATGGACATATGCCATACAACCGCAGGAACGATGCTTTTCGATTGAACCGTCATCGCGCCGAAATAAAAGCCACCGACGGCAAAGGCGATGCACATGTCCCATGAAAATCCAAGCGAATAATGCTGCAGCCCGAACCCAAGGCTCGTCAGCACAACTGCCCATCGATCGCCGAACTGCTCGGCCAATCGGCTGAGCAGCACGCCTCTCCAAATGAACTCCTCCAGCACCGCATTCGTCATCGCGAATAGGATGGCGAATCCTATCGCTTCCTGGATAGAAGCCCATCCGCTTCGCAGCATCAACGGCACGAAGGCCACTCCGCCCATCGTCATTGCGATCCCTAAAAATACGGAGACGTTCGTCCGCACCACCCCGGCCCAAATCCAAGGAACGCCGACCGGCTCGTTCCATTGCGGCCTGCCCCCGTACCTTGTGAGCGGCAGCTTCCGCGCCAGCGCTAGCAGGACAAGCGGCAAGATCACAAGCAGCAGCGACACCCGGCTGGCCAGAATGTGCAGCTGCTCCGGCTGCAACTCGGCAACCCAGCGCGAGTTCACGTGCAAATAAACAAAAAAACCGGCGCCGAAGCACGCCGCCGTCAGTACAAACCACCGCATCGGCTTATATAAGGCAAGCAGTCCGGCGCATACGCTCCAGCAGCCGATCAGCGCAGCGGGACCGGTCTGAAGCACGGCCACCAGCGACCCGAACAAGAGCAAGGACGCCATGCGGTGAAGAAATGCGTGTGTCATCGTATATCCTCCGGGATCTCTCGTTTTCGTTTACGTGCTTACGAACCTTTTCGGCGCTTCTTGCGGTTTTTGGCCGATTGCAGGTCCAGCTCCTTCTTGATAAAGCGCACGGTGGACTGAATCATGCGATTGATCGGTAATTGTTCTACGACGGAAGCGAGCATTGGTTTCGGTCCCGATGCCGCCGCATTCAAAGTCGCCTCCTGGTCATCTTTTCGGCGACGCCATTTTTCCGCTTCGCTGCGAATGAACTGTCTCCACTCACCGTCAGCTTCCCTCGCGGCCTGCTGCGGCCCGGCTTGCGCCGCGTCCTCCGCACGGTCCGCCGGCTCGTCGTTTTCCACAGGTGCCATATCGTCGTTACTCATGTCCTTCGTTCCCCCCTTGGGACTGGTCGCAAGACGGCAGACCCGATCCATTCCGTTAACAGCCCCATCATCGCTTAGCGTCTGTCTGTTCCTTTCACCATATGCTTATGTGCCGCTTCCCGCCAGCGGAATGGACGAGAGCGGAATTCTGCCGAACAATATGCACATACCCATGAAATCGGGGATATCCGTACATATACTGAACTGAACTACGGCAAGAGGTACCGATCTCACGGACAAAGGAAGTGAAATGATGTGAACCTGAAGAAACTGGGATTAGCTGACAAAATGATTTTCATTCTCGGGATTATTTTGGGCAGCTTTATCATGATGATTCTCGTGCTTGGCGTCATCGTCGCCGTATTGAAAATGTATGCGGACGGCAAAAAGCAGTCCGTGCACATTCGCTCCGTTCCGGCGCCTGATCTTGAGCCAAAGCAGATGCGGACGGCGGAAATGTCTGGGCAAGAGCCCCTGGAAGCAGGGAATCAGCAGCATGCGCCTGCAGCCGGCGAAGCGGAGGCGGAGCGTTCCATTGAAGCGAATATTATGTTGCTGGAGGCGGATTTGCGCAAGTCGGGCCAGCTCGATACCGATGCCCGCTACGAAGCGATCGGCAAGCTGGCGCATGCGTACCGCCAAGCCGGCCGCCATCGGGAGGCGAACTATTGCCTGCGAAGACTGGACATGGATAAGACGTAAGACGAGGCTTAGACTTTTACGGTGAGAAAGAAACTTAACGGAGGAGGGGAGCCTCATGTCATCGGATCAGCAAGATATATCGAATTTGATCAACGGCTTGAAAAAAAATCTTTTGCAATTTACCGATAATTACGCCAAGGCGGTGAAGAACGGAGCCGATATGGCAGGACAGCAAATCATTGAAGCCGCCGAACAATTGGATCAGCCGACCGATATTCCGGCCAGCAAGCTGATCGCCGCCCTGAAGAACGGCGTGCGGCATGCCGGCCAGCATATGATACATTCGGGAATCGACTTCTTCGGACAAACGGACACCACGGCAAGCGGTCAAAAAAAGAAGAAGAAGAAGAAGTAATACGGCCGCAGGCTTCCCCGGGAGCAATCGTAATCGATATGTCGCCATTGACCGGAGGGGGCCTCCGCTTCAAACCCGAAACGACCGCCCCCTCCAAATGGAGGGAAGCGGTCGCGCAGGGAGTTCTCTGTCGCCCGGTATTCCCGGTGCACATTTCGGCGCCGTAGGCGGCAGCCGGACCTCGCTCGTCTAGCCAATCAAGCCGCCTGATTCAGTCTTCTTGCGGCTGATTGCTCTTCTTTTCTTCCTGTAGTTTTTCTTTTTTGGCCTTGTGCTCTTCTTTCCGCGCTTCCTTCTCTTCCTGCTTCATCGCTTTCTCTTTTTCCTTTTGCTCTTTCTTCTGCTGCCTTTTGGCTTCCATTTGCTCCTTGTGTTTCTGCTGTTCCTCTTTTCTCATTTGCTTTTTTTCTTCCATTTGCGCTTTCTTCGTTTCGTTACTCATGTTTTATCCCTCCATTGTACGATTTAACATTTGTTTCAGCCGGTGGCGGATGACACCCGGGTTAAAGTATTCCAGCATCTCGATGCCCGGCGCATGCCCGAAATAGATCACGTATTTCTTAAAAGGCACCCGCTCGCGCAGCTCGGGGAACCGGAGGCTGACCGGCTGGCCTAGCAAGTCGACCGCTTCATCCCCATTCCTGCGCCCGGTCTCTTCCACCTTTCTAAACGATTGCAGCCCCATCGAGCTGATTGCTTTACCAATTCCTTCCTGGCGGCTCGCAATCTTCTCAAACAAAGCGGGCGGCACATGCTTCGAGTGGACAAGAGCGATATTGTGAGACACGATAAAGCCGCTCTTCTTGCCCGATAGAAGCGATTCCCTTACATAATAAGCGACTCCGGGGGACTCAACCGGACGACCAGACGCCTTCCCACCAGCCTGCTCCTGCCGCAGGACGGTAACGAGCGTCTTCTCGTTCAGTATCGTCTCCAGCAAATCCGTCGTCCGCCCGTCCGTCGCCAGCAAAATATCGAATATCAACTCTTGCATCATATGAAGCGCCTTGCCCGCATCCTGCGGGTCTATGCCCATCGAATCATGATTTGTCATATACTCTCCTCCATCGACTGTCTGTTCGTGAGCTCGGTTGGAAGCAAGAGCATGGTCTGGTACGTCTCAATGATACAAGCCCGAATCGCGGAGCCCTTTCCAGAAGGCGTTGAATTCTTCAATATTGATTTGCTGCTTCGCGTCGGAGAGCGCCACCTCCGGATTCGGATGCACCTCGACCATAATTCCGTCGGCGCCGGCGGCAAGCGCCGCTTTCGCGCAGGAGAGTAGTATATCTTTGCGGCCGGTGGAGTGGCTGACATCCACGAGCACCGGAAGATGCGTCTCCTGCTTCAATAACGGCACCGCGGAAATGTCTAGTGTGTTCCGGGTCCATTTTTCAAAGGTGCGTATTCCCCGTTCGATCAGCATGACCTGATCGTTGCCGCCGTACATGATATATTCCGCCGCCAGGATGAATTCCTCGAGCGTAGCGGATAGTCCCCGTTTCAGCAGCACGGGCTTCCCGCTGCGACCGGCCGCCTTCAGCAACTCGAAGTTTTGCATGTTGCGGGCGCCGATCTGAAGGATGTCGATATACGGGGCGGCGATATCGATTTGTTCCGGACTCATGACCTCGCTGATCGTGACCAGCCCGATTTCGTCGGCCGCTTGCTTCATGATTTTCAACCCGTCCACACCGAGACCTTGAAAGTCGTACGGCGAAGTTCTCGGCTTGAATGCCCCGCCACGCAGAATCGTAACGCCGGCCTTCTTCATGGCGGCCGCTACGGTATACAGCTGTTCCATCGACTCGATGGAGCACGGACCCGCCACCGTGACATGTGAGGCGCCGCCGATCTCCGCGTGCTTGACCCGAATGACCGTATCCTCGCTTTGATGCTGACGGCTCACGAGCAGCGGGCTGCTTGGCTTTGTTTCCTTCCGCTCTTTCGGAAAGTCCGGGAGCAGGCGGGCCATTTCGTTCAACAGCTTCGGGTCCTCCATCGGCCCGGCATCCGGTAAACCGAGCCGCTCCTGTTCCTGAACGAATTCACCCGCCATGCGCGCCCGTTCACTCAATAGATGGAGCAGCTGTCGGTTGATTCCGTCCAATTGAGCTCTCAATTGTTGCAATTTATCGCTCATCACGAGCACTCCCTTCTCTTCCTCCAAAGTCAATAACCGTTCCCGGCAGCCTTACGCTTCCATTTCGCCGTTTCCTTCCGATGCTTCGGCCAGCAGCTCCCTAGCTCGGCTGTTCCCCGGATCGCGAGATAACGCTTCCTTCCATGCGTCCAGCGCCTGCTCCGGCTTGCCCAGCTTCATATAGCTTTCGCCGAGCGACACCCATACGTCCGCATCGTCCATGTTGCGATCGATACAGTACCGGAACTCAGCCGCAGCCGCAGCCGGATCTCCCCCGATCGATTCAGGGGTATACAGCAGCCGGGAGCCATTGACTCGTCGCGCCACAGCCTGTGACGGGTCCAGCTCCAGCGCCTGGGAAACGTGCTGCTCCAGCAGCGGGAGCAGCTTCAGCTTCACCGGCATGCTGCCCGCTTCTATGAGCCGCCCGTATGCGGCCGCCAGCCAGGCATGCGCTTCCGCACTCCGGGCCTCCGCGGTCACCGCCTGCTGAAACAGGTCTCGCGCCAGAGCGAATTCCCCGTCCGCCAGCTTGCGTTGTCCGAGGTGCAGCAGATACTGCATGCTGGCGGACGCATCCGGCCTCAATGCGCTCCCGCTCCGCCGCTCAATGTACACCGGCTTGGTGGACGGCGCATTATTGGCGAGCGAGACCCGGTCGAGCAGCGATGCGTCCGAGACGATCTGCACGGTGACAGGCACGCGCAATCTGGCGGATAATACGCCGGCAAGCTCATCCGCAGGCCGGCTGCCGGCATCATGGAAATCGAGAAGCGCACGCAGCCCGTTCTCCTGCTCGATCATCTTCCACGCATCAGGCACGGGGGAGAGCGAGTATAC
The DNA here is from genome assembly GCF_910594985.1 of Paenibacillus allorhizosphaerae. Lineage (GTDB taxonomy): Bacteria > Bacillota > Bacilli > Paenibacillales > NBRC-103111 > Paenibacillus_G > Paenibacillus_G allorhizosphaerae. Next base: position 34,834 of record NZ_CAJVCE010000004.1, read on the forward strand.
CGCTTCTTGAATATCCCAAGCATCCAGCACGGTCCCGCCGAACCGGATCCGGTCCTTGCTTCTGCCGTAATGCGTCAGCTTGCCGCCTGTACGGCCGCAGGCGCACAGGGAACGCTCGACCGAGATCATGTCTTCGTTAAAATACCGCAGAAGCGGAGAGCCTTGATGAGATAGCGTCGTGACCGCCGCAAACCCTTTTTCCCCGCATGCTGCGGGGCCCGAACCGTCTTCGCGCAGCACTTCCACGAAGAAATCGTCCTCTACGATATGCATCGCGCCGTATTCGCACATCGTTGCGATGTTGGCCGTTTCCGTCGAGCCGTACATATTGAATACAGGGACGCCCCACAGCCTTTGAATATGCTCCCTGCGCTTCTCGCCCAACAATTCGCCGGCGACGCATATGGCCCGCAGCGCCGGAAAATCTTGATGCGCCGCAATCCCTCGAAGACGCGCCGTTTCCGCCAGCAGCTCCATCTCGCGCGGAAGTCCCGCCAGCACGGTGACGCGCAGCCGCTTCATCAGATCGAGCACTTTGGGGTACGGCGTGACGGCGGTGCGGCTGCTGGCGGGGACGACCCCGGCTCCCGTCAGCCATGCCGCCTGCTCCATTAAGAAGGCGGGCAGCGCCAGCGCGTAAGGAAACCGGACCAGCACGAGATCGTCCGCCGTCAGCCGAACGCCGCAATCCTTCAGCTGTCTCCCGCCGGCAGCCAAATCTTCGCGGGTAAACCACGAGGCGGAGGGCTCGCCGGTCGTCCCGGTCGATTCGTGGTAATGCGCGACGTCTTTCATTTCGACAGCCAGATGACCGAACGTTCCGGCCTTCCGAAGATCTTCTTTTGTCGTAAACGGCAGCGTCTGAATGTGATCCAATCCCACGCCGGCGAGCCCATAGCCGGACAGTTTTTGCCGGTACAGCGGGGAGCCTGCAAGGCGCGCCAACAAAGCCTTGAACTTGGCCTCCCGCTCCTTGCGGTTGTCGACCATAAGGACACCTCCTTTCGAAAACATGCACTCCAGCATAGATGAAGGCAGCGAACCCGCATTGCGGGCGATAGATGTTGTCGCCGCCCGTTTATTGGAATATCCGGGTCGCCTTGCCAAAGGTGCGGGGGATGTCGTGCCGGATTTCCACTTCGCACTCCACTCCGATCCGCTCGAACATATGCTTTTTGATTTTGGCCGCCAGCTGCTTGTCGCTCAGCTTCGTCCGAAACGGCTCGGCTTCGATCTTGAATTTCCCCTTGTTTAGCTTGAAATGGTACCACATGCCGACATCGGGAATTTCCATCAGGAAATGCTCGATTAGGAACGGAGAATAATCTTCGCCGCCCAAATGCAGCATGCTCTCCATCCGGCCTCGCAGATGCAGGACGTCCATCATGATGCCGCAAGCGCACTGGGACGGCTGCAAATAGCCGATATCTCCGGAGCGGTACCGCACCATCGGCATGCCTTCACGCAGCAGCGTCGTGACAATAATTTCTCCGGTTTGTCCGTAAGGCAGCGGTTTTTCCGTAACCGGATCGATAATCTCCACTTTCACATGCCCTTCCATGAGGTGATAGCCTTTGTGATGGCTGCACTCCACCGCGACGCCGCCGCATTCGGTCGAACCGTAGAAGAAGGACACCTCGCAGCCCCACCATGCTTCCAGCCGCGTGCGGAAGGTGTGGGAGCAGCCTTCGCCGGTGAGTATGATTCGTCTCAGCTTGATATCTTCGCCGATTTTAATGCCGTACCGCTCGCTTTGCTCCGCCAGAAGCGCCGCATAGGACGGCGTCGTGGCCAGCACCGTGGCCTGGTATTCTTTCATCAATTCCAACGTTTTATCGACGGGAGCCATATATCCGCCTTTGCCAAGCGACAGCACCGCCGTACCGAAGGCAAACTGGAAGAGCCGCTGGAACCCGAGACCCGGCAGCGCAAACTCGTACGGCAGCGCGACGGCGGCCACGTCGGCGTCCGTTTCCTTGAACAACTCCAAATATTTGGGCAGCAGGTCGTACACGTATTGATCGGCCAGCGTGTAGGCGGTATAGATGGGTTTGCCCGACGTTCCGCTCGTGAGATGCACCTGACCGATTTCTTTCGGATCGACGCATAGTAATTTTTGCTTGTCTCCCCGAATGACGTCTTTGCGCAGCAGCGGCACCGTCGACAGCTGCTCCAGCCTGTCGATCTTTGGCGCTGTGAAGCCGGCTTCCTCCAGCTTCGCGCGGTAATATTCGTTCCGGTTCCAGACATGCGCCAGCGTCGCGTTGATCGCTTCCAGTTGATAGTCTTCGATTCGTTGCCGGGGCAGCTTCTCTATCGTTTTTCCTTCGTCGTCCAGCTGTTTATAGAAAGCTTTGAATTGTTCCAGATGGGACGCATGCTCGTCGATAGAAACCGTCATCTTGTGAGATTGCAGTTTCATAATCATCCTCCTATTCCATTGTTACCCGCGAGAGGACGGCGGCGCCGACTGGCTGGGATGCAGCGTCATCCCCGGTTCCGGTTCTCCAGGCTCAGCTTCGTGCGGGACGATAACAAGTTCAGAATCAGATCCACCGACTCGCTTACCGAATACCGGTCCGATTCGATGACCAGCTCCGGCCGCTCCGGAGGCTCGTAAGGAGCGGATATGCCGGTAAACTGCGTGATTTCTCCCGCTCTCGCTTTTTGGTACAGCCCCTTCGGATCGCGCCTTTCGCACTCGCTCAGCGAGCACTTCACGTAAATCTCAATAAAATCCCCTTCACCGACAATCGACCGCGCCATCTCGCGATCCGCCCGATACGGAGAAATGAACGCGGTTACGGCAATCATGCCCGCATCCGCGAACAGCTTTGCCACCTCCGCGATTCTGCGAATATTCTCCTTGCGGTCTTCGGGATGGAACCCGAGATCCTGGTTCAAGCCGTGACGGATATTGTCCCCGTCCAGAACATAAGAGCGGCAGCTCGCGTGGTACAGCGCCTTCTCCAATGCATAAGCAAGCGTAGATTTACCCGATCCCGACAGACCCGTAAGCCACAGCACGCAGCTATGATGCATATTCAGCCTGTGTCGGTGATCTCTTGTAATATGGGATGGATGCCGCGTAATGTTCGTTTCCAACCGATTCTACCCTCCCACAGCGAATCCATAGTGTGCGTTATACCAATCGGAGGCAAGGAGCCGGCGGAAGCTTCCGCTTCTTTTTGTTTCTCACTTTGATCCTTTCCTCGCATATTATCCATTGACCAGTGATCTTCCCCCCTTCCGGATTACTCTATTTATGAAATGCAAGAGAAACAAGACTTGACTCAGACAAGTGTATATTTTTGATAAAGTAAGCATTTCATCCAACCGCCGGTTGAAAGACTCACATATCTTAACTAGCATAGAGCGATCGAACCTGAAGGAGGGAATTATGCCTGTGTTGCTGTATGGGTTGGAAAATGACCAAGATTTCCAGTATGTTCATACGCGCCTCCTGGTCAGCTGTCCGGCCAGCGGTCCGGACGAAGGAGGATTGTTTTTGCTCGACTTTCAGCGCAACGACATGCAGAAGCTGTATACCGCCAGCTGCATGGGGATGGCGTGGGCGGATAACAGGCTCATCGTGGCGACCGACGATAACCAGATCCTTGCTTTCGATTCGGGGTTCCGGTTGACGTCCAGAACGAAGCACCGGAAGCTCGATTTCCATGGCGTCGCCAAGCTCAGCGATCGGATGGTGCTTGTGGCTGAGACGGCGGTTAACGCGGTCGGCTGTTACGAGACCGGTACGTTCACGCGAATCGGAGAAATTCGTTTCAATCCGATAGAAAAAGATATTCATCATATCAACGACATTTGGTTGGAAGGTTCGACGTTATATGTTTCGATGTTCTCGCCCTATGACAAATGGTTTTTGGACCCGATGCAGCGAAACGGCGCGATCGTCGCTGTCGACTTGACCGGCTTTCATCCGCACGACAGCATAGACATCGATCCGGCGAATCATATTGTCGTGAGCCGCCTGTATATGCCGCACACGGTGATGGTGCATAACGCGCAGCTGGCTTATTGCGACTCCATGTCCTTTTGCGCCGTTACCGGAAACGATACGAAAATTCAAGTGGCGGGCTTTACGCGCGGACTGGCCATAACGGACGATACGATCTTTATCGGGCAAAGCCGCATGAGACATGTGCTGCGCATTCCTCACGAAATGTCCAACTGCAGCCTTGACGGCGGAATCTACGTCTATAATCCGGAGTTTCGAATCTCCCGATTTGTGCCGCTTCCTGCACAGCAGGTGTACCAGATTCTCGAACTTCAACAGCAATTTCCATCGGGAGGTTAAATTTCATGGCCAACGACAAACAGAAGAAATCGTTAGAAGAAGTGAAGAAGCTTCATGCCAAAGGAGTTGACGGCAACAAAAAGGCGGCGAAAAGCGCGAATGAGAAGTTGGCGAAGCTGAGGGAAGCGGCACCTTCTGATGCACTCATCGAAGCGTACTACGGCAGTTCTCTTGCTTTGCTGGCGCGGGATGCGACGAAGACGCTGGAGAAAGCCGATAAGGCGCAGGAGGGGCTTGACGCACTGAACCGGGCCGTGAAGCTCGATCCGAGCCATAAGGAAATCCGGCTGCTGCGAGCCAACGTTTGCGTACGGCTGCCGGAGTCGTACTTCCAATGCGCTAAGACGGCGATCGAGGATTTTACGTATCTGCTTGACCGTTATAAGGAAAATTCCGACTATTTGTCGCATACGCAGGTAAGCGAGATCTTGCGACAACTGAGCACCGCCTATCAAAATGCGGGAAATCCCGCCGAGGCGAACGTAGTGCTGCAGCGTCTAGCCCAGCACAAATCCGCCAAAAAGTAACGCAGGGGGGAAGGACTCCGTTGACAATCCAAAGCGTAAAGGTCAGCCAGCTATCCGCCTCGTACCACGAGAGGCTGATTCACATCATCCGGCTCCACGGCGAAGGCGTCGCAGGCAATGCGGCTTCCGTTCAGGAAGCGAACCGGCTGCTGGAGCTGCTGCGGCGCGATTACCCGGGCGTTACTCTTGCGGAGGCCTATCATGGCAGCACGATGATTCTGGTCGCCCGGGACGCGACGAAACCGCTCGACAAGCTGAAATGGTGCAAGAACGGATTAATGCTCCTGGACAGGGCGGTGGCTGCCGCACCGCATGACCTCATGGTCCGTCTGCTGCGCGGCAAGGCCGCGTTCCAACTGCCGGAGAAGTACTTCAAACGGACGCAGACGGCGATCGAAGACTATACGTTCCTAATCGATCAGGAATTGCGTCAACCTGGCGTATTGGAGGCGGACGAATATCCGAACATTATTTATGAGCTGGGCGAAGCGTATCAAAGTGTCGGCCGGAACCGGGATGCGGTTATGTGCTGGAGCAATCTGCTAACCCGGGCGCTCACTCCGGACATGCGGCAGCGCGTCAGCCATAAATTGCAGGCGATGGAAGGCAAGCCCGCCGTTGAAATCATGCCGCCGGCCAATAGCGTCCAATCGATACTAATCGGAATCGGCGCCCGTGCCACCGGCGACGCCCTCCAACAGTGGGGGCAGCCGAAAAAGAAGAAGTCCGAGAAGAAGAGAAAACAAGCTTCCCGCAAAGCGCGTCAATCAGATGAGGCTGCGGCCAGAAAAGGTAAGAACGATTCGACTTCGAACCAAAAGAATAGAAAATCACACAGCAAGCCGAACAAGAAGAACCGCAAGCATTAAACGAGCAGATCCATATCCGCGGTTCGGCCCAGAAGCATTGAAAGGAGGTGAGCGTCATGTCTAACATTCGGAGAAAAATCATCAAACGGGTAAAAAAGCAGGCGATGCCTTACATCAAGTCGGCTTTGAAAACAGGAGCCAACAAGGTCAGCGAACAGCTGCTGATCGTGGCCGATGATCTGGATCAGCCGATCGACGAAATCATGGAGAAAGTGGGAAATGCGTTGAAAAGCGGTCTGATTGCAGCCGGGCAAGAAATTGCCCGCAACCAAGCCAATACCCGCTGAATGCGTCTGACGGCGGCAAGGCGGCGGGTGTATGCCGGTCGCCTTCCCTCCGAAGGCAGCAGCAGCACATTTCTTGCCTTCAAGCGAAAATGCCCGAAGCTTCTATAAGCTCAGGGCATTTTCGCTTTATTGCGCGTTGTTTGGTTCGCTGCCGCTCTCGCCTTCAAGCTGCCGCAGCAGCTGGGCCGCCTTCTCGTTATCCGGCTCGCGCCGCAGCGCCTCTTCCAGCGCAGCCGCCGCTTGGTCAGGCTCCTCGGTCTGAATGTAGCATTCGGCGAGCGCCAACCACACGTCAGCCTCATCCATCCCTTTGGCGATGCAGTAGCGGAACTCATCGACCGCCGCCGCAGGATCGCCGCCGAGCATTTCCGGCGTATTCAACATGCGGGCGCCGTTCATTCTTCGGGCAAGCGGCAGCGACGGATCGATGTCGAGGGCGATGGCCACCTCGTTCTCCAGCATCTGCAGCAGCTTGACCTTCTCCATCAAACCCCACGCCCCTTCGATCCGGCGGCCGTATACCGCAGCCAGCCACGCGTGCGCTTCCGCGCTGCGGGGCTCCAGCGCCGCCGCCTCTTCAAACCACTGTTGGGCTTCGTCGTACTCCAAGTTTTTGAACCTGGCGTAACCGCGCTGAAGTATGTCATGCAGCCGGGTCGCAGCACGCAGCTGCGAATGGCTCTCCTGTTTGTCGCTCGGCATAGTATCGCTCCTTTCTTGACCATCATCTGCTGCCGCCCTGACCGAATGTCCAACCGACAGCATTCGCTTCCACATTTTATTCCGTATGCCGTCTATAAGTATGGACCATTGCAACATTTTTGCGGTTTTAATAATGGTAAAGAAATGCGCGAGCCGTAACATTCAACGGATGCTGCCTATTCGCACGTAATTCGGCAACGCCGGTCGGCTTCGAATAAATATTCAAACACCCGCTCCCCCATACGCCCCAGCTTCATGCATTTGGCAAAGTTGTGCGTCGAGCCCGGAAGCGTCGCAAACCGGTATTCGTTCGCTATACCGCGCGCCTCGGCAGCCGTTCGCATTGCCCGGGCCCAACGCTCGCCCCGCTCGATGCGGTTCAGCCCCTGCTGCGCATCGATCTCCGGTTCCTGATTGAGCGAAGCGGTTCGCTCCGTATCCAGTTCCCCGACGACGATACAGGTCGGCACCTGCAAAAACCGTTCGGGCACCGGATGAACGCCGGGCAAATCGGGGAAAGCTCCGATCCCTTGCGGGTAAGCAAGCACCGGATCGGGAAAGGTGTACCATCCGGCTGCGCCGATGACGCAGCGCTTGATCCGCTCGGGCCAGGCCATGACGAACCGGTGAGCGAATTGCCCTCCGGCCGAATAGCCGAACAAGTAGATGGCGTCCGTATTCGCGCCGGTTAGACGTCCGGCATCGGCGACGATCCGCTCCAACGCGTAATCCGAACGCTGGCCTTGACCTTCCCGGCCGAGGCAGTTATAGTCCGGAAACCGGCTGCTGTCAAACAGCGGAACGACCATGACGACACCATACTGCTCAGCGAACGGGGCGAACAAGGCGGCATGCTCCTCCGCATTGCGCGAAATGCCGTGAACCGACACGAACAGCTTGGCGCCGATCCCCCCACCGTCAGGGACATAAAGGTAGTAGGTTTGAGACGGATCATCCGCTAACGTTTTATGCTCGATCATTCCAGTTGACAAGTGTGCTCAGTCCTTTGCTGCCGTTATTTTTGTTTATCCGTTTGAATCATTTTGTTAATGCTTTCTTCGGAATCGCGCAACGCGGTGTTGGCGTCTTTGCCGCCGTTAAAATATTGCGTGAATTGATCCCGCAAAATCGTCGTCGCCTTGCCCAAATATTCCGACATCACGACTCCCGGCGCATGCTTACTTTTGAAAATGCTGTCGACATGCTTTCCTTTCAGCGAAGGAATATCCGTACCGAACGCCTTGACGATTTCAGGACTTTTCAAGGAGGTCAACCGTGCCGTTTTTTGGGAAGAAATCAGCTGCACTTCGTCGGACGTCAATACTTTCATCACTTCAACGGCCGCGTCCTTGTTTTTGCTTGACTTGGTTACAGCGACAACATGCGTATTCATCATGGCATACATATTCGGTCTTTCCGGGAAGCTCGGGTACTGGGCAATATCCCAATTCAGATCGTTTTTCTCCTTCTCCGCTTCCATCAGCCTTGGGATCATATTGACTGCGGGAAGCATCGCGATGATTCTGTTCTTCACGAATGCGTCGTCGTCATCGTTAAAAAACTTTTTCGGCGCATTTCCCTCGATGCCGTAAATGCTTTTACCAAGCTCAAACACCTTTTTCCATTGCTCGTTCTGAATGACGGCTTTGTTTGTTTTGGCGTCGACGGCGCCAAGCGACAGCGGATAGTGCAGACTCGCCAAGTTTTGAATGCCCATGCCCCGGTACACGGTGCCCGTATCTTCCCGGCTCACTTTTTTGGCGAGCTCCACGGTCTGCTCCCAAGTCATGCCGTCTTTCGGGTACGGAACGCCGAATTTGTCAAAAATATCTTTGTTATAATACAGCGCATAATGCTGTAGCGCAAACGGAAGCGCATACAATTCGCCTTTATCGGATACCATCTTGATCGCTTCGATCGCAGCCGGCTCGAATCGGTTCAAATCGACTTTATGCTTCGTCAATAACGGCGTCATGTCTTCCAGCAAATCCATCTCTTTCGTATACAACAGCCGGCCGTTCCAGGTAAGGAGCAAATCCGGCGGGCTTCCGGCGGCGATCAAATCTTCGATATTGGTGCCTTTCCCCGGTTTGACCAGCTCCAGCGTAATGTTCGGCTGTACCTTCTTCACCGGATCCGCGAGCAGCGTCTTGAAGTCCTCGTCCGTAATCGAGATGATGATCGGAGCGACCTTCAGCGTGACGGGTTTGTCGATGACGACCGGTTGATCCGCTGCCGCCGCCGGTTTTCCGGCTTCGCTTTCCTTTTGACATCCGGTAAGCGCAATGCCCGCGATCGACAGCAGGGCTGCGAACCGGGTGGCGGTTGCCACAGTCTTTTTATGAAACGCTTTCATTTTATGTCCCCCTTATGTTTATTTTATTCGAACAAAATATCATAGCTGGAGTACAGCTCTTCCAGCTTTTGCAGACGAATTTTAATCCGATCGTGCTCCTTCATCCTGACCCCGACCGCGAGCAGGTTCAACAAGCTGATCGCCGTAGCCGTCGAATTAAACCCGGCTTCATCGCGATTCGGACTCGTGATCAGCGTATAATCGGAAATGCAGCCGACCGGCGACAGCTTGTTATCTGTCACCGCGATGATCCGGGCCCCTTGCTCCTTTGCCGTTCTGACGAATTTGTACGTTTCCTTGGCGTATCGCGGGAACGTCACGGCAACGACGACGGAGCGGTCGCTAACGCTGGCCAGCAGCTCGAACACATCGCCCTGCAGCGGGATCAATCGTACGTTATCGCGTAAAAAGCCGAGCGTCATCGCGAACCAATTCGCCGCCGAGTAGGCCGTTCTGTAGCCGACGACGAATACGGAATCCGCTTGAATAATACGCTCAACGGCTTGCTCTAGCTGATCGGTATCGAGCTGATTCAGCGTTTGCTTTAATATCCGGATATCGCGTTCGATTGCTTGCGCATATGGGCTCGCCTGCTCCGCCGACGGTTCTTCCTCGCGGGAGCCTGACATGCTGCCGCTGTCCAGAATGTGGCTGCGAATGCTGTTCTGCATTTCGGAGAAACTGCTGTACCCGAGTGCATAAGCGAGGCGAATGACCGTGGTTTCGCTTACATTAATTTCCCTGCCGATTTTGGCGATCGTATCGTAGCTGCATTTTTCCAAATGCTGCAAGATGTACTCCGCCACTTTTTTTTGCCCGGCGGACAAATGATCGAACTTTTGTTTGACTAATGTCTCAAACTGCATGCTGCATACGCACCTCATGGAAGAATTTTTTACTTCTTTTTATTAATATTAAAGAATTATTTACTTCATACTATAACATACGTTGCCGCATTTTGAAAACGATTTTTGATTCACGCAGGAAAGCAGGCGCCGTAAGTAACGCATTGGAAAGACAAATAAGGAGGAGTCGTTCGTTCCCCCTCCTTCGCGCGTTCGCGCGGTTCATTGCAGCGCCAGCAGTTCCGTTAAACGCGAAATCACATGATCCGGGCGACTCTGCTGAGGGAGCTGCTTCCATGATATGGGTTTCATGCTATAATTCAGACTAGTGCTCTAAGCTTTTCTCCGTTACCGCATCGTTACCAAAGGAAGGAGATGACTACGATCCGGGAAAATCGAGATCGCGCTGCCGATTCAATTTATTGCGTGGGTTATCCTTGTTTGTTCTCTAACGATCGAGCCGATGCATTGGTTTCTAATACCGAATGTAAATAACACTCCGGCGTTTATTACCGTTTCCATATGGCTGGCGCAATCCTTAATCGCTGCTTATGCCGTTGGTTATTTTATCTTTTAAATACTGACCCGCTTCAACATAGCAAATATGAAAATGAGCTTCTCCCTGCACACTGTATTCTCCATTCTGCACCTTATGGTCATTAGTGCGCTCATCATCGCGGTCGCCGGATTCGAAGACTTATAAGTATAAAGGAGGGGCAAATTTGAGGGCAAAATTTATTTACGTGATCGGAGTTATGTTTATTATTGCATCGGGTGTGGTGTATACAATAGAACGAGCAGCAGCCTCCATTGCTGGTCAAATTAAACTGGCAGGTTTCTATGCAGGGCATTTGAGTGGCGAAGTACCGTCACCTCAAATGCCAAGATTTTCGCGAAAACATATTTGTCCCCGTATTTCTTCTAGTTGGAATCGCAATAATTGCCTTTGCATCGTTTAAAGAGAGAATAATTGAAATTGGGCAAGAATGTGTATTATTGTCAGTGGCGATCATTGCATTCATTCATTGCTAGATTCCCGTGATGCGTCCCAATTTTTCACACCGTTATCTTCCAAAATCCCTAACGTCACGTCCGTGATGTCGGGGTCCTGCAGCAGCATGTCGCGGACTTTAAATTTAATATCGTCGGCATCGGCGAGCGCCAGTCCGGGCTTCAGCTCGATCAAGCCTTCCACATGGTAATAACGCCCTTCCTGCAGAATGCGCATCTGATAAATATCCGTAACATGCGGCTCGGAAAGAATGGCTGTCGCGACCTTGTCCTCCACTTCTCGCGGCGCCGCGACCCCGATCAAACCGACCATATTGTCGTAACCGACCCGAAAAGCGACAAAGACCATAAGCAGCCCGATCGCGATCGTAAAGACGCCGTCCAATATGACGAAGCTCGTTAAAGCGATTATAACGACCGCAATGAGCGCCAGAAGAGCCCCCGTAGTCGCTACCAAATCTTCGTAAAAAACGAGCCTTGTCGGGGGAGCCGCCCTCTTGACGTTGCGGAAGGAAGCCGAAAAAATCGCCGTTCCCTTCGCATCCGACCTTGTTTCATGATTAATTTCTTTCATCGCTTTCCACAGCACATAACCGTCGACGGCCACGGAGAGCAGCAGGACAATTAGGTTCAGCACAAACCCGGTGGATGAAACCGGATGCTGCACCAGGTGAAATCCTTCGCGAATCGTTTCATACGCCATGACCGTAACGACGATGACCGCGACCATGCAAAAAATATTAACTAACCGGCCGAATCCGGTCGGAAACCGGCGCGTCGGCTGCTTTTCCGCGAGTACGCTTCCTACGAATACGAAGGCTTGATTGACCGCATCGGCAATCGAGTGCATCGTAGATGCAAACATGGTTCCATTCCCCGTTAAGGCCGCTGCGATTCCTTTGACAACGGCGAGAAACGTATTGCCAAGTGCAGCCGTTGCCGATGACATGTTGCCTTTCTTGATTAAGCTCCAAAAAGAATCCGGGCTTGCTGCCTTGTTCATGTTATAATGAATGCCTCCAGTTTTATATGGTTTCGTCAGTTCTGCCGTTGTGCATATCTCCCATCGTAAGCTCGATAGCTACACGCATAGTAACTATGATTTACTAAATTCCGTAAAATATGTTAACAGGGATGGGCGTGCTGCCTAAGAGAGTTGCACTTGGGAGCGCCGAATGAAAAACCGAAAGGATCTGCCGCAAAGCAGATCCTTTCTTGTCTTGTGGCATCCTAAAACGTCCGCTTCAGCCTTGTTCCGGATTATCGTGCGGCAGCTCATATTCCGGCGGCAGCTCTTCGCTTCTTCTTTGGGGGAATTCCACCTTCACCGGAATGCCCAGTTCCGCGGACAACGATTGCTCGAACGCCTCCAAACGCTGCTTCAGTTCCGGTTTTATCGTTTGCATTGCCTGTCATCCTCTTTTCCTGTTGGGTACAAGAATTTATAAACCCATCACCGTTATACAAATTTTCCACTTCAGATAGGTTTTCCCAATCAGGCGCAAGTTATGACCCCGTCTGCAAGAGCGATATTCCAAGATAAACAGCCGTTCCCCACATCAATAGCGCGGAAATTTTGTTAAGCGCGACGATCATGCGTCCCGATTGATCGACACGGTTGGTCAGGCGGCCTGCCGTAGCAAGTCCAGTAAACCAGAGCCACGACACCACGATGGCCGCCGCCGCGAAAGCAGCCTTCTCCCCGCCTTCATAGCGCAAAGAACTGGTACCGATCACCCCAACCGTATCCAAAATCGCATGCGGATTCAATAAGGACACGGTGGCGGCAAACGCGACTTGCTGCTTCAGATGCAGCTTGTTGTGCTGATCCGCGGTCGCGGCCGGTTTGCTCCGCCAGGTGACCCAGCCCATGTAGATCAAAAACAAAACGCCGACACACAGCAGCCCCGTCTTGACCCCCTGAATATTCAACACAATCATCGATACGCCGAACACGGCAGAGACGATCAATAGCGTATCGCAGAGGGAAGCGGTGATCACCGCGGGGAATACATTGCGAAACCGTTTGTGCATCGTCCCTTGATTAAATATAAATACGTTCTGCACCCCGAGCGGCAAAATGAGTCCCAATGCGAGAATTATTCCGTGAATCATAGCTGCAAGCATAACCATGGTATCTCCTTTACCGCTTCAATTCGCAATCGTTTCCGTCCATATAGAAGAACCGCGTAGAAATATATTCTACACGGCTCTTCCCAACCTGTCATTTTGTTTTTCAATGGAAAATCATTCTGTCTTATCGTTGGTCGGTTTGATATGCGCGTTGACCGTGGTTCCCTCAGATTCCTCCTGGAACCGGTTGACTGCAGTAACTATAAAATCGTAGTATTTGCCGTTATGAAGATCCTTCACAACATAAGACGTGTCTTGAACCGGCGCATCGTTCACTTTATTGCCGTCAACGTACACGTTGTAGCCGCTGAGATCCTGATCCGTATTGGCTGTCCATGAAACGGTGGCTTGACTATGATCCGTCCGCACCTTCACATTAGCGGGTATCTTTGGAATTGCGCTCCGGTTCACGGTAACGGTGTACGTAGCCGTTGTGTTTCCGTTCTCGGCCGTCACGACGAACCGAATGACGTTTGCTCCTTCCGTCAGAGGAACTTGGATCGTATCTCCGCTGCCGAGGGCGGTGCCGTTCATTTGCACGGATGCCCTGCTATCCATAGGCTGAGCGGAGAAGCTCACGCTGTTCGTGCTGTTCGGCACATTCACCGTATAACCGGTGACGGAAGAATCAAACCCGGCAAGCAAACCGCCGTTCAGTTGAATCCCGCTTAACGCCGCATTATCGCCTGCCAATACCTGCAAGCGGAACGAGGCGGTTTGGCTGCCGTTCTTCGCCTGAATAACGGCTTCTCCCGGATTAACTGCCGTAACGGTTCCTCCGGAAGAGATGGCCGCAACATTCGGATCGCTGCTGGTCCAGATAGTGTTCGCCGTGACGTCAACCGTCCCTCTCTCGCCTTGGAAAAGGACGGCTTTCGCCGATTGCTCTTCCTGACGTTTCATCGTTGGCATCAAGCCTTGAATGCCGATCGTGTTATATTTCGCCCAAGCATCGAGATCGACGATTTGCAGCCGGTCGAGCGGATAAGCGACAGTCGACTGGTATTTCAGCGCACCGGATTCATACAAAATGTACGCCTTGCCTTGTTTCACAAAGTTGCCTTCCGCGGACGACGGCATATATAGCGAATCCGCCAAACTGACATCGTCCATAAACCAGACCGGTACGGATGCTCCTCCGATTGGAACCGTAGTATGCGGTGCGTCCTGGACGCTAAAACGGTATTTAATCAAGCTGCTGTATGAGGCCCCGTTCGTTTGACTGAGCAGCACCTGGTCTCCCAGAACGGTGACGCCTTGAACGCGATCCGTGACGGACAAAATATAATCCGGCACAACCGCCGTATCCGGAGAGACGACTTTGCCGCCCGGAACCATGTCCGTCGACGGGTCCAGCTTGTAGCCGGCAATCCATGCGTTGTATTTCTTTTGATCTCTGCCGGTCATCTTATGCGTTGCGTCCGTATCGTAGCCCGGCGAAGTGCTGTAATATTCCCCGACCCAGAGCACGCCGTCGGAATACGAGCCGAAGGAAGCCCGCGTGTTCGTTTTGAACTTGCCGATAAAGGCCAAATTCGAGTTGTCCGCGGCTTGAATAACCGCATCGAGACTCAACTGATACATGTACGAGTTGTTAGCGATCCATACATACTTCTCGCTAACGGCGACGCCGCCGGCATGGCCGGTATAAGGCACGTTATCCTGCGTCATCAAATGGATCGTTTTGACAAGACCACCGGTTTGCGCATCGATGATCGTAAGCACGCTGGCCCGCTTGTCATCGCGGTAGCTGGAGGTAACGATCCAATTTTTATCCTTAATGTAATGCATCCCTTGCGGGACAAGTCCTTGCTTCAAGCCCGGCACGATCGCTCCTTGCTCGCTCACGTCAAAAAACTCGGCATACTGCGGGAAATTGCCGTTATGCTGTATGCCCGTATCTTCCTGCGTGATCGGCTGATGCGTTGGCATCGCCGTAACCGGCGCGGATTTGACCGACTCGTTGCCGGAAGAATCGACCGCCGTCACCTGAAACTGATAAGAAATGTTCCCGGTCAATGGCCCGATCTTCGCCGAATAAGTCGATGAGGTCACGCTCGCAACCGGAGCGGTGGTGCGGTCACGGTATATCCGGTAACTGGCCACATCCGGCTCTTGATTCGGCGCCCAGGCCAGCTGCACTTCGGCTACGCCGGCCGCAGCCGTCAGACCTTGCGGCTGTGCAGGAGCAATATGATCGATGACGTCCGGTTTCGGCTGAATCGTCACGCTATTGGAAGGAACGGACATATTGTTCGTATCGTTAATCGCGACGACCGAAAACGTATAGTTTGTAAAATTGGTTAAACCGCTGACTTTCAAGGCATTGTCTTCCGTGACGTAATCCGTGTAGTTCCCGTTCATCACAACGCGGTATTGAGTTACATCCGATTCTATACCCGGAACCCAGGTTAATCGGACTTCGCGATCGCCGGCTGCAGCGGTCAAACCCGTCGGAGCCGCAGGAGCGAATGATTCCGGAGCTTGTCCTTCAACGATCTGGCCCGGCGTCGCCTGCTGCTTGACCGCGTTTTTGCGCATCGACGTCGTTCCGTCTGCCGGATATTGGTACACGATGCTGAGGTTTGCAGCCACGTCCCCGTTCGTTCCATTGAACGATGCGCTTGCGATCGGTAAGCCGTCGGCCGTCGAGAGCGTTAAAGTTCGCGCTCCGGTGTTCGCCAGCCCTTGGCCGGATACGCTGCCGAACTGCTTGGCCGTTAGGTTGGAACTATAATTGGCATTGAACTGTTCCAAAGTCACGTTTAATCCGGGGGATCTGACCCAAATGACGATAGAACTGCGAGGCTCAACGACGAGCCCGCTTTCATTCCACGCCCATATGTCGACCGTCGATCCGTTAACGTATTTTAGCTTATAATTGTTAAGCGGTACGGCCATGCTGCTGTTGTTGTAGATCTCGAAATATTCATAGCCGTCTACCGATTTCCCTTCCGATGTAAGCGCATTCGATGAATCCGGCACGACTTCGGTAATCATCAAGGGAGGTACGGGGAGCGGCTGTGCGGCAGAGGCGTTCTGATGACCGACAAGCAGACTGCTTGCCCCGAGAAGCAGGGAAACACTGAAATGAACGATGGCGCGGGTCTTGTTATTCTTCTTCATAAATCGCTCTCCTTATGTTAGTCTTTTGCGGCATCGTTGCCGGAACGACAAAAAAGACGACGTCCCCTCCCGAAACATTCCCTACGCGCGTTAGGAAATTGTTGTACGTTAGGGTGTTCTCGTCGTCTCTACCCTGTATCGTTCAAACATCATGCTCGCAATCTTATCCCATCGTATCATGCGAATTGAATTCTGCATAGTCCTAGAACGATTGAAAGCAATCGCTTTCAATTGCGTCTAAGGTCCCGATTGGCTATTGCGGCATTCATACTTGCATGATGTAGTTCAGTGCATTGTCCGTTAAGTAGTCGGACGCCAGTTCGATCTTATTGGTTTGCAAAAACATTCGGACCAATGTGCTGCTCGTATTCAAATGCTCGGTCCCGGGCGTCAGGTAGATCGTTTCGGCGAAACACGCCTTTCGGTTGTACTGCTCCAGCTTGATTTCATAATCCAGATCGGACGACCCGCGAATTCCGCGTATAATGACATCGATCTTGTTGTCCTTAATGTAATCGGCCACGACCCCCGGATACTGGACGACGCTGATGGAATTGGTGATGTGCTCGGTCGAAAGCTGCACGATTCGATATCGCTGCTCCGGCGTAAACATGTATTGCTTCGACCGATTGCCGGCAACGACGATGTCGATATGCTCGAACAGCCTGACGGCCCGTTCAAGTATATTCAGATGTCCTAAAGTAAACGGGTCGAACGACCCCGGATATATCGCTCTCATCTGCATCCCTCTTACACCGTTTTACTTGCTTTCTTTATTTTACTTGTTTTCCGGCTCAACTTCCATTCGGATGGCATCGCACCTGATTCCCGACCCGCCGCCCGCTTTTCGCTGCGTAAGCGTAACCGTGTTTTCGCCGCTTCGGATGAGCGAGGCCTCGAACGGCAATTCGCTGCCGACGTCGGATAATCAACCATGCGACAGCAAAAAGCCTCCCGCCCCGCTTTCACGGTTAGGAGGCATGGAATAGTCCGCTTTTGTGTTACTCGAAATAAACGGCTTTGCCGGTTTTGGACGATTCGTAGATCGCCTCCAAAATTTCCGATACGATGCAAGCCTGCTCCGGCGTAACGACCGGATCGATATCTTTGTCGATCGCATCAAGCCACAGACGCGCTTCCAGATCAGCCGGGCTTTCCTTCTTGCCGTCGTAGAAATCGACGCCTTTGGCATCAAGCTGAATCTGGTTCATGTACAGCCTGCTGTGCTTCTCTCCGTTAATGCGCAGTCCGTCCTGCATATCGGCGCCGCCCTCGGTGCCGCACAGCGTCGTCTTCGCTTCGCCGGTCGCAAGCATATTTATCGCCCAGCTCGACTCGAGCACGATCGTCGCGCCGTTCTCCATCGTAATCATGCCGAAGGCGGAGTCTTCCACGGTGAATTTGGCAGGATCCCAGGAACCCCATGCGTTCGCCGCATTCTCTTTGTGCGACAGCTTATGGAAGGCGGTACCGAGCACCGCCTTCGGCTTGTAGTTGTCCATCATCCACAGCGTCAAATCGAGCGCATGCGTACCGATATCGATCAGCGGCCCTCCACCCTGCTTCTCCTCATCCAGGAATACGCCCCATGTCGGTACCGCGCGGCGGCGAATCGCGTGCGCTTTCGCATAGTAAATTTCGCCCAAGTCGCCTTCCGAGCAAATCCGTTTCAAATATTGGCTGTCGGAACGGAAACGATTCTGGTAGCCGATCGTCAGCTTTTTCCCGGAGTTTCTGGCCGCTTCGACCATTCTTCTGGCGTCCGCCGCGGTCTTCGCCATCGGCTTCTCGCACATCACGTGCTTCTTCGATTCCAACGCGGCAATCGAAATTTCGGCGTGAGAGTCGTTCGGCGTGCACACATGAATGATATCCAGTGTGTTGTCCGCAAGCAGTTCTTTATAGTCTGTGTATACTTTCGCGCCTTCTGCACCGTATTTTTGCACAGCATCCTGCGCTCTTTGTTCGACGATATCGCAGAACGCGACCATTTCCGCATTTTTTTGATTTTTCAGTGCCGGCATATGCTTTCCGTTGGCAATGCCGCCGCAGCCGATAATCCCGATACGATATGTTTTGGACATTCGTTGGTTCCTCCTAAAAGTAAGTTCTCCACCTTAGTATAGACAAGTATCTGGAAAAAGAAATTCACGATCTGGCGTTTCTTTTATTCAATTTTGTCATTTGCCGGCTGCTGCAACCATACCCTGCTCTTCTTCGCCGCCGCTTCCCACAACGCATCCATCACGACCGCTTGGCGGATCGCTTCCCCCGCATGGTCCGCCAGCTGTGTCTCCGAATCGCCGGAAATAATACTCTCCGCAAAATGCTCCGCCTGCTGCCGGAACGAGTCGATCCGGATCATCGAGAAGTGCTGCTCCTGCCCATTCAAGGTGAACACCAGATTGAGCACTTCCGGCGTGGCGCGAAAATCAACCCGCATTGTTCCCGCCGTTCCGAAAACCTCGAAATACGCGCCTTGCGCGGTGTTGAAGAACGAACCGATCTGCGCGGTTTTGCCGTCCGCAAAATACATCGTCCCGACGAAGCTTTCGTCGATCTGATGAACCGGATGCATCCGCGTGCCGGCTTCCACCGCCAGCGGTTCCTCGCCGGTAAAATATCTCGCCCAAGCAACGAGATAGCATCCGATGTCATACAGCGAACCGCCGCCCCATGCCGCATGCCAACGCGTACTGTATGCATCCGGGATGAACGAATAGTGGCCGTGCAGATGGATCCATTCTCCGATCGAACCGTCGTGGAGACGCTTTCGAATCTCGGCAATCCCTTCATAATAATGCCATACATGCGCTTCTTTTATCCGCACACCGTATTGTTCGGCTGCCTCCGCCATTTCTCTTGCATCCTCCGCATTCATGGCGAACGGTTTTTCCACGAGCACATGCTTTCCTGCCTTGCAAGCTTTGACGGCCCATTCTTTATGTAGATGATTCAGCAGTGCAATGTATACCGCATCAATGTCCGGATCGGCCAGCAGCTCCTCGTAACCGGCGTACGCCCGAGGAACGCCGTACTTTTCGGCTGCGTTACGGCTGCTTTCTTCGTTTCTCCCTGCTACGCCGAGCCATATGCCGTTGCTTGCCCGCGTAAGCGCCGTTCCCGCTTTGCCGATAATCCGGCCTGTTCCCAGGACCCCCCAACGTATTTTCTTTATTGTCATAGGTCTCAGCTCCTTATTCGACAGATTTCCCGGGAAATGAAAGATCCCGGCAAAAAAAGGCGCGCAATGATGTGCCCGCCCTGATGTTTTGATCCATATTTTATTATACCTTTTTATTGGTCGATGTCACCAGCTTATATCCGACGCCGCGAATCGATTCGATTTGCACCGATTGCTGATTCATCTCCAGTTTCTTCCTTAGCGAGCTGACATGTACGTCAACCGTACGCTGGCCGCCGATATAATCAAATCCCCATACGATGTTCATCAAATCGTCGCGCGTCACGACGATCCCGGGCCGCTGCACCAAATACAGCAGCACCTCGAACTCCTTCGGACGAAGCGGAATCGACTCCCCGTTCAAGACGACCTCGTATTTCTCAGGGTAGATGAGCAAATCGCCGGCCGTGATCACCTTGTCGTTGGATCCCGTTGGATCGAACAAAGCTTCGTCGGCCGACGTACGCCTAAGAACCGCGGATACGCGCGCTAACAATTCCGCTACCCCGAACGGTTTCGTAATGTAGTCATCCGCTCCGAATTTTAATCCTTGAACGACTTCCTCCTCGGCATTGCGCGCCGTCAAAATAATAACCGGCGTCTTGTTTCCTTTTTGCCGGAGTCTGGACAAAATTTCGAACCCGTTCATCCCCGGGAGCATAATGTCGAGAATAATCAAATCGAACGACTGCGCAAGCGCAACCTGCAATCCGTCGCTGCCATGATCGACCACTTTCGTCTCGTAGCCTTCCTGCGATAAATTGTACGACAACAGCCTCGCCAGCGTAGGCTCGTCTTCGATTACTAATATTTTATACGTCATGGGAATCCCCCAAATCAGTTGTGAACCTCGCAATCATCATACCAAAGAATCGTTAACGAATTGTAAAGCGATCGTAAACGTTTCGTAAATTTTGCGTTAAGCTTGAATCAGCGGCAGCTCGATCATGAACTTCGTCCCTACGCCGACTTCGCTTTCCACCCGGATCGTCCCTTTGTGCAGCTCAACCAAATGCTTGACGATCGAGAGTCCCAGTCCCGTACCGCCGGAGCTGCGGGATCGCGCTTTGTCCACGCGGTAAAACCGTTCGAAGATGCGCGGCAAATCTTTTTTGGGAATCCCTATGCCGGTATCGGAAATATGCAGCCGAACCTTGTCGTATTCCTCCCCTTCGGCGCCGCTGGCGACCTGTTCCACCTTGATCTTCACTTTGCCGCCCTCCGGCGTATAATTGATCCCGTTGGACAACAAATTCATCAATATTTGCCGCAGACGGTCTTCATCCGCTTCCATATACACTTCGCCCGGAACGTGCATCGTCAGTTCGATCGATTTTTTCCGCGCTTCCGCCTCCATCACATGCAGGCAATCTCCGATAAACGTCTGCAAGTGCACTGGAGAAAATTGCAGCGGGATACGCTTCGACTCGATTTTGGACAGCTCCAAAATGTCGCCGATCAGCCGGTTCAGACGGTCGCTTTCATCAAAAATGATTTGCAGAAACGAACGCGCCGTATCCTTGTCGTTCAGCGCGCCGGCGAGCAGCGTTTCCGCGAACCCTTTGACGGCGGCAATCGGCGTCTTCAGCTCATGCGATACGTTGGCCACGAATTCGCTGCGCATCCGCTCCAAACGGCGTACGGCGGTAATATCGTGCAGCACGATCAGCACGCCGGCCCATACATCATTATTTTGCCAAATCGGATTCAGGTTAATCTCGAGAATGCGTTCAGTCGGATAATAAAATATGACCTCGTCGCGAATATGCTCCTTCGTATCGATGCATTCCTGAATCAGCTGCATGAATTCGAACTGCTGCTTCGCCTGATCGAACTTTTTGCGGAGCAGCTCCTGGGCCGCAAAGCCGAGCAGTTCCTCCGCGGAACGGTTCAACAGCGCAATCCGGCCGTCCCGGTCGATCATGACGACCCCGCTGATCATATTCTCCAATACGCTCTTCAACCGATTCTCGTCTTCCGAAATGCGTTCCATCTGGAGCTGCAAGCTGTCCGCCATCTGGTTGATCGCTTGCCCAAGCTGACCGATTTCATCCTTATTCGACGACAGCGATACCCGGTATTTATAATTCATATCCGTGATTTGCTGCGCTACCCGCGTAATGAGCTCGATCGGGCGCGTAAAGCCGTACGCCACGCGATAGCTGACAAGTCCCGCCAAAACAAAAACCGCAAGCAGGCCGGCGAGCAGACCGTACCATACCCGGCGTATCGCTTGCTCCACTTCCTCCAGACTCATCGCAAGCCGAAGGTATGCTGCCGATGATCCCGCTTCCTTTACGGGAATGGCGGCGTACAGCATATTTTGATTGAGCGTGCTGCTATAGCGCTTGGCGTAGCCGATGCCGTTCTGTTTGGCTTGTATAATTTCTTCGCGATCCGCATGGTTCACCATCTCCGCCGGAGAATGATCCGAATCGGCGATCACCGTTCCGTCCGAACCGATGAAGGTCACCCGGGTATCCGCGGATTGCTTGAGGCGCACAGCCAGTTCCGTATAATGCCTCGCCATGTCCGCCGCCGTGCCGTCTTGCTTCCAATCAAGCGTCGCCAGCATCACCTGCAGCTCCCGCTTCATGTTCGCCTGCAGCGAGTCGATATACGAATCCTGCATCTTCTTGGCCATGAAGAGCCCCGCCACCAGAACGGAAGAACCGATGATCAGGACGAATATCATCGTAAGCCGAACCCGAAATTTGTTCATCAATGCACATTCCTCCATACGGCTGCGGTGACGCTTTCCTGGTGCATGAACGACCGCACGGCACAGTTTTCTCCCTATCGTACAAGAGGCGGTCAGGAAACGCCAGTTAACTTTTTGTAAAAGGGCATATGGATCACTTTCTTCATAAACCAGTGATTTAATGTGGCGAAAGGCTGCTGGATCAAGATCGACAAGACGACCGGCACCGCCGCAAGCGGTTCAAAATAAGCAAGAGCGAGTACCAGACCGAGCGAGATATTCCGCATCCCGGACGAGTAAGTAATCGCTACGATCAGCTCGGGCTTCTTCAGCCACAGCGAGCCGAACAAACCGATCGCATAAGAGAATAACACGAGCAGTACGATGAGCGGGATAACCGAGAGCATGTCGTGCTTCAGCTTGACGACGTACGGCTCGATGGCTGCGGCGTTGATCATCACGACCAGCACCATCGCCGCCTTGGAGGTCGGCGCGCAGACCGGGGCCGACCACGCTTTGAAGCGCTGCTTGGACAGCTCGTTCGCCAGTACGCCAAGCATCGTGGGCACAACGATAATTTTTAACAGATCGAGCATCACTTTCGTATGGTCGAAGTCGATCGACTTCCCGAAGAACAGCTCGACGGCTAGCGGGATAACGAACGGGCTGAGCGCCGAGTCGATCACGATCATCGCCAGCGTCAGCGCGACGTGCCCTCGGGACAAACCGACCCAGATCACGGAAGAAACGCCGAGCGGAATGATCGCGAACAGCACGAATCCGACGACGTAAGGCGAGTCCGCACCGAAAGCCGCGACGCCGATGACGTATCCTACGAGCGGGGCGATGATATGCGCGAGCGCAAACGTCAGCAGCATCGCTCCCGGCATGCGGAGCGCCTCGCGGATTTGTTTCCAGCTGCAGCCGCTCGCCATCACAAAGGTAAGATAAGCAAACAAATACGGCGCAGCGGGTACAAGTCCAATAAAGTGACTAGAAAAAAGAAACCCAAGTATCAAAGATACCGGGACGATGACGGACAAATATTTTTCTATATACGCGTTCAATCGAATTCCGAATGCACCCATGCTCATCGATTCGGCCCGATCCTAGGCGAAGACCGGATCTTTGAACTGGGACAGCTTCTCGCGGGAATCCTTCTCTACTTCGGCGTGCAGGCTGTTGCCGTGGGAGTCCATCGTAACGATGGCCGCAAAGCCTTCGGTTTGCAGATGCCACATCGCCTCCGGAATACCGAATTCCATCAGATCGACGCCTTCCACTTTTTTGAAGCATTGCGCATAGTATTGCGCAGCGCCGCCGATTGCATTCAAATATACAGCGCCATGTTCCTGCAGCGCCTTGAGCGTTTTCGCACCCATCCCGCCTTTGCCGATAACGGCGCGGATACCGAATTTCTTAATGATGTCGCCTTGATAAGGCTCCTCGCGAATGCTGGTCGTCGGTCCGGCCGCTTTGACGACCCAAGTGCCGTCCGCTTCTTTGGCCATCACCGGTCCGCAATGGTAAATGACGGCGCCGTTCAGGTCGACCGGAGAATCGTGATCCATCAAATATTTGTGCAGCGCGTCGCGGCCGGTATGCATCGGTCCGTTAATGATCACGACATCGCCGACGCGCAGCTCGCGGATTTGTTCTTCCGAGATTGGCGTATGCAGCACGACTTCGCGGCGTTCGCCGGCATCCGCCTTCGCTGCGGAGGCTTCTTCCTGCCCCATCGGCACCTCTTCGCCCTTCTGGTATACCCATTCCTGAATTTCGCCGGTACCGGCATCAATCAATACGCCTTGTCTGCGGAACGCCCAGCAGTTGTAGGCAACGGAGACGAAGAAACTGGCCGGCAGGCGGTTCATGACGCCGATCTTACAGCCGAGCAGCGTCACTTGACCGCCAAAGCCCATCGTGCCGATGCCGAGCTTATTGGCGTTTTCCATGACATAATCTTCTAACTTGCGCAATTCCTCATTCGGGTTCACATCGTCGGCCGCGCGGAACAGCTGATGCTTCGCGAGCTCATAACCCGTCGTCCGGTCGCCGCCGATGCCGACGCCGATGAAGCCGGCGCTGCAGCCTTGCCCTTGCGCCTGATATACCGCATGCATAATGCACTTGCGGATGCCGTCCAGATCGCGGCCGGCTTTGCCGAGACCTTCCAGCTCCGTCGGCAGGCTGTATTGGATGTTCTTGTTCTCACAGCCGCCGCCTTTGAGAATCAGCTTCGCTTCGATCTCATCCTTCTCCCACTGCTCGAAGTGAATGACCGGCGTCCCCGGCCCGACATTGTCACCGCTGTTGGCTCCGGTCAAAGAATCGACCGAATTCGTACGCAGCTTGCTATCCTTGGTCGCCTGCGCAACGGCGGCGATGATCTGCTTCTTCATCTCGATCTGATTCGCGCCGACCGGCGTATGAACGATAAAGGTAGGCATGCCCGTATCCTGGCAAATCGGAGAAACGTTGCACTCCGCCATATGAATATTGTTCGCGATCGTCGACAGCGACAGGGCGGAACGCGTTCCGGCGTCTTCCTTCACCTGGGCAGCCTGAATCGCCTGACGGACGTCGGCCGGCAGGTTCGTGGACGTTTCGACGATCAGTTTATAAATGCTCTCTTGAAAATGCTTCATGATAAATTGATGTCTCCCTTCGCTCGATAAAAAAATAATGGTGAGCAGCGCTAAAATCACATAGTTATATCATATCACATTCCGATAGGGACAAAAACAATCGATTTGACCGTACCGAGGCCTGCGGAACGAGCGGAAACCAGACGGGAAGCAAGCCGATACGCGGCAGCGCTTTTCTTGTAAAATCGTATCGCTCTCATGCAGGAAAACGCTTAAATCTCGCGAATTGATCATGTAGCGAAATCTAGGACATTTTATCTACAAATCAAGGAGCCTGGTACTAACATGAGGAACCTCGTTATTAAGGCTGTCGCCCTTACGCTCATCGGTCTATGCCTCATCATCCCTTCCCTGCTGGCGGCCAAAGGAACCGTCATGTACAAAGATCAAGTCGCGATTATCATGTACCACCACATCGACGACGACGCGCAAAGCCCGGGGACGATTCGTACGAAGCTGTTTCAGGATCAGCTTGTTTATTTGAAAAGCAAAGGCTACCAATTCATCACGCTGAAGCAGTTCAAATCGTATATGGCCGGAGCTTCCGTGCCGAACAACGCGGTGCTGGTCACCTTCGACGACGGTTATGAAAGCTTCTATATAAACGCCTATCCGATTTTGAAAAGCATGCGCATTCCCGCGGTCAACTTCGTCATTACGGGAGACCTTGAGAATCCGCTGGCGAGCTATATCCCTTCCTTGTCCAAAGACGAAATTATCGAGATGACGAGCGACACGAATTTTATTGACGCGCAGTGCCATACGAATAAAATGCACTACAAATTGACGGACGGCAACCCGCCGCTGATCGGAAGAATGACGGTAAACGGCAAGAAAGAGACCGAGGATGAGTATAAGCAGCGCATTATCGGCGATACGGCGGCCTGTGCTAGTGCACTCTCCGAACTGTACAACGAGCCGATCGACGCTTATGCGTACCCGTACGGCATTTACGACAAGATGTCGATGAGCTATGTCGTTCAAGGCGGGATGAAATACGGCTTCACCGTCGTACCGGAGATGGTCACCCGCGACATCGATCCGATGCAGCTGCCGCGCATCAATGCCGGCAATGTGGCGATTTCGCCCGAAGGTCTGCATAATTCCATATTGCGCCGCATCGTAGCTCCGGCCGCATCCGAGGTGCCGCTGGCCGAAACGATGAGCCAGCTCGGCGGCAAAGCGACGGTGTCCGGCGGTAAAGTGCAGCTGCAATACAAACAGCGCAGCTGGTCGGGAACGGCAACCGGCAGTACGCTCACGGCAGAGGATGGAACCGTGCTGACACTGCAAAAGCCGCTGGCGCTCAAAAGTAATAAAATGTACATCACTCTGAAAGATTTGGAGCAGGCGCTAGGGGTGCGAATCGTGTATAATCCTACTGTGCAAAGCTTCACCGTACGCCAAAGCCCTGCGGCGAAGTAGGGGGCGAACGAACCGAAGCGAATTACAGAATAGGATGATGAACGGTGGACAGTCATTTTTTTGCCTACATGTACCGGCTTCGCTACATTGAGCGCTGGAGCCTGATGCGCAACGTAATGAGGGAAAACGTAGCCGAGCATTCGTTTCATGTTGCGGTGCTCACGCATCTGCTGTGCACGATTGCAAACGAACAGTTCGGCAAGCAGCTGCCGACCGACAAGATCGTCAGCATGGCATTATTTCACGATGCGACGGAAGTGTTCACGGGCGATATCCCGACCCCGGTAAAACATCATAACCCGAAAATTCTTGCCAACTTCCGAGAGATCGAGCATCTAGCCGCCGAGCGGCTGCTCGATATGATTCCCGAACCGCTGCGGACGGTTTACGATCCGCTGATCGATACGAAGAAATCGGATGATTATGAGCTGAAAAAGTACGTCAAGGCCGCCGATCTGCTGGACGCCTATCTCAAATGCGTGACCGAGATGTCGGCCGGCAACCGGGAATTTGCGACCGCACAAAAGCAGATCGAGGAATCGATGCGAAGCCTCGCGATGCCGGAGCTGGACTACTTCTTGAAGCATATGGCGCCAAGTCTGGAGAAAACGCTCGATGAGCTGTAGGCAGCAAAACGTCATGGAGTTTTAAATAAAAAAATAAGCAGGCTCGCGGAGCGTATCCGCGAGCCTGCTCTTCGTGTATGGATTAAAACAAATTCGGGAACTTCATGATCGTCACGGTGAGGAAGAACAACACCCCGAGAATCGTGCTGAGCGTGCGAATCGAACCGATCTGGCCTTTGATGTTGCTTCCGGACGCATCGGAAAGCGCAACACGCATTTTTTTGCCCAAAATGCCGGACAGGGCGCCGATCGCGAGGAACAGCACGACCGAAAGGACCATCCAAAGAACGGAATAGCTCGCTTTGCTGACGAGATAACCGCCCGACAGGAAAGAAATGACCAAAGCGAGCTGAGCCGCGCGATTCAGCGCGAACAGCACGTTCAAAAATCCGAATTGTCCCGTGCCGGTAGGCAGTGCCTCCACTCTGGCCGCCAAAAACGGCAGCGATAAATAAATCCCCATCAAAATTGCACCAAGTACATGCAAATACAATAACACTTGCACCATGTTTCGGGTTGCCTCCCTATCTCTTACTTGTAATATATGATGATTTTAGTATAACGAAGGCAGAGCCCCGAAGCAAATGACTGTCTTACCGGTGATGCAACGGTTTGCCTGCCTTTGCCGCTCTTTTCTCCCTCCATTGCTGGAGGATGACGAAGAGGGAAGGCACGACGATCAGCGTCAGCAAGGTAGAGTAGATCAGCCCCGATATAATCGTGATCCCCATCGGCCGCCACAGATTCCCGCCCATGATCGTCATCGGCAGCAGCCCGCCGATCGCGGTAGCCATCGTCAGCAGAATCGGCCGCAGTCTCGCTTTGCCGGCTTCGGCGACCGCCTCATACAGCGAAAGTCCCCGCTGCAGCGCCTGCTCGATGAACTCGATCAGGATAATGCCGTTGCGCACAACGATGCCGGACAAGCTGACGAGTCCCATAAGCGCCATGAAGCCGATCGGCGAACCGGTCAGGAACAGTCCGATGACCGCGCCGCCCGCCGCAAGATAAACGGTCGACAAGATGAGCAGCGGAATCGAGAGCGAATAAAACTGCATGACCATCACGATATAGATCAGAAGGATGACGACAACGGATAGTTTGCCGATAGAGGCAAAGGCGTCGTTGCGCTCCTCGTTCTCCCCGCCGTATTCGACCGTATAGCCGGTAGGAAGATTGTACTTGCTCATCTCCTGCTTCAGCTCTTTCACGATATCGTCGGCAAGCCGGTCCTGCGTATAGCTGCGGACGCTGATCGTCCGCGTCTGATTGCGGTGATGAATCGATTTGATCATCGAACTGCTGCGAATATCCGCTACTTCGCGGACGGCGACCGTTCCCCCTTTTTGATTCGGCACAAGCAGCTTATTCATCGTATCGACAGGGTTATGCGATCTTGCCTTGGCATACAGTGTCACATCCAGCAGTTCTTCGCCTTTTTGCAGCTCCGTCACATTCAGTCCGTCCGTCGCCATCCTTACCGTCATCGACAAATCTTTATCGTTGACGCCGAACAAGCTGAGCTTCGCAGAATCGGCCATCACCTCGAACGTATTCATATCCGCACCCACATCGTCGGATACGCTCACCGTACCGGGAATCCGCTTCAGCGTATCCTGAATGTCGGCGGAGATTTGACGCAGCTCATCGAGATCGCTTCCGCTGATCCGAACGGCGATCGGCGCGCCGACCGGCGGACCTTGCTCCAGCTCGCGGGGCGTAATCTCGACGTCCGCAGGAAACATGCTCTTGAGCTGCTCGCGCCAATGGCTTAACGCTTCCTTCGTTTGGATCCGGCTGCGGTCGACTTTGACGAACAATTGACCGACATTCGTCCCGCTCACTGACGCTTCCGAATAGTAGAATCTCGGTGCCGACGTTCCGGCGTAAGCGGAGACGAACTGAACGCCGGGCTGCTGCTCCATCCATGCCGCCGCTTTGGCGATCGTATACTCGGTTTCCGCGAACACCCGGTCCGTCGGCAGCTTGAAGTCGATCAGCAGCTCATCCTTTTCCGCCGGCGGAAAGTACTGCACGCCAAGCAGCGGGAGCAGCCCGAAGGCGCTTGTGCCAAGCAGCAGCGCAACGATGCCGGTCAGCAGCGGACGGCGCAAAAACCGGTGAATTTGCTTCCCGTAAAATTCGCTCAACCGTCCGATCGGTTTTCCCAGCAGCCCCGGCGTCATGCGGGACTCCAGAAGCAGCGGATCGGTCTGCGTCTCCAGTGCGGCCGACACTTCTGCCGAAGCGGACGACACGGCCTTGGCCGTACTTTTGCGGTTCGCGGACTTGCGCCTCGCAGCCCGCTCCCCCACCCATTGCCGGTAAATCGGGATAATCGTCAGCGACATTGCCATCGAAGCGGCCAAGGTGAGCGAGATGACGACCGGCAGCGGCCGGATAAAGCTCCCGATATTCCCTTTCAGGAAAAACAAGGGCAAAAAGGCCGCAGCCGTAGCGATGGTCGCCGTTAATATCGAAATCGCCACATCGCGGCTGCCTTCCAGCGATGCCGTCGCCGGATCGTCGCCGAGCTGCAGCCGGCGCTGGATGTTGTCGTTGACGACGATCGCATCGTCCACCAGAATGCCAAGCACGATGACGATCGCGACAATCGTAATCTGATTCAGGTCAATTCCCATCAGTTCGACGGGGATGAAGCCGATCGTAATCGAAATCGGAATCGCCAGCGCGACAATTAGCGAGGTGCCGAAAGTAAGCCCCAACGAACAGACGACGATGACGACCATAATACCGATCAGAAGCTCTCTTCCAAGGTCCCGGAACAAATGATCGAGGCTTTCCTTTTGCGTAAAGAGCGATTCCAGCTTTACATTGGACGGCAGTTTGGGCATCAGCTCTTGCACTTTCGCATCGATCTTCCGCTGCAGGTCGGGAATATCGGCTCCTTTTTCCGCGTTGATGACCAAATCGAGCGCAGGCTTGCCGTTATGTAAAATGCTTGCTTCTTTCTTCTTCGGACGCAGCTCGACGTCGGCAATGTCTTTGATTTTTAGCGTATTGCCGTTCGGAAGCCCGTATATTTCGGTATTGGCTATGTCGTCGGCCGACTTCCATTCGCCGCTCAGATTGACGTAATGCCGCCTGCTCCCTTGATCGACCGTTCCAAGCGGCACGCGGTCATGCTTGTTCGTGAGCGCCTGAGCAACAACACCCCACGGCAAGCGGAACGTATCGAGCTTATCCGCGTCGATCGTTACAGCCACTTCCTGCTCCGGCTGCCCTACAATTTCGACGTTGCTGACGCCGGGCACAGTGGAGAGCTGCTTTTTCCATATGTCCATCGTCGGCCGCAGCGACTCCAGCTCTTCCGGACGTTCCACGACAAAATGAAGAATTTGCTCCGCAATTTTCCCTAAGTCATCGTTCACGACCGGCTGTTCGGCATCTTCCGGCAGGTCCGGCACGGCCGACTGCACCTTTTGCCGCAGCGTATCCCAAGCGCGCTTGAGATCAAGCTCCGGCTTCACCTCTACCGTAATGACCGACACGTTCGCCGATGAGGTCGAGTTGATCACGGAAATGCCGCTCATCTCCTTGATTTTATCCTCCAGCGGCCTGGTGACGAACTGCTCCACTTTTTCCGGGGAAGCGCCGGGATATACGGTCGTAACGAGCGCCTGCGTCAATTCGATCTCCGGGTTCTCGCGCTGCTTTAGCGTGGCGATATTGAACAGCCCGAGCAGCACGGCCATCACGAAAAACAACAGCGTAACTTTGCGGTAACGGATCAGCTTCGCGATCATAGGCTGCCCCCGTCCGCATCCGGCTCGCAGTTCATATTGATGCCGATCAGCACCTGAGTCAGTTCGTCAATGCGCTCCGGCCCGTTCTTTCGCTCGACGAACCATTGATAGGCGGCCATTTCCACCATGCCGATCTTAGCGTAAGCGGTCATATCCAGCTGTTCTTCCGTGTAGCCCGGATAAGCATCGTTATGCTGTAAAATACCTTTAATGTGTCCTGCCATCTTATCGTAAAAATGCTTGGATATATCGGCAATTTCCGGCGAAGCGGCGCCATGCTGGTTAATAATGTTCAGTATCGTCAGATTGTTGTAGTAAATCGCCAAAATGCGGCGGATGACGCCATACATCATGGAAGGGCTGCAAGCAGCGTCCTGTTCGTCCGCCCCTTGGGCAAGCGCCCCGGCAATTTCATCGAGGCATGCCTCCGCCACGCTGCGGAACAAATCTTCCTTGCTCTTAAAGTACAAATAAAACGTCCCTTGCGCCATGCCCGCATCTTTGACGATATCCGACACCTTCGTGCTATGGTACCCCTTCTCTTCAAATAGCTTCAATGCCGACGCGATAATTTTCTCTTTTTTCTCCTCCGCCATCCGGTTGCTCCCCCATTCCGATAAAAATGACTGACGAGTCAGTCATAGCAAATATTACCACGGTAGGGTTGCTCTTTACAAGTATGGAATTGTCTTTGTGATTTCGCCATTATAGCGCATTGCGATGTTGTTCAGCGTAGGCTGCTTAACTGCCTGCCGTGTTTGCTTTCGCAGCGAAAAACGCTGCTTCTGAACGCAGCAACGGACGGAGCCTCGTTCGCTCCATCCGTCCATTGTCGTATCTCCGGCTTAGGGTATTTATTGAATGCGCAGTCGAAGCCCGGGGTATGCTTCCATCAGTTCGCCTGCCCGTGCTTCGATCGCCGCTTTGTCAAAGCGGCCTGCAAACAAGTCGCTATTCGGCTTGAATGTCACCGTGGTGCCCGTCTCATTCGTCTCTCCGACCGTCATTAGCCCGGATTGCGGGATGCCATGCCGATATTCTTGCCGGCAAATGCTGCCGTCAATACGGATTTCTACGCTCAACGTCCGCGATAGCGCATTGACAACCGCGATGCTGATCCCTTTCTCCGCGCCGGGTGCGACAAACGACGTTTTCAAGTCGCCCAGCAAATCGAGCTTGGTCATCACGGATTGCACGGCCGGCTGCCCGGTTTGCGGCAGCAGCCTCGTCGGAATGCCCCTTCCGTTGTCCGCAACGGTCACGCTGCCGTCGTCATGCAAATAAATGCCCACTTCGCTGCAGTAACCTGCCTGATGTTCGAGGACCGAATTGTCGACCACGGCCCACAGGAGCTGATGAAGATCGTACCCCTCCTTTGTAGCCGCACCCAAATAACTGTGCGCTTCGTTGCGCGCCTCGGTCATATCGATGTAATCGCTCGTATCGATTAAATCGGACACGGCCGACAACAGGAGCAGCAGTGGAAACCTGCGATGCGCCGGGACCGTATAACGCCCGCCTCGTTCTTCCTGTATCAGCAAGTCTGCTCCGGTCAATGCCTTCAAATGGTGGTACAGCTGGCCGGTTGTCCCCATATTCAGCCGTTCCACGAGCTCCGCCCCCGTAAGCGCCTCGTTCCACACTTCAAGCAGCAAATCCAGCCGCTGCTTGTGTCCAAGCGCGGAAAGCACTTTGGCCGCTTTGGCGCGGTTCAAGCCCAGCACTTCGTCCGATTGTCTCTCCTGCGGTTCCAGGCGTACCGTTTGATCGCCGCTGCGGTATGAACCGGAGAAATAGATCGCGCACGATTCCGCTCCATTTCCGCTTCCGTGTGTAAACACCTCTTTTTCCGCACGTCCGGTCGCTTCTTCCGCAGCAGGCTTTCCTTCCAGCCCCGCGATATGCCGAACTAGCTTATCGAGTTCCGCCAATTGTGCTTTTAATGCATCCAACTCAGCGCCATAATCCCGATTCATTCCTACCACACTCCCTCGGATTGAAATAACACGTATAGAGGAATTTTTTATAATAATTACGTAATTACGTGTTTACGTATATTATAACTGATAATGAAATGGATGTAAATGGATAATGGTTTTAAGCAATCGATGGAAAACAATCATTTCTGCCGCTGCACATGATACGCCCGTAAGACCAAATACCGTATTATGACTTTTGACCTATCTGGCTTATGGTTTTTTCGGCGCAAATAACATAATCCTATTAATATGTCTATTAATACTAAAGAAAATTTAGTAGAATTTTGAGGTATTTTGGAGTATATTTGGGATAATAGAGCGAATTTGGATGGACATCGGGGAAAAGGTGAAAGCTGGATGGATAAGTTTCTGTTTTTGGTTTTTGGGACACTGGACATATTAGTCGTACTGTCCTTAATTTTCAAAATCTTCAGGTGGCCGTTTTTTTCATACATCAAAGAATGCTTGTTAATTGCTTTCGTTTGCTCTATTGAATCGTTTATCATGCGCACGATACTTCATCTTCCCGAGTGGGATATGCTTGGACAGTTTGTCATCTTAATGCTCTCCTTAAGGTACATCATAAAGGTTAACTACTATCACTCGCTTACTCTATCGATCATCGGCACCTTAGCGTATACGGAAGCCGTCATTATCATGTTTAAGTTTCTAGACTTTGCTGGAATTGTCACAGAAGAAGTTGCAGCGCAAGCGACGGGACTTAGCATTTTTACTCTTCAGTTTACCGGTGAGTGTACAGGGGCGTTAATCGCATTCTTGATCTACAAATTCAATTTGGGATTTTCCTATGTCGCCGTCCCTCCGCATGAGCGGACTCGCAGACTGTCCAAGAGGGAAAAAATCACCTCCACTTTTCATTTTCTTGCGGTCATTTTGTTAACGAGCTACATGTTTTGGGTCATCAATTTCGGCGGACCGGGCTTTAACGTGGTGCTTGTCGGCCTTCTAACTCTTGGTGCGCTACTATACCTTGCATACAAAGAGGAATATCGCATATGAGAGACCCGATAGATATTGCCGCCTATAAAATATCGCTCGCCATTAAGAAGGCGAATCCGGAAGAAACGAAAAGCAGCGTAGAAGTCATGACCTACGCGCTCAGTTTATTAATCAACACGATATTAACGACAATTCTTATACTATACATCGGCGTTGTAACCTCTGTATTCCAAAAGACGTTAGTGATCCTTATCGTATTTGCCGCTTTAAGAATGCTGACAGGCGGCTTTCATTTCAAATCACTTACGATTTGCGTCATTGTGACGACAGCGCTAATCGTTCCCGTCCCCCATGTGAACTATCCTGAAGGTTGGATCCTACCGATTACGCTCGTGTGCACCGCCATCATATTATGGAAATCCAAGGTAAAGATTGTGAGGCGAATACTCTCTGCCGGCCTTGTGATTGCGATTTCGATGTTTGCTGACCAGGCACTCACATTAATATGCCTTGTATATGCGCTGGTTCTAATTCCGGAAAGGAGGTGAGAACTATGAAAAAAGTATCGATGTTGGCTGCGAAGTATGCTTCGTCTTTCTTGGGTGTGTGCGCGCTTGTTTTCGCTGTCGTTCAGAAGTTTCCGATGGGAGAAAAAGAAGTTCCTTCTGAACTGAAGTAAGAGCAATGCTATGATTCTATTAAATTGCACCGATGTTGAAGGGAACAAGGTAGATATCGAGGTAAGTGGAATCTATTACTTTTACTCCAAAAAGAATCACAAGTACAAACTTTTTGTACACTCCGATTACGGCGAAGAATTGGAATTTTCACTCATGGGATCTATCGAATCGGCGGAAGGATTTTTTGCTCAGTTTGGATTTGTGAGGCTTGATACCGACAACATCACCAATTTAAGCAAGATCAAAGAAGTCGTAACATCGGTTTTCGGCAAAATCGAAGCGCGCTTTGATGACGGCACCTATGTTACCGTCTCAAGAGCAAGGCACAAAAAATACTTAAAACAGTGAGCCACACCATTACGTGAAGCGTAATGTGTGGCTTATATCATTTTCATCCAAAAATGTCAATAGATTTTGAGCTTTATTTCCAGACCGTTTTGGGGTACCTTTTCCGCTATTTTTCAATGGAAAAAACTGTGATATTATACTTGCAACAGGAACGCCTGACCGTTCGTGAATATAATATTGCTGGGTGTGAATTTACGTCATGGGTTTTTGGGTTTATGTGAAGGACATGGAGACAGGACAAAAGTTGAATATACATACCGACGACTGTGACTTCATCACGGTACATAAAGATCGCCTTGCCGTGTTCGTGATCGGTAATAAGAAGTATCTGGAACAAAGAGGCCTGGAAAGCTTTGCGGAGGATTTGGAGTCCGATTTGTTCCGTTTGACCGACCGGTCTCATCTCGTCAACTTCAAGAAAGTGTCCTGTTTCGAAGAGAATACGCTAGTGCTGCGATTTCCCGATTCCGATCAAACGGCGTCCGTGGCAAGGATCCATCGGAATTCAGTAGAACAATATATTCGCAAGTCTCCGGGCAAAAAAGTGATATCGCGTCAAATCGAGAATCGGTTTCCGCTTTGGAACAGGGCCAGAAAGTTTATGAGGTAGGATGGACAACCACATGCGGTACCATTCGGATCATTCAACACCTGGGAGTCAGACTATGAATATTAAAATCGTATATCTCATATTCCTTCCTGCGATTGTTGCTTTTATCGCTTGCTCGGCGCTGATACTTCACAAAACCTCCAACAGCTTTTCGTTGATCATAACCGGCATGCTGTTTTTAAGCGCCGTTTACGTTGAAAATAAATATACTAAGGGCTTTTTCCTTTTCCAATTACTGTTTCTCGGCGTTTTCCATTGGATCAGCCATTTGGACTGGTGTTATACACTGTATTTGTTGATTGCCCTTAAGCCGATCTACCGGGCGGAAAACTTGCAAAAGTCGCTTGCCGTCTCTGTGCTGTTTATTGCGCAATATACCCTCATCCGCTTAAGCTATGTTCCCGGCAATGAATACGACGTTCTCGTATCGTTCTCGGATGTCATGGCATCTATTGTAACGGTACTGATCATCCGATATATTAAAGTTTCCGAAAGCGAGAAACAGTCTCTGCGGTTCGACAAGCACCTTCTGGAAATGCACGATCCGTTGACCGGCTTGTTAAACTATCAGGAATACTACAAACAAGTGGAGAAGCTGATTGCAGACAATCGGCCCTTTGTGCACGTCCTGATCGATTGTACCAATTTCAAGGCGATGAACGATGAGCAGGGCGTTCTTGTCGGCAATGAAACGCTGAAAAAAATAGCCCAATTCCTGAAAATATCGTTTCCTGGGGAGCAAATCATATCCCGCCAAGGCGATAAATTCATCGTATGTCTCCCCCAAAAAGAAAATACGATTACCGAGATTCACGATATTATCGGAATACGGTTAACGCATTGGGTTGATTTGAAAATGATTTTTGTCTATACCCTTTACCCGGAAGAAACAGCAACACTGGATGACTTGTTCTCATTAACGGAAGACAAGCTGCTGCAAACGAAACGAGAGAACTGGTTAAAGCGGGAAGAGCATATGCTTCGCACGGAAAAGCTGAATGTCGTCGGCGATTTGGCCGCAGGCATGGCCCACGAACTTCGAAACCCGCTAACGACGATCAAGGGCTTCTTGCAAATTTCCCGAAACCATGAATTCAATATCAGGCCCTGGTATGACATTATGGATAGCGAAGTTACGAGAATGTGCGAGTTGACCTCTGAGTTTTTGCAATTTTCCAGACCGCATATCGTCAATGTGAAGTCGCAAGTGCTGCAGGAATGCATTGAGCGGGTCGTCAGTCTTTCCGAATCGCAGGCTACGTTCTACGGTCACCGCGTCCATTATGAGAACGAGTTGTCTCCGATTTACATCGATATGGATCGCGACAAAATCGTTCAGGTGCTGCTCAACATTGTCAAAAACGGCTTGGAAGCGATGAAAGATACCGGCGTCATCTCAATACGCTTGATGCAAAAAGACGGCAAAACGGCCGTTATTGAAATTGCAGATACGGGAGAAGGCATTCCCGACCCGGAATTACAAAGGATTTTCGATCCGTTCTATACGACGAAAGAAAATGGAACCGGATTAGGGCTGTCCGTCTGCCATAAGACGATTCAGGATCATAACGGTAAAATTGAAGTGCAAAGTACGTTGAAGCATGGGACGACGTTCCGCATCCTTTTACCGGTGTCGCAGAAGCAAGCGAGCTAATAGAAACGGCAGCTACGTAAGATAGGAGACTGCCGTTTATTTGCTTTATCGGAGACTGATCTTTGCGAATTTCCGCTTGCCGACTTGAACGATATCACCGTCTTGTACCGTGATCCGTTCATTCGCATCGTCCATCTTTTGCTCGTTGATTTTGACAGCCCCTTGCGTAACGCTACGTTTGGCTTCGCTGCCGGAAGATTGCAGCCCGAGCGTAACAAGCAGTTTGGTAACTGAAATCATTTGGTCCTCAAGCTCCGATTCGTTAAGCTCGATCACCTCAATCTCATCCGGCAAGGCGCGTTTCTGGAAGACGGTAATGAAATAGTGTTCCGCGTCGATCGCCGCTTGCTCGCCATGATACATGCCGATGTACGTTTTGGCCAGCTTCATCTTGGCATCTCGGGGATGAACCGTCCCGTTCTCCAAGCCTTGCTTTAAGTCCTGCAGTTCTTCGCCCGACATCGGCGTTGTAAGCTCGTAGTATTTGAGCATTAATTCATCCGGAATCGACATCGATTTTCCGAACATTTCGTTAGGCGCCTCGTCAATCCCGATATAGTTCCCCAGGCTCTTGCTCATCTTCTGAACGCCGTCAAGCCCTTCGAGCAGCGGCATCAGGATAGCGACTTGACCGTCTTTCATCTCATAAGCGCCTTGCAGCGTCCGGCCCATCAGGATATTAAACGTTTGGTCGGTGCCCCCAAGCTCGATATCGCTTTGCAGCGAGACGGAATCGTAGCCTTGCATGAGCGGGTAAAAAAACTCGTGAATATGAATTGGCTGATTGCCGGCATACCGTTTTGCAAAATCGTCCCGCTCCAGCATTCTCGCTACCGTTAATTTGCCGGCTAGCTGCAGCACTTCTTCGAATTTCATTTCGCCGAGCCACGCGGAGTTGAAGTAAAACTTCGTCTTCTCAGGATCGAGAATTTTGTACAGCTGTTCGCGGTACGTCTGCGCATTCCGTGCGACATCTTCTTCGGATAGCTGCTTCCGCGTCTCCGATTTCCCTGTCGGGTCGCCGATCCGTCCGGTGAAATCGCCGATAATGAGCTGTACCTCGTGCCCCAAATCTTGAAATTGCCGCATCTTATGCAGCACTACCGTATGACCGATATGGATATCCGGTGCCGACGGGTCCAATCCCAGCTTCACCCGTAAAGGCCGGCCCTCCGCAACGGAATCGGCCATTTTTTCCTTGAGTGCCGCCACAGGAATAATATCCGCCGCGCCGCGGCTGACGATTTGCAGTTGTCTTTCCACTTCGGTCTTCTGTTGCTCGGTTAGCTGGTCAAATCGGCTCATCTTCAGTTCCTCCTCATGTTCTCGCCTCAATACAAAAAACCTTCTGCATCCCAGAAGGGACGAGAAGGTTTGTCTCGCGGTACCACCCTAATTAAAGAAGCGAACGGACCGATGTCCCGTCGACTTCTTTCACTCTTTCCTATAACGGCTCTCGCCGGGCAAAAGCTACTCGTGGCATCATGCTGCCCTTTCCCTTTTCCGTCTCAGGACTGTAATTCGGCAAAAATGCATGCACCGGTTCGCACCACCCACCGGCTCTCTGACCGCATCCGACATTCTCCCTACTTCGGTTATGTTCTAACCATGTCCCTCATCGCTTTATCCGATATTTAATTATAACGAAGATTAAAACACAAATCAGAGACGTTGTCAATCGATTCGAATTCCGTTAAGCTGCAGCTCACCGTCAGCGTGCTTCGCCGAACAGGTTGCCAGCGGGATCCTCGAACATAAAATGGAGCTTCCCGCCTGCTGTTTTAACCTGGGACAGCCGGGTGCCTTTGGATGAGCGGCTCAATCAATATTACCTCCAGCGTCGTAGGATGGATACATATGGAAATTGTAATCATTTTATAAGGAAGACGGCGGGGTGTCAACGGAAACTGCACCGCCTGAAATAATCGTTTTGTCTTGTTAATAATCGTTATGTGCTCTTGTATGCGAAAACGGGACCGCTGTACAATGGTCTCATCCGAACCAGATGGCCCCACGACATCCACTCCACCTATGGTGAATGCTGTTTGCTCCTGCAAATTTGCGCATTTCTTTCTCTCTGCGAACCCGATACCCATAGTTGAAAGCGCTTCAACAATTTAACATGCTGCATTTGTTTTTTATTATCGCTGTCAAATCATTTAGGGGGAGTCCTATGATAAAGAACCGTCTGCTTTGTTTGTCCATCATTGCAGTGGCCGCGGCGCTTGCCGGGTGCAGCAATAGCGATCATACGGGCCAGAGAAGCGAACCTGCCGGGCAAGCGCCGGAAGGCACGGGAACCGGCAGTGCACGCGTGAGCGGAACGGAACCCGTGACGCTGAACATTTTAGCCTCGTCGACGGAGCTTGAATTTGAGCCCATGCTCATCGAGCCCGTGAAGAAGAAGTACCCTCATCTTACGCTGAATATCATTCAGAAAGGCAAAGGCGCTTCGATGAAAGAGCTTGTGGCTGCGGGCCAGGTTCCCGATCTGTTCACGGACTGGACCGGCGGAATGATGGATCTGAAGGATCTCGATGTGTTTTTTGATATTTCGCCTTTGATCAAATCGCAACAATTCGATCTTGACCGGTTTTCACCGAACTCCCTGGATGCCATCAGGGTCAACTCCGACGGCGTTTTATACGGACTCCCCTTTAATCTCCAACTATTCATGATGGTTTACAATAAAGATATTTTCGATAAATTCGGGATTCCTTACCCGAAGGACGG
This sequence comes from Paenibacillus allorhizosphaerae, assembly GCF_910594985.1. GTDB lineage: Bacteria > Bacillota > Bacilli > Paenibacillales > NBRC-103111 > Paenibacillus_G > Paenibacillus_G allorhizosphaerae. Next base: position 74,323 of record NZ_CAJVCE010000004.1, read on the forward strand.
CATGACATGGACGCAGACGGTCAATTTGGCCAAAATGTTAACCCGCCTGGACAACGGCATCCAATACCGCGGCCTCGATCCTGACGGCGTCCAGCGGCTGGGATTGTCCCTGTCTCAAATTATCGTGAACGGTAAAACAAACAAGGCCGACGTCAATAACGAGCAGTGGAAAAAAGTGTTTGAACTCGGAAAGAGCATGTTCTCCATCCCGGGCAACGAGCAAACCTCCAATCCGTTTAACGATTTTACAAAAGAGAAGCGGCTCGCCATGTTCGCAACCTATAACCGGCTTACGCAATTCGACGCCCCTACGAAGGAGGGGCTTCATTGGGACATTGCCCAATACCCGAGCTTCGAGGAACGGCCGAACACCTATGGGCTGTCCAATCCTTGGATGATGTTTATTTCCAAGCAGAGCAAATATAAAGATCAAGCGATGCAGGTGATCAGCGTTCTGACCTCCGACGAGGTGCAGTTGATCAACGCAAGAAAGTCCGCCAAGCTGTCGCCGCTGAAACACCCGCAAATGAAGACGGAATTCGGCGCGGATGTGCCCTTTTTAAATGACAAAAACATCGCAGCCATCTTCAAGAGCCAACCGGCGCCTGCCCCCGCGTACTCGGAATTTTATTCGAAATCGACTCCGCTTTTGCTCAGCAGCTTTGCGGATTATGCAACCGGCAAAGTCGACGTGAACACGGCGCTTAGAGAAGCGGATGAAAAGATCAACAAAATGATAAGCGAAGGAAAATAATCGTTTTGAACGATTTTTGATCGATATCGTATCTGATATGCGGCGGTTCAAAAGCAATATAATGATCTCATAAGGCGAAGAAAGCCCGTCTCATTTACAAACGTATGGAGGTCATGGCATGATTACGAAAGGAACCCCCTTCTCAATCGAACAATACAAGGAAGAAGGTTTCAGCGGCCCGGTTCAAGGTCTTACGCTTCAGGAAGCGGACCATTACTATGATCGTTTTTTCGAAGTTCTGGGTCAGTCCAAATTCGAACCGGCCGCGACGAACAAAAAGATGTCCGCCTGGCACCAAAAATACCGCTGGGCCTACGAGCTGGCGACGCATCCGAGCATCGTAAACGCCATGACGCAAATTCTTGGTGATAGCGTCGTGCTTTGGGCAATGCACTTTTGGTACAAAGAACCGAACAACAGCAAATATATTCCGTGGCATCAGGACATCAACTATTGGCCGATGGAACCGGCCATCAATGCAACGGCATGGGTCAGCCTGGGCTGGTCGATTCGGGAAAACGGGTGTTTGCGTGTCATTCCAGGCTCTCACCGCTCAATCGTCGAGCATGTGCCGACAGGGGATAGCCAATCCGCTTTTCAGGACGCTCTTCCCTCCGAGCTGATACACGAGTCCCAAATCGTCGATCTCGAGATGTCGCCCGGGCAGCTTGCTTTCTTCAATGAAGCGACCTTCCATGGCTCCGAGATGAACTGCTCGAACATACCGCGCGTCGCCTTCTCCGTCCGTTATACGACCCCTGAGGTGAAGTTTAAAATGGACGAATGGGGCGGCGATACGAACCGCATTCGAACGTATCTGGTGCGAGGCGAAGATCATTTCAAACGCAACGAAGATATTAAAGGCGTCATACCAACCGATTGAAAAGCACGCTCAACAAGGGGCCCATCCCGGTGCTCATGAAGTTAGGAGACCTGCATGGCAAACGTTCGAAAAGACATGGCAAACGGAACGAAACATCCCGATGCGTTTTGGCTGGAATCGCTGCAGATTCGTTTCCTGCACATCCAGCCTCATCCGCTCGATTACCGGTGGCGCATTCATAAAAAAGTATTAAGGCATTCCGTGCTTTGGTTTGTGGAGCAAGGCGAATTTATGCTGTGGGTTGACGGCAATCCGCATCGCTGCAAGGAAGGTCATATTTGTGTGATGCCGGCGAACGGGGTAATCAGCGCACGCTCCACTTCTCGGGAGATCCGGCTTACAAGCATTAATTTCGATGCGGAGATTTCGTTTCTGAGCGGCCAAAACTGGATGAACGTGCTCAATGTACCTGTGCTATTCCAAGGGATGCATGAGGAGCTGGGACCGGTTATTTCGGAAATGCGCACCCATTCGGAAACGCCCTCACCGTATGTACACCTGCTGATGCAATCGAACATGCTGCGCATTTTGTTTGCCTTGTTGAACAAAGTAGGCAAGGACGCGCTTCCTTCCTCCATAAGCCAAATGGACAACCGCATTCATGCGATTATTCAGTTCTTACTGGCACATCCGGGTAAAATGCCAAAAATCGCAGAACTCGCAGAGCTGGTGCAGCTCAGCGAATCGCATTTGCGAAAGCTGTTTATTCAATTTACGAAGCAGGCCCCTTTGCATTTTGTGCATCAATTGAAGGTAGAGCAGGCGCAGCGCATTTTGATCCACTGCACTAAACCGGTTTCACAAGTTTCGCGTGAGCTCGGCATTGACAATGCCAACTACTTTACCAAATTGTTCAAAGCAAAAACCGGACTAACCCCCATGCAGTACCGTCAAAAATATGGATTATGGTTGAATGACGAATAACAAACCGGAATATAGCAGGATACCAGTAAGCATCAACTGCTTATTGGACATAAGAAACAGCCCTTGGCTTTACGCCAAGGGCTGTTTCTGTATGTTGTCCACGCTATTGTGAGATTAGCCCGTAACCACTTTGATCACGTTGCGGACGGACTCGGCGGATTTGTTGAGCGCCGCTTTTTCTTCCGAAAGCAGCTCAAGCTCAAATACTTTCTCGATACCGTTCCCGCCAAGCAAAGTCGGTACGCCCATGAACAGGTTATCATAGCCGTATTCGCCTTGCAGCAGTGCGATGGCAGGAATAATGCGCTTCTTGTCCTTCAGGATGGCCTCTGTCATTTGCACGAGCGAAGCGGCCGGTGCGTAGTAAGCGGAGCCGTTGCCGAGCAAGTTTACGATCTCGCCGCCGCCTGTACGCGTACGCGCTACGATTGCTTCGATGCGGTCCGCCGGGATCAGCTTCTCGATCGGAATACCTCCAACGTTGGAGTAACGAACAAGCGGAACCATGTCATCGCCATGTCCGCCAAGCACGAAGCCGCGCACGTCTTCTACGGAAACGTTCAGCTCTTGTGCGATGAACGTGCAGTAGCGAGCCGTGTCAAGCACGCCGGATTGGCCGATAACGCGGTTTTTCGGGAAGCCGAGTGCTTGGTAAGCCACGTAAGTCATCGCGTCAACCGGGTTGCTGAGGATGATGACGATCGCTCCCGGGCTCGTTTGTTTCACGTTTTCGCAAACGGATTTCACGATACCTGCGTTCGTGTTCACGAGGTCATCGCGGCTCATGCCTGGCTTACGAGCGATCCCCGCAGTAATGATCACGATATCGGAGCCAGCGGAATCCTGATAGCTTGAAGTACCGATGATGTTAGCGTCAAAGCCTTGTACCGGGGAAGCTTCGAGCATGTCGAGCGCTTTACCTTTGGTCGGGTTTTCCAGCTGCGGGATGTCGAGCAGAACGACGTCGCCGAGTTCTTTTTGCGCAAGCATCAATGCTGTGGTCGCACCCGTAAAACCTGCGCCTACAACGGTAATCTTTTTGCGTTGGATTGCCATGGGAATAGCCTCCTGAGATATATTTGTGTGCCGGGTACACCTTTATTATGTTGTACTTCCTGGATCCGCATAACTCATAGAGCCACTGGCTTTGCTCCGAAGCGCTAAGCCTAAGGAGGGGAACGGTTTGCGCTTGCGCCCCGTACCGGGCAAAAAAAACGTAGGAGGTGCTTTGGCGAATCCTACGCTCTTTCACACCCATGAAAGCGTGTCGGGGAGCCCGTTTAGCCCATGAGGCTAAACGGCTCGCCGACAGACGCGATTATACCGCCATATGCCCGATTCACGAGCCCACGCACGCATGAGAGCGTGTCCTCGGGCTGCATGGCGTCAGCTCATGCGCCCGAGGACAAACGCGTTCCTTGCACTATAACCCCATTGGAGCACGAGACTTGGAGGATTAGAAATTTTTGATAATTTGATTTGCGAACTCGGAGCACTTCACTTCCGTTGCGCCTTCCATCAAGCGAGCAAAGTCATAAGTGACGGTCTTGTTGTTGATCGCCGTTTCCATCCCTTTGTAGATCAGATCCGCCGCTTCGAGCCAGCCCAAGTGTTCAAGCATCATAACGCCGGACAAAATAACGGAACCCGGGTTAACGACGTCAAGACCGGCATATTTCGGAGCCGTACCATGCGTAGCTTCGAAGATCGCATGACCGGTTACATAGTTAATGTTAGCGCCCGGTGCGATACCGATGCCGCCGACTTGAGCAGCCAGCGCGTCGGACAAGTAGTCGCCATTCAGGTTCAACGTCGCGATCACGTCGAAGTCGGTTGGGCGAGTCAATACTTGCTGCAGCGCGATGTCAGCGATCGCGTCCTTAATGATGATTTTGCCGGCAGCTTCCGCTTCTTTTTGCGCTTGGTTAGCAGCGTCAGTGCCTTGTGCTTCTTTAATTTTATCGTATTGCGCCCAAGTGAACGTTTTGTCGCCGAATTCTTGCTCGGCAAGCTCATAGCCCCAGTTTTTGAACGCACCTTCGGTAAACTTCATGATGTTGCCTTTGTGTACGAGCGTTACGCTCTTCCGGTTATGCTCGATGGCATACTCGATAGCCGCGCGAATCAAACGCTTGGAACCTTCGGAGGAAACCGGCTTCACGCCGATACCGGACGTTTCCGGAAAGCGGATTTTCTTCACGCCCATTTCATTTTGCAGGAACGCAAGCACTTTCTTCACTTCTTCGGAACCGGCAGCCCACTCGATGCCGGCATAAATATCTTCCGTATTCTCGCGGAAAATAACCATGTCTACCAGCTCAGGACGTTTCACCGGGGAAGGTACGCCTTTGAAATAGCGAACTGGACGGGAACAAACATACAAGTCAAGCTCTTGACGCAGTGCCACGTTCAGGGAGCGGATCCCGCCGCCAATCGGCGTAGTCAACGGTCCTTTGATCGCAACGATGTACTCACGAATCGCCGTTAGCGTATCGGCAGGCAGCCAGTTGTTGAACTGGTTGAACGCTTTTTCGCCGGCAAATACTTCGTACCAAGCAATCTTCTTCTCGCCTTTGTATGCCTTCTCTACCGCTGCGTCAAGCACGCGCTTGGAAGCTGCCCAAATGTCCGGGCCTGTACCGTCACCCTCGATGAAAGGGATGATCGGGTTGTTCGGAACGTTCAATTTGCCGTTCGTAATGGTAATGCGCTCGCCTTCCGTAGGCAGTGCGTATTGTTCGAATTGTGCCATGGTTATGTAAACCTCCTCGTATTGGTTGCCAGCAAGCTGACGATGGATTTTGCCAAGGATCAACGGCTTTGCGGTCCTGTAGACGGCACCCGTTTGTTAGTTAACAACTGACATTCATTGACCCAATGTAACGGTTGCAACGCAGTTCACGCGAAGTATACAGAGCCCTTTCGCAACTGTGACATCAGGCTTGCCGCTGTCAGTTGTTGTCCTTGAGATATGCTTTCATTATGACTCAAAAATGAACGGGAGCCGCGGCGCGAGTACCCGCCCCTTGAATAAGGGACGAGTGCATGCGAGCACCGCAGCAGCCCGTTGGCAGCTGCTAGTCAAAGACAGTCCCCGATTAGCGCTTCTCGATCGGGATATATGCTTGATGCGACGGGCCTGTGTACTCCGCGCGAGGACGAATCAGGCGGTTATTCTCGTACTGCTCGAGAATGTGCGCCGTCCAACCCGAAGTACGGCTGATCGCAAAGATCGGCGTAAACAAGTCACGCGGAATTTCCAGCGAAGTGTACACGGACGCGGAGTAGAAATCTACGTTCGGCTTCAAGCCTTTTTGTCCGGTTACGATGTCTTCGATTTGGATCGACATGTTGTACCAGTTCATGTTGCCTGTAATTTTGCCGAGCTCTTGGGACATCTTTTGCAGATGCTTCGCGCGAGGGTCGCCGTTTTTATAGACGCGATGACCAAAGCCCATGATCTTCTCTTTGTTCGCGAGCTTCTCATTGATGTAGTTCGTTACGTTATCGGCCGTGCCGATTTCTTCCAGCATCGCCATCACCGCTTCGTTGGCACCGCCGTGCAGCGGTCCTTTCAACGCGCCGATCGCCGAAGTAACGCCGGAATAAATGTCGGACAGCGTAGCTACGGTTACGCGAGCCGCGAAGGTGGAAGCGTTAAGCTCATGGTCCGCATGAAGCACGAGCGCTTTGTCCAGCGCTTCAACCGCAACTTTGTCAGGCTGCTTCCCTGTCAGCATGTACAGGAAGTTTTCGGAGATCGAAACGCCGGATTTCGGTGCGATTGGCTCTTGGCCAGCACGAATGCGCGCGAAAGCCGCAATAACCGTCGGCAGCTGAGCTTGCAGTTTTTTCGCTTTGCGCAGGTTCGCTTCCGTGCTCATATCGTTTGCTTCCGCATCGTACAGCGCCAAGCTGGAAACGGCGCTGCGAAGGGCAGCCATAGAGTTAACGTCTTTCGGGTAGAGCTTGATTTGATCGATGATTTGCTGAGGAATTTGAGCATATCCGCTCAACTCGATGACCAGATGGTCCAATTCGGAGCGATTCGGCAGCTTGCCGTACCATAACAGATACACTACCTCTTCGAATGTGGCGTTCTCCGCAAGGTCGTCGATGTTGATGCCGCGATAGGTTAGCACACCGTCAATGATCGAGCTGATGGAGGACGTTGTGGCTACAATTCCTTCCAAACCTTTGGTAGCTGTCAAGATAATCTCTCCTTTTGCGTTCAATTGCACATAAGTCTACTATAATTGATTTAGAAGACAATGTGAACAAATTCAGACATAAAAGTTCATTATCAGCATCATAGAAAAAACTTCTGATCAAAAATATTCGTTGATCCCGCGCCGTTTTTGAGAAACCGGCTGCTCGTGACCAGCAAGAAACCGGTGGCTGGATGCAACAATTCTTGCTGCCACCGGGAACATGGTCCGCGTCATTTCCCCTGTAAAAGCATTTTCTAATTGCTGTTAATTTATACTGAAACTTGTCGGATATTCCGCTTTGTTTCGACCGTTTCGACAACTTTTACTCCCGCCAGAAAAAGGAGTAGCTGCCTGTCCCGATCCGTTTTCGGATAATAGCCAAAATCCAACGTTTAAATATTGGCCGCGTGACCGGGAAGACCATCAGGAAGCCCAACACATCCGTTAAAAAGCCCGGGGACATCAAGAAAAGCCCGCCGGCAAAAATCGCGATTCCGTCGAGGATGGAATCGGTCGGAATGGCCCCGACGGACAGCTGCTGCCTGGCGTACACCCATACTTTGCGGCCCTCCCGGCGGGCGAGCCATGCCCCCAGAAAACCGGTCAGCACAATCAGAGCGAACGTCTGCCAGCCGCCGATCAGCTTTCCCATCTCAAACAGTCCCCATATTTCAATGGCGGGAACCAGGATAAGCGCAATAACAATGATACGAAACATAAAAGCTCAGCTCCATTTCTGAAGAAGTGCAAACAGTTCCGGCGCTTCCTTGTCAATGCGGACCGGTTTCCAGTCCCGATTCAGCCATACGTGCTTCGTTCCTCCACTGACGAGCAGTTCATCCCCTCTTTTGATCTCGCACGCAAATTGAAGGCGAAGATTCGTAAAATCGACAATGCGCGTAGCGATGGTGATCCGGTCATCGTACCGGGCCGGTTGGCGGAACTTGAGTTCCGCTTCAATGACCGGCAGCAGCAGTCCTTTTTCCTCCAGGGTGCGGTAAGTCATCCCCATCTCGCGGATCATCTCGGTTCGGCCGATCTCGAACCAATTCAAATAGTTGGCATGGTACACGACGCCCATCTGATCGGTCTCCTGGTAACGAACGCGAAGCTCATGTGTAAACATCGTCGCAGCAGCCTCCTTTTGTTGCCATATATCGAATGGCGCAAGTTGACTTCCCCAGACGATATGCCCGAAATCGAAAGAGCGAAACCGTTCTTCGATTTCGCTCCCCCATTCGTAATATACAAGATACGCTGCTTCCTGCTTGTCCAATACCATTTTGTTGAAACGCGACAAGCTTCGAATAACCGACTGCTTGTTGCCCTTCTTGAAGCGATCGCTCCTGCTCGGAAGCTGCCTTCAATTACAGTACGCGTGCGCGGCCGGAGTAAATAACGCCTACTTCCGGATAAATCGATACTTCGGCGCCGTCTTTCAAAATTTCAGTCGCGCCATCGACGCCCACGATAACCGGTTTGCTCAGGCTGATGCCGACAACAGCCGCGTGGGACGTAATGCCGCCAGTCTCGGTAATGACGGCCGCCGCCTTCTCGAAAGCAGGCATATATTCTTTGTCCGTCGTTAACGTAACAAGAATGCAGCCTTCGGAAGCTTTGGACAGCGCTTCTTCCGCCGTGCGAGCCGTAACGACTTTACCGGTGGCAATTTGCGTGCCGATTCCTTGGCCCTTGGCGATCATTTCGCCGATTTGATGCACCTTGATCAGGTTCGTCGTTCCGGAGCGGCCTACCGGTACGCCGGCCGTAATCACGACATGGTCGCCCAAGCTGACGAGACCAGCCTTAACGCTCATATCGACCGCATGCTCGAACAGTTGGTCGGTGGAAGTGCAAGACTCGCCCTTGATCGGCGTTACGCCCCATACGAGCGACAACCGACGAAGCACGCGCTCATCCGGCGTAACGGCAATGATCGGCGCTTTCGGGCGATACTTGGACACCATCCGCGCTGTATATCCGCTCTCCGTAGCGGTAAGAATCGCTTTGGCGTCCAGATCCAGCGCGGAGTTCGCTACCGCTTGCGAGATTGCCTCCGTTACCGTCCGCTGCTGGGCGTTGCTTTGACGAACGAAAATTTCACGATGCTCCAGCGCCGTTTCCGTGCGCTCGGCGATGCGAGCCATCGTCAGTACGGATTCGATCGGGTATTTCCCTGCCGCGGTTTCCCCGGACAGCATAACCGCATCCGTTCCGTCGAAGATCGCATTCGCCACGTCGCTCGCTTCCGCACGGGTCGGGCGAGGGTTGCGCTGCATGGAATCGAGCATCATCGTCGCGGTAATAACCGGTTTGCCGGCTTGGTTACATTTTTTGATCATCGCCTTTTGCACGATCGGTACGTCTTCGGCCGGAATTTCCACGCCCAAGTCGCCGCGAGCTACCATCAGGCCGTCGGACACTTCAAGAATTTCATCGAGGTTGTCCACGCCTTCCTGATTTTCGATTTTGGAGATGATTTGAATATGCTTCGCGTTGTGGCGCTCCAAAATTTCGCGGATTTCGATGACATCGCTTGCCTTGCGCACGAAAGAAGCAGCGATAAAGTCAACACCCTGCTGAATGCCGAAAATAATGTCGTTTGCATCCTTTTCGGTAATCCCCGGCAAATTGATTTTCACGCCAGGCACGTTAACGCCTTTTTTCCCGCCGAGCAATCCGCCGTTTTTGATGCGGCATACAATGTCCGTGCCGCGAATATCTTCTACCGTCAGCCCGATGAGGCCGTCGTCGATCAGAATGGTGGAACCGATCTTCACGTCTTTATAAAGATCCTTGTATGTAATGTATACGCGCTCCGCATCCCCGATAATCTCTTCGGTCGTTAACGTGATCAGGTTGTCCTGCACGAGTTCGACCTTTTGATCGTCTTTCAGCTTGCCCGTACGAATTTCCGGGCCTTTGGTATCGAGCAAAATCGCTACATTTTTGCCCAGCTCCTGACAAGCCTGACGCACATTCTTGATTCGATTCCCGTGCTCTTCAAAGTCGCCGTGGGAGAAGTTGAGCCGGGCGACGTTCATCCCGGCTTCGATCAATTTTTTGAACATGTCCAGCGATTCGCTCACCGGACCGATCGTACATACAATTTTGGTTTTACGCATGGTTAGGGTTACCCTCCTGAATAGTGGTGAAGCGGCCGATTTTTCTGAATTTCGCATATCGGTCTTCAATAAGTTGAGTTTCTGTCATTTTGGAAAGCTCCTGCAGATTCGTCCACAGCACCTGCTTGATTGCCTCGGCCTGCACGACGATATCCCGATGGGCGCCGCCCTTCGGTTCCGGAATAATGCCTTCGATAACTCCGAGTTTCAATATTTCGTCGGCTGTAATTTTCATCGCTTCCGCCGCTTCCATCGATTTCGAAGCATCTCTGTAAATAATCGAAGCTGCGCCCTCGGGCGTAATCGCCGAGTAAATGGCGTTCTCGAGCATAAATACGCGGTTGCCCACGCCAAGCGCCAATGCGCCGCCGCTGCCGCCTTCGCCGATGACGACGCAAACGATCGGAACGCGCATGGACGACATTTCCATCAAATTGCGGGCAATCGCCTCGCCTTGGTTGCGCTCTTCCGCGGCGCTTCCGGGATAAGCGCCCTTCGTATCAATGAAGGTAATGATCGGCCGCTTGAACTTGTTCGCCTGTTGCATCAGGCGAAGCGATTTGCGGTATCCTTCCGGATGCGGGCTCCCGAAATGGCGGGCGATGTTATCCTTCGTATCTTTTCCCTTTTGATGCCCGACAATCGTCACAGGCACGCCGTTCAGCCGGGCCACGCCGCCGACGATCGCCAAATCGTCGCTGAACATCCGGTCGCCGTGCAGCTCGATAAAATCCGTGAAAATGTGCTGAATGTAATCCAGCGTCGTCGGACGCTGCGGATGGCGCGCAATTTGCATCTTTTGCGAAGTGTTCAAGTTGCTGTAGAGCTCCGCTTCTTGCTGCTTGTAACGCTTCTCCAAAAGGGCGATCTCATCGGAAAAATCGATCTGCTTGTCTTGGCTGATTTTTTTCAAATCTTCGATTTTCTCACGTACTTCAATGAGCGGTTGTTCAAACGGCAATTCAGCTGCCAATTTCCGTCACCTCCTGGAGCGAGTGCATCGCAAGAAGACGCGACAACGTACTGCGCATTTCTTTGCGGTGGGTTACCATATCAAGCTGACCGTGCGCCAAGTTGAACTCCGCCGTCTGGAAGTTTTCCGGCAGCTTTTGCCGAATCGTTTGCTCGATGACCCTGCGTCCGGTAAAGCCGAAAGAGGCGCCCGGCTCAGCGATAATGTAATCGCCTAATGTTGCAAAGCTGGCCGTCACACCGCCGAACGTAGGGTCCGTGATGACGGAAATATAAAGCCCGCCCTGCTCGTTCAGCTTCGCCAAAGCCGCGCTCGTCTTGGCCATTTGCATCAAGCTTAAAATGCTCTCATGCATCCTAGCGCCGCCGGAAGTAGAAAAAATGAGTAGCGGAAGCTTTTTTTCGATGGCTTGCTCGATCGCATTGGTCACTTTCTCGCCGACAACGGAACCGAGCGAACCGCCCATGAAATCAAAGCTCATGACCGCCGCAACCACGCGATAGCCGCCAATGGTTCCTTCACCGGTTATAACGGCGTCATTCATCCCGGTAGCGTCGACGCTTTTGGCATATTTTTCTTTGTAATCCGGGAAATTGAGCGGGTCTTCAGACGCCATGTCACTGTCATACTCTTGGAATTGACCTTCGTCCATTATCATTTGAATACGCTCAACTGCGTTCAGCTTGTAATGATAGTCGCACGCCGTACATACTTTTAAATTTTTATCCAGCTCTTTGTTGTACTGGATCGTTCCGCACCTTGGGCACTTGTTCATCAAGCCTTCCGGAATTTCACGCCTGGGCCGTTCCTCCGGAACGTCCAATTGTCCGTCGACCACCGGGTTCTGCACAGGCCTGCTTGTTGAAGGAACGGTGGCGTACTTTCTTTTCTTCTGGAATAAGTCTTTGAATTGCATGAACTACACCTCGCCCTACGGTTTTAAACCTGTCCAAAATGAAGAAAAGCTTCTGGATCGAAGCACTTTTAAATGAGAAACAGTATTTATGATCGATGCAAAATGGAGTTCAGCACTTCCTGCACTTCTTCCACTTCGCCTTCGGGTACCACGATTTCGAATTGGTTCTTTGTCATGTTGATTGCCCTAACCTGTACAAGAAATCCCTCTTCCGTAAGTCTTTGCTTGATTTTATCAGCAATTTTCGCGGTCGGAGCGATATAAATAACCGTCCACATGAAAAAAGACCTCCCGAACATAATGCAATAATGATATCATAAGTCCACTTTTTCCCGCAACCGGAGCATCAAGGGGGCCGGAAGGTCTATTTCCAAGGATGGCTGTTGTTTCGGCTGCCTTATGCTTGACCCGAGGGGTTGTCCAATTCATCCTGATGCCGATGAGCGAGCCGGGCCGATGCCGCCGCGGCCAGTCCGGCGACCAGATCGTCCAGAAACACGTGAATTCCGGTAGGATGATCGTTCAATTCGCGGATGATGCCGATTTTTTTCTTGTCCAAATAGCCGAAGCTCGTCAGTCCGATCATGCCGTACACATTCACGATGCCGAGCGCCAGTGTCTCGTCCACGCCGTAGAGCGGGGTATCGGCTTCCATGATCGCCTGCAGCGGCTGGGGCAGCATGTTATTCTCCGCAAGCTCGTCGAGTGCGATGCCCGTATGAAGAACGTACTGCACTTCGCGCTTTCCAAGCACATGCAGGACGCTGTCGATGCAGTGTTGTTTGGTCAGCTTTGGATTATAGGGAAGCTGCAGCGAAAGAACAATTTCCGCTATGCTGTCGACGGTAACGCCGCGTCTCTCCAAGCATTCGATAATCGTATCATCCTGAGTCATAAAAAACAACGCCTCCTCCGAAAGATCAGTAACGTGCGATATACGCTTTGCCGGCAGGAAGTCGCTCATTCGTGCGCGGGTTACTTAATCTATGCGGAGGAGGCTGGGATTATTTCACTTTTACCGATTCTTTACCGAGCAGCCGCTCAATGCTCTCGATCAGTTCTTGCGTAGGATTTACCATATATTTATCGCTAAGTCCGAGCGAACGCTGCGACTTCTCGTAGTACAGCACGACCGGAAGCGGTCCGCTGTGTCTGCCTATCAACCGCTTGAGCATTTCGAGCACGGCAGGCTTCTCATGCAGCGGCGAAATTTTGACGTATACGCGTTGGGCACCCGCGGCAGCCGCGGCAGCCGGGGGTGCTGCAGAGACCGGTGGGGAAGCCGGAGCAGACGCTCCCCCCGCAGGGATTGCCGAGTGCGGGGCCGGAGCCGCGGCCGGCCTCTCCTTGACCGCTGGCCGGCCGGCTGCCCCTTGCCTGCGCAGTGTCCCCTGCTTGCCTCCTCCGCCCGTCCCCGTCTTCACCGCTTTCAGCTCCAGATGCGGATCGTTCATCGCAAGCAGTTGATCGGCAAGCAGCTTGTAATCCTCATCCCCAAGCTGGAGCTTTGCGATCACCAGCACGGGCTTCCCCTTCTGCACAAGGGGCGCGTACTTTTTCCATACTTCGGGAAACAGCACGACTTCCGTTTTTCCGACCCGGTCCTCAAGTTCCATAAACGCCATCGGCTGTCCTTTTTTGGTTACGATCGTTTTGCTGGAAAGCACCAGCCCGGCGACCATCACTTCGCTCCCATCGGGATATTCCTGCAGTTGGTGCAGCGCATCGAGCTCCAGTTTGCGCAGTACCTGCTCATAATCATCCATTGGGCTCCCGGAAATGTACAGTCCGAGAAGCTCCCGCTCCAGTTCAAGCTGCTGCGTCATCGTAAAGGAAGCAATGTCCGGATACTGCACCTCCCAGTTCGTTTCCTCCACGAATCCGAACCCGTCGAGCACCAGCTGCAGGTCTTCGCGATCTTTGCGCCACTTGACCGCCGCATCGACGGCGTCCTCCAGCATGGCAAGCAGCTGTGCCCGGTGACCCGGCAGCGAATCGAGCGCACCGCCTTGAATGAGCGACTCTATCACCCGTTTGTTGCACACCCTCAAGTCGACGCGACGGCAAAAATCGATCAGGCTCGTATATCGGCCGGAACGACGTTCCGCGATAATCGATTCGATCGCGTGCGTGCCGACGTTCTTGATGGCCGCCAAACCGAAACGGATCGCCGGCGCGCCGTCTTGCTGTTCCCCCTCCAAATGCGTGAACAGAAAGCCGCTATCGTTCACGTCGGGCGGAAGTACGCGAATACCCATCCGGCGGCATTCATCCACGTACTCGGCTACCTTATGGTGGCTGCCCATGACGGCCGTCAGCATGGACGCCATGAAAGGCACCGGATAATGCGTCTTCAGGTAGGCGGTCTGAAACGCCAATACGCCGTAGGCGGTAGCATGCGCCCGCGGGAAGCCGTAATCCGCAAAGCGGACGATCATGTCGTACACCTTGTTGGCATCCGCTTCCGTGTAGCCTTGGCCAATGCTGCCCTTAACGAAGTGGGCGCGCTCCTCATCGAGCACCTCCCGCTTCTTCTTGCTGACCGCCCGCCGCAGCAGATCCGCTTCACCGAGACTGAAGCCGGCCATCAGCGAAGCGATCTGCATGATCTGCTCCTGGTACACGATGATGCCGTACGTATCGCGCAGAATGGGCTCCAGCGCCGGATGCGGGTACTCGACCTGCTCCGCCCCGTGCTTGTAGCCGATATATTTGGGGATGAACTCCATCGGACCCGGTCGATACAACGCGTTCACCGAAATAATATCCTCGAATCCCGACGGACGAAGCTCCTTCAATACCCGTTGCATTCCGGGCGATTCAAGCTGAAAGATGCCGGTCGTATCTCCTCGGCTGAGTAGCTCGTAAGTGGCCGGATCGTCCATAGGGATGCGAGTCCAATCCAGCGTTTCGCCCGACTGCTCGCGAATCCAGTCGAGCGTCCGCTCAATGATCGAGAGGGTGCGCAGCCCGAGAAAATCCATCTTGAGCAGGCCGATCGACTCCAGATGCTCCATTGCATACTGCGTCAGCGGCGTCTGCTCGGTCCCTTCCTGCAGCGGGACATATTGCGTCAACGGCTCGCGCGAAATGATGACGCCCGCCGCATGCGTCGAAGCATGGCGCGGCATTCCCTCCACCTTCATCGCGAGCTCCAGCAGCTCCGCCGTCTTCGGCTGGGCGGCTGCCAGCGCCTTCAGCTCAGGGCTTGCCTGGAGCGCCTCCGCCAGCGTCATGCCGAGCTGATGCGGGATCAGCTTGGCGGCGCGGTCCACTTCGCTGAACGGGAGGTTCAGCACCCGTCCCACGTCCCGTACCGCCGCCTTGGCCGCCATCGTTCCGAAGGTGATGATTTGCGCGACCCGATCCCGGCCGTACTTGCCGACGACGTAGTCAATCACCTCGTCGCGGCGCAGGTCGCTGAAATCGATATCGATATCGGGCATCGACACCCGTTCCGGATTCAAAAACCGCTCGAACAGCAAATTGTACCGGATCGGATCGACGTCAGTGATCCGCAGCACATAAGCGACGAGACTGCCCGCCGAGGAACCCCGTCCGGGTCCCGTGGCAATGCCGTGCTCATGGGCGAAACGGATAAAATCCCACACGATCAGAAAATAATCGGAGTATCCCATCCGCTCAATGACGGACAGCTCGTAATCCAGCCGTTCAAGAACGTCCTTTCGCCAGCTTTGGTCCTGCCATTCTTTCGACAAGCCGTACCTCCGCTCGGTTCCTTCCCGGCAAAGTTCGGCAAGATACTCCCCTGCCGACAAGCCTTCGGGAATCGGCTCGAATTGCGGCAAAATCGACCGGCCGAATTCGAGCTCGAGGTTACATTGCTCCGCGATCGCCATCGTATTCGCAAGCGCCTCCGGCACATGCGGAAACAAACGGGCCATCTCGTCCGCGCTTTTCAAATATAGCTGCGACGAATGAAACTTGAGCCGCTCCTCGTCGTCGACGGTTTTGCCGGTGCCGATGCAGATCAGTATATCCTGCACCTCATGTTCCGGCTCCCGCACATAATGCACGTCGTTCGTCGCCACAAGCCGGATGCCCGTATCGCGGCTCAGCCGCAGCATGTCCTGCAATACCTTTTTTTGCTCGGCAAGACCGTGATCCTGCAGCTCCAGAAAAAAATCGTCGCCGAAAATGTCCCGGTATCTTAGCGCAGCAGCTTTCGCCTCGTCGTACTTGCCGTGCAGCAGGTGCTGGGAAACTTCGCTTCCGAGGCACGAGCTGGTGCAGATCAACCCTTCCGAATACCGGTCCAGCAGCTCCGGGTCGATCCGCGGCTTGTAGTGGTAACCTTCCAAATGGGCGACGGAGACGAGTTTCATCAAATTTTGATAACCGGTCATATTCTTCGCAAGCAAAATCAAATGATAAATCGGCTGCTCCTGCCGCGTTCCCTTTTGCCGGATCGAGCCGGAAGTATAATATACTTCGCAGCCGATAATCGGCTTGATGCCGTGTTCCCTGCAAGCTTTGTAAAAAGGAATCGCCCCGTACATCACTCCGTGATCCGTCAACGCGAGCGCCTTCATGCCAAGCTTTGCCGCCTGCCGGGCCAAATCGTCGATGCGCGCGGCGCCGTCAAGTAGGCTGTATTCGCTGTGTACGTGTAAATGAACAAACCCGCTCATACGGGCCGCCTCCCCTGCCGTAAATTTATTATTATCATTTTAGCATAATGCGAACAAGTGTGCCATAGAGTAGGTAAGAGAGGACAGGTTATGCGCGGTTTTCCGTCATGCGAACGATAGGGCGCCTATGCGAACAAACTTCCCCATCCGGAGCATTCGTTGCCACGCATGGCTTGGGACGCTGACAGGCCGCCACGTTGCCGCGCGGTGCTGAAGCAAGTAACGGGAGGGAAATGGAATGGCCGCTTTCGTATCGAAATGTTTGCTTGACTTTTTCGTGGCGTTCGGTGTCGTGCTCGGAGGGACGATGCTCGCCGGGATCAGCGCCGTATTCACACTCGAGCCTCCGGTCTACCGCATGACGAGCGTGGCGGAGCAGATCAAAATATGGGCGATGGTGGCGGCGATCGGCGGAACGATTGATCCGATCCGGGCGATCGAAACGAATTTCATCGAAGGGCATATCTCGCCGGCCATCAAGCAGATCATCTACATCGTCTGCGCCTTCACCGGCGCTCATATGGGCTCCACGCTGATCCAATGGATTTGCAAAGGGGGAGCAAATGGGTGAGCACACCTGAAGCTCGGCAACCGGGCGGCTTCCTGCGCTCGGCGGGACTTGTCATCGCGGGAATGGTGATCGGCGCGGCCTTGTTTATGAGCGTTTATCAGCATCAGCTCAATTTCATCATCGAGCAGTATCAGGTGCTGCGCTCCGATCTCAATCAATTGCAAAGGGAAAACACAGATCTGAAAAAGACGAAAAATCAGCAAAATACGATCAACCTGCTGCAAGTGTATGTCGTCCCCGGGGAACATACGGAGCTGGACAAGCTGACGGACGCGGAGCTTCGACGCCGTATTAACAGCGATTTGCGCGGAGTCATTATCGGCCGCAAAATTTCCGATTTTGCCGAGAATCCGGAAATTTATGAGAAAATACTGGTGCAGAAACCGTACTTGGCCGTCATGGATAAAGATTACATGGTGCAGAATGTAAAGTGGATGATCGTCACGCAAACCGAGCTGAAAATATGGGTAACGGTGAAAGAGTGGAAACGGATTCCGATGTCATAAGCAAAAGAATACGGCGGAAATTCGGTTGATTTTCACACCGAAAATCGCTAAAGTGGAAACAGATGACGTCCAAGACGAGATAGCGCATCTCCGGGCGACCCTTTATCTTAAAAGGAAGTGCTTGTTTCCATGCTTGAAACGATTCAAATCGTGCTCAGCGTACTGATTGTGATTTGCCTACTCTTCACCGTTTATTACAGCTTCCGTTACCGACGGGGACAGGATGCCAGACTTCGCGGCTTGTTCGCCTCGCGGATGAATATCGCCATGGGATTGATGCTGACGGTGATCGCCGTTTCCCAGCTGTTCTTTTTCACCGACTCGGTAACGCGCCGAATCTTCGGGACCGTCTGCTTGCTGCTCGGCCTTTTCAATTTATTTGCAGGGATCCGCAACCACATCCATTTCAGCCGTCAAAACTAACGGCGCTTTCGCTTGACCGCTTTTTTGGCGCATGTTCGGCCTGTTGCCCAGGTTCGCTTGACTGTCGTTTGGAGTAAACGGTCTGATCCAATAATGGCTTTACTGCCATTTGCGGATACGGCCTGATCACACGAATCAAGATTGGAGTTAGGAGTTCTGCCCGAGGGCAGAGCTTTTTTCATTTCATGCAGGAATAGGACATACACAACAATTCGTTGCCCAAAATTTACTTTCCCAGCTCAGTCAGACGGTAAAGAGCCCTATAGTAGGCTAATGCCAATTATTCAAACGGATCGTCCTCTGAATAATTCGGCTAGCCCAACTATTGAGTTTAAATCCCTTTTTACGGGTAAAATTAGTGCGAATATGGCGACTATATATTGGATTGATCCAAATAATTTGGGTCCATTAATTCCGTTGAGCCGTTTTGCGCGAGCATTGCCTCTACTCTACCCCTGCTCGATCACCTGCGCCGTTAACATGGATTTCGCCACCATGGATGCACCATGAAAAATTTCGACATCCGTCTTGGCGAATTTGCGGCTGACTTCGATAATTTTCGCGCGAATCTCGACTTCGCTGTCGATTTGGACGGGCTTGACGAAATACGACGACATGTTGTCGAGCACCAGGTCGCCCTTTTTCACATCCTGCACGGCGTGATAAGCCGCCTGCGTCATCAGCACCGTGAGCACGCCTTCGGATACGGTGCCGAGCCGGTTCGTCATCTGAGGCGTAATCGTTCCGCGAAACACGGTATGCTCCGACGACTTGTCCTTGACTTCCGCGAAGCCGGACCAGATCAAATCCTCGAACGTTTCTCCATGCTGCGGCTGGCGCTGAATATGCTGCATCGCCTTCAGCACGTCCTTGCGCGAAATGACCGCCGTCACCTTGCGGTTCATATCGATGATCGGCAGCAGCTCGATGCCTTCCCACACCATCATATGGGCCGCCGAGGCTACGGATGTGCTGGGGCCGGCCGTGACAGGTCCCCGCGTCATCAGCTTATCGATCGTCTGCTGCGGTTCCGCGCCGATCAAATCTTTCGAGGTGATCATGCCGATGACGCGGTTCCATTCGTCGACGACCGGGAAGCGGCTGTGGCCGGTTTCCTCATGCAGCCGCTGCCAATCTTTCAGCGTATGGTTCGCCTTCAGCGAATACACCTGCATTTGCTTCGGAATGATGTCCTCGATGAGCAATATTTTTTTCTTGATCAGCCGGTCGTAGATCGCGCGGTTGATCATGGAGGCGACCGTGAACGTATCGTAGCTGCTCGAAATGATCGGAAGCTCCAATTGATCGGCGAGTCTGCGCACCTCTTCGCTCGTACCGAATCCGCCGGTAATCAGCACCCCCGCGCCATGCTCAAGCGCGCCGCTGTGCGCCTTGCTGCGGTTACCGACGATCAGCAGGCTGCCCGGATCGATGTAGCGCATCATGGCGTCTTCCTCCATCGCGCCGATCACGAATTTGTGCAGCGTCTTCTCCAGTCCCGTCCGGCCGCCTAGCACTTCGCCATCGACCATGTTGACCACTTCAGCGAACGTCAGCTTATCGAGCTGATCGCGCAGCTTCTTCTCTACGCGTACGGTGCCCACCCGCTCTTTCGTCGCGACAAGCCCGAGCGTATCGGCTTCTTTAATGGCGCGGTAAGCGGTGCCTTCGCTGACAGCGAGCGCGCCCGCAATTTTGCGCACGGAAATTTTGCTGCCCGGGGTTAGGCCCTCGATATATTTAATAATTTGTTCATGCTTGGTCGAAGCCTCTTGCATTCCGTATTCCGTATCATCCATCTGTTTATCATTCCTGTCTGATCTGTATTAATCTGTACTACTATTATATCGCTTGGCGAAAAAAAAGACAGTACATCGAACAAGATCCGGCGGGAAGGTGCATATAAATCAAAAGAAACAATCATACGGAGGAGGTTATCAACCTATCATGCTGCAAAATCCATATGAAGGGCAAATGCAGAACGTCTACGAGTTGGAAGCCGGCGCAGCAGACTTGCTGCATAAGTGCAGGGAAAAAATCCACGCCATCTGTGCCGAGCACATGCACAAACCGATCAGAGTACAGACGCTTCACGGCCAGACGCATGACGGAATCCTGGTTCACATTGACGCTTATCACATTTACTTGCAAATGCTGCCGGGACACAGCCGCGCGCTGCTGCCCTATGCTTACCCGGGATTTAATCCGTATTACAGCAACGTCATTTTGCCGCTGGCGCTGTTCGACTTGCTGACCATCGCGCTTCTGGTGTAAGCGGCATTGGGAAACGCGTAGATCCGCAGCGCCATGCGACGCAGAAACGCGGCACGCGATCGCGCAAGGGCAAACCTTCCAGTGGGGGGATAGCACGGTTTGTCATGTTGTTCAAATGAGGCATCAGCATGAAAGCCGCAATCAAGCACAATCATGTGGACCAGAAAGCCGCAATTTGTTGCAACTACCGCAAGAACCCGCAATTTGCACAGGGTCATCGCGAACGAAAGCCCGCAGGCCGGTTTCGGCTGCTGCGGGCTCTTTTATTGGAACACCATCATTTTTTCATCTGCAGCAATCTGCGTTTCCCTTGTACTGCCTGCTCCAGCTGCCATCGCTTCATCCGCTTAATCTTGACCAGCTCCCGCTTCGTTTCTTGTTCCACGCCGAGCAG
This sequence comes from Paenibacillus allorhizosphaerae, assembly GCF_910594985.1. Taxonomy (GTDB): domain Bacteria; phylum Bacillota; class Bacilli; order Paenibacillales; family NBRC-103111; genus Paenibacillus_G; species Paenibacillus_G allorhizosphaerae. Next base: position 94,929 of record NZ_CAJVCE010000004.1, read on the forward strand.
CTCATGCAAATGCGCCGCCACCACCAGCAGAGCAAAAGCGATCCAGGCAAGGCCGAACACGGTAGGCAGCGTAAGACCTCCGCTCAGATCGATTCGAGGAACCGCATATAGGATCATGCCGAGCGCAATCGCCATGTACACCAAATTTTTTTTCCCTTTCATCCCTGCTCCTCCTCTCGCACAACTTGTACGATACATTGTATGAGAGGTATGGATGAAATAGCACCGCTATCCGCTATTAACCTCGTCCGGATGAAACAGCGGCTTTCTTCTTAGGTCTGCGCAGCAGACGGACCGCTTTGCCGTAAACGAAAGACAGCGCCCATGGTAGCAGCAAACTTACCGCAAAGGCTATGCCTGTATTCGCATGGTATGCCCCAATATCATTCGGATCGGCAGGAACATGAACGCGCCAATACGTAAGTACCGCCGGATGAACGAGATAGACTCCGAACGAAACGGCTCCGAGCGATAGCAATATGCCAGCCAGCCATTTGGCCCGCTCCAGCATCCGTCTTCCCGCCCAGATGAACGTCATGCAGGCAAATGCGGCATAAGCGAAAAACAATATCGTATACAAACTGCCTTCCATTAAAAACGGAGCGCGATCTTCAAGCAGGAACAGCCCGACGAAGCTACAGCCGAGCAATACGGTGAGCAGCAGCACGCCCGGGAAGCTGCGTCCGGCCCAGGCGATGAACGCTTCGTAATGTAGGCCGATCCATCCGCCCAGCGTGAACACGCTGAAGTAATTGATGCAGAGCGAAGCCAAATTCGGAATCGGCTCCACCCAGTGGTTGTAGCTGTAGCTGAGGGCGTGAATCAGCAGCCCGAGCCACAGCAGCCCCGTACGGCGAAACCACCCCCCGCTACCGCAAAGCCACATCAGGAGCGGAAATAGCAAGTAAAACTGAACGATGATGACCATAAAATACAAATGGTACGACGCGTCGGCCCACGGCAGCAGCTCGGCAAATTCCCCCCAATCCAGATGCAGACGGCTTCGATCGAACATCCACTGATCGTATAAATAATAGAAAAACGACCAGAACACATATGGGAACAAAACCTGCCTGATGCGTTTCATATAAAAATATCCCGCCTGCCTCCGGCTCCAATCCCCGTCATAGCGGTAAAACAAGACGAGTCCGCTCACCATAATAAACATGGGAACGGCAAAATTGCACAGTTTGTTGATGGTCAAGTACATCAACTGCGGCCCGCTTCCGAACGGAAGCTGTACGGTCGCTTCGGACGTAGCATGAATGGCGACTACCGCCAGGATCGCAATCGCCCGTACGATATCCAGTTCCATCAGCTTGGGCTTCGATTTTTTTGCAGCCACCGCCATAGCGCTTCCTCCCTTCACTGCCATCGGAATGCTAATCCGTCTGACCGGTACGCAATAAATTGGTGGTCACCTCTACGCGAAATTTCGCTTTCGGATACATCTCACGCCACTTCTCGATCGTCATACCGGAATGTCTTACGCTGGCGCGGTATTTATTTCCGAACCCTACCGGATCCACAGCCAGTTTCTGCGTCTTTTGCAGCAGCTTCTCGATCGAGCTCTTGATCGCCTTGTTCACTTCCCGCTCGATTTGCTTGATGTGGTTCCGGTTCCGCAAATCGACAGGCACCGAAATCTCAAGCAAGCGTGCTTTGATCTTCACCTTGACGAGAAACGACGGCTGGTCCGAATCCAGGACATTGATATTCGTCTTGCTGTGAATGGAATCGAGCGTAAGATACGTGCGCTCCTTTTTCTCCAGCTGCCTGTCCTGGCTTACGATGGCTTCCTGCGGCAGCGTAAGTTCGAAGAATCCCGTCGTATACCGCTTTTTCAGCAGGCGCAAATACAATACTTCTTTCAGCGGAATTGTTCCCGCCATCTTATCGCCGCGGAACAGCGCCGCCCCCTGAAGCCGGATTTCATTTTTTTGCTGGACGATATATGGAAGTGACGCATCTTGGCCCGGGGAATCGAGATCCCGGACAAATTCATGAAGCATGGAAGAAATCGTTTGTTCGCTCTCCATGTTTTGCTTGATGGTCTGAAACAAATATTCACCCACATTGCTGATCTCCGGGTATCGCCTTGTAAGGATATCGAAGGTGGGCTGCTGCGATACGGCCAAATATACGACCGATCCGATGTCCGGGTCGCGGGTGAACGTGTCGACGATGCTGCTCAGCCCTTTTTTCGCCATGTCCTCGTGCAGCAGCAGAACGCGAAGCTGTCCGGACACCAGCATCTTTCGCGATTCGACGTTATTGTTCATGCGTACGCCCTTCACGGTGTATGCGGTGGAGGAGATGACGTTGGACCGCTCCTTCGCTTCCGGGTCGATCTCGTATAAAACCGATGTGCCCTTTATTTGATCCCCCGGCGCTAGATCGAGCCCGGCTGCGATGACAAGCCCCAATCGTTCGAGCACCTTGGTATGCAGGCAGCCTACCGTAAGCGCAGCCGTCAAGAAGAGCAACGCAGCGGTGCGCATGGCTTTATTTTTTCTCATGCCGCGCTCGCCCCCGCTTTCTTCACCCTGCCTCTTTTTACTTTGACCAGGACATAGAGCAAAACGGGATACAGGAACACAAGAACGGCGCCGGTATACCGCATCACCTGGTACAGCAAGACCATATTTTGTTTCCCCGGCAATAAATATATCATGATTACCAGCGCGAGGCAGCACCCATATAGAACGTACTGTTGTTTCATGCCGAACACCGAGCGGAATCCCCGGGTACTGGACCATAAATAGAGCAAGCAATTCGGCAGTATCAGCATCAACCAGTACGCGGCGGCGACAACCTCGAACCGTTCGAGAAAAGGAAACTGGGCGACTTTGAACCATGTATAGGTCGGCCACAGCGTATCGACGAGCTGCTTTCCGCTGTAAAACAAGATGGCGCACACGAGCGAGACGACGTAAGTAAACACGGTGAATAGAACCGCAAGCTGCGTAAACTTGTGAATGTTTCGCTTGTCTTGCACAAACGGATAAAGAAAATATACCAGTTCCATCCCGAGCATCAGATAGGTGGATTGGTATACGCCGTCCCATATTTGCCTGGAATTCGCTTCCAACACGGGCAGCAGATTGTCCACGCTCGCGAATTTCAAAGGAAAATACAGGAGAAAAAACAGCCATAAGGAAAGGGTGAACGCAACCGCCGCAAAACCGGCTATCGCGTTGATGCCGGCAAAAATCCCGTAAATAAACAGGAGACACAGCAATCCGGCGAACAGCCAGCCCTGAAGATCCGGAAACAGCCAAGTCTGTACAACCTCCGCATAGGAATGCACGATCGTTAAGCACATCAGAAATAAATACACGGCATAAACCAAGTTCGGAAGCTTGGCCAGCCAACGGCCGTATACTTCCTCATGAATGGCGTACAAATCTTTCGTACCGTAATAACCGGCGGTTTTGGCAATAAAAAAAGCGGCGGCCATCGAGAGCGGGGCCATCAGCAGCAAACATATCCAAGCATCGTGACCTGCCGCCTTATAAAGCATGCGTTGAAAACTTTGCGACGGTTCCGCAAGCTGCGTTCCGGAAACGGCGAAAAACACCGTATAGGCGTTCATCAGCTTAACGCTTCGAAAGGCCTTCATTGTCACGTGCGATCACCTGCCGGTTCCTCAAAGATGTCCTGGGTCGTACGTTTTTGCCAAGCGCGCTTACTTTTCTTCATCATGCCAAGATTCATCGGATACAGCGGGTACATGTAAGAATGGCCGATCGTGGAAAGGCGCAGCAGATGAAGAATCAGGAAGCTCACCCCTATCATGATGCCGACCGCGCCGAGCCACCCGGCCAGGAGCAGCATCGGAAACCTCAAAATCCGAATGGCCGCCCCCATTAAGTAAACTGGGGTAATAAAAGACGAGAGCGCCGCCAATGCGACGATAATAATCAAAATATTGCTCGTAAACCCCGCTTGAACGGCGGCTTGCCCGATCACGATACCGCCAACGATACCCATTGTCTGACCGACCTTGGTCGGCAAACGCGCCCCCGCTTCCCTTAGCAGCTCAATAATGAATTCAAGCAGCAGCGCTTCCATCAGCGGCGGAAAAGGTACTTTTGACCGCGACTGCGCAAGCGGAACGAGCATGTTGGACGGAATCAGCTGATAATGGTACGTTAATGCCGCGACATACATCGGCGTAAAAAAAACGGATATAAAAATGGCCAGGGTCCGCAGCAGGCGAAGAAACATCGCCATGTTCCTGCGCAAGTAATCGTCCTCGGCCGACTTGAAAAAATCAAAGAAAGGAGAAGGCGAGATGAGCGCCGAGGGGGTGCCGTCCATCATGACGACCAGCTTTCCCCCCGTTAAATTTAAGATGACCCGGTCGAGCCGCTCGCTCGGAACCATCTGGGGAAACAGCGAGCGCGGGTCATCGTCGATCGATTGCAGCAGCATCGAAGTATCGGTAATCCCGTCCTCATTAACCTTCGAGAGCCGCTCCTTCAAAAGCTTCACGTCGGCTTCCCGCGCCTTCCCTTCCATATAAAGCAGCTGCACCTCGGTACGGGTGTGCTCGCCAATCCGGAATGTTTCGAAACGAAGGTTCGGATCGGGCAAATATTGCCGCAGCAGTGCTCTATTGGTCTCCAGCGATTCCGTGAAGGCGATCTGCGGGCCCATAATTTGCGACTCCACTTCCGGCTTCGACGGACTGCGCTGAATCGATTTGCGGGTATTGAACAAATAGCCATCCGGTTCATGAATCCCGTACACATAAGTCCAGCCTGCAATCAAGTGCTCGATAATGGCGGACCGTTGCTTCACCGGGCCTTGCTGTTCGAGCGGAATATGGTGAATCAACGCCTCCAGCGGAAGGTCGGATTGCAGCAGTTCCTGCAGCGGCTCGGTGATGTGCCTCCGAATCAGCTTCAAATCGGTCAGCTCTTCGAAATAGATAAGAACGAGCTCTCCCTGCATACGGGGTAAGGAGATCGTTTTGATCTGGCCATGCCGCTCCAGCGCGGAATACAAGGAGGACGATATCGAGTTATGCTGATCCGGCACGGTTGACCCCCCACTGCGATACAAGTCGTTTAGTAGGTTTTCCCTTGAAAGTACAATTTATTCCACTGCCGCAGCCGACTTCCCCCGCTGGATGTCCGTATTTTCTTGCGCCGTTTTACCGCAGTTTCTTTTCACCAAGGGGTAAACGCCCTCATATGATACAGTAGTTCGTTTGCATGTTCCAGGCATTAGAGAAGCTGCATGACGGCAAGTCGGTGCTGGGAAGGAGTTTCGCATGAAAAGAACAAAGGTCAGGTTGCAAATACAAAGCGCCGGTAAATTTTCCGACGGCTCCACGATCTTGATCAGCGAAGCCATTATAAAAAAATGGAAAATTCCGCTTCATCAGTCATTACAGCTTCGTTTCGGATCGGGCCGTCAGGAAGTGAACGTGGTACCTTTGTCGCAAGCCGGCACAATGCGGATCGGCGATGCGCTCGCCTCCAAATGGGGGCTGTCGCAAGGCAACCAGTTGTGTCTTCAATACAAATCCGGGTCCCGCACAATCATGATCGGCCCGCTCCTTTGCGTCATGGTCAGCCGTGTGTACGACCAGGCACCCGACAAACCATTCGGCGCCAATACCGCGTTTTGCCGGGAATTGACCGATGCTTCCAACGGAGCGGGAGCGGTCGTCTACTTCAGTACGCCGGACGATCTCCAGGGCGGCGATACCGTTCGCGGGTGGCGCTACACGAACAAATGGGAAAGAACGGCGTTTCCCCTTCCGAATGTCATCTATAACCGCTTGACTTCCCGGAAGCTAGACAATCGGTCGAGCGTACAGCAGTTTGTAGCCAACGCCAAATCGCGGAACCAGGCTATATTTTTCAATGAAAAGTATTTAAACAAAACGGAAGTGTTTGACGCGCTGCGCAATGAATCAGGACTGCACATTTATCTTCCGGAATCGTATTTGCTGCGCAATTTTCAGCAATTGAAGTCGATGTGCACGAAATATTCGGTCGTCTTTCTCAAGCCGATTACCGGCAGTCTGGGCAAGGGCATTATCCGCATCCGCCGCAGACCGGACGGAACGTACATGACGCATACGACGAACCTGGGGGGTGCGCGCAAGCAATCGTTCCCTACGATCACCGCTTTGTTCCACTCCATCTCCGGCAAAGTGAAAGCGCAACGCCACCAGATTCAGAAAGGGCTCGATCTGATTACGGTGAACGGCCGTCCCGTTGATTTCCGGGCACTCGTACAGCGGGGAGAGGACGGACAATGGGACGTTACATCGATTGTGGCCCGTATCGCCGGGAATGATCACTTCGTATCCAATCTGGCGCGCGGCGGCACGCTTAGTTCCGTCAAAGAAGCGCTCGCCCGATCAGGCAGCTCGCGAGACGGTCATGCGAAGCTGAAACGCGCGGCGTTGCAAATTGCCAAAGGGATCGAGACGCATGTCTCCGGACATTTCGCCGAGCTCGGCATCGATCTCGCTTTCGATACGCAAGGGCGCGTGTGGCTGATCGAAGTGAACTCCAAGCCTTCGAAAGAAGAGAATACACCGCTGGCCCCGGACCGGAAAATCCGTCCTTCGGTGAGACGGCTGGTGCAGTACGTACGATTCGCTTCAAAGTTTTAACGCTGCGGCGGGATGGCTTCATCCGGCCGAATGGAGGTGAGGCGTATGATGATGCCATACGGGCACCGTACCCTCCACAATACGATAGGCATCATGACGACGCAAACAGGGGATCACCCCCCTTTTTTGAACCGCAACTTTTATCGCAGATTGTGCTTGATTGGGCGCCGTTTCGGATTGAACGTATTCGTCTTTACGTCCCAGGGCATCGATTGGTCGGCGAGCCAGGTTACCGGCTATAGTTACGATCCGCAATCGCGCCAATGGATTTCTCAGCCCTGCCCGCTGCCGCTCATCGTATATGATCGATGCTTCTTTAGCTCGAAGCGGCAGTATGCCGAATACCGTTCCGTGCTGAGCCGGTTGAAGGAACATCCGTCTGCACGGCTGCTGGGCAACGGCCTAAAAGGCAAGTGGACCGTCCAGCAATTGCTGCTATCGGACGGCCGGTTCGACCGGCATTTGCCTCACACCGAAGTACTGCGCAGCATGCGCACGCTGACCGCCTGGCTGCAGGAGCGCCGCGAGGCGATCTTGAAGCCGCAGGGCGGCTCGCAAGGGCGCGGCGTGCTGCACGTACGCCGCGCAGGCGCCGATGCGCGGGAAGGCGCGGCCTCATTCACCGTGCGTGGACGCGACGCCCGTAATCACAGCATTGAGCACCGCTTCGCCGATGCAGGAGCGATGCTGCGTTGGCTGCGCCGCTTCGTGGGGCAGCGCAACTACTTGCTGCAGCAGTATTTGCCGCTGCAGTCCAGGAGCGGCACCGCCTACGACGTGCGCGCTCTGGCGCAAAAAAACGGCGCCGGCCGGTGGCAGTTGACCGGCATGGCCGTTCGGCGAGGTCAGGAAGGGAGCCTGACCTCGAACCTTAGCGGCGGCGGCACCGTAGAGCCCGCCGCCGACTTCCTTGCCCGCGAATTCGGGCGTGCTCGCGCTTCGGAGCTGATCGACGAACTGACGCAGCTCTCGGCCGATCTCCCCCAAGCGCTCGAATCCCGACACGGGCGGCTCGTCGAGCTCGGCATCGATTTCGGTGTCGACAGCGACGGAAATATTTGGATTCTCGAACTGAATTCCAAACCCGGCCGTTCCATCTTTACTTATTTACACGATGATCAGGCAAGACTCGATGCCGCTGCGAATCCGTTACGGTATGCACGCTATTTGCTAAAGCAGTCCGTTCCCGCCGAAGCGGAGTCGCGCGGTCGGTCGCAGCCTTTTATTAAAGCCAATATAGATTCGTAATACTTGCGAAGGGCAAAACTCTTAGGAGGTTCAAGATGAGCTTGACAACTTGCACGATTCATGTCACCCCGCGGCAGGAAAGAGCTCTTTACGTAACAAGCGAATTGGCAAAATCCCTTAAAATATCAAAAACCAGACACGTGACCTTGAAGCTCGGCAGCAAGAGTGTCGCCTTGGGACTGAAGCTGCTGAAAAAGAGCGGCAATCATGTGTATTTGCCCGGGCCCGTATACACTCAGCTCCGCATTCCGAGAGTTGGAACCAGCCTGATCCTCTGCAACGACGGCAAAGAAATCCGGCTAGGTCCGATGATCGGAATACTCACGAGCGTTACAAGCAGCAGCTCGGCGCCGTTCGGCTCACGAACGGAATTTATCCGGCAGTTCATGCGGGTCGGCGCCGATAAAGCGTTCTACTTCGCTTTCTCGCCGAAGGACGTCAACTGGACGCAGGCGACGGTTACGGCGACGATTCCCCGCAGCGAAGGAGGCTGGGTGAAAAAGGTCGTTCCGCTGCCCGACGTCGTGTATAACCGGCTGCCCAGCCGAAGCGCCGAGAAGCTGGCATCGATGAACGCCTTCAAGCAGCGGTTCATACGCAGAGGCATCCCGCTGTTCAACTGGGAATTTTTCGAGAAATGGGATGTATACAATTTGCTTGAAGGAACCAGCGCATCCAAATACGTGCCGGAATCGCGGATCAATCCGTCCGAAGTCCAGTTGAAAGAATTGCTGGAGAAGCACAAGTTCATTTATTTGAAACCGACCGGCGGCAGCCTGGGCATCGGCATTTATCGTCTGACTTACAACCCCAAGCGCGGGTATTACGCCCGCTTCCGGCGCTCTCGCGGCAACGTACTGCTGCGCTTCAGCAAGTTCGATTCGCTGCTCAAGCTGCTCAACCGCCAAAGCCGCAACTTGAGGGGTTACGTGGCGCAGCAGGGCATCCGGTTGATCGAAATCGATAGCTGCCCGATCGATTTTCGTTTTCATATGACGAAGAACGGATCGAATCAGTGGGTCGTTGCCGCGATCGGGGCCAAGAAAGCCGGCAAAGGCAGCGTCACGACGCATGTGCGCACCGGCGGCCAACTGATGACACCGGAGCAGGTGCTGCGGCAAATCTTCGGATCGCGCGCGGAGAGCGTGTTGACTCAGGCGAAAGAATCAGCAATCGAACTTGCGGAAGAGATCGATAAAAACTATCACCATACGCTCGGTGAACTGGGCTTCGATATCGGGATCGATCAAAACGAGCATGTATGGATGTTCGAAGCGAATTCCAAGCCGGGGCGCTCGATCTTCAAGCATCCGGCGTTGAAAGACCAGGGCCGCGCTTCCCTGCAAAACATTTACGACTACTGCCTCTTCCTGAGCCGATTTCGGTCAAGGAGGGATAGTTGAGTGGATGCCATCTTACAGCAGAAGAAGCAGCCCACGCTGGCCATTCTCACTTACGCGGATAAAACGAGAATTTTTCGGGGAGATCAAAAAAATTTTGTCGACCTGATTCGCACGGGGGAGGAACATGACGTACGGGTGTACGTCATGACCACCACCGATTTCAAACTGAGCGGCAATCATGCGGTAGGGTACACTTATAACCCAATGACCAAAAGCTGGGATAAAAAGCTTCAACCGCTCCCTAATATTATTTATAATCGGATTCCTTATCGAAAATTCGAACTGCTGCCTGAAGTACAGCAAATTATTCAGTCATGCATGCGCAACGGTCAAATCCGGTTTTTCAATCCGTCGTTTTTTAACAAATGGACACTGTACGAATGGTTGAATCAATCCAAGCGAACGCAGCCTTACATTCCGGTCACGGAACAGCTGTCGAACGTCAGCGCGCTTGACGATCTGCTCAAAGCGCATGAAACCGTCTATCTCAAGCCGATCCGCGGCAAAGCCGGCAAAGGAATTATGAAAGTCAGCCTGACGGAAAAATCAAAATCGCGCATTTACGAGCTCAGCATCCAGGATAAAACGAAAAGCCATATTTCCCGTTATTCGGATGTCCATAAGCTATGGTCGCAAATCCGCGATTTAACCGACAGTAAGGACTATATCATGCAACAGGGGATTTCCCTTGCAAGCTTCAAGGATAGACCGTTCGACCTGCGTGTTCTCGTGCAAAAAAACGGCAAAGGCGAATGGAGCATCGCCGGGGTCGGTGCGCGGCTGGCGGGAAAAATGAGCATCACGACGCATGTGCCGCGCGGCGGTTCCATCGATGATCCGCTGAAATTGCTGGCCGTTTCCTTCGGCACGCAAGCAAGCAAGCGGATCATAAGCAAAGCCAAGCAAGCCGCGCTTACGATTGCGAGGCAAATTGAAAAAGCCAGCGGTCATACGCTGGGAGAAATGTCCATGGATCTGGGCGTAGACAATGAAAAGAACATTTGGTTTTTCGAGGCGAACTCCAAGCCGATGAAATTCGACGAGCCTCTTATCCGCAAAAAGTCGCTCGAAAACCTGATCCGATACAGTCTTTTTTTATCGAACATGAAGCATAAAAGTCTCGCTAAGAAATCGGCTGTAGTCAAAAAAAGAGCGGCCCGTCACTCGAAGAAACCAGCGAGGTAGGCAGGTGAAATTCCATGAGCTACAAAGTCGGTATCCTTGCCATGTACTTGACGGGACGAAAGTTGGAGGAAGTATCTTACTTTCGGAAGCTGAGTGTCACGGGCCGGAAGATGGGCATTGAGGTGCTCGTCTTCACCCCGGACGACGTGGTCGATTCGGGTGAACGGGTGCTTGCGTTAAGCTATAACCCCGAGCAAAAGTCATGGGTTCGAAAAAAAGTCAGCTTTCCGCCGATCATCTACGACCGATGCCGGTATCACGGAACGAACAATTACCAAAAGCTGATGCGATTCCGCACTACCTATTCGAAGCTTCATTTCATGAGCCGGCCGCTCGCCAACAAGTGGAAGATGCATCAAATTTTATCCGAGGAAGACCGCATCGCATCGCACCTTCCTTCGACGGTTCGTTACCAGGGCACAGAAGAGCTAAAATCGTTTTTGAAAAGGCATAGCGTCGTATTCCTGAAGCCAAGCAACGGTACCGGAGGACGCGGCATCTTGAGGCTGCTGCGCACGAAGGACAGCGAGGTATGCCTCATGCAGGGACGCGATCCGAACCGCCGCATCCTTCCCATACAGCATATTCATGTAGACCGGCTGCACGACAAATTGCAAAGTTGGAAAATCGCGGACCGATATATCATGCAGCAGGGCATCCCGCTTCAACTGCCGGACGGCCGGGTCCACGATTACCGCATGCTGGTGCAGAAGGACGGCGCCGGCAAATGGCAAGTAACCGGCTGCGCCGGACGGATCGGTCCCAGCAAATCGGTCACTTCCAACTTGCACGGAGGGGGGACGGCCATTGCGATGGAAGTGCTGCTGCGCAAACGGTTCGGCTCCTCGGACAAAGTGGAGGAAATTCGAAGAACCGCTTACGCCCTCGGACTGAACACAGTAAAGCATCTAGAAAGCAAATTTGGAAAAATCATCGAGGTCGGGATCGACCTAGCCGTAGACCCCAAAGGGAATGTATGGCTGCTTGAGGTGAATCCGAAGCCTTCCCGGGAAGTATTTCACCGGATCGGCGACAGCCAGACGTATCAAAAAGCGATCCGCAGGCCGCTCGAGTATGCCTTGTGGCTTCTCAAGCAAAAGAGCCCGAATTCCGAACAAAAAGCAGACCCGTAAAAGCGGTTCCCGGCGAAGCGCATTTGATAGATAAAAAGCGGCAGCGAGTTCGCCACTCGCTGCCGCTTTCGTCTTATGACTCGATCAAGTCCAACAACTGTTCGAAACGCGAGATCCTCGCATCCGCTTTATCCAACTCGGCGCTCTTTCCGAAACCGGCATAATCGCAGCCGACGGTAAACAGACCGTTGCAATGCCCCGCTTCGACGTCCGACGACCGGTCTCCGACCATCCAGGCATCCGCTACCCCGTGCGTTTCCAGCAGCCGCTTAACCAAATCGACTTTCGAACGGGTTTGGTATTGCCCCGCACTATACAAGCCCTCCGTCTCGAATAACGGCTCCAGCCCCTGGGTACGAATAACGCCTTTTACATACGGTTCCAGCCCGTTGCTTGCCACAAACAGCCGCATTCCCCGATCTCGGAGCGCCTTCAGCGTACCGGCCACCCCATCGTACAATGTTCCCTCGCCTCGGGCCAGCCCTTCGATCTGATAGGCCGTCAACAGCTCGTCCGCTCTGCGATGAACCGATTCGTCTACTTCGGGCATCACTTCGTGCCATATATGCTTCAGCACCATGCCGAGCGCCCCTAATATATGCCGCTCCGGCGGCGTTTCTCCGGTATATCGCCCTTCGGCGCGAAGCTGCGCAAAAGTCGCATGATATGCAGGCAGCAGCAACGTCTCGGTCTGAAACAGCGTGCCGTCCAAGTCGAAGATCAGCGCCTCCGGCTTTCGTTTCGTCCCAAACATTTCGTTCCCCCCTAATTCGCGGATGTCACGTTATACTAAAGCATGAGTCGCAGCGGATTGTCAATGACCGGGCCGGCATACGCTTACGTGTTGTACATCGATATTTTCCAGATCGGGACCCGGAATATCAGCAGCAGCGCAACGATGATGAACGCCGAAACGACATAAGCGGTTCCCGGTTTTCTGCAGTGCAGCAGCAGCATCGGAAACATCATCAGATCAAAGCCGAGCGACCACCACCACCCCCATCCGTGGGCATACACGATGCGGCCTGACCATGCATAGATGGCTTCCATCAATGCGTAAATGCCGACCCATTTCATATATCGCAGCATTTGCCCCTTCTTGCTTTCCGGAAAGTCCGCCAAAAATTGCATAACCGTACACGGAAAAACAATGAACGTGTAAAGCAGTTCCGTAATGGCCGGAATGAGGTGAAGATCGGGAACAAACGACCATAATAAGTAGCCGGACGTTAAAAAGAAATACAGCAAATTGCCGGCAATCATGTACAAAACGGTCGAATGAAACCGACTTGCCTGCTTCCAGGCCCTGCTTCGAAACAGGGCAATAAGCGACACGGCGGCTATGAAGATATGAATGCCAATCCCCCCTTACTCTTTCGATTGTTTCTGCATCTCATCCTCATATTTCTAATATTTACATTTTTTTGGTAAATAATTAAAATTTTATTAAATTTTATCTCGCCCGGAACGAAAAAATCCACCCCTCCGTGCGCATCTGCACGAGGAATGGACTTTTTCATCGACACACTTTATGAAAGAGGCGGTGCTTCCATCCTGGAGTGCGACAAGTTTTCGTAAAAGTTGGCATTCGTTGCAGACATATAAGGAATCAGCCAGAGTAGCCCGATCCCCAGCGTAAGCACGCACAACAGAGCCCAACCGATAAAACTGAGGGAAAGCAGGAAATAGCGCCACTTATGCCCGTACATCATCTGCTTGCTCCGTTCGATGGCTTCCATCGCCGTGAGCTCCGGATGGTCGTGCATAATGTAGAAGGCCATAGAATACCGTAAGCCGGCAATAATCCCGGGGACGATCAAGAGCAGCGTCCAGAGAAATACAAATACGGCGCTTAGCAGATACAGCAAGAAAGACGGCACAAATCGGGTAAAACCCGAGAAAACATCCTGTATTTCGTTTGGTTCCCGACGAACGAGTCGAAGGAAAAATACGACCACTCCGAGTGCCAGCGGTCCGGCAACGATAAAATTAATGACATCGCCAACTTTCGGAATTTGAGTAATCAAGCTGGTAGCGATGATGATAATGAGCGTTACGACAATCGCTTTGCCCCAGCTGCCTTTCAACTGCTGAAGCGCTCTTAGTTTCAACTCGCCCCGGCTAAGTATCGGTTCCGTTTCCACTACTTCAATTCCTCCAATCTATCGCGGGTTCACCGGTTAAAATACTTTTTTGGCGCCCTGTTCCGACTTCAATATTTCCACCGCTTCGCGAAAACGCAGCGAATGGATGATCTCCCGCTCACGCAAAAACTTTAATCCGTCCTGCAAATCGACATCGTCGGTCATATCGATGAGCCATTGATAGGTTGCTCTTGCTTTTTCTTCAGCTGCAATATCTTCATACAAATCGGCAATCGGGTCTCCTTTGGCTTGTATGTAAGCGGCTGTCCACGGCACTCCCGAAGCGTTCTGATAAAACAGCGCCCGGTCATGGGCGACATAATGATCTGCCAGTCCCGCTTCCTTCAACTGCTCCACCGTCGCATCCTTGGTCAGTTTGTACACCATGGTGGCGATCATTTCCAAATGGGCAAATTCTTCCGTGCCGATATCTGTAAGTAATCCGATCACTTTATCCGGAATAGAATAACGCTGGTTCAAATACCGCAGCGCGGCTGCAAGCTCCCCGTCCGCGCCGCCGTACTGCTCAAGCAGCAACCTGGCCATCCTGGGGTCGCATTTGCTGACGCGTACAGGATATTGCAGCTTTTTTTCATAAATCCACATGCGACTGCTCCTCTCCCGATTTTACAAGCCGGCTACACTTGCCAAGGCCAAGGTGTCTCCGTCCACTGCCACGGATGCTTCGAAAAGCTGTGCCCGAAAGCCATTAACGGTCCGAATTCCATCTCGAACTGATGAGCCAAATGCATGCGCTTCTGCGCGCATTGGTTGTACTGCTGGATGGCTCCGCCGTCGAGCGGATGCGTATCGAGGTACAGATTCAGTTCCACGAGTACAAAATCAACGGCTTGCAGCTCCTCCAGCATAGCGTAGTAGTGCTCCGGAAACTGATTCTCCTTCATGCGGCTGCTCCTCTCATTCACGTGTTTTTCGGTTCATACGGACTGTATAAGGCCGGCCACAGCGTTCCGTGCCGCAATGCCTCGTGCGGGGAAAACTGGGGCAAATTCATCGGCTGAAACGGGATGTACAGCTGCGGGGGAGTGGAGAACGTTTTTTCCAGAATCGGCGGACAAGGATCAAACGGCCCCACAAAGGGGTACCATACCTTAACTTGTTCCATAATCGCGGCGAGCCTCCTTCAGATGTGCTACCACTATGTATAGAGGGACGGCTTGTCCGTTATGTGCACAATGTTGAAGCGCCGTTCGGCCACGCCAACGCCAAAAAGGACCGTTCGATGAACGGTCCGTTTCATTCGTATTCTGTAAGTGCGGTCAGTGGATGTCCTTCTTCTTGAAGCGGCCGCCCTTCACATCGTGGATGTTGCCTACGGCGAGAAACGCCGCCGGATCGAGCTCCTCGACGATCGACTTCATCTTGGCCTCCTCGAGCCGGGTGATGACGCAGAAGATGACCCTCTTGCTGCCGCCGGTAAAGGCGCCTTCGCCTTGCAAATAAGTAACGCCGCGGCCGAGCCGCTGCATGATCGCTTCGCCGATGTCGCGGCTGTTGTCGCTGATGATCCACACCGATTTCGACTCGTCAAAGCCTTCTATGGTCAAATCGATCATTTTAAAAGCGATATAATACGCAATTAACGAGTACATGGCGTGATCCCAGCCAAACACAAACCCTGCGCTGGCTAGAATGAATAAATTGAAGAACATGACGACTTCGCCGACGGAAAACGGCGACTGCTTGTTGAACAAAATCGCCACGATCTCCGTACCGTCAAGCGATCCGCCGGAGCGGATGACCATCCCTACGCCAACGCCCAAAATAATGCCGCCGAATACGGCCGCGAGCAGCGGATCGATCGTAAGCGGCTTTACGGGGTGCAACAGATAGGTGCCGATGGACATGACCGTCACGGCGAATAACGTGGAGAGCGCGAACGTTTTGCCGATCTGCTTGTAGCCGATAAACAGAAACGGCAGGTTGAACAGGAGCAGAAAAATACTGATCGGCAGCCCCGATAAGTGTCCGGTGATGATGGAGATCCCTACGATGCCACCATCGATTATGTTGTTGGGCACGAGAAAGATTTCAAGTCCGACAGATACGAAAGCAGCACCGATGAATAAAAAAATGGAACGACGAATTAATTTGAGAAGCGATAATTTGGAGTGCTGCTTGATTTGCGGAATTCCTGCGTTCATACCATTCCCCCTTGTAAGATTGGAGCATCGGCTAACCGACGCTCTTCCTTCCCATCAATTCATGCTAAAGCTTTATATTGATCGTTAACAGGCCTACTTTGCGCAGCGCCTGATAGACGATAATCAATACCGGTCCGAGGAACAAGCCGACGACCCCGATGAGCTGAAAACCGACATACATGCTGACCAACGCGGCCAGGGCGTTGATCCCGACCGCATCGCCGATAATTTTCGGTTCGATGAGCCGGCGGAAAATCATGATCACGAGCAGCAAGACGAGCAGCCCGATGCCCAGATGCATATTCCCGGCGAGAATGCTGTAAGTGGCCCAAGGAATCAATACCGCGCTCGTCCCGAGCACCGGTAGAATGTCCACGATGATGATCAACAGCGCGATGGCGAGCGGGTATTCGACGCGCAAGACAAGCAGGCCGACCAGCGTGACGAGATAAGTAAGCAGGCTGATCATCAGCTGTGCGATCAGAAAGCCCAGGATGGCGCGTCGCAGGTTGTTCAGCACCGTCATGACTTTATCCCGGGACTGTTTGTCGAACAGCATCAGAAACGACTTGTGAAGCTGCGGCAAACTGAACGAAATCAGGTAAAGGCCGATGACGAATACGACGAAAAAAACGAACAGACTCGGAATGGTCTTGGCCACGCTTACAAAGTAACCGGAGATCGCCGCGACGATGCTGTTAATGTTGTCCGTCAACATACCGACACCCGACTCCAGCCATTTTTGCATTTGTTCGGCCATCCCGTCGGGAAGCGTTTCGTAGAACAGCTGTGTCTTTGCCGTCGCATCCTCGAAAAACAGCCTTGCTTCATTGACATAATCCGGGGCGTCTTTCCAGAATTGAATCAGCTCGGAGATCATCTTGAAGCCGACCAAATAAACGAACCCGAGCAGCAGTCCGGTGAACAGCGTACAAGCCGTAGCGGCCGCCGTCATGCGACCCATCCGAAAGTAGCGGATCAACGCTTGGATGACAGGCTCCAGCAAAATCGCGATCAGCATGGCTAGCAAAAACGGAAAACCGGTCGTAAATAATCCGTACAGCAGCACGATGCCTAGAGCGCAAAATACGATCGTTCTGAGCGACATGAAGCGGCGGTCCTCCTCTATTCGTTATGCAGCTGGCTAACTTCGGTCATGATGGGTACTTCGGTCAAAATGCGGCGGATGGACACGCGCATTATGCGCAGTCGCTCCACTTCCGTGATCTCGTACAAAAAGCCTCCGTGCTCCAGCTTGCGCCCTTTGACCACGTTTTCCTCCAGCATCTTGAACAGCCAGCCTCCAACGGAATCTACTTCCTCGTCCTCGATGCCGAGATGCAGCATATCGTTCAAATCCTCGATCAGCACCCGGCCGTCTACGGAGTAAGCATCCCCCTGCTTTTCAATCTCGGAGCGCTCACCTTCGTCGAACTCGTCATGAATTTCGCCTACGATTTCCTCGAGAATGTCTTCCGTCGTAATCAAACCCGCCGTACCGCCGTATTCATCGATCACAACGGCGATCTGCGATCGTTTCCGCTGCATCAGCTTGAGCACGTAGCTGATTTCCATCGACTCGGGTACCATCAGCACCGGGCGCAAAAATTCCCGCAGGTCATGCTCCTTGTCGGGGTCGGCCAGCAATAAATCCGACACGTGGACGAATCCGATGATTTCATCCTTATCGTCTTTGGCGACCGGATAGCGGGTATGCTTCGTTTCGTAAACGATCTTCAGATTCTCGGCGAAGGAAAGTTCCGTGAACAAGCATTCCATATCGGTCCGCGGCTGCATAATCTCACGGGCAATCCGGTCGGAAAACTCGAATATATTGTCAAACAGCGCTAGCTCGTCTTTGTTGATGTGACCGCTCTTGGCGCTCTCATCCATCAGGATGCGAATCTCTTCTTCCGTATGTGCAGCCTCAAGCTCCGAAGCCGGCTGCACGCCGATCAGCTTCAGCAGCTTGTTAGCGGCGCCGTTGAGCAGCCAGATGACGGGATAAAAAATTTTATAGAACATCATCAGCGGCGCGGACAGCCAGAGCGACGTCCCTTCCGACTTTTGAATCGCCAGCGATTTCGGAGCCAGTTCCCCCAGTACGATATGCAGGAAGGTGATCACTGCAAAACCGATGAACACTGACAGTGCATTGGCATACCAAGCGAGTCCGATCCCCATCGCATGAAATAGCGGTTCTACGATCAAATGCGAGATCGCCGGTTCACCGACCCAGCCGAGTCCCAGCGAAGCGAGTGTAATTCCAAGCTGCGTTGAGGACAAGTAAGCATCGAGCTTCCTCGTCACCGCAAGGGCATATTTCGCCTTTCCGTTGCCTTCGCCTGCGAGCTGCTGCAAGCGGGTTTGTCTTACCTTGACCAGCGCAAATTCGGCAGCTACAAAGAACCCGTTCAGCAATACCAAAATAAAGACGATCATAAGGTTTAAGGCGATGGCCATGAAATCAAAGCCCGTACTATGACCTTCCAAGGACAATCAAACTCCTTTGCCGAAAGTATCGCGGTGCCGGTTAAACGACCGCCTGTCTGGTTGTAAAGTCGAGATGCTTATAGTACGTATCGGCCACAAGCAGGTTGGGGCCGCAGCATACGGCTGCAGGGCAATAGCAATCGACGGTATGGCACAGCGGATGGGCTTTCCAGCGCCCGAACACCTCGTCGAGCCTGTCGGTATGAACATTGCCGAGGGCCGGAACGTCGGAGAAATCCGTTACAAACACATCGCCGGTAAACACGTTCACATTCAGCCGATTGCGGCCGTCGGGGTCATTGCGGACGGTAACGTTAGGTTCGGTGCGAAGCCGCTTCACGAGGTCCCGATCCTCCTCCAGCTCGCAGCAAGCGTAGAAAGGCAGCGTGCCGAACAGCATCCAAAGATCACGGCTGCGGCTGTCCAAAAGCCGGTGAATCGCCGTTCGGGTCTGTTCAAGCGAAAGTACGGGCAGTTTCGAGGCAAACGCGCTCGGATACATCGGATGCACTTCATGGCGCCGGCAGCCCATCTCTTCAATCAGACGGTGGATGGATGCAAGCTTCTCATGCGTTCGGTAATTGATCATCGACTCGGCGGAGACGAACATGCCCGCGCGAGAGAGCGCAATCGTGTTTTCAACCATTCGTTCGTACAGCTTGGCCGACGTCTCGCGAACCGCCTTTCGTGCGGAGTTCACGAAGCCCACCTCGTGAAAATCTTCGGCATTGACGTAATTAAACGATATATGCATGACATCGAGGTAAGGGGCAAGAAGCTCGTACCTCGATAAGTCCAGCGTCAGATTGGAGTTGATCTGCGATCGAACCCCGCGTTCTCTTGCGTAACGCAGCAGCGGAACGATATATTCCCGGACCGTCCGTTCATGATAGCTCGGCTCTCCTCCGGTAATGCTGATCGTTTCGAGCTCCTCCACTTCGTCCAATCGCTTCAGGATGACGGACAGCGGAATTCTCGGCCCTTCCGTCATGGACAAAGTTTCACCGACCGCGCAGTGCTCACATCGCATGTTGCACAAATTCGTCACGGTCAGCTCCACGCTCGTCAGACGGTGTTCGCCGTAAGCGCGTTTGGATCGAATCGGATCCCAAGGATCGTACTGCGGACTGATCGGCTCAAGCGCCGGTTTCTGCGTATCGTGTTGTTCGTACATTTGATTCGTAACACCTGTCTTCTGCAACATATTTTTACCTCTATGATTACCTATTATATGTTCCATTGTATCTTAATACGTACGAAAAAGAAATTCGATACGAAAAAGCCCGCAATCCGTTAGGGCGGACCGGGCATACGTCGTACGGTTTTCATCGGGAATTCAGTAAGCTTCGCCGTTCGGCAGCGCTGGCATTCGGTCAAACTTACCGCGCGGACGCGGCTGCTTCATACGGCCAGCTCGTTTACGCCGGTAATCATAACCGACAAGTGCTTCGACAAGTCGATCTCGTCGGTCGGATTGGACAGTTCGCGGCCGTCGGCATCCTGCAGTATGCGCACCACCGGGCGCTGCGGCGCATTAGAGTTCAAATCAACCACGACACCGGTTTCTCCCGTATTGAGCTTGACGGTCACACCGACGGGATAAATCGCGACGCGATCGCGAAACAGCCGGATTTTCGATTGTTCGTATAACGTGCCCGAGCCGGAGTACAAGATGTCCATCGCTTGATGCGGCAGCATCGCCTTTCGGTATACGCGGTGCGTCGTCATCGCATCGTACGAATCGACAAGACCGATCCACTGGGCGTAATCATGGATTTCGTTTCCTTTCAGCCCGCGCGGATAGCCGCTCCCGTCGATCCGCTCATGATGCTGGAGCGCGCAATGCGCCGAAAGCAAAGGAATATTCGGCTCGTCCTTCAAAAACTGAAATCCGAAATCGGCATGTTTCTTGATACGAACAAATTCTTCCTCCGTCAGTTGATCTTTTTTCTTCAGCAGTTCCAGCGGAATTTGCGTCTTGCCGACGTCATGCAGCAGCGCGCCCAGCCCCAGCGCTAAAAGCTCGTCACGCGAATAGCCGTACGCCATCCCGAGCATCGACGCATAAATACAAACATTCAATGAATGCTGGAACAAATAAGTGTCCATCAGGCTTATATTGCTGAGCATGATCATCGCGTCTTTATTGCCGCCAAGATCGTCCAATATCATCTTCATCATATCGCCGAACACTTTGCCGACCTTGACGCTGCCTACCGACCTGCGCTTCGTTTGATCCTCCATGATTTTCCGAAAGGAGCCGCGAATGTCCGAAATCGCCCGCACCCTCGTTTCGTCCGAGATCGGATCCGTCACCACAATATCTCTTGTCCTCGGATCGTCGATGTATACAAAGTCAATGCCATGACAACCCAGGCGATTT
This sequence comes from Paenibacillus allorhizosphaerae, assembly GCF_910594985.1. Classification (GTDB taxonomy): domain Bacteria; phylum Bacillota; class Bacilli; order Paenibacillales; family NBRC-103111; genus Paenibacillus_G; species Paenibacillus_G allorhizosphaerae. The sequence goes on from NZ_CAJVCE010000004.1 coordinate 115,723, forward strand.
ATCAAACTTTGAGATAATTCGACATGCTCGCTGAGCAGAGTCAAACCGTCCTCGTTATATATTTTTTTTGCCAGCCTCATACCGGGCCTGACCATACTGAGCGAAAGCAAACGCATAGAGGCGACCTTCTTCTAAAGAAAATTTTAGATAATCGATATAGGACTAGAGTAGCGGATTCAGTCGAAAAGAGCAATACATTTCTTGACAGCGACAAAAAAACCGAAAATCAAGAGCATATACACTTGACTTTCGGCTCATATTGCATGCTTAGTCATAGGCCCCGCCGTCAGCGCAGCAGGAAAAACCAGTAAAGGGCCGCAACAGCGAAACGGTAATAAGCGAAGTAGGCAAGACTGAATTTCTGCACGAATTTGATAAACGTCACAACGGCAAGGAGAGCTACGATAAAGGAAACGACGAAGCCGATAAAGAAAAAACCGAGCGTGTCCGATGTAAAGCTGTCCAGATTTTGCAGCATCTCATAGCCGGTTGCCGCCACCATGACGGGAATGGCGATAATGAACGTAAAGTCCGCCGCCGCGGAGCGGCTGGCACCGGCCAGCATGCCGCCGGCAATCGTCGAACCGGAACGGGAAAAACCGGGCCATAAAGAAACGATTTGCCACAGACCGATAATAAACGCCTGCTTGTACGTAAGATCATCAACGTCGTTCGCCGTAATGTTCGGCTGCTGCTTTTCTCCGATAATGAGCAGAATGGCCCCGAGCACAAGGCCGATCAGTACGGTTGTCGGCGAAAACAAATAATCTTTAATAAAATGGCGCGACAAGTAAGCAAGCACAAGCACGGGCACGATCGCCAGCAAAATATGGATCAAGTTCATGCCTTTTCCGTTCCTTGGCTTGTCCTTGCTCAGTCCGAACAGCCTCAATATCCGTTTCCAGTAGATGATCGTCACCGCCAAGATGGCACCGAGTTGAATCACGATTTCGAACGTTTTCATCAGTTCGTCCGTATCCGGAATGCCGAGAAGCGATCCGGCCAAAATCATATGGCCGGTGGACGACACCGGCAAAAACTCCGTCAAGCCTTCTACTATTCCGATAATGACAGCTACCCACCAATCGTACATATAAGCCTCCTACGCTTCTCGAAAAGAGATGTATTTTACAATCCTGCTATGGGTCCCGAGCAGAACTCGTCCTGCCTGTGGAAAACCAGTTCTATTCTAACCGCTTTCCGCGGATTTGTAATTTACAATAGCTTAACAAAACGTTTGCGCCCGCTGGCCAGCAGCGCCTTTTGATCAAGAAGCTCTCGAAGCAGCACATCGCGAATGAACTCCGGCAAAAAGAACTGGACCTCCGTCCCCTCGCTTAACGACTCGTAGCCGATTTTGAACGTAAACATGTCGATCATGCCGACGGCATACAATTGCTCGGATAGAAGCGGCCGGCCGCCGACCGCGACGTTTCGGATTTTACGATAAGGTTCGGCTTGCGGGTCGTATTCAATGTCCATTCCGTCCACGCACAAACAGCCGAGCACCTTTCCGCGAAATCCGAAACCGAACAGCGGTTTGTCCATAAATTCCGGCAAAAGCGATTGCTCCAGCGCGAGCAGCAGCTGCGCTCCCGTCAGCATAACCCGACACGGGTTGATCGGCGAAGGACAAAGCTCAAGCAGCATGCCTGCGGTCAGAGGGCCTTGCGAAAGCCCGTGCAGCAGTTGGCCCGAATTGACCAGACCGATCTCCGCTTCGGTGAAGGTCCGCAAACCTGCCGCGAGCAAATTGCCGAGCTTCGATTCGCCGTACCAGTCGACCGGCATGTCTATAGGAAGCCTCGCCACGACTTGACCGAGCCTTGCGGCGGCGGCAGCGGATGCCTGCTCGATCAGCATCGCGACGCGTTCGTCGCGGGGCATTTCCGGCACCGGGATCACCGTTGCTTCCACCTTCCGAAGGGTCCGCAGACGAGCATCCCACTCCAAATCGACCATTCCCACGTACTGTCCGAATTTGCCTGCCGCACATACGGCGGCACCGCCGATGCGAATCGGCTGCTCCAGCAAATGATGCGTATGGCCGCCCAAAACAATATCGATGCCGGGCACCTCGGCGGCGAGCCTCTCGTCGTAACGAAGCCCGAGATGGGACAACACGACGATCACGTCGACCCGGGAACGAAGTTCCGGCACAAGCCGCCTCAAGACTTCCATCGGCTCTTGTACGTCCCAGCCAAGCAAAGAATAAAACTCGGGGAAGCAGGCGGTTACGCCGATCAATCCGAAGCGAACGCCAGCTTTCTCGACAATGTGCCAAGGCTTTGCCCATGGCGCATGATTTCCGCTTGCGGACTGCGGCATATTCGCAAGCACGATGGCGAATGCCGCCTCGCGATACGCATCGGCCAGCGCTTCCGCCGTCAGCGTTAGCCCTTCGTTATTGCCGATCGTCACGGCATCGTACCCTGTAGCATTCAAAACGGCTACATTGGCATGACCCATTGTTCCTTCGGTTTCCGGTCGAACCCGATCCATATGATCCCCGATGTCAAGGGTCAGCGTGCAATCCTCACCCGCTTCCGTCCGCAGCCTCTTAATGATGGCGGCGATCGCCGCCATATGTTCAAACCGGCTGTGGATATCGTTGGTATGAAGGATGCGCAGCCTGATCGCAGCATTAGCGCTCATGATGGCTCTACTCCTTCCTATACCTCACGCTTGTCTTATGTATAGTCGTTCCTTGTTAAGATTCGCCCGGTTTGCGCAGTTGCTCCGGCGTAATTCGGTTCTTGAATCCGTACGAAACGCTCAGCCCTTCGCCGCCGCGGTACAATACGCGAATGCGGACAACGCTCTTGACGTTCAGGCATTCGCTGCTGCCGTCAGGAACGTACAGCCGAAGCGGAAACCCTTTTTTTAGCGGCTCTCCGTCCGCCTGTTTGTACAAAAACATGGCGCGTCCCAATTCGCTCCATGGAATGACCGCCTGAAACTCATCGACCGCTTCGACCTGGACGCCGCTCGGGGGTTCCCCGCTGCCGCCGTTCCTGCTCTCGCGCCAGCCCCGGTACCAAGCCTGAAAATCAACTGCCCGCCCGGTCACACCGGCCACCCGGTTGCCTGCTTCGAACTGCACTGCGCTAAGCTGCGCCAACTCATCCACTTCCAGTTCGGCCGAGCCGTACATTTCATCATATACTTCAATTTTCATCGATATGCCACCATCCTTCCGACACTTCATTTCATCCCTGCCATTATATCATTTATGCCTTACATTGTGATATGCTGAGGATGACCGAACGGCGGAGCGCAAACAATCTTACCGCCTTTACATAGGATTGGAGTGGGTGGAATCATGAAGCTGAAATTGCTCGTTTTCGCCGGGCTGGCCGAACTGCTCGGCGGTTCCGCGATCGTAGTGGACGTTGCCGCGGACAAGCTCTCGCCGGCACAGCTGAAAACATATTTGATCGAACAATTTCCGCAAGCCGCACCGACGCTTGCAACATCGTTTATCGCGGTCAATCAGGCTTATGCGGAAGAACATACGCTCATTGGCGAACGGGATGAAGTGGCAATCATCCCCCCTGTATCCGGCGGAGAACCGCAACCCGGGCTTGCTACAAACCCCGATATGGCCGAGATTACGTTGGACCCGATCGCAGTAGAACAAGTAACGGCCAAGGTCTTGCATCCCAATCATGGAGCCGCGATCGCGTTCATTGGTACAACGCGGGAATTGACGCACGGACAAAGAACGACGCTGCTCGAATATGAAGCGTATACGCCGATGGCGCTGAAGACGATGCGACAAATTATCGAGGAGATCGGCGACTTGCACCCCGGCACGCTTTGCGCCATTACACATCGTCTCGGATCGGTGCCTGTGGGCGAAATCAGCGTCGTCATCGCCGTATCCTCCCCTCACCGCGATGCGGCTTATGACGCAAGCCGCTACGCTATCGAACGACTCAAGCAAATCGTGCCGATCTGGAAGAAGGAAATATGGGAGGACGGCTCCGAGTGGAAGGGACATCAGCTCGGGCCATGGGACCCGACGGCCGCGAACGGAGGTGCGCAGCCGTGATGAACGATTGGACGGACCGCGACCGGTATTCGCGGCAAATGCTGTTTCCTCCGATCGGCGAGGAGGGCCAGGCGAAACTGCTGGCGTCGCGCGTCGCCGTCGTAGGCATGGGCGCGCTAGGCACCGTGCTCGCGAATCATATGGTGCGCGCCGGCGTCGGCTTTGTGCGCCTGATCGACCGCGACTTCGTCGAGGCCAGCAATCTGCAGCGGCAGATGCTCTACGACGAAGCCGACGCGGCCGGCTCGTCACCCAAGGCGGAAGCCGCAGCCGCTCGTCTCCGCGCGGCAAATTCCGGGGTGACGGTAGAGCCGGTCGTCGCCGACCTGAACTGGGCAAATTGCGAAGAGCTGCTGGGCGATGTGCAGCTCATACTGGACGGCACGGACAATTTCTCCGTGCGCTTCCTGATCAATGACGTAAGCGTCAAGCACGGCATACCCTGGATTTACGGCGGCGCCGTCAGCTCCCGTGGCGTAAGTCTTACGATCATGCCCGGCGAAACGCCTTGTCTGCGCTGCATGTTCGGGCAGCCGCCGGCGCAAGGCACGACGGAGACGTGCGATACCGCCGGGGTTATCGGCCCGATCATTCATACGGTCGCCTCGTATCAGGCGACGGAAGCGTTCAAGCTGCTCGTAGGCGCACACGAAGCGCTGAGCCGCAAAATGGTGCATTGGGACCTATGGTACAACCAATACGCCGCGGTCGACGTCGCCAAGGCACGCAAAAGCGATTGTCCCTGCTGCAAGGAGCATCGTTTCGAATATCTTGACGCTTCGATGGAGGAAGAGACGATCCAGACGCTGTGCGGACGCAACTCGGTACAAATTCAACCTGTACGGCCTTCCCGATTGTCGCTCAGCGAGTGGGCCGAAAAGCTTACTCCTATCGGACGAGTGGAGCAAAATCGGTTTTTGCTCAAGCTGTATCTGGAGTCCGGCATGACGCTCGTGCTTTTCCCGGACGGGCGCATGATTGTGCAGGGGACCGATGACCCAGTCCAGGCCAAAAGTCTCTACAGCCGCTATATCGGAATGTAACAGGGAGTTTGCCTACAATTTGACAACTTTTGATTAACAGGTCTTCGATTTCTTGATATGATGGAAGCAGATTTGCCTGCGGCAACTGCATTCCCGATATGTTTAGAAGAAGGTGAACTTTGTTGCGAACTCCCCTCAGTCTGGTCAAAGTAGGAGATTGCTTGGCCTCGGATACGTTCAATTCCTTCGGATTGCTCATATTGGCGGGAAATACGGTGCTTTCCAGCGATGACATCGCCAAACTGCATTTGCACCATATATTCGACGTCGATATAGTTCCCAAGTATGACGATCCGCACGAATATGCTACTATCGACGAACATCCTTCTTCAAAACGAACCGAACCCGCTGCTGAAAGATTTGAAAAAGTCAAAGCCTCATACCAGGTAGCCATTGACGGCATCAAGGAACTGTTCAACGGAGCCAAAACGGATGGAACGATTCGAGAAGAAGCCGTAACATCCGGCTTTTTGCCGCTCGCGGAGCAAGTCCAGCAAGAGAAGGACGTCGCTTCCCTGCTGATCGCTCTGAATACCAAGGACGATTATACGTACCAGCACAGCGTTCAGGTCGGACTCATCTCCTACTATATCGCCAAATGGCTGGGACAATCCGAAGAAGAGGCGCTGCTGGCCGGAAAAGCCGGGTATTTGCATGATATCGGAAAATGCCGGATTGACGATGCGATTCTTCTGAAGCCGGGACGGCTTACCGTGAACGAGTATGACGAAATCAAAAAGCATGCGCGGTTCGGGTACGAGATCGCCATGCAATCCGGCTTCCCGGAACCGCTGTGTCTGGCCGCGCTGCAGCACCATGAGCGGCTGGACGGCAGCGGATACCCGGATCAACTGCAAAGCGATGCGATACATCCGTTGTCCAAAATCGTTGCCGTCGCCGATGTATACAGCGCCATGATCTCTAATCGCGTCTATCAGAACAAAAAGGATCTGCTTTTCGTGTTGAAGGAAATCCACCGCTGCAGCTTCGGTGAGCTTGATCCGGTCGTCACGCAGAAGTTCATAAACAATATGATTCCTTGTTTGATCGGTAAAAAAGTGCTGCTATCGTCGGGAGAATTCGGAACAATCGTGCTGATTCGCCTGACGGATTATTTCCGGCCGCTCATTCGCACGGGCGAACGCTTTATCGATTTAGCGCAGCGAACGGATCTCGAGATTGAAGCCGTCTATATTTGAAACAAGCTCATAGCCCGGTGCTGAGGCTATGAGCTTTATTTTTAGTAGGCGACTCGTCTCGCTTGAAGATACGTTCTTTTCCAATACGCTTTATTGATGTTGGTGATTTGTACTCCGTTTTTGGGCAGCGGCGACGAATGGATCATCTTCTGATTGCCCATGTAAATCCCCACATGCCCTACCGTTCGATTCGTCCGGAAGCGACCGGGAACATAGAAGAACATCAAATCGCCTTTGCGCAAGCTTTTGCGGGGCACGAATACGCCTTGTTTAGCCTGTGACCGTGCTAACCTATTTAGCTTCACATTTTGCTTGCCGAATAAATACTGGGTATATCGCGAGCAGTCGAACCGTCCGGACTGAGGATAAGGATCAGCGCCGAACAAATAGTCTATGCCTAAATATCTTTTGCCCTGGCGAATGAGCGCGTTCATATCGATATTTTTTATAACAGGAATGGCTGGTTCATCTAAATAATTTGCTGTCGGCGCTTCTAACGGGTCTGTTCCCTCGTCTCCCTTGAACGGATCGTTCGGGTCGTCCTCAAAGTCCAGCTCCGAACCCGTATTTGCCTCTTCCGGGCCGTCAATCGCCCCAATCGCTGCAATGTCGGTGCCGCGAACTACCATATTCTTTCCACGCAGTTCATAAGCAATCTCTTCAGAGAACAATGTGGCTATGGCCGATACGGGAATATGAACCTGCGAATTTTGAAGTATAGGCGGGTCCGACAACGTTACGGGAACTTCTTCCTTTAATGCGTTCGTGCTTCCTATTTTTAATTCGACGGTAGCGTCATTCTCGCCAATCTGAAATACGTTACTGCCCGCATTCCATTGATAGTTATATTCCAACGAATGGGCAAAGTCGCTGCCGATCACATAATCTTTCCCACCTATCGTGACTAGCGGAATAGTTACCTCGTCCTGAGTGGATTGGACACGCAATGTACCCGGGTTTGCCTCGCTTGATCCGTTCGCCATGCCACCGTTCAAATTCTCGCTCTTTTGCCGGTCCGCCGCATACCCGTTAGTGCTCGGGATTCCCTGCTGCTTACTTTGCTGCTGCTCTTGCGAGACCTGAGGTCCACACCCGGACACGACAATAATCGCTGCGGAGAGCAGCATCAATGCAGAACGCCGCCACACATTTCTCATTTCACCATACTCCTTGCATGTATTTTTTTTGATCTGCTCATAGCATGAGAAACGATGGGCTTGACTATACACTTCTGCCATTGGAAACAAAAAGATACATGGAAAGACGGCTGCATTCTGTTTTAACGCAAGAAACCCCTCCATCCCGATTGGGAAGAGGGGTTTCTTAATTTCGGCATGTTCGGTTCTCTTTAACCGATACTGCCTTCCATTTCGAATTTGATCAAACGGTTCATCTCGACGGCGTACTCCATCGGCAATTCTTTCGTGAACGGCTCGATAAAGCCCATAACGATCATTTGCGTCGCTTCTGCTTCCGTCAATCCGCGGCTCATCAAATAGAACAGCTGATCTTCAGAAACTTTGGAGACGGTGGCTTCGTGCTCAAGCGTAATGTTGTCGTTCATGATTTCGTTGTACGGAATCGTGTCGGACGTCGATTGGTTATCCATGATGAGCGTATCGCATTTGATATTCGCTTTGGAGCCTTCGGAATTGCGGCCGAAGGAAGCAAGCCCGCGGTACGTCACCTTGCCTCCGTGCTTGGAGATCGACTTGGAAACGATCGTGGACGTCGTATCCGGCGCCAGATGCGTCATCTTTGCACCTGCGTCCTGATGCTGCCCTTTACCCGCTACGGCGATGGAAAGCACCATTCCTTTCGCCCCGCGGCCCTTCAATACGACGGCCGGGTATTTCATCGTCAGTTTGGAACCGATGTTGCCGTCAACCCATTCCATCGTTGCATTTTCTTCCGCGACGGCGCGCTTCGTTACGAGGTTGTAAATGTTCGGCGCCCAGTTCTGAATCGTCGTGTAACGCACGCGGGAATCTTTCAAGCAGAGGATTTCCACCACGGCGCTGTGCAGCGAGTTCGTGCTGTATACCGGAGCCGTACAACCTTCGACATAGTGAACGAAGCTGCCTTCGTCGGCGATAATGAGCGTACGCTCGAATTGGCCCATATTCTCGGAGTTGATCCGGAAGTAAGCTTGCAGCGGAATTTCCACTTTTACGCCCTTCGGAACGTAGATGAAGCTGCCTCCGGACCATACGGCGCTGTTCAGTGCAGCGAATTTGTTATCGCTCGGAGGGATGACCGTGCCGAAAAATTTCTTGAAAATTTCCGGATGCTCGCGCAGCGCGGAATCGGTATCCATGAAGATGACGCCTTGATCTTCCAGATCCTTCTGCATGCTGTGATAAACGACCTCGGATTCGTACTGTGCGGATACGCCGGCCAAAAACTTTTGCTCCGCTTCCGGAATGCCGAGTTTATCGAACGTTTCTTTGATTTCGGTCGGAACTTCTTCCCACGTCTTGCCTTGCTTCTCGGATGGCTTTACATAGTACTGGATATCGTTGAAATCCAGATCGTCCATGTTCCCGCCCCAACGAGGCATATCCATCTTCAAAAATTGCTCCAGCGATTTCAGGCGGAATTCGAGCATCCACTCAGGTTCGCCTTTCATCTTGGAAATTTCGGTTACGATTTCGCGCGTCAAGCCTTTACCGCTTTGGAATACCGCTTTGTGCTCATCGCGAAACCCATATTTATACTCTTCCATTTCAGGCATTTTCTTCGCCATGGGTCGTACCTCCTCCTATTTGTTTTCTTTCACTTGATCGATGCCTTTGCGCAAAGCGTTCCAGGCCAGTGTCGCACATTTGATCCGCGCCGGAAATTTGTTCACTCCGGACAAAGCGTCGATATCTTCGTATTCGAACTCGGTCGGTTCACCTTTCATCAGACCGGAAAACTGATCCGCCATCTGGAGCGCTTCTTCTAGCGTCTTGCCTTTGACGGCTTCCGTCATCATCGAAGCGGAGGAAAGGCTGATGGAACAGCCTTCCCCGAGAAATTTGGCGGCTTTCACTTTGCCGTCCTCGACCTGCATTTGGAGCTGGATTTTGTCTCCGCAGGTCGGATTGTTCAAATCGATGCTGACGGACTCGCCTTCGAAGGAACCACGGTTCCGCGGATTTTTATAATGATCCATAATGACTCTGCGGTATAAATCATCCAATTGCATAGCCGAAGTACTCCTTTGTTTTCAATAAGGATACAATGAGACGGTCGACATCTGCTTCCGTGTTATATACATAAAAGCTGGCTCGTGCGGTAGCCGTAACGTTCAGCCAGCGCATCAGCGGCTGGCAGCAGTGATGCCCTGCCCGTACCGCAACCCCTTCGGCGTCGAGCACGGTGGCCACATCGTGCGGATGCACGTCGTCCAGGTTGAAGGTGACGAGGCCCGCGCGATTTTCCGTAGGTCCGTATATCGTAAGCCCTTCGATCTCCTGCATTCTTTCAATCGCATAGGATACTAACTGTCTGCCGTGCTTGTCAATTTCGTCAAGGCCGATGCTCTCGAGAAAATCGATCGCCGCGGCAAGCCCTACCGCACCGGCAATGATCGGCGTACCGCCCTCGAACTTCCACGGAAGATCTTTCCAAGTGGAATCGTATAGTCCCACGTGATCGATCATCTCTCCGCCGAATTCGACCGGCTCCATATCCTGCAGCAGCTCTTTCTTGCCGTAAAGCGCCCCGATGCCCGTCGGGCCACACATCTTATGGCCGGACAGCGCGTAGAAGTCGCAGTCGAGATCCTGCACATCGACCTTCAGATGCGGCGTGCTTTGCGCGCCGTCCACGAGCATTTTGGCCCCGTGGCGATGCGCGATCGCTGCGATCTCCTTCACCGGATTGACGACGCCGAGCACGTTGGAAACGTACGAAGTGGCTACGAGCTTCGTGCGATCGGTAACCGCCTTTTCCACCGCTTCCAGCGAGATAGAGCCGTCCTGCTGAAGCTGGATGTACTTCAAAACCGCCCCGGTCGCTTTGGCAACCTGCTGCCACGGGATCAGGTTGGCATGGTGCTCCATAGGGGTGATGACTATTTCATCCCCCTCCTTGCACACCGCCCGCGCATAGCTCGCCGCGACCAAATTGATCGCCGACGTCGTGCCGCGGGTGAAAATGATTTCCTCCGTGGAGCGGGCGTTGATAAAGCCCCGCAGCTTTTCTCTTGCCCCTTCGTACGCGTCTGTCGCGCGGGAGCCGAGCGTATGGACGCCGCGGTGCACATTGGCATTGTCGTATTCGTAGTATTTCTTAATCGCTTCAATGACTTGAACCGGCTTCTGCGAAGTCGCCGCCGAGTCCAGATAAACGAGCGGATGACCGTTTATTTCCTGCTGGAGTATAGGGAACAGCTTTCGGATTTCCTCCGTATTCATTGTCCCAGCTTCCTTTCCACAAGGCGCTGCAGCTGTGATTGGATATTGTCAGACGGAATGTCGGAAACGACCGGTGCGAGGAATCCGTAGATGATGAGCCGTTGGGCTTCTTCCTTGGAAATGCCTCGGGACATCAAATAATATATTTGCTCCGCGTTCACTTGACCGACGCTGGCCGCATGTCCGGCCGTAACGTCGTCCTCGTCGATGAGCAGAATCGGGTTCGCGTCCCCGCGCGCTTTCGGGCTGAGCATCAGCACTTTTTCCGTCTGTTCGCCGTTTGCTTTCGTAGCGCCGTGTTCGATTTTCGTAATGCCGTTCACAATCGCCGTCGCTTCGTCTCGCATCACGGCGCGCGTAATCATGTTGCTGTCGGAGCTTTTGCCGAAATGAATGGCGCGCGTCGTAATGTTCAGTTTCTGCTCTCCCGTACCGACGCAAATGATTTTCGCATCCGATTGAGAGCCGTTGCCTTTCAAGATGGATGTCGTATCGGACATCACATTGCCGAAGTTCATTTCGCCGACGATCCATTCGATCGATCCGTCGTTCTCCACGTTCGCACGTCGGTACGTCAGATCCGTTATGGAGCTGTTCAGGTTATGAACAGAAGCAAAAGTCACTTTCGCCCCCGGCTTTACGATGATTTCGGCGACGCCGTTATGCACCAGGTTGCCGAGATCGCCTTCGGATACGAAATTGTCCACGTAAGTAACCGTAGAATGCTGCTCCGCGACGATCAGCACGTGCGGCGAGAAGCTCGCTCCCGCATCGTCCGTCAGGAACAACGCTTGAACCGGCACTTCCACATTGACGTTTTTCGGTACGTACAGAAACACGCCTCCGCTCCAAAGTGCCGTATGCAGCGCCGTCAACCGGTTCTCTTCTTTGCCGACAACGGTCATGAAATGTTTTTGCACCAGATCGCCGTGCGATTTCAACGCCTCTTCGAGCGAGCAGAAAATAACGCCTTGCTGCTTTAATGTTTCGGACACGTTATTATATATAACGCTGGAATTTTTTTGAATCAGCACATTGTCCGGGTTGCCTTGGCCGTTCTCGGCCAGCAAGCTTTTCGCCGAGTCCGGAAGCTGCTCCAAAGATTGCAGTGCCGAAGCCGGCTTATATGTGCCGTAAGATTGCAGATTCCAACGGTCAATTCTCGTTTTTTCCAGTTTAGGCAATTCCAACGATCCGGCAAGCTCCAGCGCTTGCTCCCGCAGACGGGTCATCCATTCAGGCTCCTGCCTCGATTTGGACAATTCCACCAGCCCGGCGCGATCGATGGGAAGAACGGTTTGTGTACTCATGCGTGAATTCCTCCTATTTCTAATCGCGGGCTATTAATATTTTGGAGCGGTCGTATTCATCGGTACTTTGAATTCCGCTTCGTCTTGTCCGACCGTCTCGTCTACGATGCCGAGCTCTTCCTTGACCCAGTCGTAGCCTTCGTTCTCCAGCCGCTGCGCAAGCTCAGGACCGCCGGATTTGACGATACGGCCTTGCATCATGACATGGACGAAGTCCGGCGTAATGTAGTTGAGCAGACGCTGGTAGTGCGTAATGATCAGGAAGCCGCGATCTTCGGAACGCATGGCGTTCACGCCCGTCGCAACGATCCGTAAAGCGTCGATGTCAAGACCGGAATCGATCTCGTCGAGAATGACGATACGCGGATCGAGCATCAGCATTTGCAAAATTTCATTCCGCTTTTTCTCGCCGCCGGAGAACCCTTCGTTCAAGTAACGGTGCATAAATTCCGGATTCATCTCCAGCTCTTTCATCTTGCCTTCCATTTGGCGGATGAATTTGATCAGCGACATTTCGTTGCCTTCGCCGCGGCGCGCATTAATCGCGCTTCTCAAGAAGTCTGCGTTCGTGACGCCGGTAATTTCGCTCGGATACTGCATAGCGAGGAACAAGCCGGCGCGCGCTCTTTCATCGGTAGCCATCTCGAGCACGTCTTCGTCATTCAACGAAACGGAGCCACCCGTAACTTCATACTTCGGATGCCCCATCAGCGTGGAAGCCAGCGTACTTTTACCGGTACCGTTCGGGCCCATGATCGCATGCACTTCGCCGCCTTTGATCGTGAGGCTGAGTCCTTTCAAAATCTCTTTGCCTTCGACAGTCGCTTTCAAACCGTCTATTATAAAATGTGGTGAATTCGCCATAGTTTCATGCCTCCGCGTTTTAGTTATTCTTAGTTGATAATCATTCTAAATTGATTATCAATGATTCTCAATCATAATATTATTATATCTTACCAGTGGAAATCAATAAAGCCCCATACTCCTATTTTTCCGAAAGCCTCGCGGCACCCGTATCCGGCGGCCGAATCGCCAACTTACTGCAACGCTTCTATCACGCGAGAGACCGCCGCAGCAAACGCTCGTTCGGTCATCACCGGTGTTTTGGCGGCCGTTTCGAACGCTTCCGCGGGCAATCCGATCCATGATTTGCATCCGGTGTATTCCGGCTGTATCGTGATGCTCACCGGCTTGTCCAATTTATGCACTTTGAGCAGCATGACGTGCAGAGGCTGCGTTTTTTTCCATTTTAACCGTTCCTCCGCAAACGAATCCGTCCATACATGCAGTGCGCTGAGCTTATTCAGCTGCTCCTGCGTTTCTACTAGTATGTCTGCCGCAAGCTCCGCGTAACAGGATACCGCCACTTCCGAATGTTGGCTGCTCCAGCCTTCAAGCGTCTCTTCCGTCCATTGCCTGAATTCGGGCTTGAACAATTCTTGTTTCTGGTGCTCGTATGTCGGGTATAAATAAAAACTGTCGCTCTCCACCTGGAAATCTTTCGTTTCTTCCCGAATTCCGCCTTTGCGCATAATCAAAATTTGCCGCCCTGTCCGCAGCGCTTCAATGGCCGCCGCCCACTCCTTCAAGGCGATCGTCGTTTCAGGCATATGCTCCCTCCTTTGCCGACCGTACAATCTTCCTGATATTATAGGCTTCCCGCCAAAACAATGCAATCGAACGCGGCATAAAAACATTCCCGGTAAACGAAACTAACTAAGCTTCACCAAATGAAAACGAGGAGGATGACGATCATGCGCGAAGGATTGATTCCTGCTGTTTTAGGTACGGCCGTTACGGCCTCGGGTGCCGTTCTGCGCAACAAGTTTCCTATGGTGGCCGCTGCAGCTGTAGGCTTCGGTCTGGCACATGTTGTACTTGGAGCCATTGATTTGGTGGAGCACCGTAAATCGATGTTCTAGCTTATGCCGGAACAAGAAAAGGGAGCGGCCGGAGGCCCTCCTTTTTTCTATAGCAGCCGATCGGCCCGAAACCCAGCTTCCTCTATTCCATGGCAGCCAAAATTGTTTTATACTAGACGGTATGATACGTTTTCCAATGGAAAAAGGAGGATTACATAGTTATGCCAGCTTACCATCCGCTTACGGAAGCCGAAGCGATTCAATACGCCAGAACGTTGCCCGACCTTTTTACCGCGGACAGCCAGCTTGTCAGCCGGGAAATCGGTGACGGGAACTTGAATCTCGTATTCCATATTTCCGAGCCTTCCACAGGCAAAAGCATCATTCTAAAGCAAGCGCTCCCTTACGCCAAAGTGGTCGGCGAATCATGGCCGCTCACGCTGGACCGCGCCCGCATCGAAAGCGAGGCGCTGATGATCCAGGAATCGCTGTGCCCCGAGCTCGTGCCGCATGTATATTCGTACGTGCCGGATTTGGCGCTGACGGTGATGCAGGATTTGAGCGATCATGTCATCATGCGCAGAGGCTTGATGGAAGGCAACCGATATCCGTTGTTTGCGGGCCATATCGGGCATTTTTTGGCGCACACGCTGTTCTACACGTCCGATCTCGGCATGAACCAGCAGGAGAAAAAGGAGCGCGTCAAACGTTTTATCAACCCTGAGCTTTGCAAAATTACGGAAGATTTGATTTTTGACGATCCTTACACCGACTCGCCGAACAATGACGTGCCGCCGGCGATCCGGGATGCGGTGGAAGCCGTCTGGAACGATACGGAGCTGCATCTGGAAGTGGCGATTTTGCGGGACAAATTTCTGACGCATGCGCAGTCGCTGCTGCACGGCGATCTGCATACGGGAAGCATCTTCATCAAGCCGGATTCGACGAAAGTCATCGATCCGGAGTTTGCATACTACGGACCGATGGGCTTCGATATCGGCGCCGTCTTCGCCAACCTGCTGCTTCATTACGCTTCGCGCGAAGGCTGGGACAAGGACGCGGCGGCGCGCGCCGATTCCCGCAGTTACTTGACCGGGACGATCCGCGAGGCCTGGGCGGCGTTCGAGAAGGAATTCCGCTCCTTGTGGGATCAAAACGGCGTCGACCGGATGGCGAAAACGCCGGGCTACCAGGATTGGTATATGCAGCAGGTGCTGCGCGATACGTTCGGCTATACCGGCAGCAAGATGGTTCGCCGCGTCCACGGATTGGCGCAAGTGGCGGACATCAACAGGTTGGAAGATGCGAACGCCAAAGAACGGGCTCAGCGCATTGCGCTGGCCGTCGGGACGTCGCTCATTAAGTTCAACCGCCAGGCTTCTTCTATTGAGGAAATGATCAACATCGCGGATAACGCCGTTCGCTGAAGAGCGTTGGCTTCGCTTCGTTAAAACAAAGGCTCCAACAACAAGCAAGGATTGTTGAAGCATAAAGGAGATCGCTTATCAAATGACTACGCAAAACGACCTTTCCGCGGATTGGCTCCAGTCCGTCCGCTGGAATTCGCTCGAAGACCGGCTGGATTTGCTGGACCAGCGTCTATTGCCGGAGAAAATCGTCTACCTCGAGCTGACGAGCGCGGAGCAAGTATGGGACGCCATCAAGCAATTAGCGGTCCGCGGCGCGCCGGCCATCGGCATCGCGGCGGCGTTCGGGGTATACCTCGGCGTGCGTGCGTTCGGCGGCAGCCGGGAAGAGCTGCTGGCGGAAGTCGTCCGCAAGTGCGATTATTTGGCGACGTCGCGCCCGACGGCGGTGAACTTGTTCTGGGCGCTCGACCGGATGCGAGCGCGGGGCGAGGCGCTGCTCGGCGGCTCCGCGGATACGTCCGTGGAGGCGGCGAAGCAGGCGCTTCTGGCCGAGGCGCGGACGATTCAGGCCGAGGATGAAGAGACGTGCCGCCTGATCGGCGAGCACGCGCTCGGTTTGTTCGAGGACGGCATGGGCGTCCTCACGCACTGCAATGCGGGCGGTCTTGCTACCGCCCGGTACGGCACGGCGCTCGCGCCGATGTATCTCGCGAAGGAAAAGGGCCTGAGCTTGAAGGTGTTCGCGGATGAAACGCGTCCCGTCCTTCAAGGCGCAAGGCTGACCGCCTTCGAACTGCAGCAAGCCGGCGTCGATGTGACGCTGATTTGCGATAACATGGCCGGCGCCGTGATGGCGAAGGGCTGGGTGCAAGCGGTCATCGTCGGCACCGACCGGGTCGCGGCCAACGGCGACGTGGCTAACAAGATCGGCACTTACAGCGTAGCCGTATTAGCGAAGGCGCACGGCATTCCGTTCTATGTCGCCTGCCCGATGTCCACCATCGATCTGACTACTCCGACCGGAGCCGACATCCCGATCGAGGAGCGGCACGAGGACGAAATTACGCAAGGCTTCGGCAAACGAACGGCGCCGGAAGGCGTGAAAGTATACAATCCGGCCTTCGACGTGACGCCGAACGAATACGTGACCGCCATCATTACGGAGAAAGGCGTCATCCGTGCGCCGTACGACGTCAATTTGAAAAAACTGTTCAAATAATCGAAGCAAGCATGCCATGCACGAAATACCCCTCCTTTCACTTGACAGTGGAAACGGAGGGGTATTTGAATTCGGTTACGAATACCATTGCAATAGCTCGTCGATGATCCGATTTTGCCCGACAGGCGTCCAGCTCAAACCGATCCAGTCGTCAACGATACGAATCCGGTGGTTCCGGACCGCTTTCAACGCATTCCAGACAGCGCTGTTGCGGAGGCTTGCAAAACCCTCGCTATCGGGCGAGGACCAGGCATTGTTGTGAAGGAATACAAAATCCGATTCAAACGGCGGCAAATGCTCCATCTCAAACTCCCGGTACCTCTCGTTCAACGGCACGCTGCTGCCCGGGTTCAATGCAAGACCGTCATACAGCAGTTCGTTCAGCGGATGGTCCGTAAACCCTTGAACTCTCATCTTATGGTTGAACATCCTGATGAACGAAACGGTGTCCTTGCCGATCTTATGAGCCAGCATGTTTCGAGCGTATTGTACTTTTTGTTCCACCTGCTTCAAATTTTGCCGCGCTTCTTTCTCTCTGCCTACCAATTCGGCGATTCGGATATGATTGTTACGCCAGTCCATCGTATAATCCAAAACGATGGTCGGCGCAATCTGCTTCAAGTGCTCATAAAAGGGAAGATGTCTGTAATCCGCCAAGATCAAATCCGGTCCCGCTTCGCGCAAATCTACCAGCTGCGTTTGAGCCCAATGCGTCTTATCCGAATCGGGATCGGATCGTATGGCGTAGCGATAAGCGTTCATTCCGGCCAGCGTGTCAACGCCCAAGGAAAGAAGATTGTCTTCGTAACGGAAGCAGGAAGCAACGGCCACCCGCAATTGATTTCTTCTCATATACATGACGGGAGAAATACCGACAGTGCGCTTAAACATGCGGCTGAAATAAAATTCGTTGCCGAACCCGACCGAGTCGGCAACTTCCTTGATGGAGCCTTCCCGCTGCTGGAGCAGTGCCTTGGAGCAATCGATCCGGATCCGGTTCAAATATTCGACCGGCGAGAGGCCTGTCGTCTTTTTGAAGCTTCTCGAGTATGAAGTCTGGGTTAAACCGGCGATATCGGATAAAGCGGTCAGTTTAATTTTTTCGCGATAATGCTTGAACATATAGCCAATGCTTTGATCGATGCCTTTGCTCGTCTCCTCCGTTTTTTCCCGCTCCGGCCATTGCTGCAAAATGAATTGAAGAAGGCTTTGAAATTGAACCTGCAATTCGAATGCGGATCTCGCTCCCGATTTGCTGTCCAGATGTAGGTGCTCTACTCTCTCAAACACCGGCTTGAGCTGCGGAATAGGAAGCTTGCCCGGCGGAAAAAAGGAGCGGCCCGGTTCCGTGTCCGTGCATTCCCATTCCCCTTTGCGCCGGTCAACGGCAATAGGGCGAAGCAGCAAAACATAGTACTCCGCGCTGCCCGACTCCAGCATCACTTCTACGTCCATGGAGGTTTGAAGGAAAAAAGCTTGATGCGGACTCATCTGAAAAACATGATCGTCGATGCGCATCATGCCGCTGCCCTGCGCTACGACGCACAGCAAATCACCGGGAATCTTGAGCATCTGCGCAATACTGCTCTTCTGGAATCGGCGCTTTCGAATGGAAGAGAGCAGCAGTAAGGGATATTTTGTATCGGCAAAAGGCAGCATATCCACTTCACCTTCCTGGTCGGGCGACTGCTATGCAAAATAGCGCATTCGCTACCAATTAATAATGATAATCATTATCAATTATAACGAAATATCGTTTTTTCACAATAGTTTGCCGCCATTTCGTTTGCGCTGTTGAAAAAATTTCTTATAAGGAATCGATAATCGTCAGCAGCTGTTCGGCGTCAGTGCGAGGCTGGACCCTCGATACGACTTCCGGGTAACCGACGTGCAGCACGCCGACGATTTTCTCACCCGGTCTTACGCCCGCCGCTTCGCGGAATCCCGGGTTATAGTTGTAATTGTTCGTTTTCCACACGACGCCCAGTCCTTGCTCCCACGCAGCGAGCTGAAAGTTTTGAATCAGGCTGCAGACGGCCGCATAATCTTCATCCCATTGTTTTTGTCGCGGATCTTCTTTCATGAGCACCACGAGGTGGGCGGGCACCTTCATAAAATAATTGAATTTGGGAATTCCGTATTTTTCCCTATCTTCGGCCGAGTACGTCGCCACCATTGCGTTTGCGAACACCTCGCGTCCCTCGTCCTTGAAAAGGATAAACCTCCACGGCTGCCTGTTCTCGTGGTTCGGGGCCCAGACGGCCACATTCAACAGCTCCAGCAGCAGGGATGTCGCCACCGGGTCGCTTTTGAACAATCTGACGCTTCTTCGTTCTTTGATCACATCCGCAACCGTTCGTTCGCGCTTAACTTCCAGTGAGCTCATGCCTGTATTCCTCCTTGTAGTCTTCCAATGTATTCGACGGCTTCGTACCGTAATCCGCCGTTCTTCTTCCTTTTCCTTTCGGGATACATAGCGGCGTTCCGAAAAAAGGATCCGGCACCACCTCGCACTCCATGCCGAATACATGCCTCACGAGCTCTGGATTGATCACCTCTTCCGGTTTGCCTTGCGCATAAACGGATTTGTCTTTGAGGGCCACCACATGATGCGCATAGCGGCAGGCGAGATTCAAATCATGGAGAACCATGACGATCGTGGTCTGCTCCTTTTCGTTCAATTCAAACAGCAAATCCAAAATATCGATTTGATGGGCCATGTCGAGATACGTTGTCGGCTCATCCAGCAGGACGGTTTGGGTGCCTTGCGCCAGTGTCATGGCGATCCACGCTCTCTGCCTTTGTCCCCCGGACAAGGAGTCGACGGGCTTATCGGCCAGCTCCATCGTTTTCGTTGCTTGCAGCGCCTGACGGACGAACCGCTCGTCTTCTGCCGACCATTGCTTTAGCCAATGCTGATAAGGGTACCGCCCTTGCTTAACCAACTGGAATACGGTCAGTCCTTCCGGTGCGATCGGCCCTTGCGGCAGGATGGACAGCTTCCTCGCCACCTCCTTGGTCGACAGCTCGGAAATCTGCTTTCCGTCCAGTATGATTTCACCCTCCGACGGCTTTAACAAACGCGCCATGGAGCGAAGCAGCGTCGATTTGCCGCATCCGTTCGCCCCGATAAACACGGTAATTTGATGTTCCGGAATGGAAAGGCTTAACCGCTCGATAATCGTTCCGCTGCCGTAATTCAAACTTACATTTCTCGTTTCCAGCGCCTGCACGCTCACCCCTCCTACCTCGAATTCCGTCCGCTGTACAGCAAATAAATGAAGAACGGCGCTCCGACTCCGGCCGTGAATACCCCGACTGGCACATCCAAAGGATGAAAGAACGTCCGGCCTACCAGATCGGCGAGCATAACGATGATGCCCCCGAGGATGGCGGAGACGGGAAGCACGCTGTCGAAGCTCGACCCGACAAGCTTGCGCGCCATATGCGGCGCGACGAGGCCGATAAATCCGATGCCGCCCGCCACGGAAACGGCCGCTCCGGCAAGCGCAACGCTGATGAGCAGCAGCAGCAGGCGGTTCAGCTCCACCCGGCTTCCGCTGCTGGCCGCGATATCGTCGCCGAGCTGTCCGATATTGACATGGCGGGACATCAGGAAGGCTAACGGAATGAGCACGACGGTCCAAGGCAATACGGTCAGCACATTTTCCCAATTCGCGGCGTACACCGAGCCTGTCAGCCACAAATAAGCCTGGCTCGCATCGTTCTTCGGACTGAATACGATCATCATCGTCGTCGCCGCCGACATCAGGGAGGACATCCCGATGCCGACCAGAATGAGGCGGATCGGCGTGACCCCTTTCTTCCAAGCAAGCAAATACAAAGTGAGCGAGACGATGGCCGCACCGATCATTGCGGCCACCGGCAGAAAGCGAATGCTGACCGTCCCGGCCAAATACGTGATGAACGCCACCGCCGAGACGGAAGCGCCTCCCGTAACCCCTACAATATCCGGAGAAGCCATCGGATTGCGGATCATGCCCTGCAATATCGCGCCCGAAGCCGCGAGTGAAGCGCCGACCAGCAGCGCCAAAGCGATACGGGGAAGACGCAGCTTTTGAATGACCATCGCATGATCCTCGGTGCCCGCTCCGAGCGCGCTGCGAATCACATCAAGGGGCGAGATGTACATTTCGCCGAGGCCGGTGCTGATCACCGCACCGGCTGCGCAGGCAATGAGCAGACCGACGCATACAGCGACTGTCTTCTTGTGGAGCAAATAAGAAAAGGATTTGTACTTCATGCGCACAACAATATACTGCTTCATGATTTGACCAGCCCCCTCCGCGCAATATAAATAAAGAACGGGGCGCCGATGACCGCCGTCATCACTCCGACGGGCATTTCCTCGGGGATCATCATGAATCGTGCGGCCAGATCGGCCAAAATCAAAAGAATCGCGCCGAGCACGGCGCAATAGGGAATGACCCAGCGGTGATCGATGCCGATGAAAAATCTGGAGATATGCGGGATCACGATGCCGATAAAGGCGATCGGCCCAGCGACGGATACCGCGCTGCCGGCCAGCATGACGATAATGAGACCGGCCAACGCTTTGACGGCGATCGTCTTCTGCCCGAGCCCTTTGGCCGTATCCTCTCCCATCTGCAGTACATTCATATCCCGTGAAATGAACCATGCCGCAAACCAGCTTATGACCATATAAGGCAGCACCGCCATCAGCATGTCGGGCGAACGGCCGGCAATCGTGCCCGTCAGCCAGAACAGCACGGAGCTCAGCCCTTGTTTGTTCAATACGAGGATCCCTTGCGTAATCGAAGCGAACAGCGCGGTCATGGCGGAACCCGCCAATACGATTTTGAGCGGCGTCAATCCGTCGCGTCCGATCGAACCGAGCGCGTAGACCGTCACCGCGCCGACGGCGGCGCCGATAAACGCGATCCACGCAAGCGCCTGCATCGAAGAAACGGACAAAGCGACGGCTGCTATGACAACCAGGCACGTGGCGCCCGCATTGACGCCGAGTACGCTGGGCGAAGCAAGCGGGTTGCGGGTTAGCGTCTGCATGAGCGCGCCGGCAATGGCAAGACTCGCTCCGATGGCCGCGGCAATAAACGCCCTGGGCATGCGGGTCGTGCGAAGAATGACCTGCTCCGATACGTTTTCATCGTAATGAAACGCAGCCTGCCAAGCTGTATGCCAATTGTAATTTACAGCCCCGAACAAAATGCTTGCCGCCAGGCAAAGCAGCAGCATCGCTGCCGCCGTCAAAAGTCCAACCGATTTCCAGGCATTCTTATGTATGTGCATCTCCATAAATCTCCCCGTAATGTACCGAAAGAAGGAGTCCGGTACTCACTCTTTCGGCACTCCTGTTTGCTGCTTATTCAGGCTTATTTTATTTCGAAAATTCGAAATGCATCGTCCAGCATTTTGTTCGCGGCAATGACTCCTCCGCTCAAATTCCATGTAACAACGTCGACTTTGTAATACTTCCCGTTTTTGACGCCCTTCAAGTTTTTCCACAGCGGGTGATTCGTCCAGTCGGACTGCGATTTTGCCTTGGATTCGTTGCCTTCGCTGATCTGGGTAATATCGAATATATAATCGCCGTCGAGCTGCGACATCTGTTCTTTGGAAGTCAGGTTGACGACCGTTTTTCCTTCGATTTTTTGGGCTTTCGGGCGGCCGATTCCGAGTTCTTGGAATATCGTTCCGGCAAAGCCCGTCACATAGAACCGCGCGCTGCCGTCATCCTCAAAGCGCAAAATCGACACTTCCGTATTCGCCAGCCGGCTGCCGGCCTTCTGCTTAAACTCCGCTACGCGTTTGCTCCAATCGTTTAAGATTTTGTCCGCTTCCTCTTGTTTGTACAGCGCGTTCGCGCTCATCTTTACATTTTCCTTCCAGTTGAACACCTCTTCCGTAATGACGGTAGGAGCGATGCTGGACAGCTGGGGATATATTTTTTCATGGCGCGTCTTCGTTCCGATGATGAGGTCCGGCTTCAGAGCAAGAATCGCTTCCACATTCGGCTGGGATTCGTCGCCCAAATTTTTGACTCCATCCATATGGGAGCGCAAGTAGTTATACCATGGCTTCTGATCCCATGATTCGACGGCCCCGACAGGCTTCACTCCCAAAGCGACGGCGATATCGACCATTCCGTTGAACAGCACGACGACGCGTTCCGGCTTTTTCTTCAGCGTGACTGTGCCCATCGCATGCTTGATCGTTCTTTCTGCGTCTCCCGCAGCA
The DNA here is from genome assembly GCF_910594985.1 of Paenibacillus allorhizosphaerae. Taxonomy (GTDB): domain Bacteria; phylum Bacillota; class Bacilli; order Paenibacillales; family NBRC-103111; genus Paenibacillus_G; species Paenibacillus_G allorhizosphaerae. The sequence goes on from NZ_CAJVCE010000004.1 coordinate 138,423, forward strand.
GGCTGACTTTGTTCCTTCGGCGTGTCTCCTCCTGTGGCGGAAGCCGGACTGCTGCCGTTCTTCGTTCCCCCGTTTGCATTCGTACCGCAGCCTGTAACGGCTAACACCAGCAGCAGTATGATCATCTTTCGTAAGGCTCTCATTCTTTTTCTCTCCTCCTTGTGCAGCAAAGCAACATTCCGTCCTCAATCCTGAGAATGCCGAAAAATCGGTTGCGGTTGCTGGTCCCCTAATTGAGATTGATAATTATTATCAATTATAGAATGCGCCATTTTTATTGTACATGTCGGATTTTATCCGTTTCACATACCAAATTTATCCTTCCTCTCGGCCGAGGGCATTTCCGATCCCGTACCTTTCCGGATACCGCGCGTCTTTCTCCAATAGCGGTTCCCAGCCACGCGCTTCGGCGCTGCGAGGCGGTCGGCCGAATTCGATCCGATGCCAAATAGACCTTGAAAAACGCGCTTCCTTATTTTAAAAAAATACCCATAAACATGTTGAACTGTATTGATTAAGCCGCTCGAATTCGCTATGATTATGATGTAAATTATTTTCTTGATATTACGGAAATTATGTAAATAAATTTACTTTTTAAAAGCGTGGTGAATCCCCATAACCAACATCCTGCAAGCGATTCGCGATAAACAGCCCTCCCTGCACCGCAAAGAACAAGAGCTCGCGCAGTACGTGCTGGAGCATGCCCCCGAAGTCGTCCATCTCAGCATCACGGAGCTTGCGGACCGGTCCGGCGCCAGCACGGCGACGGTATCGCGCTTTTGCCGCAGCTTCCTGTTCAAAGGCTACGCCGACTTCCGGATGAAGCTGTCGGCCGAACTCGTGCAAGCCCCGGCGAAACCGTCTTACCAGGATATCGTCGCCGGCAATTCGCTGCACAGCATCGTCCAGGCGATCGAGACGAATCACTTGCGCTCGATATCCGATACGACGCGTCAGCTCGATCTCACCGAGCTTCAGCGAGCGGTCGATTCGCTTCAGCGTGCGCGCCGGATCGACTTGTACGGCATGGCGACTTCCGGTATCGTCGCGCTTGATTTTCAGCAGAAGCTTGTCCGTATCGGCAAGATGGCCCACTATTGGCCGGATTCCCACATGCAGATCACTTCCGCTTCCAGCTTGACCGAGCACGATGTGGCCTTCGCCGTATCGTATTCCGGTGAAACTCCCGAAACGAACGATGCGCTGCAGTGCGCCAAGGAGCGAGGGGCGCTTACCATCTCCCTGACCAAATTCGGGATGAACCGGCTGTCGCAAGCATCGGACATCCGGCTGTTCGCCTCTTCCCTCGAGGAAGGCATGCGAAGAGGCGATATGGCTTCCCGTATCGCGCTGCTGCACGTGGTCGACATTTTGTTTACCGCTCTCGTCAGCGAGCAATTCGACGAATATGTTCCCCTGCTGGAGCAATCGTTCCAACAGGTCAAAAAATATCGCAAAGAAAAAGGGAGATAGCTTGAATGAACATTTTGACATTTCGCACGGACGATGAGCTGAATAAGGCGGGGGCAGGCATTATTACCGGGATGCTGCAAACGAACCCGCGCTCAATTCTCGGGCTCGCCACAGGCGGTACGCCGGTCGGCATTTACCGGGAACTGGTGGCAACGCACCGCCAAGGACTCGTCAGCTTCGCCAAGGCGACGACGTTTAATTTGGACGAATACGTCGGCCTCGACCGCAACCACCCGGCCAGCTACTTTGCTTTTATGCAGGAGCACCTATTCGGCTCGGTGGATGTGAACCCCGCGGCCTGCCACATTCCGGACGGTACCGCATCCGATCTGAGCGCGGAATGCGAGCGCTACGACAGCTTGTTGGAGCAGGCCGAGCAGATCGATATGCAGCTTCTTGGTCTCGGGCATAACGGGCATATCGGCTTCAACGAACCGGATCACTCGCTTGTTCGCAGCACGCACGTTGTCGAGCTGCAGGAGCAAACGAGAGAAGCCAACGCGAGATTTTTCAACAAACCGGAAGAAGTGCCGACCCATGCCATTACGATGGGCGTCGGCACCATTCTGAAGGCGAAAATGATTTTGCTGGTCGTTCGCGGACGGGATAAAGCGGAGATTGTCGCCCGCGCCCTGCAAGGGCCGATCACCACGGAATGCCCGGCGTCGCTCTTGCAGACGCATCCGCATGTCGTCGTATTATTGGATTCGGAAGCGGGGAGTCGATTGAAATGAGAATCAGCAGCATCATTACCAATGCCAAAGTCGTAACGCCGCACCGGACGATCGAGCGCGGTTTCATCGCTTTGCGGGACGGACGCATTCGGCTCGTCGGGCCGATGGAGACGATCAGCCAGCTCGATTTGGCCGCCGCCATGGAACGGATCGATGCCAAAGGGAGCTGGGCGCTGCCCGGTTTCGTCGACGTGCACGTGCACGGAGGCTACGGCCACGATTTTATGGACGCCTCGCAGGCCGCCATCGAAGGCATTACGCGGTTCCACAGCAGCTGCGGCACGACCACCTTGCTTGCCACGACGGTGACCGGCTCGAAGGAAGCTTTGGCCGATGTGCTTCAAGCGGCGGATGCTTTCATCCGCAATGAAAACGGCATGCCTTATGCGCGGCTGGCCGGCGTTCATTTGGAAGGGCCGTTTATAAGCCCCAAATGGCCCGGCGCGCAAAACCCGAGCTATATCGTTACTCCGCGCCCGGACTGGATTCGCGAGTGGACGGCGAAGTATCCTGGGCTCATCAAAATGATGACGCTTGCGCCGGAGACGGAAGGTGCGCTGGAGACGATCCGCCTGCTTTCCGAGCAGGGCATCGTCCCGGCTTGCGGCCATACCGACTCTACCTATGAGCAAATCGTAAGCGCGGTATCGCACGGGCTGCGACATGCCGTTCATACGTTCAATGCAATGAAAGGGCTGCACCATCGCGAGCCCGGCGTTGTCGGAGCGGTCATGACGGAGGACAAAATCACGGCGGAAGTGATCGCCGACGGACATCATGTCCATCCGGCCTGCATCGGACTTCTCGCGAAGGCCAAAGGGCCCGACGGTCTCGTGCTCGTTACCGACGCCATCTCCGCAGCCGGGCTTGGCGACGGCGACTATCAGCTCGGCGGCCTCGGCGTCGTTGTCAAGGACGGCGTAGCCCGTCTGAAAGAAGGCGACAGCCTTGCCGGCAGCACGCTTACGATGATTGATGCGCTGCGATTCATGGTACAGACGGTCGGGGTCAACATGGAAACGGCCAGCCGTATGGCCAGCGGCAATCCGGCGAGACAGCTCGGCATGGATCACGAAACCGGCAGCATTGAAACGGGCAAACTGGGCGATCTGGTTCTCGTATCTCCTGACTTTAAGATCGAAAGAGTCATGGTAGCCGGCAATACGTTATCGTTCGACTCTCCTGCCGCTGAATAAGGCATAATGAATAATACCCGGCTCGTGCCGCTTTGGCGGACAGCCGGGTATTTATCGTTGTACACGATAATAGGTCGCAATCGCTTGGCGGTTTGTCGGCCGAATAGGGCGCTGCGGATCGTTCATCCGGGCCGCCTCAAGCTCCAGCAAACTGTTTGGCGGCAATGAAATATCGCAGCTTATTCAGGTCCTTGGCCGAAATCTTATGAATCTCCGCGCCGTATCGTATCGTTTTTTCCATAATATGAACATACCGGACAATCAGCTTCGGATGAATCGTTTCCTCATCGCAAAAAATCATGGTGTCGTATACGTGATTGAGCTTTACCGAAAAGTCGTCGATTTCAAAGCCGAACCCCAAACGGCAAATATCGACGAAGCGGACGGCAAGCGTGCGAAAATCTTCGCTGATCGTCCCGAATACGTTCAGCTTAAAGCTTTCGAACATCATGTCGTCGTCGAGGAGCAGATCCTCATTCGTTTGTTCCGGCTGCGCGTTAATTCGGAATATTTCCGACTCCTCCGGCGCAACAATGAGCTTGTTGCCCGAGCCCCGGAGGATGCGCATCCTCCGCCGCCTTTTGAAATCGAAGCAAAGTACCGCATCGCCTCCCTTATACGGAACCGGCTTTTCCATGGAAAGCTCCATCAGTTCCGCCCCTTCGTATGCAACAGCCCCTTGATAAACCTTGCCATTATACAGCATTTGAATATGATTCATCACGCTCACCCCCTGTTTGATAAATCTACTATACTTGCAAATATTTCAGAAAATATCAGCGAACTATTAGGAGAGTATTAGATTGTCATATATATTTTGTTACCCTCAGGAGATAAAATGAAATCAACGTTCCGTTTGACTCAGCCGGCAAGCCCAATCACCCTACAATTAAATTTTATGGAAATCAGGTGTATAAAATGAGGATCGATCGTATCGACCACCTTGTGTTAACCGTTCGCAGCATCGCACAAACATGCGAGTTTTACTCTTCTGTATTGGGGATGGAAGTGACAACCTTCGGAAACGGCCGCAAAGCGCTTCAGTTCGGAAGCCAAAAGCTGAATTTGCACGAATACGGCAAAGAATTCGAACCGAAAGCGAGCGCTCCGCTGCCCGGCTCCATCGATTTGTGCTTTATTACGCCTGTTCCGCTCAAGGAGGTTATGCTTCATCTGGAGAAGCTGCAGGTTGCCATCGAGGAAGGTCCCGTCGCAAGAACCGGTGCGCTGGGTCCCATCCTGTCCGTTTATATCCGCGATCCCGACGGCAATCTGATCGAAATTTCCAATTACGAAAATGATCAGCATCATTAAACGGCGGATGACCTCCCCGCCCTACCCTGTCTTACCGTGGGAAATGGACAAAAAAGAGGTATTTTGCGAGACCGCAATTTACCTCTTTTTGAAATCAGCAGATATGTTTGCACCGGGTAACAGAAGAGCTTGAGAAATAAGCTCGTAACTTTTCGAGTTAGGGTGTTTCCGCCTATCGGCTACAGCGTCGTGAGAATTTGCGACCGTTTTCCGCAATGGCCACCGTATGCTCATATTGAACGCAAATGGAACGATCGACCGTTCTTGCCGTCCACCCGTCGCTTTCCACAAAAGCATGCCAATCTCCAAGGGTGAACATCGGCTCGATGGCGAGCACCAAACCTTTCTTCAGCCGCATTCCCATCCCTTTTGTTCCAAAATGGGGAACGGCCGGCTCTTCCCATAGCTCTTTTCCGACCGCATGACCGGTAAACTCCTTGACGTTGCCGTATCCGAAACGCTGTGCATAGCTGTCGATGGCGTATTGCCGCCGTTCCAACAAAAAACAGCCCTTCCACTGGGAAGGACTGCCTGTAAGAAATGGATTAATGCTCCATATGGTCGTCCGGCTGGGCCGCTTTGACCGTAAGTCCGCCGTCGACCATCAGCAGATGACCGTTGATCTGCATCGCTTCTTCGGAAGCGAGGAATACGACGGCATCGCCGATTTGACGCGCCGTTCCGAGACGCTTCATCGGATTCGCCTCGACTTCTTTCGCGCGGATGGCATCGTCGGCCAAGTAGTCTGTGCACATGTCGGTATCGACGGTGCTCGGGCCTACCGCATTGACGTTAATGTTGTATTTGCCGAGCTCGATAGCCATCCCTTTCGTCAGCATGTTCGCGGCCGCTTTGGACGACTGATAGTGCGGGATGACCGGGCTCGTCACGACGAGGCTGGCAGTCGAGAGCACGTTGATGATTTTGCCGTATCGCTTCGGAATCATCGATTTTGCCGCAAGCTGTGAACAGAGGAAGATCGATTTGACGTTCGTATTGTACGTGCGGTCCCACGTTTCCTCCGTCACTTTCAGAAAAGCTTCGAACGGCGCAATCCCCGCATTGTTGACCAGTATGTCCACGTCGCCGAGCTGCGCCTTTACTTGCTCGAACATCGATTCCACCTGCTGTTTGCTGCCTACGTCCGCTTGAACGACCATCGCCTTCACGCCGTGCGCCTCTACCTGCTGCTTTACGTTCTCCGCCAGCGCGCGGGATCTGTCCGACGTAAAGTTAATGGCAACGTGAGCGCCTTCCTCCGCCAAGCGAATGGCGATTGCTTCTCCGATGCCCCGGCTCGCCCCGGTAACCAGTGCGACCCGATTCGTTAGTCTGCCCATGAATTGATACCCTCCGATCGTTGATGAACGTATTACTTTCTATGGAAGCCGCCATACAAGCGGCCTTGCGTCTGTTACAAGCTCGGGCCGATCCGGTTAATGCTGAACTCCGTATGGCCGAGGATTTCCGCTTTGGTCTGCTTGCCGTTTGCCACTTCTTGAATTTCTTGCCAAATCCGGTCGCCCGCATCTTCGAGGCTTAACGTGCCTTCGAGCATGTCGCTGACATCGACGTCCATGTTGTCGGACATCCGTTCGAACATCCGCTTGTTGCCGGTAATCTTAATGACCGGAATGACAGCCGAGCCCGTCGGCGTACCTCGGCCGGTCGTAAAGCAAACCAGATGCGCGCCGCCTGCCGCCATGCCCGATACGCATTCGATATCGTTGCCGGGCGAGTCCATAAAATACAATCCGTGCTTCGGAATCGTTTCGGAGTACTCAATGACGCCTTCGATCGGCGCGGTGCCGCATTTGCTGATGCAGCCGAGCGACTTCTCCTCGATGGTGGTCAGGCCGCCGGCAATGTTGCCCGGGCTCGGGTTGCCGCCGCGCATGTCTGCGCCCATCCGCTCCACTTCTTTCTCGAAGCGGTCGACGATGTGATACAGCTTGTCGCTTGTCGCCTGTGTCGCGCAGCGGGATGCGAGCACATGCTCAGCGCCGATAATTTCGGTCGTCTCGCCGATGACGACACCTCCGCCTTGCTTGATCAATGAATCGGCCGCAGCGCCAAGCGCCGGATTGGAAGCGAGTCCGGAGGTAGCGTCAGAGCCGCCGCATTTGACGCCGATGATTAGCTCGCTGAACGGCACCGGCTCCGGCTGCATGGCATCGAGCTGCGCACGCATTTTCTTCGCTAGCTCCACGCCGTGCTGTATCGCCTTCACCGAACCGCCGACCGACTGGATGTCGAACACTTCGATCAGTTTGCCCGTCGGGCGAATCGCTTCGGCAAGCGCATGCGGGTCGACCACTTCGCAGCCGAGACTAATGATAATGACGCCGCCGACGTTCGGGTTGCGGCCGGTTCCGGCCAGCACCTCGAACGTGCGGTCCTTGTCGGCGCCGATCTGGCTGCAGCCGTGCTGATGCGGAATCGCTACGGTTTCCGGCACCATTTGCATAATGCGGCTGCACACCTGATTGGCGCAAATGACGGTAGGAATAATGAGCAGATGGTTGCGGATGCCTACGTCGCCGTTCGGTCTTCTATATCCCATCATATGTGTCATGCTTTCGTTCTCCCCTCATTGCAACCGTTACAGTGGCGAAGCAATACTGTCGGTTGTCAATCTTTTGCAATCGTTGCAGTGGTGAAACAACACTGCCGGTTGTCAATTTTTTCTCACGTTCTCACGCTTTGGCTTGATCCCCGCGTCCGCGGATGCCTTCGACATTATGCACATGCACGTGCTGCCCGGCCTGAATGGCGCATGTCGTGCGCCCGATCACTTCGCCGTATTTGCGGATATCCGTGCCTTCGGGAATGTCGGCGACGGCGATTTTATGACCGAACGGAACAGGATCGATCAGCGTCAGCTCCAGCACTTGATCCTGTACCCGGTAAGTAACGCGTTCCCCTGCCTGCAAATCTTTAATGGCCGTCGCAACATGGTCGCGCGTATCCATCACGAGCGCGTCGGCGCCCGAAGTAATAGGTGCTGCCATTGAACAATGTGCCTCCTTTGGCTCCTTGCGGTAGCTTAGCTTTGCGTTATGCTTGCTCGTTCACCATGCGGTTCGTCAGCGAACCGAGCTTCTCGATTTCGATCGTAACGACGTCGCCGTCTTTCAAGTACACTTGCTTCACTTCCGGATACCCCAGTACGACGCCTTCCGGCGTTCCCGTCAAAATAATGTCGCCCGGCACAAGCGTCATATGATGCGAAATATAGCTGACGATTTCATCGCAATGGAAAATCATATCCGAAGTGTTCGAATTTTGGCGTACTTCGCCGTTTACGATGCAGCGGATGCTCAAATCGTTCGGGTTCCCCACCTCGTCGGCAGTGACCAGGTACGGTCCGAGCGGACTGAAGCCGTCGCATGATTTGCCGAGCAGCCATTGCTGCGTGCGCATCTGCAGGTCGCGAGCGGACAAATCGTTCACGTTGCAGTAACCGAATACGTGGCCGAGCGCATTTTCTTTGGAAACGTACTTCGCTTCCTTGCCGATCACGATCACGAGCTCCGCTTCGTAATCGACTTTGCTCGTCACGCGAACCGGAAGCGGCACATCTTGGCCGTGGCCCGTCAACGTGTTGTTGAATTTATTGAACAAAATCGGGTATTGCGGAATCGGCGCGTTCGTCTCTTCCGCATGCTTGCGGTAGTTGAGCCCGACGCAAATGATTTTGTTCGGATGCGTCACGCATGGCCCCAAAGTCAGCTTGGATTCGTCCAGTACATAAGCGTCGCTGCCGCCTGCGGCAAGCGCCTTGGCGACGAAAGCTTCGAGCGCGCTGACCGCCGACTGACCGCCGTCAATGACTTCGTGCACATTGCGCGCTACGTTTCCGTCCGCTTGAACGGCCTCAAGCGCTTTCGCAATATGTACGATGCCGCGATCCGTTTTTACGCCAAGCTGCTGGCGTCCGTTCTCTATAAAAGTGAGCAGTTTCATCTCTGTTTTCTTCCTCCTTGAAAGTCGCTTGGTATTTCAATAAGAGCTGAACGAACGCGGTAACCGTTATCCGTTCTTCCCGAATACGACGCCGCCGTCGATATAGAGCGGAGAACCCATCATGAAACGGGAATCATCCGATGCCAGGAACAACGCCGCTTTGGCCACATCGTCCGGACGCAGCAGATCGCCGCTGAGCTGGCGCTTCTTGAGCGATTCGTAGCCCGCCTCCGGGTTGTCGTACGATTTCTTCAAATAATCCTCGACAAACGGCGTCAGCACGGTACCCGGCAGCAGCGCGTTCACTCGAATATTATACGGCGCATAATCGACCTGCATCGATTTGGTCAATGCGAGTACAGCGCCTTTCGTTGCCGAATAGGAAGCTCTGCGGGCTAATCCGATTTCGGCGATGCAAGAAGACATATTGATGACCGAGCCGTCCTTTTGTTCCATCATATGCGGAAGTACGTATTTGCAAGGCAGGTAAACGCCGCGGATATTAATGTTGATGACGCGGTCCCAGGCGTCCGGCTCAACCTCGTGAATCGCGCCGACGCCGCTGACGCCCGCATTGTTGAACAATACGTCGATCCGCCCGTATTTGGCGATGATCGTATCGACCATCGACTTCACGGAATCGGGATTCGTCACGTCCGCTTGTACGAAGATCGCGCTGCCGCCGGCTTGACGAATCTCCTCCAGCGTCTCCAGCCCTTTCTCCTCCAACAGATCGTTGACGATCACGGTAGCGCCTTCTCTCGCGAACAGCAGCGCCGTGCTTTTCCCGATCCCGGAGCCGGAACCGGTAATAAGAATAATTTTGTTCTGCAATCTCAACAGGCTCACATCCCTTTTTTACGTATTATAGCAATATGAATCCGCGTCTTGGTTCAGCTGTGCGACAGCCGTTTGGCAAGGGCGCATATTTCCGCCGTCGCCAGCTCCCGCTTCTGCTCCCATTCATGCTGGAACATGGAGCAGCTGATCGCCGCCACGACTTCTCCGTCGCTCCCGCGCACCGGTGCCGCCACGCAGCAAAAGCCCATCACCGCTTCCTGCAAATCAAAAGCGTAACCGGCTTCCCGCACTTCGCCGAGCTGCCTAATAAGCTCCTCGCGGCTTTGCAGCGTGTGCGGGGTTAAACAAGGACCGAGCGTGTCTTCGGCAAAGAGCGCCTTTACATGGTCCGGCTCCTGCCAGGCCAGCATCGCTTTGCCGAGTGCGGTTGCGTGGGCAGGCAGCTTCTTCCCCGGCTCCGATGCAAGCCGTACCGGGGACGGCATCTCTTCCTTGGCCAGATACAGCACCTCATGCTGCTCCAGCTTGGCAAGCTGAATCGTTTCCTGAATGATGTGCTTCGTTACGGAGGCTTCCTTGCGGAATCGGTCGATCAGGCTGAATTGCTTGAAAAATGCATTGCCGATATACCCCAGCTTCGACCCCAAAGAATAAGTGCCATCCTGCTCGCGCACGGCCCAGTCAAGCGCTTCCATGGTGTTCAGCAGCGAAAACATGGAGCTCTTGTTAATGCCAAGCCGTTTCGAAAGGTCGATCAGCTTCAGCCCGGAAGGCTGTTCGGAAATGGCCAACAGCACATCGTTTGCTTTTTCCAATGCGGGTACCCAATACTTCTTTTCCATGCGTCCTCCATCTGTCCAAAAGCTTGTGGTTTAGTATAATAAACCACGGTTTTGTATAATGACAATTTCATAGTACCATCCATCTTTTGCAGGTGTCAATGCGAAAATGCCTGCCTTTGCGTGGGAATTTCAGTGTTCCATCCGACTTCAACCGACGCTGATCACGTTGCGAGATTGCAACCTTCAACCTCACACTGCATAATAAAAATTAATCTTGCTTAAACATCCTCGATTTCCTCTTCGCAACCATATATACTTATTTTTGCAACCGTGAAACCACATCATATCAATCATCCAAATCATGGAGCATCAAAACCGTCGATTTTACTTCGTGTTCAAAGGAGCGATCATTCATGCCGTTTATGCAAATACGGGAGCTTGCCGACCGAATCCGCAGCAACGTCGGCCGGGTAATTGTGGGAAAAGAAGAAGTGGTCGACAAATTGCTGATCGCGCTCATCTCTTCGGGGCATGTGCTGCTCGAAGACGTACCGGGCACGGGAAAAACGCTGCTCGCCAAAGCAATGGCCAAGTCTCTCGGCTGCAGCTTCAAACGCATTCAATTTACGCCCGATTTGCTGCCGTCGGATTTGAGCGGCATTCATTACTATAATCAGAAGCTGTCTGAATTCGAATTTCGTCCGGGACCGCTGTTCGCAAACGTTTTACTCGCTGACGAGATCAACCGTGCAACGCCAAGAACGCAATCGAGCCTGCTCGAATGCATGGAGGAAAGACAGATCAGCATTGACGGGGAAACCCATCGTCTCGGTCGTCCGTTTCTCGTGATCGCCACGCAAAATCCGGTTGAAAGCCAGGGCACCTTTCCGCTGCCGGAAGCGCAGCTCGACCGTTTTCTGTTCAAAGTAAAGATGGGCTATCCGACAGCCGAGGAAGGCTTGGACATTCTGAAAAGATTCAAAGAAGCAAGCCCGCTGGAGTCGATTGAAAGCGTTGCCGATGCCTCGGATATCGTAGTAGCCCAAGATACGTACGCCAAGGTCGCTGTGTCCGACGATGTGCTTGCCTATTTGCTGCAAATTGTAGAGAGAACGCGGGTTCACGCTGACGTCGCCGTAGGTGTCAGTCCGCGGGGCAGCCAGGCGCTGCTGAAAGCGGCACAGGTGCACGCCATTATACGGGGGCGCGATTTTGTCACGCCCGATGACGTGAAAGCGATGGCAGAGCCGGTGATGGCTCACCGGATGCTGCTAAAGGCAGCTCTTCGCTCGCGTCAAGCCGAGGCCGTCCGCACTATCATTGAAAAAATATTGCTGGACGTCCCCGTACCGGCGGAAGCCAAATCGTACGCTTAACGTTTCGTTGTATGAAATGTTCTTTCATTATCAGGAATAGGGTGTGATCGATTGGGGATTCATTGGTTTCTCTTCATCGCCGCCATCGTGATTGCCGCGCAAGCCTGGATATTCCGCAGCTTCGGAGCGCAGAAGCTGAGCTATGAGCGATATTTCAACGTAAGAGCGTGTTACCCCGGCGACAAAGTGGAGATGGTGGAGCGGCTCTCCAACCATTCGCCGCTGCCGGTTCCGTGGTTGCGGCTCGAATCGCTCATTCACGGCAATCTGAAATTCGGACAGCAATTCAATCTCGATATTAGCGACGGTACGATGTTTCAGAACCATCGCAGCTTTTTCAGCCTGATGCCGTTTACGAAAATTACGAGACGCCATAAAATCACGTGCCTGGAACGCGGCTGCTATCGTCTGCGAACGGCAACGCTGACCACAGGCGACATTATCGGGCTTCATAAGACCAGCAGGCAGCTGACGGTGGACGGCGAGCTGCTCGTCTATCCACGCCCGATTCCGCTCGAGGAGATCGATTTGCCGACCCACAGCTGGCAAGGGGATTTTACAGTGCGGCGCTGGATTGTCGACGACCCTTTCATGATTGCCGGTGCGCGGGAGTACCGGACGGGCGATCCGCTCAAGGGCGTCAACTGGAAAGCGACGGCGCGAAGCGGCAAGCTGCAGGTGCACCAGCACGATTTTACCGCGGAGCACCGGCTGCTTATATACTACAACGTTGAGGATCACGAAGGGATGTGGGATCAGGTCAACAATGTGGCGCTGATGGAAAAAGGGATCTCCTATGCCGCCGCATTTGCGGAGCTCGCCATTGAACGAGGAATGGACGTAGGCTTCGGAACGAATGCCCATTCCATCGACGATCCGAGCGAACCGGTGCGGGTGGTGCCGATGAGCGGGTACGCGCAGCTGGAATATATGCTCGAAACGATGGCGAAGCTGATCGTGGCCCGCTGCCTCCCGTTCGATTACTTCTTGGATGAGGAAGTGGAACGGGCCGTATCGGGGATGGACATACTCATTATTTCCACTCATGTCAGCGATAAAATGCTTGGACCGATGGAGCAGCTTAGGCGAAACGGCAATGCGGTGAACGTGTTCCTGCTGCAAGAAGATGAGGCCAAGCCACGGCCGAAGGAAACGGAGGTCGGCGCATGATGATCACAGCGATGGCCGCTAGCGGAAAAGCGCTTGCGAGAGGATGTATCGAGCTGCTGTTGTTTTTCCCGCTGTTTCTGCTGCTGACCTTGTATGTATTGCCCGAATCGCCCGGCCGATGGTTATGGCTCGCGACGCTGCCGCTCTGCCATTGGGCCGGTTATGCGCTTGGCCGTGTAAGTTTTCTGCGAAGCTTCGTTCATCTCCCGCTTCTGCTGTGTCTGGCCGCCGCCGCCTTGCTGCATTCGTACGCATGGATGGGCGGAACAGCCCTGTTCCCTTACATATGGCCGGCTGGCTTCGTATTCGGCTACCGCGGTTCCCGGACGGCGGTTGTGCGGTGGATCGAATATTTTCCGCCCGGTTATTATGTCGTAGGGATTGTATTATACTTTGTTACGTCGATTTTCATGCGCTTCATTCCTTTTATGGAGTCCACGTTCGCCCCTTACCAGCCTTTGCTGCTCTGGTGCGGCATCCCTTCGCTCGCCTTGATGATGCTCATGGTGAACCAGAGTTACTTGAAGCAGGAGACATTGTCGGGGAAAAAAAATGCTCCGCTCACCGCTTCCGTGCTGTGGCAGAACCGCGCCTTGGCAATGGCCTTATTCACTGCTGCCGTGCTGATTGCCGTATTCCCTTTACTGCAGCAAGCGGTCCTATGGCTGAAAGAGAAGCTGCTCGGCGGATTCAATCTCAGCGGGAATCCTTTGAAGTTCGAACTCGCGCCCAAAGAAGCACCGAGACCGCCGCGCGTTAGCGAAATGCCTTCCACCCCTCAAAGTGAGCCGTCGGAGTGGTTGATCTGGCTGCAAAAAGCGGGGATGATCCTCGTGTATATTTTTATGGGCGCGGTTATCATTTTTATCGTATACCGGCTCGCACGATTGCTTATCGGCTGGATTCGGAACAGCTACAAATGGCTGCTCGAGTTTCTTAGCCAAGGCGAACGCAAAGATAACGGGATCGGGTACGAGGACGACGTGGAAAGCATCATGGACTGGAGAGCGTTCCGAAACGTATTTGCCTCGCGATTCGGCAGCCTGTTCAAAAACGCCCACAGAGAGCCCCGATGGGATGAATTGCACAATAATCGGGAGCGGGCGCGCTACCTGTATCGAGCGATGTTAACGATGGGCAGGAAGGCGGGGTACAAAGCAAAGCCTTACTTGACGCCGAAAGAGACAGGACAAGAGCTGGGGCGCTGGGAGACGCAGCTTTGGCTCACACCGGAGCCGGTTGTGTCCGTGTATGAAAAAGTGCGCTATGGCGACAAAGAGGTCAGCGATGAAGAGATTGTCGCGGCCAAGCAGGCTTTGGACGGGAGGATGAAGGAAATGGAATAAGCACGAGCGCTCACTTTTGCCGCGTATGACGGTGAAGGAAGGCGCTCGTTTTTTTGCGCGTGCGGTTAGTTCACTTCAGCAAGACCGGAACCGATGGATCGGACCGTCCCACTCCGGTTCGCGCAGCTCCTCGAACCGTCCTTCGGTATATTCGGAAATGATGCTGGACCAGAACCGGCGCGCCGGCATGTTTTCCTCGATTTGCTTCACTCGCCAAACGCCCCGGAACCGGTCGAACAAATGGAACGCAAACTCCCTGCCGAGACCCGATCGGCGGTACTTGCGCATAATAAAATATTCGGCCATCGCGTATATGGCGATGCCTTCCTCCGTTTGACCAAGCTGCCGCACCATGGCGAAACCGGCCAACTTGCCGTCCACCCGAACAAAAAAGACGTGCCTGCCTTCCTCCGTCCAGTAATGGTCCAAATATGTATACCCGTAAAGTCCGTGTTCATTCACGTCCTCCGGATCGAACTCGGTAAAATCGTACTTATACAGTTCCAGCAAATTCCTCAGCACCGATTTTTGTTCTATCGGTACCGGATCGATCGTTATCTTCATGGTTTGCTCCCCCAATCCATTTTTACTGCTTTTCGGCTCGTTATCGTTATAGAAAGTATCATTAAAGAGGCTCATCGCTATTGTACCTTATCCTCCGGAGACCAGAAAACCGATTGTTTCATTGTAACCAAAAAATCCCGGCCTCGCTGGAGACCGGGATCGGGCTTCTGAATTTCTGCATCGAAACGGGGTACGGAATATGCTCTCCTTGCGCCAAGGTCCGTCTTACTTGATAATGACCGCGTACACTTTGCCGGGCCCATGGATGCCGATCGTCAAATCGTTCTCGATGTCGGCGCTTCGGCTCGGTCCGGTAATCAGGTTAAGCGAGGAAGCGTACTGCTCCGGGGATGCCTTGCCTGCGGTGATCTCCGCGAACGCTTCGCCCATGCGGTTTACGAGCTGGTCAGCCCGAAACACAGCGAACAATATTTCCGTCAACAGGCTGACGGAACGGCCGCGCTCCCGCGAGCATTGCAGCACAAGCGTCGCCGTGTTCGCTACCGCGAAGTCCGGCCATACGACGCCGAGCTGGCAGCGCTCCGTGCGCCTCAGCAGCTCGCTGCGCGCCGACCAATTCGAGCCGGGCTCGGCGGCAGCGGCAGCGGCGGCCTCGCCCTCGTCCTGCGGGATTTCCCGCCATGGCACGACTTCGACCCCGGCGGCGGCGAGTGCAGCGTCGAGCCCGAGCGCCTGAAGTCCTTCGTGTTCCCAGCGGGACACTTGCTTCACACCGAGCTCGGCGGCCACTTCCTGCAGCCAGGCGCCGATACGCTCGCCGGCCTCGGCTTCTTCCACAACGAGAGCTTTGCCGGTCAGCGCGGTCCAGTTCTCAATGAATGATTCGATCTTCTCTTCCGTCGTACGTTCGATTTCCTTATAGAACTCCGGAGCCCCGCGGAACGAATGCGCCGGCGGTACGGGTGAAACGGCCTTGCGTCCCAAGCGGGACGACAAATTCGCAATGAACGCTTCCCGGCCTTGAATGGTCCCCTTAGTCATGTCGATGCCCACCTTCCTGCGGCTCCATCGGCCGGGTCTGCTTCAATTCCTTTTGCAATTCCTCCCAACGGTCGCGGAACGAGCGCTTCGGCTTCATCGGCAGGAACCGCGACTGGGTCCAACCGGCACCGGGGCCGGGCGCTTTCGTAATGAAGCCTTTGCTGACAAAAGGCTTCATCGCATAGTAGGCGGACTTCGTCGCCAAACGGTACAGCGTGACGTTCCCGAACGTCGTCTGGAACGTCTTGAAGGCGGCGCGCTCCGCGAGCGGCGTCAGCCCGAGCCGCACTTTGCGCGCCCGCAGCTGCACGAGCATATCGTGCAGCGGGATTTTGACCGGGCATGCCTCATAGCATGCCCCGCACAGGCTGGAAGCGTAGGACAGCTGTCCCGCTTCCTTCATGTCCTGCTGCAGCAGCGGCGTCAGCACGGCCCCGATCGGGCCGCTGTACACGCTGCCGTAGGTGTGACCGCCCACGTGACGGTACACGGGGCACACGTTCAAGCACGCTGCACAGCGGATGCAGTGCAGCACTTCCTGGAAGACCGGGTCGCCGAGCTGCGCGGAACGTCCGTTGTCAAGGACGATCAGATGCAGCTCCTCCGGTCCGTCGAGCTCCCCTTCGCGGCGCGGTCCGGTAATCATCGACGTGTACGTCGTCAGCTTCTGGCCCGTCGCGCTGCGCGCAAGCAGGTTAAGCACGACCTCGAGATCGTCGTAGGTCGGCACAAGCCGCTCCATGCCCATAATGACGACGTGGCACTTCGGAATCGTGGACACCATCCGCCCGTTGCCCTCGTTGGAGACGAGGGTAATCGCGCCGGATTCCGCCACGCCGAAATTGCAGCCGGTCAGTCCGATGTCCGCTTCCAGAAAGTAATTGCGCAGCCGCTGCTTGGCATAGCCGGCCAGCACTTTCGTCTCCGGGACGAACGACTCGCCGGCTTCCTCGGAGAAAATATCGGCGATTTGCTGCTTGTTCTTATGAATCGCCGGGATGATCAGATGCGACGGCGTCTCTTTGGCGAGCTGAAGAATGTATTCGCCGAGGTCCGTCTCGATCGCTTCGATGCCCCGCTCCTCCAAATGATGATTGAGATGGATTTCCTCCGAAACCATCGACTTGCCCTTCGCCACAAGCTTAGCCCGGCGTTCTTCGGCGATCTCGAGGAACGTCTTCACCGCTTCGTCCCCGGTCTGGCAAAAGTGCACATGTCCTCCCGCTTTAGACACATTGTCCGTAAACTGGGTCAAATAGTAATCGAGGTTGTCTACGACGTGCTTGCGAATTTGCTTGCCCCGCTCGCGCCACTCTTCCCAATGGCCGAAGTCGTCCGACGCTTTCAGCTTGCCCGTCTTCAATTTATCGGTCGTAAATGCCACGGCTTTCCGCAAAAAATCGTTCGCCAGCGCTTCTTCCGTCCGCTTTTTCAGTCCGGTGCCGATCAGCTCTTTTTCACTTGCCGTGTTTCCGCTCACCGTTCTTCACTCCTTCCTCCAGCAGCTGGGCCAAATGCATGACGCGCACCGGCTTGTTTTCCTTGTTCAGACGCCCGCCGATGTTCATCAAACACCCCATATCAGTCCCGACCAATACGCCGGCATTCGTCGCGCATACGTTGGCGGCCTTCTCGCACACCATCGCCTCGGACATATCAGCCATCTTCACCGCAAACGTACCGCCGAAGCCGCAGCAGTCTTCTTTTCGGGGCAAATCGATGAGCTCGAGCCCCTCGACATTCGCCATCAGCTCGCCGGGCTCCGTCTTGACGCCGAGGAGCCGCATCGCATGGCAAGACGGATGATAGGTCACCTTTTCCTGGAAAACGGCGCCCAAATCTTTGACGCCAAGCACCCCGACGAGAAACTGCGAAAACTCGTACGTCTTCGCGATCAACCGCTCCGCCTTCGCCTTCCACTCCGGCTCGTTTTCGAACAGCTGCGGATAATAGTGATGCACCATGCCCGTACAGGAGCCGGAAGGCGACACGACGTAGTCGCTGTGGTCGAACGCGCGGATCAAATTGCGCGCCACCTCGCGCGCTTCGTCCTGGTAGCCGCTGTTATAGGCCGGCTGTCCGCAGCACGTTTGCAGCTCGGGAAAATCGACCTCGCACCCGTACCGGTGCAGCAGCCTGACAACGCTTTCGCCAACCTCGGGATACATTTGGTCGGCCAGACAAGTAATGAACAGAGATACTCGCATAAACGATCGCTCCATTTTTTTAAAAGTTTGATTTCGTTACTTATCAGGTTATCAGATAAGTTGCTTTTTGAAAAGAGGCATCGCCCGCCTTTTTTCCGTGCATTCCACCGTTTTTGCAGCATAGGGTCTGTTTCCTTTTACCTTGCCATTACGACAAAAAGAACCCGTGTCCTGTAACCCTGCAGGGACGAGTCCTATATGTTCCGCCGCATCAGTGCGGTTTACTTGCTATCGGCTTTCAGCTCATTGATCTTCTTGTTAATCGATTCCTCTATCGTCCGCAGCCCGGTATTGACGTCGACTTCTCTGGTAAACACTTTGAGCAGAGGCGTCCATAGGTTGGCCTGTACGCTACCCGAGTATTTGGAAAACGGAGCCGGAGCCGCCGCATGGGACGGAATTGCCGCCTTCAAATTTTTTCCGGCCAACTCGGGTACGTCCGCGCCAAATACGTTATTTACCGCAGTATCCTTTAGCGCCGATATCGTTCCCGTTCGGGAAAGCATGGTCTGGAACTCGTTGGACAGCAAATATTCGATTACCCGGAACGCTTCCTGATGATGCTGAGTGCTGGCCGTCAGTCCGATATAGGTTGCCGGCGATTGCGATCCTACCCCCGGCTTGGAGGAGAACGACGGAAGCGAGGCGTAGTCCATATCGAATAATTCCTTCGTTACGACAGCCGACGTAAACGTCGTCGCTTCCATGGCCGTAATCCCTTTTTCGCCGAAACGTTTCCAGTCCATAATATCTTTTGCTTCCGGAGTGCCCACTTCGTTTCCGGATATTTGATAAAATCGCGCAAAATTGCGAATCAGCTCGCCCCACTGCGCCGTATTGACGCTAGCGCGCTCCGTCTTCGGATCGACCATCCCGAGGGACAACTGATTGTAATCGATGACATGCACCGAAAAATCAATCCCTCGGTACATCACGCCGTTATCCTGCCGCGTCATTTTTCGGGCAAGCTCATACACTTCATCCCATGTCATCCCGTCGCGCGGGGGAGCAACGCCGAACTTCTCAAATAAGTTTTTATTGTAGTGCAGGACCACGTTTCTCATCGCCAGGGGCAAACCCGTTATTCCCTTGTTAAAGGTGTCTTTCATCACTTGAATCGGTTCGGGATACAATCGGTTTTGGTCAAAATTGAATTGTTTGATCAAGGCGGACATATCGTAGGCTAGGCCGAATTCGGCTAAATCCCGGGGGTATGCAACCGGATCGCTGTAAAAAATATCGATCGGCAGGCCCGCCGCAACGATATCGGCCGCTTTCATATTGCTGTACACTTTGAAGCTGAGATGAGGGTACTTTTTTTGGATATACTTTCCGTAGGTATCCATAAATCCTTGCTCCGACACGTAACGGCCGCCATAAATTTGCAGCTCGACCGGCTCCAACGTTTCTTTCGCAGGCAACGGGTTTTGGGTCTCCGTCTTGGAAGATTTGTCTTTCGCAACGTCGCTGCCCGTCGAACATGCCGGTACGATACCGGCCGCAACTAGCAATACCATGAGCCGTACCGTGAACCGTCCTTTTCCGTCCTTCATCCGCCAATGCCCCCTATTAACAAAAAACTTACTCACGCGTGCAATCTGCACTCTTTTCAAGCTAGAACAAGCCTGAACCTATGGAGTCTGACTTTTTGCAATTCCTGGTATCGTATGGGCGTTCTCCGATGATTGTAGACGCTTTTAAAATTTATTATAGTAGGGATGAGCGAAGCGATCGTCGCATTTTATTGGTTGGATGTTCGATTTTTTTGAGATTCAGAAAATTTCACTTCAAGCTTTTCTTACATTGGGATGCCACCTAAGGGAGGGAAAAAGCGGTGTCGCGTTTTCTTGAATTCCAAGATGCCTTGACGCTCAAAAAATTCGGCAAAGACGATCTGCCCTTTTATGTCATCATCAGCAGGTTAACGAAAAATTACAGGCTTCATTACCACAACTTTGCCGAGCTGTCGCTTGTTATCGAAGGAACCGGAGAGGAAAGACTGAACGGGAAAAGCCATGCTTTGCAGCGGGGTACCGTATCGTTTCTGCTTCCGAACCACATGCATGAAATCGTGATTCCGCCGGGAACGGCGCTTGCAAAATATTGTTGTATGTTTGATTTGAATATTGTATTGTCGGACGGCTGCGATCCGATCGTTCGCAATCAAATTTTAAAGATCGGCAGCGAGCTTCCGTCGCACTACGATTTGAGTGGAGAACAGCTGAACTATTTTTCCAAGCTGATGGAAGATACGTTCAAGGAGTACAACTCCGACCAGCTCGGTAAAAATACGATCATTAAGTCAAAGCTTTCGGAAGCTTGCGTCTTTTTGCTGCGTACGGTTCACAGCCAAGGCCCATCCGATCCCGGCATAAGCCCGGGTAGACCGGGCATCGTCATGGACATGCTGAAATATATACACCGGCATTACAACGAACCTTTGTCATTATCCAAACTTTCGGAAACGATGGATCGAAATGCGAGTTATTTAAGCAGTTTATTCAAACGTCATGTCGGACAGTCTTTCGTCGGATACATGCATGCGCTCCGGATCGGGCGGGCCGCCAGCTTGCTGTCTGCAACCACCATGTCCGTGTCAGAAGTGGCGCTTGAGGTCGGATTTGACAACTTCCGCACCTTCTCCAAAGTATTCAAGGAAGTAAAAGGGCTGACTCCACAGGAATTTCGGCGTCAATCGGAGCAATGACGCCCTATTGCTTCAAATATTGCATCAGCACCTGTTCGACATGGAACAGATGGCTGCGCATTTGTTCTTGCGCCGCATCCGGATCCTGCCGCCGGATCGCTTCATATACGGCCAAATGCTCCTGCCACAGCCGGTGCGAAACGGTGCGGCTTGCGTACATTTGCAGCCGCCTCGTCTCACGGATGGCCGTCTGCATTTGCGAGGAAATGGAATCGATCATCCGCATCATGATCGAATTGTGGGTTGCCTGCGCCAGCACGAGATGGAACTCAATGTCCGACCGCTCCCCTTCCACCTCGTCGCCCAGATGCTCCTCCATCCGTTTCAGCACGGCCTCGAATTTGCGCAAATCGTCTTCCGTCCGCTTCTCCGCCGCCAAAGCGGCGTTCGAAATTTCGAGCGCCTTCCGTGCTTCGATCAGCTCGATCACCGTCTCCCGGTTCATGAGCAGCGCATTAAATTCGGGCAGCTCCACGTCCTGCGAGTCGATGCTGCGCACGTAGCTGCCTTCCCCTTGACGGCTCTCCACGAGCCCCATCGCCTTCAACCCGCTGAGCGCTTCGCGGACCGTGGAGCGCCCTACCTGAAACCGCTCGGACAGTTCCTTGGTGGAAGGCAGCTTTTCCCCGGGCTTCAGTTCTCCCGCGACGATCCGTTCTTTGAGTTGATCCGCAATCACTTCATGTATTTTGCGCGGCGCCGCAATTTTCTGAATGTCCAACCGCTCTCGTCCCCCGTTCGGCAAATGTTTGTTATCCCCATTATACCCGCTTTCCTGCACAGCACAACGCAGGCTCACACATAGCCGCTCGCCGCGTGACGGTATACGCCGGGACTCGCGCCGACCGTTTTGCGGAATAGGCGAATAAAATAATTGTAATCGGCGTAGCCGACCTGTGCGGCCACCGCCTGCACAGGCAGTCCCGTTTGACGGAGGAGCCGCTTCGCTTCCTCCATCCGGATGACGTGGTGATACTGCAGCGGGCTTAGCCCCGTATGCTTCCGCAAGCACCGGGCCGCATAATCGACGTCAAAATGAAGCGCCTCCGCCATTCGTTCCGCCCGGTACGGCTCGGCGAGCCGCGATTCCAAATACCGTTTCACCTGATCGGCTACGGCAAGTGACCGGCTCCCCCTTCGGTTTCCGCGAAGTCCCGATTGCAGCTGCGTCAGCAGCTTCCCGAGCAGAACCTGCAAATCAATCGCATGCTCCATCGTAAGCGAGCTCCGCAAACGCAGCATCTCCTCCAGCATCGGCAGGAGCGGATTCAATTCGACCGGGCCGTGCTTCGGCAGGTACAAATATTGGTCGACCGGACTTTGGTCGGAATCGGTGCCTTGTCGCACAACCGCCGACCAAGCGACGGACTTCTCCGGCAATCGCTGAACGGCGGGACTGTGGGAAAAGTGCAGCCAGTAAATTTCCGTCGGTTCCGTGCAAGGCCGGTAGCCGATATGGGCGCGCCCCGGCTCCAGGAGCAGCATGCCGCTCCCGGAAATCTCATACTCTTGGTCTTCCTCCGACATATACAACGTGCCGCTGCATACGATTAACAGATCATATACATCAAACGTTCGGGGAAAATGGCGCATCCCGGGCCTCCACACCGAATGGCCAGCCGTCAAAAACTGCGGCAGCGGCGGGATGAGAAGCTGCAAACAATCCAAGGGTGAACCCCTCCTGTCACCGATTGTGCTTTTACCTCATTGTACATGCCCGCCCCCATGCGAGCAATGATCGATATAGTCGGAAATGTGCTACTTTCAGTCGGTCGTTCCCCTATAGCCCGTACCGAAAGCGCTTTATGCTGAAAGGGAACCTATTCGCCCAAAAAGGAGTGTGCTCCATGCGTTTCCGCCAAGTACATCTCGATTTCCATACGTCCGAAGCCATCCCCGGTATCGGCTCCCGCTTCGATAAGAAGCAATTTCTAGCGATGCTGCAGCTCGGACATGTCGATTCGATCACCGTCTTTTCCAAATGCCACCACGGCTGGGCGTACCATCCGACGAAAGCGAACGAAATGCATCCCGGCCTCGGCTTCGATCTGCTCGGCGCCATGATTGAGGCCGCCCATGAAATCGGCGTCAAAACGCCGGTATACATATCCGCGGGACTCGACGAGAAGCTGGCGCGACGCCATCCCGAATGGCTTCTCCGGGACTCGGGCGACAACACCAACTGGGTGGACGGTTTTATGAAGCCCGGCTATCACCAGTTTTGCTTGAACTCCCCTTACCTGGACATTTTGATCGCCCAGATCGAAGAGGTCGCTCGCGCGTATGACGCCGACGGTATTTTTCTCGACATTGTAGGGGTGCGCAAATGTTATTGCCATACGTGCGTGGCCGAACTTCGTTCCGAAGGCAAAGATCCGCGGGATACGGCGGCCGTACTCGCGCTCGGCGAACGCACCTACGCGAATTATACCCGCCGGGTACGCGAAGCGATCGACGCGATCAAGCCGGGGCTGCCGGTATTCCATAACGGCGGGCATATTCGCAGGGGACGTCGAGATCTGGCGCAAATGAATTCGCATCTGGAGCTCGAATCGCTGCCGACGGGCGGATGGGGCTACGACCATTTTCCGCTGTCGGCACGCTACGCGCAGGGGCTAGGAATGCCGTATCTCGGCATGACCGGCAAGTTTCACACCACTTGGGGCGAATTCGGCGGCTACAAGCACCCGAATGCGCTCCGCTACGAGACGGCGCTGAGCATCGCTAACGGCGCCCGCTGTTCCATCGGCGACCAGCTGCATCCGGAAGGCGCGATGGACCCGGCTACGTACGAGCTGATTGGGGCCGCTTACCGCGAAGTGGAACGGAAAGAGCCATGGTGCGCCGGAGTCGAAAGCGTAGCCGATGTGGCGCTGATCAGCGTGGAAGCCGTCTTGTCGGCGGCGGAAGAGAAACGGGAAGACCGTGCGGGAGGTTCCGACGCCGGAGCGGTACGGATGCTGCTCGAAGGAAAAATATTGTTCGATGTTGTTGATAAGGAAAGCGATCTGACGCCTTACAAAGCGGTCATTTTGCCGGACCGCATCCAGCTCTCGGATGAGCTTGCGGCCAAGTTGAACGCTTATCTCCGCCAAGGCGGCAAGCTGCTCGCGACCGGACGCTCCGGCTTGAACGAATCGGGCACCGAATTCGCCGTCGACCTCGGCGTCAAGTATATCGGCGAAAGCCCGTACAAGCCCGACTATTTCCGCCCGGGATTTGAACTCGGCAGCTGGAACAGCCCGGCCTCCTTCGTCTTTTACTCGCAAGGCCAACAGGTGGAACTTGCCGGCGGCAGCGAGCTCGGTTACCGGGAGTACCCGTATTTCAACCGGGACGTCTTTACGTTCTGCTCGCACCAACATACGCCGAGCACGGGCAAACATAACGGACCCGGCATGGTGGAGAACGAGCGCGGCATCTATTTCGCGTGGAACGTATTCGAAGACTACGCAACGAAAGGGAGCCTGGCCCTCAAAGAGACGGTGCTGTATGCGCTGAACCGGCTGCTTGCGAATCGCAAGACGCTGGAGACAAGCTTGCCGGCGCAAGGCATCGTGACGCTGATGAAGCAGCCTGCGGAGTCCCGCTACGTGAACCATCTGCTGTATGCGTCGCCCGTCAAACGCGGCAGCGGCATCGAGGTAATCGAAGACCTGCTCCCCGTGCCGGATACGAAGGTGACGCTAAGGCTGCAGGAACGGGTGAAACGCGTCTATTTGGCCCCTCAGCAGCAGGAGCTTCCGTTCGAGCAAGACGGTACGACCGTGCGCTTCGAGGTCCCCTCCTTCCAGTGCCATCAAATGGTCGTGCTGGACGTGTAATGCCGTAAGATGATGTCTGTCGTAAGACAGACATTCAGGATAGGAAGGCAAGAAATAAGAAGAAAATCGAGTATATTCAAGTTTCGCTATTTTGCTATTATTATGATGATCCCATCCATTAGGCACCGTAAATTTACGAAAGAAGGCACGCTTTTTTATCCCAATCGACAGGAGTGAAGTTCATGATTTACCGCAGTTTTGGAAGTACGGGATGGCAAGTTTCGGCTATCGGGCTCGGTACGTGGAATATCGGGAATCAATGGGGCGAAGTCGATGACGCAACAGCCTACGCCACGATTCGCACTTCGCTTGACCATGGCGTCAATCTGTTCGATACGGCCGAGTCTTACGGAATCCCGAACGGCTTATCCGAGCAGCGTCTCGGCAAAGCGCTCGGCGGCCAACGTCATAACGCCTATATCGTGTCCAAAATAGGCAACTTCGGCAAGCGAACCGGGCAAGGTGTTCCATTAACGACTCCCGATATGATCAGACTTTGCGCGCATGCATCGCTCCACCGGCTAAGAACGGATTGGGTCGATGTAATGCTTTGCCATGTGGGAGATATCCAAGACCCTTCGGTGTTTCTTGAAGGCTTTGACATTTTGAAGCGAGACGGGGAAATCCGGGAATACGGCATTTCCACCAACAATCTTGACGTGCTCAAACGATTTAACGCGAACGGCACATGCCGTGTAGTGGAGGTCGATTACTCCCTTGTCAACCGGCAGCCCGAGGAGGAATTTTTGCCTTATTGCGAGCAGCACGGCATCGCCGTGCTTGTCCGCGGCCCGCTCGCTATGGGACTGCTGTCCGGCAAATACTCGGAAGATTCCTTGTTTACCGACAGCGTACGCAGCGGCTGGAACCCGGACGGCGCAGGCCGGAAGCAGTTCGAGGAACGCGTGCGCAAGGTGAATCACATCAAACGCGTGCTGGCTGAAGGCGAAAATATGGCGACGACTGCGCTGCGCTTCGTCATCTCTCACGCTACGGCCGCCGTCGCCATTCCAGGCGCCAAGTCACCCGAACAAGCCGCAGCGAATGCCAAGGCCGGCGACAGGCTGCTAACCAAAGATCAGATCGAGCTCTTCGACCTATAAAGGAGCGACCGCATCCGTTCGCTACCTGCCGTTTGCAAAGCAACGGAGCTTTTCCGAGCAGGAACTTTCCAAGTGTCCGTATGAAACTATGTCAAGTCCTATCATGAGCCGCTGCCGAACCGTATCAAGATGCGAACCGGCAGCGGCTTTCTTTCGTCCGCCGATGTCGTTTTTTTACACACCGTGCGTCGCGTCCTCGGATTACCCGCCTTACGGCCCTCCGTTATAATGAAAGCAAAGACGAATCCCCGTTAAGGGACAGGAGGTCGTATACGAATGAAATCGAACATCCGCATCGGCATTATCGGCAGCGGCGGCATTGCCCGCGCGCATGCAAAGGCTTACAAAAAAATACCCGGCGTCGACATCGTCGCCGTGGCGGACGTCGTTCCCGGCAAAGCTGCGCAATTCATTGCCGATCAGGAGCTGACCAGCGCTGCGGCGTTTGAGGATCACAACCGTCTGCTCGAGCTTGACCTCGACGGAGTGAGCGTTTGCACGCCGAACGTCGCCCATCACCGGGCGAGCATCGATGCGCTTGAAGCCGGCAAGCACGTGCTGGTGGAGAAGCCGCTCGCCGTCACGCTGCAGCAAGGCGTCGAGATGGCGCAGGCGTCCAAACGGACGGGCAAAATGCTCAGCGTCGGCTTCCAGCCCCGGTACGACCCCAATATGGTGGCCATCAAGGAGCTGGTTCAGTCCGGCCGGCTAGGCAAAGTGTATTACGTTGAGACCGGCGGAGGCCGGCGCCGGGGCATGCCGGGCGGCACATTCATCAAGAAGGAGCTCGCCGGCGCCGGCGCAATGGCCGATATCGGCTGCTATTCGCTCGATATGGCGCTGAATGCGCTTGGCTATCCGAAGCCGCTCACCGTCTCGGCCGTCACTGCCAATTACTTCGGAACGAATCCAAAGTACCACAAAGAAGCGGCCGGCTTCGAGGTCGAGGATTTCGGCGCCGCCTTCATCCGCCTCGAGGGAGACATTACGCTGCAGTTCAAAATCTCGTGGGCTATGCATATGGATACACTCGGCGCCTCCTACTTTCTCGGCACGGACGCCGGCTTGAAGGTGACCACACCCTATAACGGCAGTCCGTGGAACGGCGTATGGGACGGCGGCGTAGGCTCGATTACGCTGTACCATGACGAAATCGGCCGCCATGCCGAAACCGTCATCCCGGTGCTCCAGCATCAAGTCGATCGCTTCTTTGAGAAAGTGAACGATTTTGTGAATGCGATCCGCGAAGATCGTCCGGCCCCGATTCCTGCAGAGCAAATTTTATTCAATCAGGCGATTATCGATGGAATCTTGCGCTCGTCGGAAACGCGCCATGAGGTTGACATCGTTATACCGGACCTTTCGTAATCATTGTTTTTTGTTTAATCCGCACCAAAAAAACAAGCGCCGTGCACGGATGCTGGTGTCCAGCCGTCCGCGTACGGCGCTTTCCTGTTGCATTCGGACTGCTATGACGCCGCCCGCCGGCAGCAAATGCGCCTGAAATCCGTTACATAACGCAATGACGCTCCCGCCGTCTTCCATCTCGGATGATCATTTAATAACGTAAGCCAGCAGCTTCCGTCTGCTCATACCCGCTTTCGCCGCAGCCTCTTTTCGCGCTCCGTCATTCTGACACCTTCCCAACAAGTTTTCGCTTCCGCATATGCCAAAGTATAGCGCCCAGCCGGCCTGACTTTATTACGAAATAATAGGACTGCAGCGCTTCTTTTTCTTTTCCATGCCTCTGCGTGTACACATTCCGCGGCAAGTTCCATTTTTGATCGCGGATGGCTATAGTGGGAGGAAGACATTGCAAATAAAACGAACTGTTTTTCAATTCGCCGTGTATATAGAGTGACAAGACGAACGAAAGGAGGACGCGGCATCATGACCCTGCATATTTCGCAAGAAGCGGCGCGGCGAATGTTCGAGGAATATTCGCCCTATGTATACAGAACCGCATGGCTGCTGACCAAATCGGAAGCGCTGGCCGACGATATTACGCAGGAGACGTTTATTCAGGCTTTCCGCAAATATGACGCTTACGATTCGAACAATCCTTTCAAGCCATGGATATACAAAATTACGCTCAATACGATGCGCAACACGGTGCGAAAGCACAAATGGCTGACACTGCTGGGAATAATCCCGGATCAAGCGGACGAGCGTTCGGTCGAGCGAGAAGTGATGGAAGGAGAAGCACAGGCCGAGCTTCGTAAAGAAATCGATCGGCTGCCCCGAAAGCTGAGGGAAGTGATCGTACTGCACTTTTATGCCGGTCTTAAGCTTGGCGAAGCGGCGGAAGCGCTAGATATTCCAGTCGGAACGTGCAAATCCAGATTGCATGCCGCACTGACAAGACTGCGGAAGCAGATGCCGCAAAACGAATATTTTCAATATCGGAAAGGCGGGAAAGAACTATATGATCGAGGATAACCATCGTGCGCATACGTGCGCTATTGAACAAACGTTAAACGCTCAAGCGGCGGAACGCAAGCCTACCGTTTCTTTCGATGACGTCTGGGACCGGTATACCGGCAAAACAGAGGCCGGCTTGCGGACTTTAAGCCGCATAAAAGTACGGACCTTGTGTATTGCAGCCGCGATCTTGCTGCTTGCCGCGCCGATCGGCTTCACGCCGTCGGTACGCGCCGCGCTCAATGAATTTATCGTGGTAAAGCTTATTAAAAACAACCGCGATCACGCCTCGATCTTCCATCATTGGGATGTGCAGCGCAAATGGGACGAGGCCCAATCGTATGCTACGCTGGAAGACGCAGCGAAAAGCACCGGTACGCCGTTCCCTGTCCCTGGCAAGCTTGTGGAGTATGAAAAGAGCGCACTGAACAAGCAATACAATGTAACGACGGATCACGGACAAATCGCGGGTTATTATTTCTCTATACGGACCCATGAACGGATGCTCGACGTGACCGCCAAGTATGAGGAACCGGCCGTCCCGTCGTTTTCCGCCGAATCGAGGGCGCAAGCCATGGTAAAGGAAACGACCGTGGAGGGACAACCCGCCAAGCTGTTTGCCGTGCAGGAGTTTCCGGGCTATACGCTGTATTTTGAACGAGACGGGTGGAAATTCGTGATCTCGGGCTATGCCTCCGGCGTAGGCAATGTGCAGCCGACTCCGTTTACCGAGGAGGAAATACGGCAGATCGCCGAGTCCATCCGCTAGGAAAAAGCTTCGGGTTCATGCGCTTCGACGAACATAAACTCAACGATTAGCGGTTGCTTTTCTTCCGCGCGAAAAGCTTAAATCGCTCGAATCGCAAGATTGCCGTTTATTGCGGCAGCTTGCGATCGAGCCATTCCACCACGTGCCGCATCACCTCGTCGCGGTTGATTTCGTTCAGCATTTCATGCCGGCCGTCGGGATACAGCGTCCACGTGACGTCGCACAAGCCAAGCTTCTTATACATCTTGACGAGCTGCTTGATGCCCTTGCCCTGCCGCCCGACCGGATCGCGGTCGCCCGAGAAAATATAGACAGGCAGTTCTTTCGGTATTCGATCCATATGAGTCCATTGGTGGATGTCGTTCAAACAGTGAAACATGTCCCGAAAAAAACCCGCCGTCGGCAGCGCGCCGCAGAGCGGGTCCTGCACAAACTTGTCGACCTCCGCCTCATCGCGGCTCAGCCAGTCAAACGCCGTGCGGTTCGGACGGAACACCCGGTTATAGCTGCCAAGGGACAGCCCCATCAACAGCTCGCTGCGGTGTTCCGCTCCCTTCCTCGCGCACAGGCTCTCCGCAATCTTGATGCCTAGTCCGAGCAGCGGGCCTTGTTTGCCGCTCGTCCCCGATAAAATGACGCCACGCAGTTTGCTTCCGTACCTGTACATATACTGCTGCGCCAAAAACGAGCCCATGCTGTGGCCGAACAGAAACACGGGAAGACCCGGATGATCCGCTGCGATCCGGTCGGTGAGCAACGACATCGCTTCGGTCATTCGTTCGAACCCGTTCTCGCCGACGACCATCAGTTCGTGGGGATTACTCGCCGTTCGTCCGTGTCCCCGATGATCGTTGGCATATACGATATAGCCCTCTTCCGTCAGCTTATGCGCCAATCTTTCATAGCGGGCGGCCGTTTCCGCCATGCCGTGGGCGATTTGAACGATTCCTTTCGGCTCGCTGCGCATTTCGCTTTCATCCGGTTCCCACCGGTAAACGAAGATGTCCCGTCCTTCCGTATCCGCAAAACGAAACGTATCGGTATGCAAGTCGGACCCCTCCCCTTCCGCTTTTTCATTCATTATACCAAGCCTCCGCACATGAAAAAAGACTGTCGGTCCCAAGACCGGCAGTCTATAAGTCGGCCCGCACCGCAGCGGGCAGCGTTCAAAACATAAGCGCTACAGCGTCTCTCCCCTTCATTCCGGGTACGACGCCGATCGCTTCCGCACCGTAAGTAACCGATTCCAGCGGGGCGTCAAGCAGTTCCTCAATCGTTTTTACACCCGTAGCCCGTGCCGCAATAATGCCCCGCTCCCGCAGACGTTCGTTAAGCAGCCCCACGTCCAATGCTCCGCACATGATATATCCCTTATCCGTCGTTACGACGAGCAGCGTCGTCTTGGGCAGCTTCACCTCGATAGCCAGTGCAGTGCGGCCTTCCAAATCGACCGGTTCCATCCGCATCATGTCCAAGCATCCTCCTTCGCAAGCATTTCATTGTACTATATGCTGTGCGCCGGTGACCTGTGTGTCATTTCCGCGTGGACCACCTCTGCCCTGTTTCGTTATAATATTTTCCATCTCATGTGAATGTTAGTTCTTTTTTCCTAATTTAAAAAATGGTATATTGGTAATGTTCAAATACGAAAGGAGGAGCCGTCGATGGATAGCCAACGTCCGGATTATCCGCAAAAACGCAAATTTCTTTTTAGCGTGGACATCATGATCGAAGAACGATCCAACGGCCGAGCTCTGGAAGCTTTACTGCATCTATTGAATTCGCAGCCGATCGAAGACTACGACATTAAGCAGGGCATTGCTTTGGGCGAAAAAATCGATACCGCGCTGCAAGATGCAATCATGAAGCAGAACCAGGAGAAAGCAGCCCACATCGCGCAAACAACTTCAGAGCCTCAGGCAGCCGGATCGGGTTCCGCTGGCAAGGACGGCAGCAAGAAAAGCAAAGCCGCCGTGACCGAAACAAACCCCTATCTCGAAATCTGGGATAAGCTCAAATCGTTCCAAAATAGCGGCACGCTCATCCGTCTTACCGTCATCAAAGGGAAAGGCATCAAGCTAAGCATTCCGTGCCGCATTATCAGCACGGACCCGGCCAGTGACAATGTGACCGTCTATCACGTAGATGAGAAAAAAGTGTATCTGCTAAAAATTAACGAAATCGACGATTTCGAAGCCTAGAATGAAGTCCGAGCCTGAAATATGGTTCCGGACTTTTTTTACTTCCATCCCAAAAAAATAACCGGCCATCGGCCGATTGGGAGGTAACGCGCATTCCGTTATTTCGATTTCTGCCAAGCTGCGAGTGCAAACGACAGCCAGCCGAATAAAAAAGCAACGCCGCCGATCGGCGTAATCGCGCCAAGCGCTTTAATTCCCGTAATGCTGAGAATATACAAACTACCGGAAAATACAACTATGCCGATCGCCATCGCCCATCCGGCTCTTCGCAAATGTCCGCTTGCTTGCAGCACGGACGATGCCAAACCGACGGCGATCAGACCGAGCGAATGCATCATTTGGTACTGCACGCCTGTCTGATAATTGGCGAGCATGTCCGGCGCCAGGCTTGCTTTAAGCGCATGCGCGCCGAAAGCCCCCAACGCGACCGATAAAAATCCGAAAATGCTGCCGAGACCGATAAACGTTCTATTCATTCTTTTCCCCTCCGACCCGTATCATGACCTTCGGAACGTTATCAACGATTCGAAGACATGGAACTGTACTGTCCGCCTTTCTTATCATAATGGATTTTTGGGCGGAAAACAAAAATAGAGCCCGCCGCACTTCTGCTTCCCCTCCGCCCGAACACAAAAAATACGCTCCATCTGCCCCGAGCCAAGCCAGTTGCAAAACACAGCCGCCTGCCATACTATGCATTATCCAAGTTGCAACTGTTACATCAGGCTTGTCGATGTCAGTTGTCAACAAAACGTTGCAACTGATCCATCATGCTTGCCGATGTCAGTTGTCAACAAAACGTTACAACGTTACATCGGGCTAGCCGATGCCGCTTGTCAACAAAGCCGTAGGAGTTGAGCATCGTGAGCAAAGCGAAAAAACCGCCCAAGAAAGGTACCCCTCCCTCCTCCATTGACAAAAACCAGTTCAATATGAAGGTGGTCACTTCCGATGTGTGCGAGAAATGCCGGAAATGCAGCCGGGGCCTACGTTATTTGGAAAAAATGTCCCAACCGGGCGCGATCGGCCACGGTGTTCCCTGCATTTTGACCAGGGGCAAGGCTTATAAATGATTCGGGCCGCACAAAGAAAAGCCGCATGGCAGTTCGCATGCGGCTTTTCTTTGTTATGTATGCAGCGTGTAGGTCTGTCCTTCGGCTGCATGGAATTCCAATACGGCATTCGAATATACGGAGGCAACCGCTCGCCCGTCTTGGGTGACGCGCAGCTCATGCGGCGTGCGCACCCGGCATATGCCGCTGCGCTTAGCCCGCAGCACTGCGCTGTCAAGCTGTCCGCCCGACCAGCGAATGTCTACGCCGTAGCCGCCTCTCGCGCGCAGCCCTGTCACCTCGCCGTCGGGCCAAGCCATAGGCAGCGCCGGCAGCAAGGCGATTTCCCCGCCGTGCGACTGCAGCAGCATCTCCGCGATCCCCGCCGTGCCGCCGAAGTTGCCGTCGATTTGGAATGGCGGGTGGGCGTCGAACATATTCGGGTAGGTCGACTTGGCGAGCAGCGCCTTCACGTTGTCGTAAGCGACGTCTCCCTCCCCGAGCCGCGACCAGAAGTTGATGATCCAGGCGCGGCTCCAGCCGGTGTGCCCGCCGCCGTGCGCAAGCCGGCGATCGAGCGTCCGCTTGGCGGCTTGCGCCAGCTCCGGCGAGCGCTGCGGATGGATCATTTCCCCTGGGTGCAGAGCAAACAACTGCGATATATGCCGGTGCCCCGGCTCCGCCTCGTCATAATCCTCAAGCCATTCCATAATTTGCCCGTGTTTGCCGATCCGGATCGGCGGAAGCTTCGTCATCGCCGCCTGCAGCTGTTCCCGGAACGCCTCGTCCGTCCGCAGGACGGATGCTGCGGCCAGACAAGCTTCAAACAAGGTGTGCACGATCTGGCTGTCCATCGCCGGAGCCATGCACAGATTGCCGCGCGTACCGTCCGGCAGAATGAATTTATTTTCTGGAGAAATCGAAGGCCCTGTCAGCAAGCGCCCCTGCTCATCTTCTATCATATACTCAAGCAAAAATTGCGCCGCTTCCTTCATGACCGGATACGCTCTTTCCGCAAGGAACGATTCGTCCAGTCCGAACCGGTAGTGCTCCCAT
Organism: Paenibacillus allorhizosphaerae; assembly: GCF_910594985.1. Taxonomy (GTDB): domain Bacteria; phylum Bacillota; class Bacilli; order Paenibacillales; family NBRC-103111; genus Paenibacillus_G; species Paenibacillus_G allorhizosphaerae. Next base: position 171,487 of record NZ_CAJVCE010000004.1, read on the forward strand.
AAATGCAGGGACAGCCATGCCGCTCCGAGCGGCCAGATCGACGCACTCACCAGAATGCCCTCAATGTGGGTGTCGCCCCACAAGTTCGTATTATGATGCGCGGCAAAGCCGTTGCAGCCGTATACCGTTTTTGCCGTTTCGCGGCCGCTTGGGCGCATGCGCTCGATCAGGTCGAACAGCGGCTCATGGCATTCTTCCAGGTTGCATACTTCGGCCGGCCAATAATTCATTTCCGTATTGATGTTGATCGTAAATTTGGACTCCCAAGACGGCGTATAGCTGTCGTTCCAAATCCCCTGCAGCGTTGCCGCAAGCGTCCCCGGCCGTGAGCAGGACAGCAGCAAGTAACGCCCGAACTGGAAGTACAGCTCGACAAGACCGGGATCATCGTTTCCTTCCTGCATGCCTGACAGCCGCACGTCCGTAGGAAGCTTATCCGCTTCCGATTCCGTAAGCGCCGAGGACGCCGTCCCCAGCCTGAATTGAACCCTGTTGAAGTACCGCGAATAATCGGCTGTATGCTCTCGCTTCAGCTGCTCGTAAGGCTTGAGTGCTGCCGCTTCCACCTGCTCCAGGCTAACCGCCTCGGGATCGGCGTAACGGAACGTCGTATTCGCCGCGATCAGCAGCGTAACCCGGCCCGCCTTCTCCACGGAAATGAAGTCGCCGATGATTCGAACGCTGCCGCCTTCGGCAACCGCCTTCACGGCCGCAGCGAACTGCACGCCTTCCTTGCCGCACTCGCCGTCCATCACAATCGTATCGTTACGGACACCGTGCGTACCGGCATCGAACGGCCTGCGCATCAGATGCGCCCCGAAGGTCAGCCCGCCGGGCTTATCGCTCGTCAAACGCACCACGAGCACCTGATCTGCCGCGCTGCTGAAATATTCGCGCTCATACCGGACGTCGTCCAGCACATAGCTGACTTTGGCCGTCGCCGTATTCAAATCGAGCTCGCGAACATATTGCTCCGGCGTCCGATCGTGCCCCGGCAAATAAAACAATAAATCGCCGAGCGGCTGGTACGGATGCAAATATTTGGGCGCGGACATCAGCGCCATGCGGGCGAGATGCTCCGCCTCCTGCTGCTTTCCTTCCATCAGCAGACGTCGCACTTCCGGCAAATGCCGAAGCGCCTCCGAACTGTTTGCTTTTTTCGGTCCGCCGTACCAGACCGTATCTTCATTCAATTGTATTTTTTCCTGGCTCACCGTACCGAAAATCATTCCGCCCAACCGGCCGTTGCCGATCGGCAGCGCCTCGGGCCATCGTTTCGCCGCTTCCCGGTACCACAGTTTGTGCTCGCGCTGCTGCATTCGGACCCATCCCTTCTCCTTTTAACATAGACTTATATTTTACCTCAAGCCTTCCGCAGGAAGAATGGATTTTAGTAAGCTTCATTTGGACAAAAGTAAGCTTTCACGCTTCGCGCATTTCGCGAATTTGAAAGTTCAGCGTGAACGTCGTGCGCTCATCTACGGAAATAAACGAGATGCCGCCGTTATTTTTCTGCATGATCGTTTTGCAAATCGCGAGGCCCAGTCCAGTCCCCTCTACCTTGTCCGTTACGAAAGGCTCGAACAGCGTCTTTTGAATTTCCGGGCGAATGGCCGGACCGTTGTTGGTAAATTCGATGACATACGTTTCGCTCTCCACATAACCGCGGATCATCATTTCTTTGTCGTGCTTGACGTGGGTCAGCGCATCGAGCCCGTTATTAATAATATTGGAAATGACCTGCTGCACCGCCACTTTCTGAATCGTAAGCAGCTCCTCCTCCAGCAGTTCGATCGATAAATTCACGTTTTCGTTCAAAAATCGCGGGTTCAGCAGCGAGACGACCGAGTCCAGCAGTTGTCTGGGCGTCACCTGCACGAACGGCTCTTCCATAACTCTTTTCTTCGAAAAGCTGAGCAAACCGGTAATTTGCATATGGATGTTTTCAAATTCGTTTTCCACTACATTCAAATAACGGTATACTTTCGAGCCGTCCTCGTTCGTCATGTTTTCCCGGATCAGCTTCAAAAATCCTTTGATGGAGGTTAACGGATTTCGGATTTCGTGCGCCATGCTGGCCGCCATTTTGCCGATCAAATTCAAACGGTCGTCGTGCAGCTGAATAATCGCGCGCTCTTGTTCGCTCAGCTTCGCATTGGTCAACTCCAAAAAGATGTGACATACGGTTTCCTGATAATACTGCATCCGGTCTTCCAGCTCATTCAGCAAGATCAGTACGCGACCAACCTCCAGCTCACGGCTTTCGCCCAAAACTTCATGCATCGCGCTTCGCCAATAATGATGGCTTCGCAAAATATGGTGGAGCGGTATGTTGTTCTCGACCAGCCGTTTGGCCCAATTTGGAGCGTTGGACATAATCTCGTGTTGTTCTTTGGGGATATGAAGCCCTGTGATGTACTCAAAGTAGCGCCCGGTCTCAATTAGCAGCGTATCCCCCTCGTAATAGCCGGGATAAGCGTTGCGGATCTTCACCTGCCAATTTCCAATTATCGCGCCCTTATGTTCCCGCAAAAAAGCAAGCTCCTTGTCAAACCTTGTCATCATACCCTCCATATGCGCGCGTCATAATAGTTAATCAATACGACAGAACGAATGGGATTTCCTGTCGTTCCGGCATAAAATTTGAAAGAAAAAAACTTTGCGAGCGATGCCGTCGCGATAAAACAAGTGCATGGTTCGATGGTGGAGCACTAGCGGTCTGAAACGCTTTGCTTACGGGCAAAAAGCCGGTGTTTTACTTGAAAAAAGACTTGACGGAAACCGGTCCGCCAAGTCTTGAAAACATGCTGCGCATACCGCGCAATCAACTGCTGCCGCCGGAGTGGGCCCTCTTTAATACGCGCCTCGGATACGGGTATGTATTTCCTCAGCATACAACGCCTCCAGCTTGCCCCGCTCCTCTGTGGAAAACGACGGCACGTTCAGCGCACCGAGATTGTCTTCCACCTGCGCCGTGTTTCTGAATCCGGGGATGACGCACGTAATGTTCGGATTGTCCAATATCCAGCGGAGCGCGGCCCGCGTCATATTGCCCCGTCCATCCGCGATCCATTGCAGTTTGCGGCTGAGCTGCACCCCCGTCTCGAACGGCAGCCCGGCGAACGTCTCCCCGACGTTGAAGCTGTCGCCGTTGCGGTTAAAGCTTCGATGGTCTTCCGGATCAAATGTGCTGCGTTCCGTGAACTTGCCGGTCAAAAGCCCGCTGGCCAGCGGCAAACGAACAAGGATACCGACGCCTTGCGCATGTGCTTTCGGAAGCAGCTCCCGCTCGGGCTTTTGCCGGAAAATGTTGTAGATCACCTGCAGCGCTTTTACATTCGGATACGTCAGACAGAGCAGCCCTTCCTCTACTGTTTCGACGCTGACGCCGTATTCGCGGATTTTCCCTTCCTGCCGCAGTTTGTCCAGCACTCCAAACACCGATCCGTCGCGCAAGATGTCGATGGGAGGACAGTGAATTTGATACAGGTCGATGCGCTCCCGCTCCAGCCGCTTCAGGCTCGCTTCGCAAAACGCACGCACCGATGCCTCGGAATAGACGGCAGGGTCGTGAATGTCCGCCGCCCGGCAAAACTTCGTTGCGATATATATCCGGTCTTCCCGCCCTTTGGTCGCCCGTGCCAGCAGCCGCTCGCTGTGGCCGCTTCCGTATACGTCCGCGGTATCGAAAAAGTTGACCCCTTCTTCCATCGCGCGCTCTAAGCCTTGGAGCGACTCCGCGTCGTTTACGCTGCCCCACGAGCCGCCGATTGCCCACGTGCCGAAGCTGATCTCGCTTACCTTCAGTTCGGTGTTGCCAAGCTGTCTGTATTTCATCGTTCGTGCTGCCTCCTTTAAAATAACGCTTTCAGCTCGTTCCCGAAACGGTGATACATCTCGACAAGCCGGTCTTCCAATCGGTCCTTCTCCGCTTCGACCGGATGCCCTTCCCGTTCAAACCAGCGAAGCATCATGTCCAGCCCTTCCGCTAGCGTAATGCCGTTGCGGAACGTCGGGATGTCCCGTTTAATCTTGGAATTATCGAACAAGCCGCTGTACTGCTTCTCATAATACAAATGCGCGAACAATCCCGGATTCGCTTCATGCAGAAGCTGCGAGCTCATATGAACCAATTGCGGTTCGCGGCCGACCAGCTTGCCGATTTCCAGGTACAGGTCTTCCCATACATGCAGATCTTCATTCGTCGCATGATAGGATTGCCCGTAAGTCCGTTCATTCCCTGCAGCCCCAGCAAAAGCGCTGGCCGTATCCGGAGCGAAGGTGAAGCTCCACGGCACGGTGCCGTCGCCGAACATCACGAGCGGTTTGCCGCTTTTGATCCGGTGCACGAGGTTGACGTTTTGCCGGAGCACGCCCATATTGGCTCCGCCGATGCCGAACGTCAGCGAAGGCCGGATAATCGTCACCGGAATTTCGCCTTTGGCGATAACGGTATGCAGATAGCGCTCCATCTCCGCTTTATGGTACGCATACGGAAACACCGGATCGTCCACAAGCGCCTCCGCATCCTCCTGTGCCGGAATGGTGCGGAACGGCCTTTTGTACGCTGCCGTACTTGAACAGAAAATGAGCTGACTCGCGCGTTCCTTGAACGTTTGCACGGTCAGGCCGGCATCGGAAGCGTTAAAAGAGATCATGTCGATCACGACATCAAAGCGGTGCGGCTGCATTAATGATTGAAATGCATCCTTGTCGTTCTTATCGCCGGTAATCCACTCGACATCATCTTGAAACAGCTCCTTCTTCGTCCCGCGGTTAAACAGTACCGGATGATGGCCTTGGGCCAACAGCTGTTCTACAATGCACCGGCTAATGACGCCCGTGCCTCCCAGAATCAATACTTTCATTCTCAGCACCTGCTTTGCTTCGTATTTGGAGTTTCTCTTATTTACAGTACATCCCGCCGTACGACAAGGCAAGCGATTACATGGACGAACCCGCGTTTGCGAGCAAGAAGTTAACAGCTGCACATTGCCTGTACCGGTGAACCATGTTATTTTTAACCATATGACGTTACAAGGAGGCCACCACATGCGCTACGGAATATTGGCACATAATTTAGGCAAAACGACGTGCGACGAACTGGCCCGCCGTACAGGCTCATACGGCTTTGAATTCGTTCAGCTGGCACTGTCCAAAGCGCTCACCGACCTGGATGCCGGTCTCGGCCGGTTAAGCCCGGGGCTCGCGCATCACGTGGCCGATACGTTTGCCCGTCAGGGCGTAAAAATTGCGGTGCTCGGCTGCTACATTAACCCGATTCACCCCAACATGGAGGAACGCCGGCACGGGATCGAGCGCTTCAAGGAGCATTTGCGCTATGCCAGAGATTTCGGCGCGAGCGTCGTCGCCACGGAGACCGGAACGATCCGGACTTACCTCGAAGCTTATCCACATCATAAAGAAGAAGACTTATGGAAGCAGCTTCGCATCGTCGTGGAGGAGTTGGCCGAGGAAGCCGAGAAATGGGGCGTTACCGTCGGCATCGAGCCTTCGGGCACCGAGGTGATCCACAGCGCGGACTTGATGCACCGGATGCTGGAAGAAGTGCCTTCTACGAACATCGGCGTCGTCCTGGATCCGTGCCACTTGCTTCAAGCGCATAACATCGACCGCCAACACGAGGTGCTGCAGCATGCGTTCCGGCAGTTCGGGCACCGGATCGTGCTCGCGCATGTGAAAGATATGGATTTCACCCCCGAAGGCAAAAAGAAATACGTTCGCATGGGTACCGGTTGCGTCGATTACCCGTTCTTCATGCAGCTGCTCCAGCAATACAAGCCTTACTCGAATGTATCCTTCGAGGGCGGCATCGAGCCGGAGGATATTCCAGCATCTATCGCCCATTTGAAGTCTTGCTTGTAAGAAAAGCCCGATAACCTAGTCCAGCGTTATTGACGGACATGGGTATTGGGCTTCTTCTATTTCTTCCATCTGGAAGCATCGTAGGCTTGTTGGTACAATTCGAGCATGCGGTTCAAGTTCAATTTATCAAGCGTACTCAAATAATGGTTCCATTCGCTCTCCATATCCACCGCCCCGGTAACGACTTTGGCGAAAAACTCGGTGCGGTAGTCCGTAATCGCCTTATCGATATTCGTCAATTCTTCCGCCTGCTCGCTTGTGAAAAATAACGGCGGGACCGTTTTTGACGGGTCCATGCGATACGGCTCGTACTTTTGCTCCGTCTCGTTATACAATGTGATCTCGAGCGGATATTTCGGGTCGGCGTACTGGCTAAGCCGGTACTCGTTGGTGCGCAGACTCGGGCCGTACTGCGCCCAGTGCACATTTTGCAGCTTGCCGAAGGTAACGAGCTGCTTCCACTTCGCTTGCCTTCCGTCCAGCCCTAGCTCCCCCGAGGACGCCTTCTCCCATTCCTGTCCCGGCCGGCCGATCGTACTCCGCATCGTCGCTTCTTCGCTCAACAGGAAATCTCCGAGCCGAAATGCCGCAGCCGGATTGCGGGCGTTGTTTGTAACGACATAGGTGCCGTAGATCATGGCGTACGGGTTGAATGAAGTCGAGCGTACGCCTGCAGGTCCGCGGAGCGGCGGCAGCGCCACATAATCTTTGATTCGCAGGGAATCGGCATCCAGAAAGACGGTCGGGTTCTGTGCAGGAACGGCTCCCAGTACCTCAAACCCCGGGCTCGTCCCAAGCTGCTTCAGTTGGTTGCGATCCTGCGCGAACGACTGGGATGCGATCAGTCCGGCCTCGTACAGCTTATTCAAATACAACAACCCTTCTTTCCATTCAGGTTGATTGTACGCCACCTGAATTCGGCCGTCGCGTATATATTTCAAATTGTTGTCCTTTTCGATGAACGCTCCCATCAGAAAATGCTCCAGGTTCGTGGAAGGTCCGTTTATCGCACCGATGAGCGGAATTTCATCGGGTTTGCCGTTGCCGTTCGGATCGCGTTCCTTGAACGCTTTCAGCGTCTCATAGAATTGCTCCGTCGTGGCCGGCATCGGCAGACCGAGCGCATCGAGCCACGTTTGATTGATCCACATCTTTTGGCCGTATGCGCAGTGATAGCACTCGTTGATCTGCGGCAGCGCGTAGACGTTCCCATCCGGGACGGTCATCAACTCTTTGGCGTACGGCACCTGCGCATACATCCTCTTGGTCTCTACGCCGTACTTGTCGATGTAGTCGTTCAGCGGCAGAAACACGCCGTCTTTGCCGTAGATCGACTGTTTATTCGGAGATATGCCCATATTGAGCAGCACATCGGGATAATCGCCGCCGGCAAGCGTAACGTTCAGCTTCTCCTGGTATGTTTTTTCCGGAGCAACCTCCCATTCGATCTGGATGTTCGTCTTTTCCTCCAGCCATTTCGTAAATTCGTTCGTCGCGAAGTTTTCCACATTGCCCGAGCCTCTGACCATCACCCGGAGCATCGTCTTTTGTTTGGTGATCGGGAGAACGCCCGCTTCCGTCACTTGTGCGGCTTTGTCCGCATCGCCCATCCCGTTCTCCGGCTTCGCCCCGTCGCAAGCCCCCAAGAGCAGAAACGCAGCCGCCACGGGCCATACGAACAGCGATTTCCCGCGTTTGCCCAACACACGTCCCCCTCTCCCGGCAATTTGTTTGTTCCGTTCAGCTTATATAGAAGCATATCCTTCCGGCCGGAGCGCACGCATTGCGCTGTTTTAACCTGACATGACTTTTTTTGTTCCTGCGGCCGGCATGTGCATCGTAATGCGGGTGCCATCGCCCTCTTTGCTTTCTACCCGAAGCCCGTACCGTGCTCCAAATACCATTTGAATCCGGTTATGCACATTTCCGAGGCCGATGCTGCCGTCCGTCGATTGATCCGCCGATCGCCGCAAGCTTTTGCGGAGCGCGGCCAGCCGATGGGCAGACATGCCCGAGCCGTTGTCTTCTACCGTCAAATAAAAGTCGCTCTGATCGCACCAAGCGTTAACGATGATCAAGTGATGCTCCTCAATGCCGTCGGGGAACGCGTGCTTGAACACGTTCTCTACAAGCGGCTGCAGCGTCAGGCGCACCATCGATTTGAGCAGCAGTTCCGGCGGAATGCGGACATCGACTTCAAACTCGCGGCCGATGCGGAATTTCATGATCGCTATAAAATGCATCATATGCTTCAGCTCGTTGGCCACCGTAATTTCCTCCAAATCGGTGCGGACGGAATAACGCAGCATGTAGGAGAGCGAACGGACAATCTCCTTGATCTCGCTCGACTTTTGAATGACGGCATAGCAAATAATGATCTCAAGCGTATTGTACAAAAAATGCGGGTTGATCTGCAGCTGCAACGATTGGAACTCGGCAAGCTGACGCTTGAGCAGATGCTCCTGATTCCGGAGTTCGGTCTCGTACACGCGATCTACGAGCTCCTCGAGCCGTTCCACCATCGTATTGTAGCTGGAGATCAGCCGGTCCATCTCGTCATGGCTACCGGTCAGCGGCACTTTCGTCCACTGCCCGATTTCCGTCTGGCGCATGCCGTATTCCAGACGGCGAACCGGCTTCACGATCGAACGGCCGAAGCGGTACGCGAGGTACAGAGCGATCAGCAGCGTGCCGAGACCTACGTAAATCGTCGTCTGCCGCAGGGCCGCAACCGGCTCCCGCTGCTCGCTAAGCGACATGCTGGCCACCAGATTCCATCCGGAATAGTCGGAATGGCGGCTAAAAAAAATGCGGTCCGGTTCGTCCGGAAGCTCAAACACGCGATTCGTGTTGCTTTTGACCGCCTCGAACTGCCGCCCGGCGAGCTGCTTGCCGATTCGTTTGTTATCGGGATGATAAATGATTTTACCGCGATCGTTGACGATGAAGAAATACCCCGTCTCTCCCAGACGGATCCCTTTCCACAGCGTCTTCAACTCGTTGATGCGCATCTCGAACCCCATGACGCCCTTGAACATACGAGATGTTTGACGATCGGACACTTTGCGCGCCAGCGTCAAATGGCCGTCCAGAAAGCCGGAATCCTGGATCGTCAATCCGCCGTCGTCCCGCGTGTCTTCCTTCAACTGCTCGATATATTCATCGAACGCCTTGTAGTTGAACGGGGTGACCTGCACGTTGAAATCCATTGCCCGAAAGCCGTTGTAACCGGCCAAATACACCATGGTGATCTCCGGGTTATTAATCAGCACCGTCTGGAACAGCTGCTGCTTGATCATGTTTTCGACGACGTAAAATTCGCTGACTTTCGATTTGTCCGGCTTCGAGCTGAGCGCATCTTTCACCAGCGCCGAGGTCAGGATCGACAACGTCGCCCGTTCGTAGCCTTTCAAATACAGATCCGTCTGATGCACCGCATTATCGACGATTTGCGCCAAAAGCGCCTGATATTGATTGTCCAGCTCTTTGGACGAACGCCAATACCCGGTAACACCGACGGTCACCGAAGTCAGCGCAATGACGACCACGAAATAAAAATATATGCGCCGCGCCATGCCGCCTTTCATCATTTGATGCCAAGCATGCTGCGGTACTCGGTGGGAGAACAGCCGATCGACTTTTTGAAAATGCGGGAGAAGTGCGGATAACTGTCGTAGCCGACCTCCGCCACGACATCGATGATTTTATAATGCGGAATCGACAGCAGCCGTTTCGCTTCTTCCATTCTTTTGCGCAGCCGGTACTGCACGAACGGTTCGCCCGACATCTTCTTGAAATAATGGCTGAAATACGTCGGCGTGAGGCCGAGCCGAGCCGCTACCGTCTCCAGCGTCAAGTCCTCGCACAAATGCCGGTCGATAAACTCAAGCGAAGCTTCGAAAAAATTGACCTGGCCGCCGCCCCGGTATTCGGACAGCTGCTGCAGCCATGCATCTATTTGACCAGAGAACGCATGAAACGCGTCCGCATCGAAAGGTTCCGTCCGGAGCAGTTCGGAAGCGATTTCAAAGTTGTAAATGCCTCGGGCATTCAGCTTTTTGGCGAGCAGCTCCAGTCCGTCGACCGCCATCCGCAGCGGCAGCGCGAAGCCCCCGCCTGTCGGTTCAAAAAATTCGCTCCGGCCCGCTGCCAGCACAACTTCCAGCTGCTTCTCCTGCGCCAGCCACAACGCTTCCTCTATCTGCTCCATCCATGCCTCAAACCGGGATAGCGAAAAGGTGCGCCCGCTTCCCTCGTTCACGATTTTATCGAGTACAGGGTACAATTCGGTCTCCGTCACCGGTTTCAGCAAATATTCCTTCACGCCGTAAGACATGCACTGCTGCGCATAATGAAAATCCCCGTATCCGGACAGAACGATCACTTTCGTATCCAGATGATGCTCGCGAATTTGCCGGCAAAGCTCGATTCCGTTCATGCGCGGCATGCGAATATCGGTCATGACGAGATCCGGCGGATCGGCCAGTATCGCCGTAAGCGCGGAACGGCCATCCGAATAGGTGTGCACTTCCTCAAACCGGTCATATTCCTTCACGATCTCTTGCAAGCCCAAACAAATCATCGGTTCATCGTCTACGATAAAAATACGACTCATCTTGGCTCCCCCCTAGGCAGTCTCGTCCTATAATCCCAATGTAAACGCTGGACTCCGTGAACGAACATGTACCATCTTCACTTGTTTTTGTCTAAAATTCACCTGAAGACGCAATAGGGCGATAGCTAAAAAAGCCAAGTCCTTACGTGAGACCCGGCGCTTCTGCCCACAAGTATAATGGATTTGGCGGCAGGGGGAGTAGGGGCTCCTTTCACTTCCGTTGTGTTTACTTACGTTTTTGCGGCGCCCCCGGGGAATGAATATCGTCGTTTCGTTTGCCCCACGGTTTAAACACCGATACGGCGAACATGACCGCAAGCGACAGCAATTGCAGTACGATGCCAACCCAGAGCCGGACTTCGTTCACCATAAAATCCGTATGATGAACCGCGCCAAGCCCTTCAGCGGAAACGACGGTAACGCCGTTCAATGTCCAAAAATAAAATCCGACCACGCCGGTGCCGATCGCAAGTACGGTTAGTGCTTCCTTCAGGATAATCCAATAATAGCGGAACAGCCCCCAATGGGTTGTGACCGACAGCACGATTCCCGTTAGCGTCGTTCCGATGGTCGACGCCCTCATGCTTGTTCTGGATAACAGGTGCATGACGGTATAGCACGATTGGAGTACTTCCCTGCTTTTCGTATTCAGCGCCGTAATGCTTAAAATCAAGACCACCACCGTACTGCCGAGCATGATCGAGGCAAATAGAATGTGAAGCAAAACCATCCACTTCTTCGCGGACATCGATAAGCGGGCCATTGCCATCTCTCCTTTTCATAGCTTCGTTACCATCAGAAATAGGCCTAGCTCCCATCCTATCCGGTATGTATAAAACACCGCTAAACGAAGTGTAAAAAAAGTATAAAATGAAGCAATAGGCGAATATACCTTCACGTAATGCCTGATCCTTGCAAAAAAAGCGCCGGGCTTACAGATTGAATCTGTAGCCGACGCCCCATATCGTTTCGATGTATTGCGGCTTGGCAGGAATCGGTTCGATTTTTTCCCGCAGCTTGCTGATGTGGACGGTAACCGTAGCGAGATCGCCCATCGAATCAAGCCCCCAGATGCTCTCGAACAGCTGCTCCTTCGTGAATACCCTGTTCGGATGCGCCACCAAATGCAGTAGGAGATCGTACTCTTTCGAAGTGAACGTTACCTCCTGATCGTCGACGAACACTTTACGCGACCGTTTGTCAATTCGGATGCCTTTGATGCGGACGATGTCCTTGGGTGAACCAGCCTCCGTCTCCTCAGTGCCCTGCGACACCAACCTGTCGTAACGGGCGAGATGCGCCTTCACGCGGGCAACCAGCTCTCCGATACTGAACGGTTTGACGATATAATCGTCTGCGCCCAAACCGAGCCCTCTGATTTTGTCCACTTCCTCTTTCCTCGCGGAAACCAGCAAAATCGGGACGTTTTTTTTGCTCCGCACCTGCTTGCAAATTTCATATCCGTCCTTTTCCGGAAGCATCAGGTCCAGCAAAATCAATTGATACGGCTCGTTCAGCGCTTTATGCAGGCCGGTATTTCCGTCCGATGCGATCTCCACCTCGAAGCCGCCCGCTTCCAAATAATCTTTTTGCACATCCGCGATCACTTCATCGTCTTCAATGATCAATATTCTCGTCACCGGTTCCCACCTGCCGCTTTCCCGATTTAGTTAAAGTAAAGAAAATGTCCGTTCCTTCGCCTGCCCTGCTTTCCGCCCATGTCGTTCCCCCGTGCTCCTCCACGATCTGCTTGACGATGGCGAGCCCGAGTCCGCTGCCGCCCGTATTGCGGCTCCGTGAAGGATCGGCGCGATAAAAGCGATCGAAAATTTGGGGCAAAGCTTCGGTCTCGATGCCGCGTCCGTTGTCGGATACTTGCACGATAACGTCGTCGTCCCGCTCGGTCAACTCCACCCGTATCTCGATGGGTTGTTTATCGGCGTAATGGATGCTGTTATTTACGATGTTCGTTACGACTCTCGTTATTTTATCGCGGTCCGCCATGACGATAACCGGCCCGCGGGCATCGCTGCGATACGAGAAACGGGCGCTATGGTTCTGCGGGTCGAGGCGCAGCTCCGCTACCGTATCGTGCAAATAAGCGGCAATGTCCATTGGTTCATAATGAAACGAAAGCTTCTTCAAATCAAGCTTGGAAAACAAAAACAGTTCATCGATCAGATGGTTCAGGTCGGATACTTTTTTGTGAATGCTTTGGAGGTATTTCATTCGCTTCTCCGGCGTATCGGCGATGCCGTCCCGGAGTCCGTCGACGCATGCGCCAATCGCGGTGATCGGCGTTTTCAGATCGTGCGTAATGTTCGCCAGCAGTTCTTTGCGGTTTGTCTCGTATTGGAGCTGCGTATGGATCGATTCCCGCAAGCGGTGCCGCATCTCTTCGAAAGCGTCGCTGAGCTCGCCAATCTCGTCCTTCCGTCCCGGCGCAAGCTTGTGCTCCAAATCTCCTTCGCGTATATGCTCCGCCGCTTCTTTCAACGTCTTCAGCGGCCGCACGATACTGCGCGACAGCACATAAGTCAGCAAACCGTTCGTAAGCCCGATGACTAGCAGCAGCGTCACGAACAGCAGCGGAAAAAACAGGCGAAAGAAGCGCATCGTCGGACCGACGTCTCCGAAAAAGTATATGACCCCGGGCGTTTGGTTTTCAAATGTAAACTTGTGCTTTTGCACCGTAAATTGCTTCCCGTTTAACTCGAGCTTTCCTTGAAACCGCTGCTCTCCCGGCTCCACATCGCTGCTGAGGAATGCCTCTATCGGGCCGCGCTCCCCAAGAAGCGAGGACGCGTACACCAGCTTTCCGCTCCGGATAACAGCGATCCCCGCATTGAGTTCCTGAAGCCGGCGCTCGGTCTGCTGCAAGAAAGCGGCGTCCGCTATCGTATCCGGTCTGTAATCGGCCATAAAGGCGAGTCCGGCGAACATCTCGTTGTTTCTGGCGAATGCCTCGGCCGGAAACAAATGTTGGTCTTGCCCCGGATTTGTCCCGGTCATGCTCCGCATCAGCGAGGAAACGAGCAGCATCGCCGTCAGCACAAAGACGACGACGGGAATGATAATCATGGCGATATGGGACAACAGCAGCTTTTTGCGGATAGACATGGCCGTCATTCTCCTTCGACGTTTCGGTATACATTATCATACTACAAGTATCGGCAAATCGGGTACAGGATGACGGAATCAAGCGAATTCAGTCAAAAGAGCCGCGGATGCTTCAGCAGGAACATTCGGGATGAGACATGGAATTGCCGATAGCATCACCCAGATGACATCAAAAAGCCTTATCGCACCCGGAGACGTACCGGAGACGATAAGGCTTATGATTAATCGAGCAATGCGCCGTCCGCGCGCAGCTGCCGCTGCAGCACGCTGACGTCCAGCTCCTGGGGGCTCATGTTGTGCCTGATGGCAAGGCCCGCCGCCGTGCCGGCCGCTTGCCCCGTAGCCATGCAGCTCGGGGAAAGGCGCGTCGTCGCGAGCGCTTCATGCGTAGTGGAGATGCACCGTCCGCCGGCAAGCAAGTTCTGAATCCGCTTCGGCAGCAGGCAGCGGTAAGGGATGTCGTAGGGCCCCGTCGCCGGCAATCCAGGCGGCGGTCACGCCCTTATTCTTCGGATCGTGAATGTCGATCGGATAGCCGCTGCGGGCGATGACGTCGTCGAACCGGCGTCCGCTCGTCACGTCGTCGATCTGCAGGCTGTAAACGCCGTCGAGCCGCCGCGTCTCGCGAATCCCGATTTGCGCTCCCACTTGGGAAATCGACGCTTTCCCGAAGCCGGGGAGCCGCTTCGTCATAAAGTCGGCGACCATCAGCACCTGCTTGCGCCCGATTTCCTCTGCCTCCGTCAAATCTTCCACCTTGGTTCCGTCGAAGCCTTGAACACGCGTCATATTGACCAGCACTTCATCTTCTCCCGGTCCCGGGAAGAACAGCACCTGGTCGCGGTTAATCGGCAGATCGGCTTCCTTCCAATGCTTGTAAAAGCCCTGCACGGCCGTCAGCGGCAGCTCCGGAAGCGTCCCCTTTTCTTGGAAACCACTCGCTGCAATGAATTTCCCGAACTTACCAAGAGGTTTCTGACCTTTCGATTCGAAAAGGCAATGTAAAGGAGGCAGCCAAGCAAAAGGCATGCCCCCCAAACGGTGAAGAAAAATGAAGAAAAAACGCAGGAAATCATTATCAACCACGAACTCTTCTTAATTGTCCTTACAGGTCGGTTGTAAAGAATCATTTCTCCAACCACCCCTTTCCTTGCTTGTGTGATTCTTTAAATTGTTCAGATCGTCCACTTTGCTCTGCAAACTCTGTTTGTTGGAATAAAAATTAATAATGTCATCAATGGTAGAAAATACGACACTAACGTTCGAATCATGTGTACTTGTTTTGATAAAAAACCGCTTTTCTGATGTGGTCACATCTTTATTTTATATTAGCATTTGGTGGCGTTAAGCTTAATTTAAAGCTTTTTTCAGAGTGATTCCTGCCGTGAATACAGGAACTTTACCCGCCGGAAGTTCCACCTTTTCACCGGTTTTTCGGCTTCTTCCCATGCGTGCTTCACGACTACGGACATCAAATTTTCCGAAGCCAACTAGTTGAACTTCTTTGCCTTGCTTTAAAGCTTCAAAAATCGAATCCAGTACATGCGTTACTGCTTTTTCAGCATTCTTTTTTGAAAATCCACTAGATTTAGCTACTTCTTCCACTAATTGCTCTTTGTTCATTTGCGATACCTCGCTTATATTATTTTAATTACGAAAATGACTGCATTCGTGCATGGATGCAAGCAGGAATAAACAAAAAGCTGCCCGACGTTTAGGGCAGCTTGAAAGATTTAATAAACTTTAGAAACGTTCTCAGCCTGCGGTCCACGATTACCTTGGGCCACATTGAACTGGACGCGTTGGCCTTCATCCAACGATTTGTAACCATCACCCTCAATCGCGCTGAAATGAACGAACACATCGTTTCCGTCTTCGATTTCGATAAAGCCGAAGCCTTTTTCAGCGTTAAACCATTTAACTGTACCTGTTTGCATAGGATTCCTCCAAAAAATAATTTATTGAACACGATCATTTCGATGACCACTAATAAAGATTAGCGGTCATTAGGCATTTTCTGAACACGTACTTGATGTCCGCTAATGTATCGGTTAAGATAAGAATACCATGTCCGCTAATGTAAGTCAAGATTTGGAGGCTTTGCTAATGATAAAGACGACCGCGATTTCGGAACAGGGGGAGCAGACGATTCAGGATTTCATAAACACTCTCACCATCCACGAGGATTTGAATCCCAAAACGATAAAGGAATATGCAAGCGACTTGAAACATTTTATCGGTTGGTTTGAGACAGCCGACCTCCAAGAGGAAGAAGTTTTATTTCGCATTGAAGATGTCGCTACTCCAACATTAACACGATACCGGGAAGCCGCTCAAAAAGTGATGGAATTGAAACCGACAACCATTAACCGGCGACTTATAACACTGAAACGTTTTTTTGAGTGGGCCGCGTCGGAATCCAGGATTCTGCGTGATCCTTCAAAGCCGGTCAAATTGGTTCCGGAAGAAAAGGTAAGCCCTCGGCAGATGACAGATAAGGAAGAAGCTGCATTGATCGCTTCGGCCGAGCATGGCGGTTCGATTCGGGATCATACAATTCTTATCGTGATGTTTCACACCGGCTTGCGAACAATGGAAGTATGCGACCTGGCTCCCGGCGATATTCAAATCGGGAAACGCAGCGGTCAGCTTAGGGTGCGGTCTGGAAAACGAAATAAACAGCGGGAAGTACCTTTGAACGCTACATGCAGAGCAGCATTGGAAAAATATCTGGCATCCCTCCCTCCGGACAGTCCTTATCTGTTTCCTTCGGAGAAAACTGGCGATCGATTAACCGAACGAGCTTTACGCCATTTGATTCAAAAATACATGAAAGCAGCGCGACTGGAAGGATTGAGCGCCCACGATCTACGGCACCGGTTCGGGTACGTAATGGCAGAGAACACTCCGTTGCACCGCTTGGCGCAAATTATGGGACACGATAGTCTGGATACAACGATGATTTACGTCAAGGCGACTCGTGCGGATCTGCAAGCTGAAGTACTTTGAAGTTCCTGTTCTGCAGGTATCCCGATTAAATAGCGCTTTAGTAATTACTTACGTTCGAGCAATCCTTGCGTAAACAAGTTCATAAAGAACGACGAAAGAGCTGCTGCGGCAGCTCCTTTTACTTGTTTACAAAATCAGGAGATTTGTCCGGGCTAACGGGCAGAATAATAAAATAATTTCCAAGAAATAAATATTTTGCTTTTGCGATTGTTTCAATTCATATCAGGGAATTGGCGTTCATACAGGCGGGCATCTCGGCGAATATGGAGCAGGCGTTCATGCGGGCGGACATCTTGGAAATCAGGGTATTGGCGTTCATACAGGCGGGCATCTTGGCGGATATGGGGCAGGCGTTCATGCGGGCGGACATCTTGGAAATCAGGGTGTTGGCATGGATGTCGGTGGTTATCTGGGCAATGTGGGTCAGCTTGGAGCTCATTTTGGCGGTAATGGCGGTAATAAAGGGGATGATAATACCGTCATTAATAATGAACAAGCTCAGTGATTTAGCGGAATAGATTGAATAAATGTTCCTTGAAGAATTGGTTTTTTTTCGTATTATCGGGTTATCCATAAATAACAGCTCACATTGATTTATTAAATGAACAACTGGTGTTGCGAGACCAAAAGGTAAGACACATGTACAAATCTCCCTATTTTGTGAATATGTCCTGGCACATTTTTTAGTAGGTTAGGCATCTTTTTCGAGAAAATCAAAGAAAAATGAAAAACGGCTCTTTCGCAATCGATGCGAACAGAGCCGGTTTTTTACTACTGCTCCACGGAAGGAAAATCGACTGCTACGGTGAAATTCGGGAAATTTTCGGCATTGAAAACAAATCCATAGAAATATATCTTTAATGACGATATTGAATTATTTTGTTGCATTATCCTGCCCGTTCCACAACTGCCTCATTCCGGAGCTTTATTAAAGTATACTTGTGTCGTGCGCTTATTAATTAAGCACACTTGTGTCAAATTGACATGACATAAGTGCGCTTAATTAAATCGATATACATACTCTTTTTCGGTAATTTTATTTGTGTAGTTTTGTGTCGCTGCACATGAGAGGCGTTCAGCATGCGGGCCGCGGCCGCGTCGATATGATCCGCCGCAAGCTTGACGGACTCCTGCTCCCGCTGGTACACCTCGCGGCGCACGACATCCTGGCTGGAGGCGTAGACGTTATATATAATGATCGTAATCGGAATAAGGATGAATATAAGTAAAGAGAGTATGATTTTTCCGCGAACGGACTTCAAAGGATACTTAAGATTATGAAGCAATCTGAACCCTCCCGTAAGTATACTTCAGGCAATCAATAATTGACTTTGTAATATAACACAGGAGGCCGGGGAATAAAACGGTCAAATCTTGGTTTTTCGGGGAGTATTATTGGTTTCTGTCACATCATAATATTCATGCGGTTACGATTGACGGGATCAATTAATAAAAACCTAGCGGGAAGATCACCGACAGGTCCTTTTATGTGCAAACCCATACGTTTGTGCTACGTTTACCAATCGGAATCGCGCAATTTACGGCGTTCTTCCCGGCAAGAAGCACAACGTTTGGGTGGCTCCCAGCCCCGCATCCGGAAAATGTCCTGTTCCTCCACCGTCCAATCGAAACGATCTCCACACTCCCAGCACTTGATACGCTCGCTGCTGCGCGGCTGAAGGAGCAGCTCGGTGGAGACGTCGGCTTGAGGCGCATCTTCGAGGAGCAGCGGGCTTGTCTCTTTGTTTTTCAAATGCATGACGACCTGGCGTATCGCTTTCTTCACTTTTTGATAATCTATCAATTCCCACCGCTCAAGCAGCGGAATAAACCGGTCATCGCACGTTGCGGCAATCTTTTGCAAAAATATCAAAATCATGCCGCGATTGCGATCTTTCAGATAGGACATATCCGCTTCCGCGATCCCCTCTTGAACCCACCGTTTCCACTGCTGAAGCAGCAGGCCGGCCGCCTGGTCACGTTGAATGGTCCAACCTTTATCCGTAAAATATAGTATCGGCATATCCCCCCGGTATTCGAGTTCAAGAAAATCATTCTTGATCATCCAGTCGACCCGCTCGGTAATTTGCTCTATGGTAAGTGAACGATAGTAGCCGTAGGCTACGTTATTATCCAACCCGAGCTCCAGCAGCTTTTTATCGCGGGAACCCTTCAAAATTTTGGCCAGCATGGTTCGTCCCCCAAGACTGACAAGACTATCTGCGGCGTGAAGGATATTTCGGATTTCTTCTTCTTTCAGGTGAGGTTCAAGCTCTGTCTGTGCGAGCTTTCTGCGATTATTTGACGACGCCATTGATGCCGCTCCTTCCTTGACATTTTATCGGTAAAAGTAATGACGGACCTATGGTTTGGAACAACTATACTCTACTAATGTATATTTTAATTATAGCCATATCGATAGTATTGAAATCAAACTGGAAAGGATGTTGTTCTCCGTGCTCGGTCGATACTTTTTATGGCGATGAACTTGTCCGTGAGCTCGCTAGCCGCAATGGCATGGACGCCGAATGATACGATCTACTACGCCAAATTGGCTGGTGAAATGCGGTTGGAAGTCCAGGACGTACCGACCTTACCGGTCGAAAGTACAAGAAATGCTGCGGTAATGCGTAATGAAAGATTGCCCGATTTCCGATACGGCAGCGGAGATCAGGCAATCTATTGTTTCTTTTGATACAGTGTAGCCACTGCGGGATACAAGGTGCAATGACCTTTTTCCGAGCAGCGAAACACGAATTTGCAATCCAGTATTCCATAACGCTTCACTACTCCAGACTGAACAGCCCGTTCATGGGCACCTTCAACTCTTTAAATACGATGGATTGGACCGTTTCCTGCTCCGTATACAAATGGCGTACTTGGTAACTGCCTCCCTGAAGAACCGTTCGATTACCGGGATCGACAATCCAATACTCCTGCACCCCATACTTCTGATATAAGTTGAACTTCTCGTTAAAATCCTTCAATGCGGTGGATGGAGACAGCACTTCAATGATCATTGTCGGCGCACCGTAACAACCATTCTTGGATATTTGATCCTTGGAGCATATAACCGAGAGATCGGGTTGCGTGATATGATCCGGTGAATAATCTTCGCTTTCGCTGACCAGGTTAACCAATCTTGGTAGGTGTGAGTATTGTTTTCGTTTGGATTTGACACGATACTCGACCTCCCTTTGGTTTGGAGTTTGGACCTTTACTCATTGTACCACGATCATGCGAACCGCTGCTAAGCTTTTGCCCGGGCCATTCCTATCAGTATTACCACGCGGACACAGCCGAAAACGACAATGATGAATGGAAACCAGCCAAAAAAAATTTTGAAAATGACACATCCGGCATTTTTCAGAATATTCCGCACAAATTAGGCTCCTGTTCCACTCACATATCCTCACGTTGCTTGAATATATTTAGTAACAAGCACTTTTTGCCGCTTGCAAGCTCTTTCGTATGTCACCTCAGTCGCGGCTGTCGCATCATACTTGACGATGCCTGCCCTCGACATTACTTTCATCCGAAGTCGATTTTACGGAAGACCGAACCTTCAGGAGGTGTCCCGCATGACCGAACCGTTATTTACCGTTTCCCGTGAGGACTGGTCCTTGCACCGTAAAGGTTATCAGGATCAAACCCGCCATCAGGAAAAAGTCCGCGAGGCGATAAAACAAAACCTCCCGGACCTTGTAGCAGACGAAAGCATCATTATGTCCGACGGTAAGCAAATCGTCAAAGTGCCGATCCGCAGCCTGGACGAATACCGTCTCCGTTACAATTACAACAAGAGCAAACATGTAGGCCAGGGAGACGGAGACAGTCAAGTGGGCGATGTGCTCGGCGTAGACCCGCAGCCGGCAAGCGGCGCTGGCAAAGGCGAAGGCGCAGGCGACCGGGCCGGCGAAGACTACTACGACGCGGAAGTAGAGATGGAGCAGCTTCAGACGATGCTCTTCGAGGAGCTGGAGCTGCCGAACCTGCAGCAAAAAGAGAAACAAAACGTGATGACCAAAGACATCATTTTCAATGATGTGCGCAAGAAGGGCATCATGTCCAATATCGATAAAAAGCGAACCATTCTCGAAAATTTGCGGCGCAATTCCCGCGACGGCCATCCGGGGATTCATGGGATCAGCCCGGACGATCTGCGTTTCCGCACGTGGGAAGATATCGTAACGCCCCACTCCAACGCGCTCATTTTGGCGATGATGGATACGTCGGGCTCCATGGGCTCGTTCGAAAAATATATCGCCAGAAGCTTTTTCTTCTGGATGACACGATTTTTGCGCACAAAATACGAGCATGTGGAAATTATATTCATTGCGCATCATACGGAAGCGAAGGAAGTAACCGAGGAGGAATTTTTCACCAAAGGGGAGAGCGGCGGCACCATATGCTCATCGGCCTACCAGCTCGCCGTCGACCTGATCGACCGCAAATACCCTCCGTCGCGGTACAATATTTATCCGTTTCATTTCTCCGACGGGGATAATTTGACCTCGGACAACGAACGGTGCGTCAAGCTGATCGGCGAGCTGGTCAAGCGCAGCAATCTGTTCGGCTACGGCGAAGTGAATCAATACAACCGCAGCAGCACGCTCATGTCCAGCTACCGCAATATTCATGATCCGAAATTCGTGCATTACGTCATTCGCGAAAAAGGCGAAGTGTACCGGGCACTCAAAACGTTTTTCCCGAAAAGCGCCGAAGGGAGTGCAGCCCGATGAACCATGCCGATTACATGAAGCAGCTAGAGTATTCCATTGCCGAAATTACCGAAATCGCCGAAGGCTTCGGGCTCGATTTTTATCCGATGCGCTACGAAATATGTCCGGCGGATATCATCTACACGTTCGGCGCGTACGGAATGCCTACGCGCTTCAGCCATTGGAGCTTCGGCAAGTCGTTTCACAAAATGAAAATGCAGTACGATTTCGGGCTCAGCAAAATATATGAGCTGGTTATTAATTCTGACCCGTGCTACGCCTTCCTGCTGGACGGCAATTCGCTGATTCAAAATAAGCTGATCGTGGCGCACGTGCTGGCACACTGCGACTTCTTCAAAAACAACGTCCGCTTCTCCAAAACGAACCGCAATATGGTTGAGAGCATGTCCGCCACCGCGGAGCGCATCCGGCAGTACGAGATCGAATACGGCATGGACGAGGTCGAAAAGTTCATCGACGCCGTGCTGGCCATTCAAGAGCATGTCGACCCGCTCATCTCCAAACCGTATCACCGGCAGCGCGAAGAGCGCGACTCATCCGTCACCTCATTCAAAGAAGCCAAGGAACGTCGATTCGGCTATGAAGATTTGTGGGATCTCGACGATCGGGGCAAGACGCCGTCCGACAAACCGGAGCAGCCTCCCAAGTTCCCGCCCGTCCGTCAAAAAGACGTCATGCTGTTCATCGAAGAGCATGCCCATTATTTGAAGGATTGGCAGCGCGACATCTTGACGATGCTTCGGGATGAGATGCTTTATTTTTGGCCGCAGCTCGAAACGAAGATCATGAACGAAGGCTGGGCGTCGTACTGGCACCAGCGCATTTTACGTGAACTGGATTTGACGGATGACGAGACGATCGAGTATGCCAAGCTAAACTCTTCCGTCGTCGTGCCGTCGCAGCATAGTCTCAATCCGTATTATCTCGGACTCAAAATATTCGAGGATATCGAGAAACGATGGGATAATCCGACCAAAGAAGAGCGGGAACGGTTCAGACGCGAAGGCGGCGAAGGCCGCAAAAAAATATTCGAGGTACGCGAGTACGACTCCGACCTCTCTTTCATCCGCAATTACATGACGAAAAAACTGTGCGACGAGCTGGATTTGTACGTTTTCGAGAAAAAAGGACCGGAGTGGAAAATTACCGATAAATCGTGGGAGAACATCCGCGACCAGCTCGTATACTCCCGTGTGAACGGCGGCTTTCCGTACATTGTCGTCGATAACGGGGATTACGAAAGGAACGGAGAATTATACCTGAAGCACATGTACGAGGGCATGGAGCTGGATCTCAAATACGTGGAGCGTACGATCCCTTACATTCAGCAGCTATGGGGCAAGACGGTTCATCTGGAATCGGTCGTCGAGTCAAAACCCGTTCTGTTCACGTATGACGGGAAGAAGCATAACCGGAAGTTTCTATAGTGCAAAGCCGCGGCGTAACGCGGTAACGCCGCGGCTTCTTTATTACGTCATCCTCATCGTTGGTATCATTGGTATCGCGAACCGAAATTTTCGTCGAACGCCTCGGTTTATAAGGCCGTTGGTCCGGGTTATGATCCGCTCACGGATTTGCTAATCTCCCTGCATTGTTTTATTATCATTTTGTATAACATATCGAAAACGGGGGAGATTTATGAACGAAAAAGCCAATCTTATCCTGCACCCTGTTCGTATGCGAATCATTCAGGCCATGATCGGCAAACGGCGCAACACGCAGCAGCTGCAGGAATGGCTGCCGGATATTCCCCAGGCTACGTTGTACCGCCAATTGCAGAAGCTCGTTCAGGCCGGCATTTTGCACGTCGTCGAGCAAAAGCGGGTGCGCGGCGCGATTGAAAAAACGTATGCGCTTGCCGAGCGCGGCAATGAATTGACGCAAGAAGAATTGGCGTCGTTTGATTCGAACGATCATATCCGTTACTTTATGATGTTTATGGCACAGCTGCTCGGTGAATTCGGCGATTATGCCGAGCAAGAGCCGGTCGATATGGCACGCGACGGCGCTGGCTACCGTCAAGTTGCCCTCTACTTGAGCGAGGCCGAATGGAAGCAAATGGCTGCGGAGTTTTCGGCCGCGGTCGTCAAGCATTTGTCCAACGAGCCTGCTCCCGACAGAAGGCGCTACAGTCTCACGACCGTGCTGATCCCGGGCCGAAAAACGGATAGTTCCCCGGAACAATCCTCCATACCGGAATCCGGAATCCGTTCGCAGGCAAGCACCGACAGACCATAAGCCGACATAGCATCATGGATATCAATACTACGCGTAAACCCCCTTTCTCCGATGAGAGGAAGGGGGTTCTTCGGCTTAACCTACTTTTTCATATTCGCTTTCTTCTGCTCTACGGCTTTCGCCATCTCCTCGGACGCATCTCTCAGCGCCGTATTGATGTCTACTTTATCCAAGGTAACGCGGTCGAATACTTTCTCGATCGACTTCTTGAGTTCGTTCGGATTCGCTCCGATCAACGATTTATCCCGCTTCGGAGGCGCTGCGGCCGGTTTGTATTTGTACACCGCGCCGATGTTTTTCCCTTTCAGCTGCGGTACGTCTTGACCGATCGATTTGAAGATGTCGCTCGTATTCTTCAGCGAAGGGACCAGTCCGAGCGTTTTGGCCATATCCAGCTGAATTTCGTCGGACAGCATGTAAGAAATGATGGCAAACGAAATATCTTTGTGCTTGTTCGTTTGGGAAATGTACCAGTAGTACGCGCCCGGTTGCGCGCTGACGTTAGGCGCTTCCTTAAACGTCGGGATCGTGACCATATCCCAGTTCAGCTCTTCCGGAAACTCCAAGTAACGGGTTAACTGGTTTACTTGCATCGCTACGTTCATATTTTTCTGGAACGTAGTATATTCTTCGGTTTGCGAGCGCTTCTTCGGATCGCGGTTGTTGTTTTCAATTTGGTAAAAACGTCCCAAATTATCTATCAGCACTTTCCACCGCTCGGAGTTGTATATTTGATCGGCTTTCGGATCCAAATACGGAATCGAAAGCTGGTTGTCGCGAAGAATGGCCCCGATAAAGGAGCTGAAGCCGCGATAAGCTTGGCCTCCGTCCACGCGTGTCATCTTTTTGGCGAGTTCGTACGTGTCATCCCAAGTCATGCCGTCCTTCGGATAAGGTACACCGAATTTATCGAAAAGGCCTTTGTTGTAGAACATCACCTGTACCTGGGAAGACGGCATCGGCAGGCCATATAGTGCGCCGTCGGGATTCGTATTGCGAATGCTATCGATATGAACGGGGTCAAAGCGGCCCAGATCGTAATTGTTTTTCTTCACTAGATCGGACATGTCATAGGCGAGGCCCGTATCGATCAGGAATCCGTCGATATCGGATAAATTGCCGTACATAATGTCCGGATTTTTGCCGGATGCCACCAGATCGGCGATCCCGGTTCCGGTTCCGCGCGGGATGAATTCAATGGTTACGTTCGGGAATTTCTTCTTGATTCGATCGCCGTACAGCTTGTTGAAGTACTCCTGATTGTCTGCGAATTGGGAAACGAACGTCAGCGTGACGGCTTCATTGTAGTTAACTTCCTGTGTTTTTGCTGCCGCATCTCCCGTTTTCTTCTCCCCGCTGCTCGCGCATCCGGCAAGGACAGATGCCATTAGTGCCGCGGCCAGCAAACCGGCTGAAACTTTTGTAGTCAAAATGATGAGCCTCCCTTTTTATGTATACGCTTACACCAATAATTATACTCGGAATGCTCAATGTAAATCGATGTCGAATACTCAGCATTATTTGTCTAAAGCTACTTTGTATAAGTAATAAATCGACGCGAAGCGGCATAATCCGCTCGGGCTCGCTTGAATAAAAATACCCTCCAAAAGAACGGCGCTTCGATGAAAACGCCTTTCCTTTGGAGGGGCATGTCGTTTGCCGGCTCGAATTATTGCGGGCTCGTCTTTACAAATTTGTAACCTACCCCGTGCACATTGATAATATAAACGGGATTGGACGGATCGGGCTCGATTTTTTTCCGCAAATTGCTGACATGTACAATAATGGTGCGCGTATCGTTGAAGCACTCCTGGCCCCATATTTCCTTAAACAGCTGCTCATGGGTGAACGTTTGATCCGGACGGGAAGCCAGATAGCACAGCAAGTCGAACTCTTTGCGCGATAGCGAAATTTCATGACCGTTCAACTTGACGACGCGGCTCAAGCGATCGATCTGGATGGCGCCCGCCATCAGCTTCAAAGGCTGCGCGTCCGTTTCTCCGCCGGCCAAATGCGGTCGGCGCAAATTGGCCCGAACCCGCGCCATTAGCTCGTTCGGACTAAAAGGCTTCGTAATGTAATCGTCGCCTCCCATGTTCAGTCCGGTAATTTTATCGTTCTCGTCCTTCCTGCAGCTCAAAAACAATATCGGCGCCGAGGACGTCGTGCGAATGTCGCGGCATACGTCAAAACCGTCTTTCCCCGGAAGCAGCACGTCGAGTATTGCCAAATCCGGCAGTTCCGCTCTGGCCAATCGAACGGCATCCTCACCGTTATCCGCCAAGACGACCTCATAATCGTTTTTTTCCAAATACAATCGAATCACTTCCCGAATCTCGGGATCATCCTCTGCTACTAAAATTTTTTGCGCCGTCATCTACCGTCACCTACCGTCTGATATATACCTGCTTTCGAAACTGCTTGCTTTGTTTGCGTCGGGATCGTGAAACAGATGACGGTTCCGCATTGTTCCTCGGTTCGATCCACCCAAATCCGCCCGCCGTGATACTCTACGATTTCTTTCGAAATAGAGAGGCCGAGCCCCTTCCCTCCGCCCGAATCATTCCGCGCTTTGTTGCTTGTATAGAAGCGATCGAATACATAAGGCAAATCTTCGGGCCGAATGCCTGACCCGGAATCGCTGACGCTAACCAGCATTTCGCTTCCGTTGTCGTGCATCTCGACGGCGATCGAGCCTCCCGAAGGCGTAAATTTGATCGCATTGAAAATAAGGTTCGAATAAGCCTGATGCAGCCGCTCCGCGTCCACTTCGACCGAAGAAAATTGTTCGTCTTTCTCCCCGTTCCTGAACACTGTGAGCGTGTACGCAATCCCCGCTCCCCTCGCATCCAGCTCGTAACGGGCGAACAGCCGCTCGATCAACAGATCCGTGGTCACAGGCTCTTTCTTAAAAGCGACTTGCCTCGCCTCCAGCTGGGACAGTTGAAACAAATCTTCAATCAGCCTGTCCATCCCGACCACCTTGCTGTGGATGACGCGAAGATAGCGCTCCCGCTGTTCTTCGGTATCGACCATTCGATCGAGAATCGCCTCGATGTAGCACTGAATCGCCGTCATCGGGGTACCCAGATCATGCGAAATGTTGCTCAACAGATGGCTGCGCGACGTTTCCATCCGGGACAGCTCGTCGTTCGACCATTTTAGCGCCTTGTTCGCCTGCTCCAAATCGTACGTACGCTCGATGATTTTTTCGTTCAATCCGTTGTTGAGCTCGGTAAGCTCCGTCGACAGCTTTTCCACGCTGACAAAAGCGCGCGACAGCTTGATGGACAGCATAGCTGCCTGGGAGAAAATGAAGATCAGCAGGCCGAACGCCGACATCCGGTCCGTAGTGGCGACCAGTTGATGCGCATAGAGCATATCGTTGACGATCGAGGTACCGAGCACAAGGCAGGATATGAGCAGAATGCCGCTGCCTTCCCGTTTGCGGATGCAAGCGAACACGGCGATGCTCATCACATATACGATCGCCGCAACTACGACCAGCTGCAGCGAGACAAGCGCCTGCGTAAAAATCAAGGTAGGCAGCACCGCAATCACGATGGAATATCCGACGGTTACTATGCAAAAGGCGGCGTTCATGAACCGGGCGCTCTCTTCGGGATACAGGCTGGAAAAAAACAAAATAAACAGCGGAAGACTCAAGGCGGCGCTCAAATATTCCAAATTAATCTCCAGCGTCCAGTTGAAGCCGGGAATCGCTTTCGTAATGACGATTTCGCCAAGCAGCGTCATACGAATGCTAAACAGCAAACAGAACAAGCCGAAATACAGCATCGACCATTCTTTTGTTCTGACGGCAAATAAACCCAGATGATACAAACCCATGATGAGCAGGCAGCCGATGAGGAGCATATCGAAACCGACGGCCATTTCCTTCGCGCGTATAATGTCTTTAGCGGTGCCGAGCTCGATCGGCTGCCGAAGCCCTCCCCGCTGATGGCTGAAATTAGCGACCTCGATAACGATATCCATCGCGGAATGAAGCGTAGGCGCTACCGCAACTTCCGGAGCAAACTGCGGGACTGCGCTTTCTTCGGTTGTCCCGAGCAGTCCGGCGGAGGCGATCGCTTTACCGTTAACCCACAGCTTGTAGGAGGTGCTCACAGCTGGCACGCGCAGCGCTAGCACGTCCTCTCCCTCGGGCAACATAATCTTCAACCGGTAAGTAGCGTAGCCTTCGCCGGAGAGCGGGACTCCATCCACTACGGTACCGTTCCAGGAACCGGGAACTTTGATCGTTTGCGCCGGCAGCTGCGATTGCTCGCTAGCCTGGTCTGCCTCCGATTGCTGCAGCTGCTGCCAAGAAAAGGACCATTCACCGTTCAAGGGCAACGTTCCGTCCTTCTGCCAATTCCAGTCGGAAAGATCTATGATCCCGTTTTCCGCTCGAGGATACGCCTTGTCCGGCCAAAAGACGCGTTCGGCTGCGAACACGATCGTACCCAGCGCTAGCAGCAGCAGCAGCGCAATGGAGAAACGCTTGTATACTCTCTCGTTCAACAAAACATGTTTAAAGCTCCCCCGCCTCAACATACTGCATAATTCCCTTCACGATTCCGCTCGCCAGCTTATTTTGGTAGTCCGGGTCGGATAACAGCGCATCTTCTTCCGGGTTGGTCATAAAGCCGAGCTCGACCAGCACAACCGGAACTTCAGACCAGTTAAAGCCGGATAAATCGCTTCGTTCCGATAATCCTCTGCCCGTCGAGCCGGTCACTTCTTTGAGGCCGTTCAAAATCGCAGCCGCTGCCGCTTTGCTCGACTCCGCGATCGGGCGCGCCGAAGCAACGGAAGCGGACGGGTACAGTACGGAGAAGCCTTTCGTCTTCGGAGAAGCGTCGCCGTCGGCATGAATCCGGATCGAAAGCGCGGCCCCGGCCTCATTGGCCATCTTCGCCCGCTCCTTATTGCTGATATCGACGTCATGGCTGTCTCTGGTCATGCGTACCTCGTACCCTTGCCGAATCAGTTGTTCCTTTAAAAGTTCGGATACTTCGAGGTTAAGAACATATTCCGGCTTCCGGGTATGCACGCCCACCGTTCCGGAAGTCACCTTCGGCTTCGTCGCCCGGCTATCCGGCCCAACCGGTTCGGGCTCGTTATTGCCCTTGCGCTGATGGCCCGGATCGATGACAATAAGCAAGGCTGCCCTCGCGGGCGTTACCGACTCAGGAGCAGGTGTCTCGACAAGCGACTCCTCGGCTGGAGCTGCCGCAGACACAGGCGGCGCCTCTTGTCCCGGGACGGGTGACGGTGCTACCGCTTCCGGTTCCGGCTGAGTCCGGCTCTGCTGCGGTACGTCCGGCAGCTTGCCGGCGGGCGGAGGAAGATCGTACAGCAGCAAATAGAACAA
Organism: Paenibacillus allorhizosphaerae; assembly: GCF_910594985.1. Classification (GTDB taxonomy): domain Bacteria; phylum Bacillota; class Bacilli; order Paenibacillales; family NBRC-103111; genus Paenibacillus_G; species Paenibacillus_G allorhizosphaerae. Next base: position 200,474 of record NZ_CAJVCE010000004.1, read on the forward strand.
CAGCGCGGCCGCCGCAACGGCAAAAACCGTGCTGTACAGCTTGATCATCCGCTGCGGAGAGCGTTTCCCTTGGCCGGGCACTTCGTCTTGTTCCAAGCCTGCCTCCTCCTTTCAAATCGAGACTTTACATGCAGCCAAGCAGCCCCTGGCATGAACCTGCCGACACAATTCGCCTAATCTTGATAAAAAACTTTTACTCGAAGCCTATAAAATATGTTGTTTATTCGCCGACTCCTCAGAAAATTCCTGCTTTTTCGCTATGAAAAACCCCCTTTTCGCCTATAGACATTTGAGGCGATTGCCAAGGGGGTTACAGACCGTCATATATGGCTGTTGCCGGCCGCCTGCTTTGCGCGCACGCCAGCCCAATCGGTGCGGTAAAAGCGAATGCAAACGGCAAGCGCAAAGAAGGTAAGAAAGGCGTACAGTGAAATCCAGGCTCCGATGCTGCCAAGATCGAAGACGAAAATCAGCACATAGGCGAACGGAATAAACATCAGCCAGTTAAGCGCAAGCGATACCTTCAGCAAAAAGGTCGTATCGCCCAGCCCGCGCAAGCCCCCGGCATAGTAGTTCAGCAAGCCGTCGAACAGCTGCAAAAAGGCCGAGATCATGATCAGTTCGCCCGCTAAAGTAAACACGGCCGGATCGCTTGTATACCAGCGAGCCACCCCTTCGGCGAACAAAAATTCAATCAGCCCCAGCACCAGCAGAAACAAACTGCCTAAGACGGCGACATCGGTGCCCATGCGCCGCCCCTTGTATGGGTCGCCGCGCCCGATCTCCTGGCCGACCAATATCGTCGCCGTAGCGCCGAAAGCAAAGGCCGGCATGAACCCGAACGCCATGACATTCAGCGCGATCTCGTTCGCTGCCAGCGCATGCGTGCCAAGCCTGGTTACAAACATCGTAAATACAAACATCGCCATGCTCATCGCAAGCTCCTGGATGCCCAGTTTACCGCTTTCCGTCGCAATCAGCTTCGCTTCTTTCCGGTCGATCGCGATACGGCGGCGAGTATCGTAACGCCCGTGCAGCCGGAAAAAGTAAACGTACGCGCTGCCTAGCAAGCTGAGCGCCTCGCCGATCAATACGGCCATGCCCGCTCCCGGCAGCCCGAGCTCGGGAAAACCGAGCTTTCCGTAGGTAAGCGCATATGTAAAAAAAATCATCGCGGCGTTCGCCACGACGGACATCGCCATCGGCGTGCGCGTATCGCCTATTCCCCGGAAGAAGCCGTGGAACACGAAGCTGAGCGTAAAACACGCTACGGCGAACAGCCGGTAGCGAAGATAAGCGGTTCCTGCGCCGACGAGCTCCTCGGAGCCGCCCATCAGTTCCAAAATCAGCTTCGGTGCGAGCCAACCTGCGATTACGGCGGCCATTGCGGCCATCGCCCCGACAAAGAGTGCGACATAGGTGCGCCTGACGGCCTGATCCATCTCCCCGGCGCCGTAATTTTGCGCAACCAAATAATTGACGGAATGGCCGAAGCCGGAACAAAGCGCCCACGCGTTATACGCAATAATATTCGAAACGCCGACAACGGCGATGACGAGCGCGCCCATCGGTCCCACCATGATCAAATTGATCGTGCCCGTTACCGTTCCGGACGCGAAGGAGATGACGGATGGCAGCGCAAGCGTGAGAATCAGCTTCCAGTGCCTGGTTTGCTCCCGGAGTATATGTATCACAACGAAACCGTCCTTTCTATACGATCCTGCAGTGTTTGCTGCAGTGCTTCTCCATTGTGCCTTATCCCGTTCCCGCGCACAATAAGAAAAACGATTTACTTGTCCAAACGCACACGAAAGCCCGGTTCCAAACGACCGGGCTTCCATCTAACCGTATTATTTTAGATGAACAAAAGATAAGGCCGTATCCAAATATCCGTCTTTATGATTCGTGAGGCCGAGATCGCTCTTTCCGTTTCCGTCAAAATCGGCGATCGCCAGCTCCGCATCGGCCCCCGGTTGTCCCCATGGACCAAAGGTCGAGATCTGCCTCCACTGCCCTTCGCCTCCGCGCAAATAGACCGTATACCGCATTGTTGCCGGATCGAACCGAATCGCATCCTCCAGGCCGTCGCCGTTATAATCGCCGAACTTGAGCAAACCTGCTTCATTCGGCAATCCGGTATCCGTTCGGCCAAAGCTCCACTCCAGCGAGACCGGGTCCGGTCGAAGCTGGATTCCAGAGGAAGCCCTGTTCCTCGCGATAAAGATCGTTCCGTCCTGGCGCGGCTGCAATTCGCTCTTGAGCGCATTTCGGAACCGGTAGGGCTTCAGCGGTTGTACTTCGCCTTGTCGAATCCGCCAGCCATACAGCTCCAGCTTGTCAAGGGACAGTCCCGCCACCACCATATCGCCATTCGGCTGGCGAAGCATGTACAACCGGCTCCAGCGGCTCGCGTCGATCTTCCAACTACCGGATTTCACGAATCGGCTGCCGTCCGAAGCATAACGCTCCAGCTTGCCGCTTGCGTTAGCCATCCATAAGGTGCACGGACCGGTATCATCGCGGCCGCTGACCGCTGCTGCCGATCCTTTCACGTAATCGATGCGCCCCCATTCCGTCGGAACCGGCGATTCTTCATTGCGCAGTCCCCGATACCGTCCCTCCGTGACATAAATGACGCCGCTTTTCGCATCAAGGTGAATCATATCGAGCTGGCCGTCGCCGTTCGCGTCCCCGAGCAGCGGATAGCCTTTTTCCCGAGCACCGCCGGAGACAGCCGGCAGCTTGATGCTGTTCGCCGGAGTGAACGGTACGTAATCCTGGATGGAGTAAAACGCGTATCCCTTCGCTTTCAGTCCCGCAACCAGCTTGTGCAGCAAGCTTTTTCCCGAGCTTGCATACCGGTACTCCGGTATGCCGTCTCGCAGTACAGGCTCCCCGTCCGAGTCCGTCACTTTCTCCATATATTTGAATTCCAAGAACGGATGAAAGAAAAACGAGGTGACCATTCCGGTTTTCCCCATGCGGTCCAGGATCATCTTCTCGTCCTTGTTGGACGGAATGTAGTCAAGCGGCGTAGGAACATAGGCGGCGCCGAGCGTCGATGCGCCGTAACCGTTATTGCGGCCGCCCGCATACTGGGCAGCGGGGGCGTTCCGGTTCGCCTGCACATCCGCTTGATAATGGAGCCCGAAGTAGGATCGGAACATCCGATCCTGCTCCGCCGTCGTGTGATAGTGCGGCGCCTCCCAGAACTGGGGCTTCAAGCCGATATTCGTGAAAATTGCAAGCCCTTCCTTGACACGGCGTTCCGCAAACTCGGCTTTCTTCGTTTCTTTCAAGCCATCCACATTAAACTCATTGCCGATGCCGGATTCCTGGTGTCCGTCGTCGCGCCGCACGTCGCCCACCTGATGTGTATATCCGTGCATGCCAAGCGTTGCCCCTCCATCGACGGCCTCGTGCAGCACCCGGCGAAACGACGCCGCGTAGGGATTATCCGGATCGTCGAGACGTACATCGTAACGCGGGCCGTCTTTCGGTATATCGATCCATCTGGGAATAACCGCCAAATGGTAATTCGCTTGTTCATCCTGAAGATATTCAAGCACAGCCCTCAGCTTGCCAAGCTGTTCAAGGGAACCATATTGCCCGCCCGGACCGATATCTTCCAGCCGCATCATGGCGAACTTGGGCACCCGCCCTTCCCCTTCCACCGTCATGATCATATAAACGGTGAGAAGCACGCTGACCGCCAACGCCGAAAGCGTATAGCGCAGCCATTTTTGTTTTCGAATCCGTTTCACTCCGTCGTCGAGCTCCCCTCAAGCTGCCACATAAAAGCGCTTACAAAAATATATACAATAATTTTAGCAGAATTTCGACAAACCGAATATGATTTATTTTTTACATATTTATTAAACTCATTTTATTATTACTTTTCTCATTTACGCGCAAATCGCCGGGCTGATATAATGGAATGAATGTCTTTTTATCATGTCCGGAGGCGCATCATGGTTTCTATCCTTTCTATCGCTCTTTTTCTCATCACGATTACGCTTGTCATCTGGCAGCCCTTCGGACTCAGCGTCGCCTGGCCCGCCGTGCTTGGAGCCGCCGCTGCGCTAATGTCAGGCGTCGTAACCTGGACGGACGTGATATCGGTTACCGGCATCGTCTGGAATGCGACGCTTACGTTCGTTGCGCTCATCGTCATTTCGCTGCTGCTCGACGAGCTCGGCTTTTTCGAATGGTCCGCCCTGCATATGGTCCGCCTGGCGGGAGGACACGGCGTAAGGCTGTACATCTTCACGATATTGCTGGGTGCGCTCGTATCTTGCTTCTTCGCCAACGACGGAGCCGCGCTCATTTTGACGCCCATCGTGCTTGCGCAAGTACGGGCGCTGAAGCTGCCCGCTCCGATGGTGATCGCTTTTGTCATGGCCAGCGGTTTCATTGCCGACACCACATCCATACCGCTGATCATCAGCAACCTGGTCAATATCGTATCCGCCGATTTTTTCCACATCTCGTTTACGGAGTATGCATCCGTCATGCTGCTTCCGAACGCGTTCTCCCTGCTAGCCAGCCTGGGGGTGCTGTACTGGTATTACCGCAAGCACATTCCAGCCGGCTACGATCTGTCGCTTGCAAGCCCCCCGGCTTCCGCGATTAAAAATATGTTTATGTTCCGCATGGCCTGGCTTGTCCTACTGCTCTTGCTTCTCGGTTACTTGTTCAGCGAGGCGCTGCGGGTTCCGGTCTGCCTGATTGCCGGGATCGCCGCGCTGCTGCTTGCTTTGTTCGCGCATCGAAGCGGTATAATGAACGTACGGCGGGTGCTCAAAGAGGCGCCGTGGTCAATCGTACTGTTTTCCATCGGGATGTACGTAGTCGTTTACGGTTTGAAAAATACGGGATTCACCGAGTGGCTGTCCGCCGGGATTGACGCGTTCTCGCAATATGGCGTGCTTGCCGCCACCATGGGGATGGGATTGCTGTCGGCCGTGCTGTCCTCCGTCATGAACAACCTCCCTTCCGTCATGATCGGCGCTCTGGCCATCGACGAAACGATTACGCAAGGCACGATTCGGGAGACATTGATATACGCCAACGTCATCGGCTGCGACCTCGGGCCGAAGATGACCCCGATCGGATCGCTTGCAACGTTGATCTGGCTACATATTTTGTCACGCAAAGGCGTACGCATCGGCTGGGGCTCGTATTTCAAAACCGGCATCGTTTTGACGGTGCCGCCCCTCCTAATTACCCTGCTTGGACTCTACCTCAGGCAAACATTAATTCTGTTAGAATAGCGGCATCCATGATATAATGAAGCGAATGCGGACAGGCAGGTGATTTCAAAATATGCAAAAAATTCCAGTTATCCGCGATAAAAAAAGTTCCGACATCAAGATCATTCCCGCGGACGAAGTGGTTAAAATCGAATGCATCAGGGATAAAGAATATATCATCCACACGGTTTCGGATAAATATTATTGGGCGAATTCCACGGAAGCGATCGAAGAGCTCCTCTATGAAGAAGGCTTTCGGCTCATCGACCAGATGAATGTTGTCAATATGAACCATGTCACCGAGTACGACCCGCGCAAAGGCGTCGTCGTGCTCCGCTCGGACGGCACTTCCCGGTACAAAACCGCTTCCGCCGCGTGGATTCACGGAGAACATATCGTCAATGTGATGCATTTGCTCAATAAGATGAAAAACCTGGATTACGGCGTATCCGAAAACGATGAGGACGACGATATTTTCGAAACGATCCTTGCGCAGGAGGAAGATCATCGGTTCGCCCGTTCGTACGCCATGATCAAAGCGCTTTACGAGAAGAAGAAAGCCGAGCTACTGCTCGAGGAAAGCGAATTCAGATACAAATCGTTGTTCCAGCATAACCCGGATCCGATATGCTCGCTGAATTTGAACGGATCGATCACCAGCGTCAATCCCGCCATGTTTTTCGTCATGGGCTACTCCGAGAAAGACCTTCTTCAGAAGACGATCGAAGGCATGATCCTGCCGGAGCACCGCGGCCTATGGTCCAAGAAATTCGCCGAAACGGTCAAAGGCGGCACACCTCATTACGAAATCACGTTCATCAGCAAAGACGGCCGTGCCGTAGAGCTGAGCGTCAAAAATTTTCCGATTTTCGTCGGCAAGCAGATTGCCGGCGTGTATATGATCGGGCAGGACATCAGCGAACGCAAGCGGGCGGAAGAAATGATTCTCCGTTCCGAGAAGCTGTCTGTCGTCGGACAAATGGCCGCAGGCGTCGCACATGAAATCCGCAACCCGCTCACATCGCTCAAAGGATTTGTTCAATTGATGCAGTCGAAAGTCAGCGGCTTCGACAGTTATTTTAGCATTATGCTGGAAGAACTCGACCGGATCAATTTTATCGTCAGCGAATTTCTGGTCATCGCCAAACCGCAATCCGTCCGGTTCCAGCAAAAAGATGCGCCGTCCATACTGCATAATACGATTATGCTGACCGGATCGCAGGCCCTTATTCATAATGTGGATATATTGACGGAAACCGACCCCGACTTGCCTGAAATCAATTGCGATGAAAATCAGATCAAGCAAGTTTTCATCAATATATTGAATAACTCGATCGAATCGATGCCGGACGGCGGACAAATCTTGATCGAGATGCGGAAGACCGATGAAGGCCATCTGCTGATGCGGTTTACCGACCAAGGCTGCGGTATTCCGGAGGACCGCATTCCCAGGCTCGGAGAACCGTTCTATACGACCAAAGAAAAAGGAACGGGCCTCGGCCTCATGGTGACGTACAAAATTATCGAGAACCATGGGGGAAAAATGAAAATTTTAAGCGAAATCGGCAAAGGGACAACGGTGGAAATCATCATACCGCCTGCGCGTGACGGCCTGAACGAAGATTAAACGCTTGCTAGATATGCCATTGTTCAAACTGCAATGCTTCGCAACGTGCTCTAATAAACAGCCTTTCGGTCCGAATAACGGATCGAAAGGCTGTTCTGCTTCGTGCAATGCCACCGCAAATCAATATACGGAGTAAGGCGAATAAGGATAGCCATACGGGTAAGGATACGGTGTACCCGCCGCATACGGATAGCCGTACGGATAAGGATACGGCGTAGGAATCGGAACAGGAAGAATAACCGGAGGGTACCACCCGTGTCCGTGCCAATGTCCGTAGCCGTGCCCGTGCTCGTGCCAGTGCCCATAGGGCGGTCTCAGTTCGGGTCGGGAATCGAATGGAAAGGAAACGCCGGATTCTCCCGCCTGCCCGCTAATTTGCTGCTCGCTCCATGCTTGCTGTTGTACCGTCATCGCAAACCCTCGCTTCTTCTTGATGAATGATCGATACAACAGTATATGTGCGCATGCCCATTAGGTGATTGCCTACAAGCAGGAGAAACAAAAAATCCCTTCCGCCCGGCGACAAGCGGACGGAGAGGGCTGATGCCGGCAAAAGGTCATCGGTTCAGTAAGCTGCCTACATAGCGCAGCAGTTCGTTGGCCGATGCGGTCGTATATCCATGCTCTTCCACCAGCCGTTTGATGACCTCGTTGATGCGTTTCAGCTGATTTTCATCCGGCGTCTTGGTGGACGTCGTAATTTTCACGATATCTTTCAGGTCGGTGAACAGCTTCTTCTCGATCGCTTCGCGCAGCCGTTCGTGGCTGCTGTAATCAAACCGCTTGCTCTTGCGCGAATACGAGGACATCCGGATTAATATTTCCTCGCGGAACGCTTTTTTCGCATTTTCCGAGATGCCGATCTGTTCCTCGATGGACCGCATCAGCCTTTCATCCGGGTCCATCTCTTCTCCGGTCAGCGGGTCCTTGATTTTTTGCCAATTGCAGTACGCCTCAATGTTATCCAAATAATTGTTGAACAGCGTCTTCGCCGACTCGTCGAACGAGTATACAAACGCCTTCTGCACTTCTTTCTTGGCCAGCTCGTCGTACTCCTTGCGCGCGATGGAGATGAAGTTGAGATACCGCTCCCGCTCCTCCTTTGTAATGGACGGGTGTTGATCCAGTCCGTCCTTGAGCGCACGAAGCACATCGAGCGCATTGATGAATTCGAGATCCTGGCGGATCAGGGCGCTGGATATCCGGTTGATGACATAGCGGGGATCGATGCCGGTCATCCCTTCTTCCAAATATTCGTTCTGCATTTCCTTCAGATCGGCTTCCTTGTAGCCTTCCACTTCCTCGCCGTCGTACATGCGCATTTTTTTGACCAAATCCATGCCCTGCTTCTTCGATTCCTTGAGGCGGGTCAGGATGGAAAAGATCGCCGCCGCGCGCAGACTGTGCGGAGCAATATGTACATGCTTCATATCGCTTTGGCGAATGAGCTTTTCGTAAATCTTTTCTTCCTGCGACACTTTCAGGTTGTAAGGAATCGGCATGACGATCATCCGCGACTGCAGCGCTTCGTTCTTTTTGTTGGCAATGAACGATTTGTACTCCGACTCGTTCGTATGTGCGATAATCAGCTCGTCGGCGCTGATCAGTGCGAATCGTCCGGCCTTGAAGTTGCCTTCCTGCGTTAGCGAAAGCAAGTTCCATAGAAACTTCTCGTCGCACTTCAGCATCTCCTGGAATTCCATCAGTCCGCGGTTCGCTTTGTTCAGCTCGCCGTCGAAACGATAAGCGCGCGGATCCGATTCCGAACCGTACTGTGTAATCGTCGAGAAGTCGATGCTTCCCGTCAAATCGGCAATATCTTGCGATTTCGGATCGGACGGGCTGAACGTCCCGATCCCGACGCGGTTATCTTCGGAGATCAGCACCCTTTCGACCAATACGTCTTCAATCCGGCCGCTATATTCTTCTCTTAACCGGATTTGGCAGGACGGGCATAAGTTGCCTTCGATCTTGACCCCGAGTTCTTGCTCCACTTCCGGCCGCAGCTCGCTCGGAATCAAATGCAGCGGCTCTTCGTGCATCGGACATCCTTTGATGGCAAAAACCGCTCCGTTATCCGTACGGGAATATTGCTCAAGACCGCGTTTGAGGATTGTAACGATGGTCGATTTGCCCCCGCTGACCGGTCCCATCAGAAGAAGGATCCGCTTGCGCACATCCAAACGGCGCGCCGCCGAATGAAAATATTCCTCTACCAGCTTTTCAATCGCCAGGTCGAGTCCAAATATTTCCTTCTCGAAAAAATTGTATTTACGACGACCGCTTTCCTCAACAATGCCTTGGGAGGCGATCATCTCGTACACCCGAGCGTGTGCCGTCATTGCCAGGCGCGGATTGTCGCGGAGCTTCTGAATATATTCGGCGAAGGTCCCGGTCCAGGCCAGCCTTTCGGTTTCCGTGCGGTAATCGGCGATTTTCTTAAACAAGTTCATGGATTCTACCTCCTTAGGGTTTTGCGGAGCAAAACCGGCTTCATCAGGTTTGGCTTTGGTTTTGCGGGGCAAAACCGGCTTCGTCAGGGCGCCTTGCCCGCAAGCAAGCGGTCCACGTGCTTCTGGATAGCCGCTGCAACGCCGATGATGCTTCATTCGAATGCGGACTGTTGTAAGAAGTTCTGCGCTGGCCGATAGCGGCTTTGACACCATTCTGCGCTGTCTGGCATGACGGCTTGCGATGCGTGGAACGCCAGAACGGCGATTCCACGGCAAATCGGGCTTCGTGGGAGACCTGATACCATTAGAACGCCTTAAGTCATCGGAATCATCTTCTTTTCAATGCGAAGTGTATTAAATACCTATGCGGCAAGACGGAGTAAGTTGACCGAAATTTTTAGACAAATAAAAAAAGCTTCGGAACGAAGCTTGGAATGAAGCGCAAAAACCCGCCATTACCGATCGGGAATCGATGATAATGGCGGGTTTGGCTGTGGACGACGCGGGTCTACAGCCACTCGTGCAAGCGCATGATTGTATAACGGTTGCGCACATACTTGGCATAGCGCAAGCTTTCATCGACTAGCTGCGGTTCCACGCCCAGCTGGTCGGCGGTGACTGGACCGCCTGCAGCGGCAAGAAGATCCGCCAGCCGCTCCGGCGCCGGGACGCTGCGGCAGATCGCCTGCACCGCGTCCCAACGGCTGCCGAGCCGCTCCGCGAGCTGCCGCTGCAGCGCCGTCCGGCGCGCGGGATCGAGCTCCGCGGCGTTCTCCTCGAACGCCTGGGTGGCGATGGCGCCGTAGCCCGCGGCAATCGCCGCGCGGGCGGAGTCCGGCGCGGAGTACCCCGGGTCGGCGAGCCGCTGCCGAATCGACTGCCGGACCGCTTCGGCGCCCCGCGAAGCGGCTTCGCGATATAGTGCCGCCATCTTGACGGCGGCGACGCCGACTTTGGCCCCGTGCAGCAGCGCGCGGCGGCCGGCCTGAAGGAACTTCATCTCCCAGTAGTGAGACAAGTGATGTTCGCCGCCGGACGCCGGGCGCGAATGTCCTACGATGAGCATGGAGATGCCGGATAGCAGCAGCCCTTCCATCAGCTTCCTCAGCCCTTTTTCCGTGCCCGCGGCAATTTCCTCCGTATGCCGGATGCACAGCTCGAGCCCTTGCCGGGTCATTTCCGCGGCAAGCTCGCACAGCGGCTCGTCGAGCAGTACGCGTCCGAGCTCCCAGTCGGCCAGAGACGTGTACTTGCCGAGCATGTCGCCGAAACCTGCGGCGACCATCGGACGCGGTGCTGTCGCAAGTACGGCCAGGTCGCCGAAGATGGCTTCCGGCGAGCAGGCCGGAATCGTCTGCTTGAAGCCGCCGAGAATGAGCGGCGCGCCAACCGAAGCGAAGCCGTCGACGGATGGCGCCGTCGGCACGCTCAGAAAAACGCGGCCGCTCCGATGGGCCGCGAAGCGCACAATATCGTGGAGCGTGCCCGCGCCCACGGCAACGATCGCCTGCGTGGCGGGCGTCACGTGCAGCAGCAGCTGCACGACGGCGCGCTCATCCGCGGCGAGCTCCCCGTGCTCGTCGTCGGCGAGCACGCACAGCTGTGCCTGGAGCTGAGCCTCCTCGCACAGCGCCAGGAGCTTCCGGCCGGCGGCTTCCGCCGTGCGCCGGTCGCTGACGAGCAGCAGGTTGCGAAGCCCTCGCTCCTGTGCATAAGCCGGCAGCGCGGCCATCGCTCCGCGCTCCAGCACGACTTTGCGCAGCGGCACCTGATGCTGCTGCCCGCAGCTGCCGCAGGTGAAGCTGCGGCCCAGCCATGGCTCGATCCGATGCGCTTGCTTCAACTGATTTTCGCTGATGCTTATATCATGTTCATTAGGTTCTTTATCGCTTTGCTGTTGTTCATTCATCCGGTTGTCTCTCCCTTCTCACCCCTCTATCGTACCAAAATTATGCTATAATTACATTACCAATCGACAAAGGAGACCGTCCGCTGTGGCAATCAAAAGCGAAACGGAGCTCTACGCTCCCGTCAAAACTTACTTGGAAGAGCTCGGATACGCGGTACGGGGGGAAGTGCGCTACTGCGATCTTGTCGCGATCCGAGGGGAGGAGCCGCCGATCATCATCGAGCTGAAGCGCAGCTTCTCGATCCCTCTGCTGCTGCAAGCGATCGATCGGCTGAAAATCAGCCGCGCGGTGTACGTCGCATTCGAACGGCCGGCCAAAGGCCGCGCCCCGCACAGCGCCAGCTGGCCGGAATTGCGGAACCTTTGCCGGATGCTCGGCATCGGAATGATGACGGTCCAATTTTACAAAACGCGCAAGCCGCGAGTCGAGGTGGAATGCCATCCGGGAGACGACCCTTCTCTGCTAACGCATGCGCCCCGTTTGAATAAATACGCAGCCTCCCGGGTCATTCGCGAGTTCCAGGAACGGCGGGCGGACTATAACGTCGGCGGCAGCTCCAAGCGGAAGCTGGTCACGGCCTACCGCGAGAAATCGCTCCAGCTCGCAAGCGCGCTGAAGGAACACGGGCCGGTAAGTCCCCGCAAGCTGCGCGACTTGACCGGCAATCCCGGCGCGGCCGGCATGCTGCAAAAAAACTACTACTTATGGTTTCAACGCGTCGAACGCGGCGTGTACAAGATCACCCCGCTCGGAGAAGAAGCGCTTCAAACATACGCTCACGTAGTCGCCGGCTTCCAGGAGCCTTTGCACCCGGAGGAAGCGACCGGCGGATAAAGCAGGAATAACTTGGCCCGACACAGGATAAAAATAAAGTAATATACTTCCATGGAAGGAGCTGCTGTCCTGATGAAGCGCTATACTTTATTCCTGCGCCTGGCCTCCGTCCCTCTGTCGATCGTTTTATTCCTTTCGCTGCTCCCGTCGTTTGCCGCGGCGCAAGCCGAAGAAAAAAAAGTCCGCATTCCCGTTCTGAATTACCACAGCATTACCGTCGATCCCGGCAACCGCGCAACGATTACGCCCGAGAAATTCGAAGAGCAGATGATGTATTTGTCGGAAAACGGCTACACGACGTTAACCCTTCAACAGTTTACGGATGTGCTTGAAGGCAAAGAGAAAGCACCGGACAAGCCGGTGCTGCTGACGTTCGACGACGGGTATGCGGATAATTACACGCATGCGTATCCTCTTTTACAAAAGCTTGGTTTTCACGCTACGTTATTCATGTCCCCCGGCATGGTCGAGGACGGTTATTTTCTGAATTGGGAGCAGGTGGCAGAGATGCACGAAGCCGGGTGGGACATACAGCCCCACGGGATGACGCATCCGCATTTGCCCAGGCTGAGCAAGGAGAAGCAGCTCTATGAGATTATGGAAGCGCGCCATCTGATTGAACAAAAGCTCGGCACGACCGCAGACGTATTTTGCTACCCGTACGGCGAGTTCAATAACAATACGCTGACCATCTTGAAAGAAAACGAGTTTCGTTATGCCTTTACGATCGAGCAGGGCGTCACTACGCCGGATCAGCCCCCGCTCAAACTGAAGCGAATTTTTGTCAACGGAGAAGAGTCCTTGGACAAATGGAAGTTCAAGCTGGAAAAGTGGTGACAGCCGCGTCGCATTTCATGCGGTCTTATGCATGCACAGGTTCTTTTGCGGCGAGCTTCATCAAAGACTTATGGATCCAGATCGCCGCTTGAGCGCCTTCCCCCATCGCGATCGTCACCTGCTCCGCATGAACGCCGACATCGCCCGCCGCCCAAACGCCGGGTACGGACGTTTGCTTGCTTCTCGGGTCCGTTACAATATGTTTATTTTCCAATCGCTCCACGCCGAGCGCGGTCAACCAGTCCGAATGAACGGCGTTGCCGCCGAACGCAATAAACCCGCGCTCTCCTTCGACCATACGGCCATCCGCCAGGCGTAGGCCTCGGAACGAACCGTCGCCATCGGCAAGCACCTCGGCGATCTCGGCTTCTTCATAGGCGATGCCTTTTTCTTTCAGTTGTTCCAGCCGCCCGCTGCCTATCGCCTTCTTCTCATGATTAACGTACACGATCCGATCGGTCCAATACCGCAGCGTGAGCGCCATGCCGGACCCGGACTCCCCCGATCCGAGCACGATCGTCCGCTTTCCCTTCACCTCATACCCGTCGCAATCGGGGCAAACATAGATGCTGCTGCCCAAACAAGCCTCAATTCCGGGCAGAGGCGGGAAACGGTCCATAATCCCGGTTGCGGCAAGCAAGGTGCGCGCGGGCAACACGCCTCCGCCTCCGGCGAGCGCCACCTCGAATCCGTCTTCCCGTTTGGCCGCGGCAATGACCTCATCCGTTCGAAACTCCGCGCCCAGTAGACTAGCCTGCATCTGCCCAAGACGGCGAAGCTCCTGGCCCGACACGCCTTCCGGCCAGCCCAATATATTATGATAGCTGCGACAAAGCGTCGAACGCCCCCGGCCTTTATCGACTACAAGCACTCGATGTCCATAGCGGCCAAGCTGAATCGATGCTTGAAGCCCGGCGATTCCTCCGCCGACAATGATGCAATCGTACACGATGCGCTGCACCTCAGTTCAAATAGGTTCATGTTTCTAATTTCATTCATCCATATTTCCATTAGCTTCTCCTGTCGCGATAATTGCATGCAGCGAAATCAAATGCAGACCCCTACGTGTCCCGCGAGCGAGCAAAGCCCCGGCGATTACGCCGGGGCTTGCTTGTGCGCAAAACAATTGCCACCATTCAAAACCGTTCGCTTCGTTCCCTACTTCTTTGCTTTCAAATTATCCCACGATTTTTGGAATGCCGCATACATTTGCTCTTTCGTATTTTTGCCCGCAATATACGCCTGCATCGTTGCGCCGATTTCCTGCGGCGTGCCGTCGGGGTATTTCGGGAAGTACCATCCGAGCACCTTATTATTTTTGCTATAGGTCATAATATCGGCCGCGATAAGACCGAGATCTTTGGGATCGGCGTTAATCGTGCTAAGCGCCGGGATAAATTTAAATTCCTTCGTGATGTATTGTTTTCCCGTATCGGAGGTTACAAGCCAGTTCAAAAATTCTTTCGCTTCTTTTTTCAAAGCGGAGTTTTTGTTAATGACCCAGTTGTTCGGCACGCCGACGAGCAATTTGTCGTTCGCTTCCGCATCCTCGTTGATCGGCATCGGCAGCACGCCGATATTGAGGTTCGGGGTGATTTTATCGATCTGCACCTGCGTCCAGTTTCCCTGCTGCATCATGGCCGCTTTGCCGGTGGCAAAATTCGTCACCTGCGTGTTGTAATCCGTCGTGAGCGGGTTCGGTTGTCCGTACTTTAACGTTAGATCGACCAGTTTGGTCCATTCGTCGAACACGGGACCGCCCATTTTTTGCGAGCCGTCGTATAGACCGGCGATGAATTTGTCCGGATCCGGCTGCCGCGCCATCGCCACGTTAAACGTATGATTTCCGAGCACCCACCATTCTTGGTATCCGTTGGAAAACGGAGTAATGCCCGCCGCTTGCAGTTTTTTGGCCGCCGCTTCCAGTTGGCTGAGCGTCTTCGGTACTTCGGTAATGCCTGCTTTGGTGAACAAATCTTTATTATAAATGAACCCGTAGCCCTCCAGACCGAGCGGCATGCCGTACAGCTTGCCTTCCTTCGTCATCGGCGCCTTGGCCACCGGGAGCACGTCTTTCACCCACGGCTGGTCGGACAAATCTTCCAGATGCTCCATCCACGTATCGGCCTCGCGGAAGCCGCCGTTGTTGAAGATGTCCGGCTTGTCATTGGAAGCGAACTTGGTTTTCAGCGCGGCGCCATAGTCCGCACCGCCCCCCACCGTCTCGATTTGCAGTTTGACCCCTTGATGCGATTTTTCGTATTCATCCTTCAATCGGTTGAACGCTTCGCTGATTTCCACTTTATATTGGAAAATTTTAAGTGTCACCGGTCCGCCGGCCGCACCGCCCTGGTTGTTTCCGGGAGCCGTTTTATTTCCGCAGCCTGCCGTCACTCCCGCCAGCATCAATGTGCTTACGGATAGCGCCGTAATGGATTTCAACGTCTTTTTCATGCCATGATACCTCCCTGTAGTTGATGAACTCTACGATCTCACTACATAAGATAACAAACGGATGGACATCTTATGCAATACATATAACTATTAGGCGAAAGGGTGTTACTAAGTTGATTCAGCGTGTATGCGTAAAACTCGTCATGAACGCCGTTTTAATCCCGCTGTTGTACATTCAGACGTCGGCATCGGTAACGCAAATGATTTCCGGCACCGTCTTGTTTTCCCTGATCGCTTTTGTGATCGGCGACCAGTGGATACTGCGCGGAAGCAATAATGCGGTAGCAACCATCGCCGATGCCGCAATGGCGGGACTTTACTTTTGGGTGGTATCGCGCTTTTTCAACTGGGGGCTTTCCAACGGGGAGCTGTTTGTTTTAGTTGTCCTGCTGGGAGCCGTAGAGGCTATGTATCATCGCCTGCTGGCTGAATGGGATAATAAAAAGACCGCCTTCTCCGAACGGGATTAAGCGGCTCTCCCTTCGAATGAGAAACAGGCTTCCCACTGTGGGAGCCTGTTTGCTGTGGGAGGCGAACGTGACCCACATCGCTATCGCGGCGCTTCCCGATTTTATGCCCGGATGCAGCGCTTCGAATATAATTCCGCCTCACCATCGAGCTGCCTAATGAACGCAACCAGGCCGCAAAAATGAAAAACCGCACACATGAATAGCATGCTGCGGCATGTGATGCTCATCAAATCTAATCCGTGATACTCCGAAAATGTCTACCCCTTCACCGATCCGGCTGTAATTCCTTCTATTATATGGCGCTGCATGACCAGGAAAAAAATGACAATTGGCAGCACGCCCAGCACCAGCGCAGCAAGAGCTAAGTCCCATTGCTTCGTGTATTGACCGAAGAACGAGTTCGTCGCGAGCGGAATCGTCTTCAATTCCGGGCTTTGCAAAATGATGAACGGCAGCAGGAAATCGTTCCATATCCATAAGCTGTTGAGCAGGATGACGGTCACCGCGATCGGCTTGAGCAGCGGTAGCACAATGCGGAAAAACGTTCCGTACGTGCTCGTGCCGTCAACGACGGCCGACTCCTCGATCTCCAGCGGAATCGACTTGATAAATCCGTGGAACAGAAAGATCGACATCGGTGCGCCAAACCCCAAATAGCAAACGACCAGTCCGGGGATGCTGTCGAACAGTCCGGCCGACTTCGCCACCTTCACCAGCGGAATCATGATCGATTGAAACGGGATGACCATCGCCGCCACAAACAAAGAGAACAGCAAATTGTTTAATCGGTTCGGACGCCGTACCATCCGGTGCGCCGCCATCGAGCTGATGAGCGCAATCCCCAAATTGCTGATCACCGTAATGATGAGCGAATTCATAAACACACGCGGAAATTTAATGATCGTCCACGCTCTCGAATAGTTATTCCACTGCAGTTTGGTCGGCAAGCTTGTCGGATCGCTCAGCAGCTCGCCGAATGTTTTCAGCGAGTTGACGATCACGAAGTAAAACGGAACGAGAAACAGCAGCCCGACCAGCACCGCGACAATTTCGAGAGTCAAGGTGCGGGACGAATAGTTTTTGCGGGCTTCCATTATACTTCGACCTCCCTGCTTTTCGTGACGCGGACTTGGATGGACGTAATTACGGCCACGACCACGAAGAAAATAAACGCTTTGGCGGTGCCAAGGCCGAAACGGTTATTCTGGAACGCTTCCGTATAAATATTCAGCGCTACGGATTCCGTCGATTTGAACGGTCCGCCCTTCGTTAACGACAAGTTCAAATCGAACATTTTAAATGAGTTCGATATGGCCAAAAACAAACAGATCGTCACCGCCGGCATCACGAGCGGAATAATGATCTGCGTCAGCATTTGGCCCGGCCTCGCACCGTCAATCTGGGCCGCTTCCACGACGTCTTGCGGCATATTCATCAGCGCCGCAATATAGATCACCATGAAATACCCGGCCGTCTGCCACACGAATACGATGACAATGCCCCAGAAGGCTGTCGTTTCGTCACCAAGCCAAGGCAATTGAAAAAACGCCAGGTGGGTCAGTTCGCCGATCGCCGGAAACCCTTTGACAAATATAAATTGCCAAATGAATCCGAGCAGCAGTCCACCGATGACGTTCGGCAAAAAAAAGATCGTCCGCAGCACGTTGCGCAGCTTAAGCGGCCGAGTAAGCAGCAAGGCAATACCGAAAGCGAGCACGTTGGTCAGGACGACGCCGGCTACGGCAAAACGGACCGTAAACCAGAACGATCTTGCAAAATCGGGGTCCTGCGTCAAGATTTGAATGAAGTTGGAAAACCCGACCCATGTTACTTGCCCCGAAACCCCATTCCAGTCCGTAAACGAATAGTACATGCCAAGAAAAAAAGGCACGATCATGATCAACGCAAAGCAGATGAATGCCGGTCCGATAAAGACGAGCTGCTCCATCCATGCTGCCGATTTTCGTCGATTCATCGTCGGTTTCCCCCTTTAATTCGAGCTTTTTTTTCAATATCGGGCAGCATACTGCAACCATTGTCCCGGTTCTCACGTCTAAATCGTTGGCGGATTATTTTGAAAAAATTGGCTTTACCGGGACGAGCCCGAGACTGCACTGCAATCGGACCTCTTTCGTTTCCTTACTATACCTCCGGCAAGTATTGTCTATACACGATGTACCGCCGCTCGGTCTCTCTTTGAATATAAGCCTGGAGTAATGTATCATATAGAAAGACATCTCTCGACACGATGATGCCGAATATGACAATATCGCCGCAAACCATAGGAAGGTGAACCATCTTGAATACATCCATCCAACCGGCAGCCGCACCTGCCGCCGTCCGTTCCGCGAAGCCGAAAAAATCGAATATGCGCACTTATGTTCTTTTATTTTTCGTTTGGGCTATCCTAATCGGCCTCGGGGCATGGGGCGGAAAAGTATATACGGATTACGTTAGAATGCAAATTACGCAAGAAATCGCGAAGCAAACCGGCGACCAGCTTGCCGTCATTCAGCAGGACTACCAGAAGCAAGTCACCGAGCTAAAGTCAAGCGTGACCGCGGATATGGCCCAAATGCAGACCAAGATCGATTCGGTCAATGAGCTTCTGGCGTTTACGAAAGACAGCGCAAACAGCAAAACCGACAACAGCAACCAATTGTATACCCAGCTCGCCGAAGTGAAAAAGAAGCTGGATGAGCTGAAGAAAAACTTGGATGCACTGCAGTAAGCAACAGGATGGTGAGTTATAGCAATGAACGGGACTCAACAGTTCAACCGGACGATGCTTTTCGTCTGCGCTCCATTTCTCGGACTTATGATTTATTTGCTTTCTACGCAAATTTCGATTCTGCTGCCGGAGTTCGGCGATACTTTACATACTTCCTTCTCCATTCAAGCCGAACTGCAGCATGCACTCGGCAAACTGGACAAGATGAACAGCGATGCGGCCCAAACTCGCACGACGGTCGAAAAGTATTACGAGCTGTATGCCAAAAGCGCAACCGAAGTAGCGAGCATGACGCAGCTCGCCGACGCGGCGTCCAAACGGCCTACGATCATCTTTGATAGCCGTATTGCAAGCCGATTGGGAGGCAAACTGTCCCGCACCGCTTCATCCGGAAATGTCGATTTGAAGTTGTACACGTTCAGCGATTCGAAATATAAAGGTTACGCGCTGAAAGTCGATTTGAAATCGGATAAAGCGATGCAGATGGTGTTGGGGAAAGACAAGGTCGGTGGCAGTGAAACGACACTGGAGGCGGTTCGGAGATACGGCGCCGTTGCCGGCGTCAATGCCGGAGGCTTTGCCGATGACAATAAGACGGGCAAACGGTATCCGCTGAGTACGACGGTACTCGGAGGAAAGTACGTATACGGCTTTGAGCCGACATTCGAGGATCTTGCCTTTATCGGGTTAAGCACGGACCGCAAGCTCATCGGCGGGAAATTTTCCAGGCAGCAGGATTTGGATAAGCTGAAGCCATCATTCGGCGCGACTTTCGTACCCATTATGCTGCAGAACGGCAAAAAACAGACAATCCCGTCCTTATGGCTGAATTCGCCGGCCCGCGCGCCGCGTACGGTCGTCGGCAATTTCAAGAACGACCAGTTGATCTTTCTCGTTACGGACGGGTCCGATGAGCGAGGTAATTCCGGCGCATCGCTGCCGGAGCTTCAGGACAAGCTCGTTGCCCTTGGCGTAAAGGATGCTTACAACCTGGACGGCGGCGGTTCCACCACTTTGATTTTTGAAGGGCAGGTCATCAACCGCCCCTCGGATAACGGCCGATTGCGGCCGCTGGCGACGCATTTTTTATTTTTCAAGTAATGTTCACATATTTATAAGTTTTCAATTGGGATTTCGTTGGTTATAATATGCTTCAGGAGGTGCTAGCCCGATGTCAGCTACGTTTTGGATTACGATTGTTGTCTTCTTGATGTTTATTACCGCCATGCTCACGGCAGCATACAACGATGACAAGACCAAAGGTCTTTAATGAAAGAAAAGCTTTCACTGAAGTTAAACTTTCTTTACTCTTCACAATAAAAAGTATCCGCTTGAACTACTCAAGCAGATACTTTTTTTATGGACCGAACATGCGATTATTGTTTCGTTTCTTTAATTTCGTTCATTTCCACCAAACACTGATTGCAAATATGTCTTTCTTTGAAATCGCTAACTTGATCGAGCGAACTGCAAAATACGCAACGCGGGCGATATCTCTCCAAAATAATATGGTCCCCGCTTACCAATATTTCAACAGGATCCCCCTCGTTCATCTGATATCGCTTTCGAAGTGATTTGGGCAATACGATTCTGCCCAGTTGGTCGACCTTGCGGACCACTCCTGCCGGCTTCATCCATCATACACCTCGCTTTCATACGAATAAATTATGTTCTCTATAATGTTCGACGCCCATGTAAAAATTCCTTCCCAAAACCGACCCTATATCCATTAATTGCCTTTGACCCACAGCGTTCTGCTAGGATAAGCCTTGGAACCCGATTTGCCGCAAGCCCTCGAATAGCACAATGGCCGCAGCGTTGGACAAGTTCAATGAGCGTACGTCTCCCGTCATAGGCAGACGCATTAACGTGTCCGGATGCTCCGCTAATATTTCGGGAGACAACCCTTTCGTTTCTTTGCCGAATACAAGAAAATCTTCGTCCTGGAACGAATACTCCGTATACAGCTTGTCCGCTTTCGTCGTTGCCAGCAAGAAGCGTCCGTGTTTATATTTATCTTTCACTTCCTGAAAGGAATCGTGGTACTCCAGTTTGACGGCATGCCAATAATCGAGACCCGCTCGTTTTAACGTGCGGTCGTCGGTATTGAAACCGAGCGGTCTAACCAGATGCAGCCATGTGCCCGTCGCCGCGCAAGTTCTTGAAATGTTGCCCGTATTAGCCGGAATCTCCGGCTCTACCAGTACGATATGAAATGCCATGTAATTGTCTCTCACTCCTTTTGCCTATCCCATTATACTACAAAGCGCAAGGCAATTTTAACATTCGGTTTACGCATTCTTAATATGTCGAACATACAGCGGCGATATAATGCAACCAAGGTAAAAAAATAAGGAGAATGATATCTGATGATAGCGAAGAAAATTCTTGTCGTTGACGACGAACCTTCCATCTCGATGTTGATAGAATTTAACCTGAAGCTGATCGGCTTCGAAGTGCATTGCGTCTATGACGGGGAAGCCGTGTTTCCGGCGATTCAGCATTTTCGCCCGGATGTCATCGTGCTCGATCTGATGCTCCCGAAAATGGACGGATTGCAAGTATGCCGCAAGCTTCGCAGCCAAAGCAATATGGTCCCGATCATTATGCTGACCGCCATGCAGGATTTGAGCGATAAAATCGCCGGACTCGACAATGGCGCGGACGATTATATGACCAAGCCGTTCAGTCCACAGGAGCTGATCTCCCGCATTCAGGCGATCCTTCGCCGCACGCAGACGCTGCCTTCCGCAGAGCAAGCGCCGATCGCGATCGGCGACATCCTGGTTAAGCCCGACGAGCGCGTAGTCACGGTCAAAGGCGAACCGATCGAGCTTACGCCGAAGGAGTATGAGCTGCTGCTGTTCCTTTGCAAGCACCGCGGCAAAGTGCTCAGCCGTCAGCAGCTGCTGCACGGGGTATGGGATTATCACTTTCTCGGCGACACCCGCATCGTCGATGTGCACATCAGTCATCTTAGGGATAAAATCGAGAGCAGCGCCCGCAACCCCGACTACATCGTAACGATTCGCAATGTCGGTTACAAATTGACGGAGCCCGCCGCCAAAGAATCGTTTGCCTGAATCGATACATTCAAATAAAAGGTGCCGGGAAATGAATTCCCGACACCTTGTTTATTCATGTTAGCTGTTGCGTCTTTGGAAATCGGCCATAAACTCGGCAAGCGCCTTGCAAGCTTCGTACGGAACGGCATTGTAAGTCGATGCCCGCAAACCTCCGACGCTGCGGTGGCCCTTCAAGCCGACGAAACCGTGCTGTTCGGATTCTTTTGCGAATTTCTTCTCCAATTCCTCGTCTTTCATGCGGAACGTGATGTTCATGATCGAACGGCTTTCCGGCGCAATGACGCCCCGGTAAAATCCTCCGCTGCCGTCGATCGCGTTATAGATCAGATCGGTTTTCTCCCGATTGCGTTTCTCCATCGCGGTCAATCCGCCATTTTCTTTAATCCACTTCAGCACCAGATTCACCATGTAGACGGAATAGACCGGCGGTGTGTTGTAAAGCGAGTCGTTCTTGGCGTGCGTATCATAGCGCAGCATCGTCGCGATATGCTTCGGCGAATCGGCCAGAAGCTCCTCGCGCATAATGACAACCGTTACGCCCGACGGACCTAAATTTTTCTGCGCTCCTGCATAAATCATCGAAAATTTGGAAACATCTACAGGACGGCACAAAATATCGCTGGACATGTCGCCGATCAGCGGAACATTGCCGGTGTCCGGATACGATGCATATTGCGAGCCCTCGATCGTTTCATTGGATGTAATATGTAAGTAAGCCAGGTTCGGGTCAAGCTGCAGTCCGCTCAAATCCGGGATGCGCGTAAACTTGTCCGCTTCGGAGCTGGCAACGATCTTCGTTTCTCCGAATAGCTTGGCTTCTTTCAGCGCCTTGTCGGCCCAAGCCCCGGTAAGAACGTAGCCTGCCGTTTGTCCGGGCTTTAGGAAATTCATCGGGATCGTCGCGAACTGCGTGCTGGCGCCGCCTTGCATGAACATAACCTTATAGCCGTCTGGAATCGCGAACAATTCCTTGAGCAGTTGCTGCGTTTCGGCGTTCAGCTCTTCGTATTGCGAGCTGCGATGGGAAATTTCCATAATGGACATGCCGATGCCCCGGTATTCCACAAGCTCTTCCTGCGCCTTCTGGAGCACTTCCAGAGGGAGCGCGGCCGGCCCGGCGTTAAAATTGTATGCGCGCTTTGACACTGTTCTCACACCTTCACTTTACATAGGATATGGCTAATGATAGCAAAGTTGCCCCGGCAACATCAAGCGTTTATCCGCAAGTTCACCGGATTGAATCAAACTTTTTGCCGAATGGTGGAAAATGTTGTAACACAATGTCTATATCTATCGAAGAGGTGATCTGCATTTATGAATGTGAGCACAGGTACTTCCCGGCTTTTTGTCGCCGTTCCGCTCCCGCAGCCGATCCGAGCGGCGCTTCAGCAGCAGATGGAGAAACTGAAACCGGCGTTTCCGTTTCAGAAATGGGTGCATTCCGACGATCTTCATATTACACTAAAATTTTTGGGAGAAACATCCCCGCAGAAGGCAGAACAAGTACAAGCGGAGCTCGGACGGATCGCATCCGGACATAACCCCGTAAGCCTGTCCGTGCAAGGCATCGGCACGTTCGGCAAACCCGCTTCCCCGAGCATCTTATGGATAGGCATACACGGCGATCTTCCACTCCTGGCATCGCTGCAAGCGGATGTGGACGCGGCATTGGAACCGCTGGGATTTGCAAAAGAAGACCGTGCATTCCGCCCGCACCTTACCGTCGCAAGACGTTACAATGGGACATCCGCTTTCTCTAAAGCAATGTTGCAATCTGCGCCCGTTTTTCCTTCCTCCACTTGGGTCGCCGATCATATCATGCTGTATAGAAGCCACCTGAACCGGCAGCCGATGTACGAAGCTTGGAAGTCGTATCCGCTGGATGGCGTGCTTCCGGACCTGAAGTAACGTTTGTAACGGGCGGCCGCGATGCAGCTATAGATCGGATGTTTCAGGCATCCAGCCTACGGTCTGACTCCATAGCGCCGCCTTGTGTAGAATGCTCCATATGATCGGATCCTTGGCTTCCACATAAGCTTGACGGTTGTCCCGATATTGCTCGGCCAGCCGGCGCTTCTCCTGGGCATACGCCGCCGCGTCGTCCGGATGGCGGCGCAAATAATCGCGAAACATCAGCGCCGTCTGTTCCGACCAGCTTCCGGTTCTCCTTACGTGAATGTGCGTTCTGCGCTCGCCCGGCGATTCCCGGAAATACGCCTTGGTTAAATCCGGGTTGTCCGCCCGATAGCGGTAACCTGCCGCTTCCAGCGCCATTACTATGCTGTTCAGAGGCTTTAGCTGTACGACCGACACTTGAATATCGATGACCGGCTTGGCATCGAGCCCCGGCACCGAGGTGGAACCGATATGATCGATTCGAACCGCCGTTTCTCCCAGTGAATTTCTGATCCGTCGGCCTGTCTCCAGAAACAATAACGGCCATTCCGGATGATATGACTCTATAACGACTGGATCGCTCATGGAATCACTCCTTTTCTATCAATCGCATGCCATTGAATCAAAATTAACGAACATTGCTTATAAAAACAACTATAATCGTAGAATTTACCGTGAATAAAAAAAAGCATCTGCATATCTACAGATGCATACCGGCACGGAACCAAGCCCGTTCAAGCGAAATTTCCGAACTTGACGACAAAGCTCGTTACCGGAACGACTCTCGATAAACTCATCGCCGCCGGCGAAGTGCCCGACGTTATTTTGACAAGCAATTATTATTTGTACGATCTGCTGCAGCTCGGGCTCGGGTCCGATTTGAACGACTTCGTCAAGCAGGAGAAGATCGACCTCGGCAAGTTCGAGCCGGAAACGATCAACGTCATGAAAAGCTTTGGGACGAAAGGCGAGCTATATGGCATCCCCTATGCGATGAACTACGGTTTGATGCTCTACAATAAAGACATATTCAACAAATTTGCAGTCTCTTTTCCAAAAGACGGCATGACATGGAATCAGGTTATCGAGCTGGCCCGCAAAGTAACGAGACTCGATCAAGGTACGCAGTACATCGGAATCGATCTGCAAAATCCGAGCATACTGGTTCGGGCTTACGGGCTGGGCGTTGTCGACGATAAGCAGGAAAAGGCGGTATTCACGACCGATCCCTTTAAAAAAATTTTCAATCTGTTCGAGCAAAACTACAGCATTCCCGGAAGCATCGAGCCGAAAAAGAAATATACGTTCGGCATCGATTACTTCCTGAAAGATCAGAAGATCGCCATGTTCCCTTTCTGGCTAGCGGCTACGACAGCCCGGCTCCCTCAGTTGAACGAATCGGGCAAAAACTTCAACTGGGATGTCGTATCGTATCCTTCCTTTGAAGATAAACCCGGAGTCGGCCGGGAGGTCGATTTCCATCTCGCCATGGTCACACCGGGCAGCAAGAACAAGAAGGCCGCGTATGCGGTTCTTAAGACGCTTATCAGCGATGAAGCGCAACAAGCGATGAACAAAGGTACTAGATTGACCGCGCTCAAAGACCCTGCCATGAAGAAGGACGTCGCGGTCGATACAAAGCTGTACGACGGCAAAAATCTTCAAGGCATATTCACCGTAAAGCCGGCTCCGCTGGCGAAAGCGACCAAATATGATGTCAAGCTGTATTCGTTCCTCAACGAAGGCGCGAAAAATATGGCCTACGATCAAAAAGACATCAATACGGTGCTAAGGGAAGCGGAAGAAAACGGCAACAAGTATATCCAGGAGATGAAGTGGCATTCATCCCATCGAACGGGCGCCTCTGTTGAGCGCTCGTTTTCCTTTTTGGGGCAACTTTCCTTTATATGCAAGCTGCGTTATCACGAAAAGTAGAATGACGTACAATAACAGGCCGGGGCGTCTCCAGCTTCGAACGCAGCAGCGGTTCATGAGAATTGGTATGCTTTTGGGCCCATCCGTTCGTCATGGCGATCCTCCACGATAGTGAAAGTGCAAGATGGACTATATTTGTCGGCTTCTTTTATATACAATAAGGTGTATATCCCAAGATTTGGAGTTGGCATGATGGAGTGGATCCTGTACGTCGCATCAATGGTGCTCTTTGTGTATATCGCTTTTATATTGCCAACCGCATGGTTAAAGGTCGAAAGGATTCATTACGATCTTGGACTGGGAAAAAAAATATTGCAGATCAGCGACTTTCATGTAGAAAGACTGCGGATTACCCCTAGACGCTTGCAGCGGGTCATTGAGCGGGAAAGGCCGGATTATGTGTTCCTAACGGGGGATTATACGCAATTGGAAAGAAAACTTCCTTTGCTGGAGCGTTACTTCGCGGTATTTGCTCAATGCGGCGTTCCGGTCTATGCGGTGCTCGGCAACCATGATTACCAACTAAGAAAAGTCATCAAGATCGTCCGCTTATTGGACGATTATCGCATTCAGCTGCTGCGCAACGAATCGGTCCGTCTGCCGGGGTTTCAACTGATCGGAATTGATGACTTTCGCAGCGGGAAAAGCCGCATCGCCAAATCATTCGAAGGGACGAACACGGAGCAGCGCCGAATCGTGATCACCCATGACCCGAATATCGTACTGCACCTCCAGGAATCCTACGATTACCTGATGGCCGGGCATTTGCACGGCAAACAGCTCAATCTTCCTTTCTTCTACCGGTTTCGCCCGATGGGCAAACTGCCCGCCATGGGCATTTACAAAGGCATGCATAAAACGGCTTACGGCACTTATTATATTTCTAAAGGCATCGGTCAAACCGGCCTGAATATCCGTTTTATGGTCCGCAGCGAGGTCACGCTGCATTGTGTATAAACGAACAACCGCCCCCTTGTCGACAAGGGGGCGGTTGTTTAAGTTGTTTTCATCGTGGATAGTAGGTTCCATCAGGACGCAAGCATACAAGTTCGCCGGTTTCGAGGTTCCGTCCGGGTTCATTGGGCGGTTTGCAGGAAAGAAGTGTTTCAAAGGTAATGACTTCGTGCCCCAGTACCAACGGTTTGGAATAAGCTTTTTTCATACCTTTTCATCTCCCTAAACATAGTAATATCAAGTATATCCACCTGTATATTAAATATACCTAATATTCGCTTGGACATATGGTAGAATCCTAGAAGCCTCCATCCGCATTGCCGGAACGTTTCCTGCCCGGCAGGATCGCGATCCGTCTATCAACTTTTCTTTCTAGTTATAGTATAGCTTGCTTGTTCTAGCGCATTCCATCGAAAGCTGAAAAAAATAAAGTAGAAAAATAAATTTTTATTAAGCCGACCGGCCGTTAAGAAGCTCAAATTTTCGGGGGAGCTGTCGCAATAAAGGATTTGGGTGGAGGGGCGGTTCGATGGCGTGTGAATTTTGACGAACAGACGCAGGTTGTGAGTAGTGCAAACGAGGAGCGGGATCCAATACGAAACATTTGCGGAAATAGTTAGAGATGAGAGTAGAAGGGGAAAGAATCAACAATTGAATTGGGGGAAGGGGTTCGAGGAAGCTACTGCTCCCTCACTTTTCTTTTATTTCTAATGCGCATGACCGCTATGCAGATCAGCAATCCGACGACGCCTCCTAGCGAGTCCAACACGACATCGATCGCCTCTCCATTCCGACGAATACGCATCGTCTGATTCCATTCATCGAGGCTGGCGGTAGAAACGATGGCGAGCACCACGAAAGCCGCTTTCCAACCCCATCGGAACCGAAAAGGGAACAGCGCGAGGAAAAGAACAACTGCGAGTGTAGCGTACATGATTAAATGGGCCATTTTTCGAAATACAAACTCCAAAAATTGAAGCGGCTGCCACTTCAACATAAATACGCGGTCTCCGTATTTCACCGCTATATTGGGGAGGATGCGGGTCAGCTCCCCTTCGTTCAGGTGACTGCGCAAAAAGGGGACGATGGTTTGCTGGTCGTAAGATTGCGAAGAAAAGCTAAACAGAAGCATGATACATACGATTAGCGGAAGCAAATACAGCAAAGGTCTCAACTTTGGCATTCAAAATCTCTCCCGTACCTGTACAACCTGACCGGGATCCCCAGAGCTTACTTCAAGGAATCCCGGACGTGTTGTTTTACTTGTTTCGTCCGGCATGGCTAAATTCGATAATCTCGTCCCAAGATACACAGAGGCGTATAATATCTTCTTCCACCAATTCGCTACCGCTCTGTACTTCAATGATTTCCAAATCGCGGAGCGCCCGAATGCTGTGTCTGGCTTCTTGCGGAATGATCAGCACATCCCCCGGTTTAACGAGCCGATATTGGTCGTTTAGAATAAACTCGCCTTCGCCTGCAATGATCGTCCATACTTCTTTGCGTTTAAAATGCATTTGATAGCTTAAATTTTTTCCGGCTCCGATACAGATACGTTTCGTCAGCACCTCGTTGCCTTCGGGATATTTTTTATAATCCAGCACGCGGTATGTCCCCCAGCGCCGCTCCTCGTACATTGGACGCTGTTCGAAATGTTTGATTAAATCTTTAACTTGTGGAGATGCTCCTTTCTCGGCGACCAAGATGCCGTCCGGGCTCGTGGAAACGATGATATTCGATAAGCCAAGCACGGCAACCGGAATATCCAGCTCGTTAATCAAGTGCGTATTGTGCGAATCAGGGCTTACGGCACCGACTCCGATCACGGAATTGTTCATTTCTTCCGTCAGCGCGTTCCAAGTACCTAGGTCTTTCCAGAACCCGTTATAGGGGACAACGATGATGTTTTTCGTTTTTTCCACCACTTCATAGTCGAAGCTGATTTTCGGAAGTTTGGCGTATTGCTTGACCATTTCCTCATATTGAATCGGAAGTCCCTTCTCGATCAGCAGGTCAATGAGATAGCCGAGCTTGAACGCAAATACGCCGCAATTCCAAAGCGCCTGCTGTTCCAATAGAACCGCAGCTTTCGCTTTATCGGGCTTTTCTGTAAAATGACTGACGGTATAATACCGCCCCTCCCCGGCCGAATCCGGCATACTCGGAACGATATAACCGTATTTTTCCGATGGATCGGTCGGCTTCACCCCCATCAGCGCCAGTTCGGCGCCCGTTTGATGGAGGACGACTTCCAACTCCTTCATCTTCGCAAAAAAAGCGTCATCTACGTATGGGTCCACCGGCATAACCGTGACAACCTCATTCGTACTGACGCCTTCAATCGAATATAAGTAAACTGCCGCTAACGCAATCGCAGGAAACGTATCCCGCCTCTCCGGCTCAATGATGAGCGGCGCTTCCGCTCCGATCTGGCTTTGCAGCATCTCCGTCTGCCCTTTGCCCGTCGCAATGTAAGAGTCATGCATTAACTTGGAAGCAGCCAGTTGTCTCCATACCCGTTGAACCATGGACTCTAAGCCGGCTTCCGGCCCTTGAAGCACCTTCAAAAACTGTTTCGATCTCGAATCATTCGATAGCGGCCACAGCCGCTTTCCTGAACCTCCGGATAATAATACGAGTTTCATAGTGTCGTGCTCCTTTATTATTGTTCTGGAACGGCAGCAAGCGGCCGTTTGGGCGTAGGTCTCTTTTCCAATTGATTGTCGATGTATTCGAGCAGTTCACGGCAAAACCGCGACGCATCAAAACGTTCGGCATGACGCCGAATTTCAGCATGGTCCCACGTATGGCTTTCAAACTGCTCCAATGCGGTAGCGAGCGATTCCACCGACTGCTGTTCGAAAAAACAGCCGTTGAGACCTGGCACAACCGTATCCAAAGCGCCACCACCCCGATAAGCAACGACCGGTCGGCCGCACGCGTTAACTTCCAATGGCGTGATGCCGAAGTCCTCAAGACCTGGAAACAAAAAAGCACGGCATGCTTTCATATAACGGACGACCTCGGCATCCGCCAACCGTCCTTTGAACTCCACGGTTGGGCCGGCGAGAGACTCTAGCCTTTCCTTGTCAGGACCGTCACCGATCACGACAAGCCTTTTGCCGAGCCGGGTACACGCCTCCACCGCCAAGTCCAGCTTCTTGTAAGATACAAGCCGGGATACGACCAGATAATAATCCTGCACTTCCGACGGCTCCGAGACCGAGAAGCGGGATACGTTCACCGGCGGGAAAATGATAGACGATGAACGACCGTAGCAAGCCTCGATTCGCTGCTGAACGATCGTCGATATCGCGACAAAGTGATCCACGTTGCGTGCCGTCGACACATCCCACAAACGCAGTGGAGCGACCATCGCTTGCACGAGCTTCTTGATCACTTGGGGAACTTGAATGCCTTCCATATACGTGTTAAAGTCCCAGGCAAAACGCATCGGCGTATAACAATAACAAACATGCGTTGCCTGCGGATCCGCCGTAACACCCTTGGCATACGCGCTGCTGGAGCTGATGACCAAATCGTAACCCCGCAGGTCGATCGACCTCATGGCTAACGGGTACAGCCAGAAAAAATGCTTGAATCGTTTAAAAATGCCGGGAATATGCTGCATCCAAGTGGTCCGGATGTCGGCGTCCTGCAGCTCCCGCAGCAGTTTGTTCCGATCCGCGATCGTCGTGTAAATCGGAGCTTCGGGAAACAGTTGGTGGAGCATCGCCACAACCCTTTCCGCTCCCCCCATTTGATTCAAATAATCATGAACGATAGCCACCCGCATCCCATTCATGGGGAGACCTCCTTGCCGACGCTTTTGTCGAATTTCAATTTATTTTTCGCCTGAGCCGATACGATCTCTTGGTATACCGCTTCGACTTTCTCGACAGTCCGCTCGATCGTAAAATGCTCTTTCACCCGTTTGAGCGCAATTCGTTCCATATCTCGCTTGAGATTCTGGTATGTAAGCAATCCGGCGGCATGCTTCGCGAGATGCTCTACGTCACCTACCTCGTACAATAATCCGCTCGTCCCGTTCTCGAGAATTTCGCGGGGTCCTCCCGCATTTGTTGCGATAATGGGAAGCGATTGGGACATTGCCTCGATGATGACGCGACCGAACGGCTCATTGTCCGAGCATAACAATAGAAGATCCGCCGCCGAGCAAATCTCCAGCACATCTTCGCGAAACCCCGTAAAGCGCACTCTATCGACCAACTGCAAGTTTTCTACCAGTTGGCCGAGCGAGCTGCGGTACGTTTGATTTTCTTCTCTGAATTTCGGCTCGCCGACCACCCACAAGTACACGTCCATTCCATCTTGAATCAGCCGGTGGGCGGCGCGAATCGCGTCCTCCTGCCTTTTCCAAGGAGCAATCTGGCCGATGATAACCAGGACATGGCTTTGCGGCGGCGTATTCAACTGTTCGCGAATGTTTCGCCGATGAAACGTCTTCTCTTCCGGCGTCATCTCGCGAATGGATACGCCATTGTGAACCAAGTAAAGTTTGTTCTTCAGTTTATCCGTGTCAAAACCTTGAATGACTGAATTCGAGATGCATAAGATTGCACTTACCGCAGTGGAGGCCAACTGCTCAATCGCTTTCCCGATCGCACCATTCGGCGGGTTGTCGCGAACGTGCCATACAACCGGAAGACGGTGCATCCAACAGAAGAGGGCGGCCATAATACCCGCGCGCAAAGAGTTGGCGTGGATGATATCCATACGGTGCTTGCGAATTTGTTTGGCGAATAAATAACCCGCCCAGAGCATCCCAAGCATGTGCAGAAGCAGCAGCAGCGGGTTTCTCGTCAACCTCGCCCGGTAGCTCGGGATGCCCACCGTCTCCAGGCCGTGATCACGGGCCCTTTGAAGCAGTTCGCCTTCCGGGGCAAACAGCACGGGCTTTGCCTGTTTCAAATGCTTCGCCGTTAGCAATAGGCTGATCTCCGCACCGCTCACATCGCTCGTGTGGTTGTAAAAGGCTATGTTCATCGCAATGAAACCTCCTTCCGTTCCGCCACGGCATGTTCGAACACGTTGGTAATCTCTTTCGCGGCCCGCTCCCAAGTGTAGTGCTGAAGCACGTAATCGATACAAGCATCCCTCGACGGGATGGCGACTTCACCCCGCAATACGGAACCGATTTTATCGGCCATCGCTTCCGGCGAGCTGTCTTGAAAAAGCAGATTCGGAGAAAGACCCTCCAAAATTTCTTTCGTCCCCCCGTACGGCGTTCCGAGGACCGGAGTTCCGCAAGCCAGCGCCTCTACGGTAACTAGGCCGAAGCCTTCGAGCGTCAAAGTAGGGACAATGCTTAAATCGGCGGCTTGGTACCAGCGAACCAAATCTTCATTGGACACTCTGCCGAGAAAACGCACCCGCGCGCCAAGGCCATATTGCTTCACGAGCTGCTCCAGCGGCTCGCGGAGCGTCCCACCGCCAGCAATATACAGTTCCGCTTCCGGCGACTGGGCGGTAACCTGCCGCATCGCTTGAATCAGATGATCAATACCCATGCGGTTGACAAGCCGCCTCGCACAGAACATCACCTGCTTCTCTTCGCCTAAACCGAGTTCCTGTCGAAGCCGCCTGCGGTCCGGGGCAGGACGGAACCTTTGCAAATCCGGCGCGGCCGGAATCCGGTGAATGCGATTTTGGTTGATGCCGTAATCGTTGGACAGGAGCTGCTTGAAGTAATCGCTAAGAACGATAAACCGGTCCGAACGGCGGTATGCGAGCAGCTCCACCTGCTTCTTCATTTCATAACGCAGCGTTTGCCCGATTCGGTGTCCTTTGTCCTCCACGAGCGACTCCTGCGCCCATGGCCCCTGAAAATGAGTTACGATCGGAAGAGAAGAGGGAAGCTGATTACGGGTAATCAGCGAGGAATACAGGGCGAAATGCGGGTTGAATATATCGGGACGCTGCCGTGTCACCGCCCCGCCGATCACTTGCCGGAATGCTTTCATCCGCGCCCAGGTCCCGATCTTCCCCGGCTCGCTGACAACGTCGTTAATGTAGTCCGGAGCGGTCGTTCGTTCGCCAAACGCCGTAATGTATCCTTCCACCTGATGGCCATGCCGCCTCATCGCTTGGAGATAATCCGCAAAATAACGGTTCAAACCGCCTGGTGTATGTTCAATCCAACCCATACCGGTTGCGAGAATTTTCATAGTTGCCGTTCCTCCTTCTAAATCCGGGCTTATTCAATACCTTCGTCAGCCATGCCCTGACCGTAGACGTGTGCGCTTCGGTAAATGTCGAGACGATCCATGCGTAAACAATAATGGCCATTGCCAGGAGAACGCCGAGACAAACGTGCCAAAGATCCGGCTGCCATGTTCCCCAGCGACCATCGCCGATCGACACGCGGAGAAAGTTGATGACAGGATAATGCGTCAAGTAGAGCGTATAGGAAAATCCGGCAAGAAACGTATGAACATTGAATACTTTCGTATTCACCGACTTCGGTTCATTGCAGCTATGCAAAATCACGTAGATCAAGGAGGCGAAACAGATGGAAACGGCAAGCTGCGGCACGAATCGTTGCACCAGATCCGCATCGCTTTGGTGAAGCAACGCTTTGTCCGCAAGCATAACCAAACCTGATAAGGCTGCCGTCACAGGCACGCCCAAGCGGAATAACCATTCCTTGCGAATCCTGATTTGGGGCAGCAGCACTAACAAAGCGCCGAGCAGCCAGATAAGGAAGTACATCATAATCGCTTGACCGAGCATGATGCTCATCCCAACGGTTATGCAGCCGTATAAAATCTTGGAAAGTCGGGTCCGCGAGACGAACGTAAGAACGAGACACGGGAACAACATGTAGTACCAGAACTCGTAGCTTAAGCTCCACAGCGGCAAATTACCGCCGTAATTCGGAAAGAAAATGCCTTGCAGGAAAAATAAGTTGCCTGCGAAGTCGGACCATTTCATGTTATCGGTAAAATAATCGGACTGAGGATATATAAGTAACTGCGTTTGTGCCCATATGGAAGTAAGAATCAGAGCGGAAATCAAGACAAGCCATAAGCGAGTAAAACGATTAATCAAATACGTCTTCCAGGAAAACGTCCCGCTGCGAATCGCTTTAAGCACGCTGGCGGAAATGAAGAAACCGCTCAATACAAAAAACAACATGACGAACTCATACCCCATGCTCGTCAACAAATACGCGGCCTTGACCAGCAAATGTTTGTGCTCCACGCCGTTGAACCCTTGAAACAACACGGGTCTAAGATGGTAGATCATCACATATACCGCCGCAAACCAGCGCAAGGCATCCAAATATCGCGAAGCCTTGCTATCCGAGTGCAAATTGAACAATCCCACGTCGTTCTTCCGCTTCATCTTGGCTTCTCACCCGCTCAATGAATAAATGAATTCGAATCAATCACGCGCATTACCCGGATCTCTCACCCTGAATGGAACTCCACACAGGCGAAAGCAATTGAGCATAGTACGCGACACGTTCCTGTATATCGTATTGCTGAGCTGCCGTTATCGAAGCTTCGGCCATATGAATCCGGTAATCGTCGTCATGCTTGAGGCGCAGAATTTGTTCAGCCAGCGCTCCAGCGTCTCTTGCCGGCGTAATCAATCCGCTTCGCCCCTGCTCAATCGCGTCTTTCATACCCGTTGCATCGCTTACGATCGTCGGTATCCCCGTTGCCATCGCCTCCAGCGGAGCGAGGCCAAATCCGTCATTGACCGCGGCATGAACGCAGAGATGCGAATTTCGTAACGAAGGAATCGGGTCTCCCGCCCCCAGCTTGATCCGGACTCCCGCCTGTTGATATTGTTCGATAAGCGAGCGGATTTTTCTCCAGCCGATGCCTCCAAACAGCGTGATCTCGATTTCCGGATCGCCTGTTCTTTTCACCGCCTCGAGCACGTAGGGAACTCCTTTGAGCAGCGACACTTGCCCGACGGATATGATCCGAAACGGCTCTCCTTTCATCCTCGGAACAAGGCTCGCTTGACCCGGCAGCGGGTGGAACCGCTTCGTATCAACCCCCAGCGGTGCAAACAACAACTTTTCCGGTTTCATGCCTTGCCGGAGGAAGGAATCCATCTGCATTCGGGAGGCGACGGTAATATAATCGGCAAGCTCGTATTCTCTTAGGACCCGCTCGACCCAAGACGGATGAAACGGCGAGCCTTTCATCTTATATGTACGATGCTCCAGGCTCGTATCCGAGAACAATGCCGCCACATGCGTCGTTGCGGCTTCCAAAACGGTGATTCCTCCAAAACGGCGAACCTTGCGAAAGCTATTCTCCGCGTACCCCGGGAACGTATGGTAGATGACCGGCGAACTCGGCAGCTTCTCGCTTACGTATCGGTCAAAATGAACGGTATCCCAATACACTTTCGTTGCCGGAAGCCACCGGACCGGAGTATACTTGATCCATTTCTGCCACGATGGCGCAGGAATCGTTATCGTACTGCCGGAGACGGCTGATGAGGATGTAAATACTTCGGCACGGCCGCCGCTATGCCTCACGGATTCGTATACGAAATTCAAGTGTCCTCCCAAGCCGCCTTCTCCGAGACCGGCGGAGCAGCCCATCAGCACTTTATGCACCGGTCCTCACTCCTTCTTCTATCGCTTCTACAAGGTTGATACGGGTAATGCCGGGTCTGCGATCATTCGCACTCGGATGTCTAGGCTCCGTGATGATGCTTTTGATCGTATCGGCCAAATGCTCTGCATCGGCACGTCTTGCTACATATACGCCGTCCATGAAGTCCGCCCACTCAGGGAGACCTCCCGAATCAAATACGACAACCGGCTTGCCCATCGTTCTTGCTTCCGGCACCACCAAGCCGGCCGGTTCGGGATAAATGGAAGGAACGACGAGGACGTCCGCATTTACATACCACGCATGAATATCCTTACCTGGGATCCATCCTGCAAAGTTCACGTGCTCCGACAATTCGAGTTGTGCGGACAGTTGCTCCAGTTCCGGTTTGTACCACCCTTCGCCGATGATGGAACATTCGACTTGAATGCCTTTTTGAAGCAGCAGCCGCACCGCTTGGATTAAATATTGAACGCCCTTAGAGTAAACGAGCCGTCCAGCGTAAAGAAGCTTGATTTCGTTACGGGGCTTCGGCAGCAGGAGCGGACTCCATTCCCCGAATTTGGCCAACGTATTGTCGAATATACGGATTTTGGAAGCGGCGATGCCCTCGATCACCAAAAATTGCCGGATCGCCTTACTGACCGCAAATACTTCGGTGCACCGCTGAAGCGCGGCGACCATAGCCTGGTGCAGCGTCAACGATTGGATCGCCTTTACCGGGGAAATATTCGTCCCGCATTTCCTTGCGTACCAGTTCACCAGACACGAAACGCTTCCGCGCTTCATACACAACGCTTCGTTGTCTCTGTACATCCGCAGCCCCGACGGACACATCACCCCGTGCACCGTAGCGATCGTCGTATATTTACGGGCCAAGCGCTCCACAATTTTGGCGGTGTGCGGGATCGTGTGCCAAACGATCAAGTCGGGCTTGAAGTCTTCGGCATACGTCATCCATTGATTCACATCGTCGGGGATGGACACCGCATGAAACGGCTCCTCGCCCCAACTGTCGTTATAATTCACTTTTAACGCCGCCAGCGTCGTCACATGACCTTTCTTCGCCAGCTGCACCGAAAAGTCGTAAATGAAGCGCTCCAGTCCGCCCGCTGAATTGAACTCGTCGGCAATTTGCAGTATTCTCATAACGCCCCCCGCTTGTGATCCGCATAATAACCGCGCAATGCGTGCGATAGCATATCGGTCAGTTTTTCCGATAACGCTTCGTCCGAGTAGTGCTGCTGGTATAAAGATCGGGCGCCTTTCTCGAGCCGCTTGCGCACAGAATCGCGTTCCAATACGCAGCGGATTTGTTCCGCCAGAGCGGATTCATCCCGATCGCCTGCCAGCAGAACGTTTTCCCCATGAATAAATTCAGGGTCGGTTTCCGAGCCGTTAATCGCTACGAGCGCGCGCCCGCTTCTCAAATAGGCCGCCACGACCGTTCGTCTGCCTGAAGGTCCCGACGATTCGACGAAGACGTTCACCACGCTGCCGTACAAGATGTCGCTTAATTCGTCATCGTCTACAAACCCGCGGATCACGAGACGCTCCGCAAAACCTTGCTCCTCCGCATACCGCTTAATCTCCGCCACTCTGGAGGCTTTTACATTAAAGCCTCCGACCAGTACAAGTCTCAATTCTTTATGTTTTCCCGCCAAACCAGCAAACGCCCAAACCAGCTCTTCAAGCCGCTGCAGCTCGGATAACGTTCCGAACCAGGTGATATAAGGCCAGGGATAACGCGGCGTTCTTAGCGCATCGTCTTTTCGGCCGCTCACGTTTCCTGCCGGAATTCGGTAAATCTTGCCGTTCCAAAAGCGTTTGAGCGCATGTTCGCGCTTATGGTTCGTTACGATTTGAAACCGACTGGAGCCGCCGATCAACAGCAATTGAATCCGATGACACAAGGCAAGCAGCAATTGCTTCGGCTTAAAGCTCCAATCATAGTGCAGCTCGTGCATAAAGCTGACCACTGGGACTTTGTATACGCATTTGATCCAAAGCGGAAGCAGCGCCGCAAAAGGGGCGACGCCGGCTTTCCCCCACATATGGGGCACATATTGAAACAAGACGACATCCGGCTTTTTCCGTTTGCAAATATAAGACAGCTGCCGAATGAAGTCGGGGTAGTTGACGTATTCGAAAATATCCTGGTCGTCGATATTTAATGGTTTCGCAAGCGAACGTTCTGCCGTCTGCTGACACAACACGGTTACAGAACTACAGTTTTGTTTAAACAGATCGCGTATTAATTCTGTATGGTCGGAAAGGCCGTTGCGTATGGGGGAGAAATATTTGGTCAGAATCAAAACGTTCATTTCGTTGTACCACCTAACTATCGATCTTGGCTATGCTCTCGTCGTTCAGTCGCCGATGACACTCGGTTGTTTGCGCCCGCGCTGCAGTTTGTTCTGCACCAATCGCAATGCGGAGACAAACGGTCCGGGATAAAAGCGTAACAGGCGATGCCAGCCGATACCGAGGCTTGCACACCGGTACAGCACTACCGCCCATTTCACCAGCGCGATGATCATGACGCCCAGAGCTGCGCCGACTCCGCCCAGCCACTGAAGCAGGAGGAATGCCGTCGTTCCGCCGGTGACCAGCCCTGTAATTTCCGCATAGGTCACATAATTGAACTTGCCTTCCGTCGACAAATAATTGATCATTACGACATAACCGACATTGAGCGGTGCGCATATAAGCAGGATTTGCCCCATCAAGCTCGCTTCCGCATACTCGGAGCCGTATACGAACGGGAGCAGGAAGGGCAAAACGAGCGCCACGCATATAGCGAGCGAGAACGTTCCATAGAACAACGTTCCGTGAATGCGTTCCACCTGCCGCTGCCTCTGCTCTTGCTGCATATCCATCAGCTTCGGAAACAAGTATGTCCCCAAGGCGCCGACAAGGACAGACGGAAGCATGGTGGCGACGCTCACGGAAACGGTATATAAGCCCAAAGTGTACGTAGTGAGAAATAAGGAGATGATCAGCTGATCCAAATTGCTGCCGAACGTCGAAACGATGAAGCTGGCGTAAATTTGAATTCCTTTCGTGAACAGCTCACGCGCTGCCCGAAACACATTCGCAATGCGCGGACGAATCACTTTCAACACCCATCCCAATGAGATGATAAACATCGCCAATGACCAGAACAGACTGCAAATGATGAAGTTTCGGACGGAGTAGTCGTGCGAGAGCAAAAGACCGCAAATGATCGTCAGCGTCCCTACCGGATTTAAGATCCGCAGGGTTAACACTTTGCCAAACAAATTTTGTGTCTGCAGCGTACCGATCAAACCGTCGGACAATAGCCCTAGCGGCAAAGTGATCATGGAAATTTGAGCGAGTGCAATGACCTTATCCGACTGACCGGAAAGCAAGACGGGCACGAGGAATTCGCCTGCAACCACGCCGACGACGCCGATGAACGTCCCGATCAGCAAATAGGTGCCGAAATATTCCCTCTGCTTCTCGGGAAACTGTTTGCCTAAATATATGACAGCTCCAGGCAAGCCGATTGTGAAAAGAATAGTGAACAAGCCGCTCCAGCGCGTCGCCGTCGCCAGTTCGCCCCTCCCCTCCGGTCCCAAATACCGCGCACTAAGGATGCCCGTAATCAAATTAATGGCAATTACCAAAATGTTCACACCAAGGCTGGACAAAAAAAGTTTTTTCATACGTTACCTTTGCTCTGCCGTCTTCACGAGTCTTCTTGCTTCGCCAAACGGAGTGTCGATCGATTCGTAAATGTTCACGACCAAATGACTTAGAAGCTGATCCGTGCGAATATTTTCGAACATAAACGACTGTTTCCCGCTCACCAGGCGATTGACGCCGGTGAAAGAAACCGTTTCCGAGCCAATCACTCTTCCTTGGCTGTCGGCAAGCTCGATTCGCATTTTGGAGAAATTTTGGTCCACTACAATGTTGTCAAGCCGTTTGATATCCAGATCCAAATTCATTTTATACCTGTATTTTCCGGCATCGTATAAAGTCGAGACGGTCCAGTAATTGAGCTTGGATTCGAACGGATAAAATTTCAGTATGCCGTCGTCTGTCTCTTTCTGGATCTGGGTTTGGTAGGATGCGATCGGAATGCGGTATGGCGCTGCGGACTGTCCGTCGAGCAGGTTCATCGTCAAATTGCTGCCTTTCTCGGAATTCGGCAAATTGAACGAGTAACTGATCACATAGCTCAAGTTCGGCGCCAGTTCCTGGGCTGCAGCGCTTTGCCTTGCTCCAATATAACTATACCCTTCCGCTGTCCGGAGCTCGGCCATGAAAGGTGGTACGGGCAGCGGCCGGTCGGTCTGATTTTTCAGCTTGAACTTGGCGATGGCCATCTGGTAACCTTCTCCCTCGGCTCCGTGCATATGCAGCTCGACCATCGAAACCTCGATGCCTTGCTGTATCAAATTGTTCAACGGATCCAGCGGGATGGATCCGCCCGGTGAAACGGGTTGCGGCTGCCCGCTTAAATTGGCGGTTTTCTCGTCGAGACGAATGGTCAATCGCCCGATATTGTATTCGAGGACCGTTTTATCCCCCTGGACAAAACTTTCCTGATTCAATATCGTCAAGCTCTTGAGAACCGTATCGTTTTCGAGTGGTATCGCATAAAACAATTGCTGCTTCTCCCCGGGTTCGATCGTTACTTCCCCGACAGGAGCGATCCGCTTCGCATGGTATACTTTTTTGTCGGAATTCCCGTCAATTTGGATCGCAGGCAGCGTTTCCTTCAATACGCCTTTGTTTTCGGCGAGCAGAGCCACGATAGCGACGGGACCTTGTGCACTGTTTTGGTACACTAATTGAATCGGCGTAAAGCGCAAGCCCAAGGATAGCACGGGAATGGCGAACGGCTGCTTCCAGGCCACAGATTGGCCCTCGGCCGCCAGAGACGCCTGGTTACCGTTCCACTGGCTCGTAACGGGAATGGTTAGCACGGTCTTCTCTTTGATCGGATATTCAAACTCGTCGATATCGACCCAATAAAGCGAAGTCAGACTAAAATCATCGTTGCGGTCCAACACGATGACATAACTGAGCTCGACTTTTTCCTGCGGCTGTATCGCTGCCGCATTCGACTCGCTGGCGCGAAGCGTGTACTCGTTGCCGCTGCTGGTCTTCACCCTTAGTGCATATTCGGGGACCCGGGTCATGCGATCTCCGCTGTTGAACAAACGAAGGACGACGCCGATTCGCGTTCCACTCGCTGTCCGTTCGTTGAGCACGCTCTTGACCTCTACCTCCACCGAATCGGTCAGTGCATACCGCTGTACCGCAGCCGACGCGGATTCCGTTTCATTCGCCATTACATATACGCTTGCGGACGATGGAGTGATCAAAGAGGCGCAGATTGCGACAGAAGCGACGATTTTAAATAAATGATGTCTCACAGCTCGGGCCCTCACTTTTTCACTTGGTTACCGGCCGTAGCCAGTTGTACCTTCTCTTTATCTTTCAATTGATTCGGATCGGAGGTAACGAGCATCTCCCCTTCTCGCACACCCGATAGCACTTCTTGACTAAGTTCGTCGTCGCTGATGCGGCCGAGCTCTACCTTACGCCGTTCTACGGTATCGTTAACGGCAACGAACACAAAATTTTCGTCGCCCTTCTTCAGTATGCTTGCGACCGGCACGGACAGAACGATCTGCTCGTCTTCTGTCGTGAGCTGCACCCGCGTTTTCATTCCAGGTTTGAACTTCAGGTCGCGATTCGGAACTTCCAAGCTAAGCTCGTACCCTTTGGTCTGGGGATCGATGACGCTGGACAGGAAACTCACATTCGCTTTTGCCTTCTCCGTCGTTCCCGGAAGATAGTAAGTAAGTTCATTTTTGCCCCGCACCAATCGGGCGGCTTGCTCCGACAGCTGCGCTTTGATCTTAACCGGGTCGATGCGTTGAATCAGCCCGATTTTGCCTCCCTTTCCGGCCGGCATGCCCTTGTCCAGCAGCAGTTCGGTCAGAATGCCGTCGGCCGGCGCTTTCACTTCGAGCCCGGAAGCGAGTTCGTCGAACTGCTGCAGGCTCAATTGCGCCTCCTTCAGCTGCGTCTGCAGCGGAGTCAACGAATCCGTCGTTTCCAAAACTT
Organism: Paenibacillus allorhizosphaerae; assembly: GCF_910594985.1. GTDB lineage: Bacteria > Bacillota > Bacilli > Paenibacillales > NBRC-103111 > Paenibacillus_G > Paenibacillus_G allorhizosphaerae. Next base: position 241,624 of record NZ_CAJVCE010000004.1, read on the forward strand.
TCAGTTTTTGCTTTAAAAACTGAATGTCCAGCTGCGCATTGGCGAGTTGATTTTCCGCCTGCTGCACCTGCAGCTTTTTGGCGACGCCCGCTTCGTAGTCATTGAGCGTTTTATTCCGGGTCCGCGTCAGTTCTAAAATGCCCTGCTCCGCCTTCTTTATTGAATTGAGGAGCTCCGTTCTACCCATTTCTTTTTCGCTCCGCGCACTGCTGATGGCGTCTTCGGCTTTCTTTACGGCAAGCGCCAATTTTTCCCGCTCAAATTTCGCATCCCTGGAAAACAATCGGACGATGACATCGCCTTCCTTGACGCTATCCCCCCGTTTCTTCAACACTTCTTCTACGATCCCGTCGGTCTGGGCAAGCACATCGAATTGAAGGGAGGCTACAAATTCCGCAGATTGTTCCGGCGACTCTCCGATCTTTAGTTTGGTTAGTTTCAACGTCTTGATACTCTTGAGCTGCTGCTCTTGGGCCAAAGCCTCTTTCTCCGGTTGAAATACCCGGATTGCCGAGCAGCCGACAATAACGGACAAGCTGATGCCTAATACGGCAACCGTCTTTATGTTGCGGTATACGGCTGTTTTACGGCGTTGACGCTGTTTTCGCATTTCAAAAGTTCCCTCCTGCGTTTTAATGTCAGCACATCCAAATACCCTATGCTAAGCCATACAATGGCACATGTTGAGTAATTGCCTCCAATCGACCAGCCGCCCAGCGTCGCAAGCAAAATCCCCAAGATGATCAGCCCCATCGTGCCCGATCTGGCTTCCCTGAACGCCATGCGCAGCGCTTCCCAAATAATAAGTCCGTAGATGATTCCGCCCGGAAGACCGTTGGAAATCATCATGTTGCTTAAGTCGACTTCCGAGCTATGTCCCGTGTTCGACAGCTTCATCCCGGCCAAGGTCGTACTCCCTAAACCGTAGCCGACCGGCATCGTAAAGCCTTTCATCAACCCGGTTAGAAGCATATTGATATGGATCATCGCCGTCGAATGCTCCTCATCGAACGGATTGGCGAGGCCGTTGACTTGGTGTGCGATAAGCGCGCTGCCCGACGTATCGATCCTGGTAATCGCCGAAAACGCAAGCACAAGCACTCCGGCCATCACGATCGCCGCAAGCCACCGGGTAGAAGTTTTTTTCGCGCTTACTATTGTTACTACGGCGATAGCGAACGAGGTAAGAAATACCGGCGTTCGCGCCGATTGCATGAACATGGCGTACATCAATAACGGTAAAACGAGAATGGCAGCAAGCTTTACAATGAGCTTCCCCCGAAGCAGGGACACCCAGGTGATGACGATGGAAATAACGAGATAAATCGTGTACTCCGCCCCGTTGGTAAAAAAGGAAAAGGCTCTCGATTCGTCCTCGCTGACCATCAGTGCAGCGTAGCCGGCAATGTCAATCCAGGTTTCTTCAAACGACAAAAAACCATAAAAAATTTGTTTCAATCCGTAGATCGCGCTAATGACGCCTATCGCGCAAACCGTTCCGAAAATAAACTTGACCCAGCGTTCATTAAAATGAATGCGGGTCAGCACCATCCAGAACAACGGAACGACATAAAAAATCACGCCCCCGAGTCCGGTTAAAATGCTTCCCTGCAGCGGGTTGAAAATTTGCAGCACATCGATTAGCAGCATCCAGCGAACAAGCCTGAACAAGCGGGTATCGTCTTCTTTGTCAATGGGCTGCCTCCGAATATAAGTCCAATATACCCAATATGACCCGAGCAGCATGATCATGGCAGGCGCAAGAACGACCAGCGGATCAAACGAACTCCACCCGGAAGAAGGAATTAACGCCCTCCGGAAAAAGCCCATGAACGGGAGGTACAGCAGCAGCCCGAACAGCATCCATCTCGGATACCGAATGCTGAGCGCGATAAAGATCAGACTGATGGAAGCGAAAAAAATCATTCTGATTTTGGACGGGTCCATCACGGTCCGGCCAATAGCATATCCGCAAACGCAAAACAGAACCATGCCGGCTGCGATCCTAACAAGGCGAATTTCCTGAATTCTTTGCATCAGAGCATTCAACTTCATGCGCCCACTTTCATCAAAATTACACGACATTGAAGAAAATCATTCTATTGTATGTATTATCGTAAGCCATACCGTGGCGCTGCACGAGCAGCCGGTTCAAGCTTCGGTTGCTATCAAAGTTAGCGTTCATCAATCGAAGAGGCCGTCCGCGCGACGGGACCGCCTCTTCACCGGACCGTATGCTATTCGTTTGCATACACATAACCGGCGGTGCCTTTCATTCCAATTCCGATTCCTATATACTCCAATTCGTCATGTTCCGACACGTTCAGAGCGTTCCGGCCGTCGATCACAAGCGGCCGCCGCATGACCGATTTTAATTTTCCGATATCCATACTTGTGTACTCGGGCCATTCCGTTATTAGCAGGGCAGCGTCCGCCTGCGACAGTGCCTCCAGTATTCCCCCGGCGAAATGCACCGAATCCGGAAGCAGGGCGGCGGCTTTGCGCATGGCTACCGGGTCATGGACCCGGACCTTCGCTCCGGCGGCCACCAGCGTCCGGATCAGCGGAATGCTGGGAGCTTCCCGCAGATCGTCCGTTCCCGGTTTGAAAGATAATCCGAGCACCGCGATCTGTTTGCCTGCCAGTTCGCCGAGCTGCTCATACAATTTGTGTATCATAATAAACTTCTGGGACTGATTGACCTCGATGACAGCGGACAGCAGTTTAAAGTCATATCCGTTGGTGTCTGCAATGAATTGCAACGCCCGCGTATCTTTCGGAAAGCAGCTTCCTCCGTAACCGATGCCCGCTTGCAAAAAGGAAGGACCGATGCGCGGATCGGCGCCGATAATTCCTGCCACTTGCCGCACATCGGCTCCGACCCGGTCGCAAACGTTGGCAATTTCATTGATAAAGCTGATCTTCATAGCGAGAAACGCATTGGCCGCATATTTAGCCAGCTCCGCGCTTCTGCGGTCGACCCGGATATAGTCGGGCAGGGAATAACCGTCGGGGCGTCCGGTAAGCAGCGGTGACTCGAAGCTCTGATTAAGAACAGCGGCATATAGTGTTTCCAACACGTCGCTTGCAGCCTGTTCTCCTCCTACGACGATCCGCTCCGGATAAAAGGTATCGAAAAGCGCACGTCCTTGTCGGAGGAACTCCGGGTTCGAGACGACCATGACCCGATTCGCCAACCCGGCTTCCTTGACTTTGCGATCGATCTGATCGCCGGTTCCTACGGGAACCGTACTTTTGTTAATCAATACGGTCGGTTTGCTCTTCATCCGCAAATAGCCGATCGTCTCTTCCACAGCCGAAAATAAAAATGTCAAATTGGGCGAACCGTCTTCGTTAGCCGGCGTTCCTACGGCAAAAAAGACGACATCTGCGTCCATAACCGCTTCCCAGGCGGAACTGGTAAAACGGATATGATCGGGCCGCATATGAATCAATTCATGCAAGCCCGGCTCGTAGAAAGGCATAATTCCCTGCGACAACTGCTCGACTTTTCGGTCGTCCGTGTCGACGCAAGTAACCTCGTGATTCAAATAAGCGAGCGATGCGCCTGTAGTGAGTCCCACATAGCCGGTTCCTATTACCGTTACTTTCATATAAGCTCTCCTGACGGAAAAAGATGAAGTTCAATAAGCGTTGTTCGGAAACAGCATGACCCAAACGGTTTTGAAGATCAGCTTGATGTCGAACCAAATGGTGCGATTTTGAATGTAGTACAAATCAAGCTCGACCATTTGCTCAAAGGAAAGCCCGTTCCTTCCGCTAACTTGCCACAGTCCGGTGCATCCCGGGATAACCGTCAAGCGCTGCCTGTCATAGGCCGAATACTGCTCGACTTCCCGAGGCAGCGGCGGCCTTGGGCCTACCAGACTCATGTCGCCCTTTAGCACGTTCCACAACTGCGGCAGCTCGTCCAAACTCGTCACGCGCAGTATTTTGCCGATTTTCGTAATCCGAGGGTCGTCTTTCATTTTAAACATCGCGCCTTGAATTTCGTTCTTATCCATTAATTTGTTCAGCAGTTCCTCTGCATTCCAGACCATCGATCGGAATTTGTACATATAGAAATGCTTCCCGTCTTTGCCGACGCGGATCTGCCTGAAAAAGACAGTTCCTTTCGGGTCCTCGAGCTTGATCAAAACCGCAATCGCGAAAAACAAAAAGGTGCAAAGCAAGAGGCCGACGCATGATGCCGCAACGTCCAGTATTCTCTTCATCAGCACATAGTTTCTCTGCTTGGCAGCAAGCTGTCTTAGCGAACCATCCTGATAATACGTTCGAGAACTGAGCACTTCCCCTTTATCGGAATAATTCGACATGGTACCAAACTCCTTCTATCCGATGACATTGGGAAGGGAATTTTTGTCCAGCATCGTCTCGAGCGCGTGCAAAAGCGGCCCGCGAAGCTCAGGATTATGCAGTGCAAAATCCAATGTTGTCAGTATAAAACCGAGTTTTTCCCCAACATCGTAACGAATACCCTGGAAATGATAAGCGTAGACGTTCTGAATCTCATTCAATCTTTGAATCGCATCAGTCAACTGGATCTCGCCGCCGGCTCCTTCTTCCTGAAGATCGAGAAAGCGAAAAATTTCAGGCGTAAGAACGTAACGCCCCATGATGGCTAAATTGGATGGCGCTTTGCCCGGGAGCGGTTTTTCGACAAAATGCTTTACTTGGTATAAACTGCCGATTTTTGTCAGCGGGTCGATAATGCCGTACCGCTGGGTTTCATTGTCGGATACCGGTTGCACGCCGATAACCGAACCGCCGGTGTTTTCAAACTGATGGATCAGCTGCTTCAGGCAGGGTGTATCCGATTGAACGATATCATCGCCGAGTAATACGGCAAACGGTTCGTCGCCGATAAATCTTCTGGCACACCATACTGCGTGTCCGAGTCCTCTCGGTTCTTTTTGACGTATGTAGTGAATTTCCACTTTGGACGACCGGCGCACTTCTTCCAGAAGCTTGACTTTTCCTTTTTCCGCCAAATTCGTTTCCAGCTCAAAGGCATGGTCGAAATGGTCTTCGATCGCACGCTTTCCTTTGCCGGTTACAATAATGATGTCTTCGATTCCCGACTCAATCGCTTCCTCAACAATGTATTGAATGGTGGGCTTGTCGATAATCGGAAGCATTTCTTTTGGCATCGCTTTTGTTGCCGGCAAAAAACGGGTTCCAAGCCCTGCGGCCGGAATAATCGCTTTTCTTACTTTCATTCCTTTTCCCTCCATACTGCGAATTTGTCTGTTTCTAATAAAACGCCTAACTTTGCTGTCTTATCGCTAAAGATAAAACAGCATAGCTAGACTTTTTATAAGATAAGGGCATCTAACCCCTCCTCACGCCACACCCTTGACAATCAATGTCTAAGGTTATCGCAACCCACAGCATGGCCGAGTGCCTACAGTGATAAAGGTGCAGTAGACTTTACCTTCGGTGGAACGAAACAAACCGCGTAAAATTATATATTTTTAACCGTAACCTTGTTCAACAAAATGCCTACAAGCTGTGCAGCCGCATGAGTCAGCTCTTCCTTCAGCCTTTGCGCAGCCGCCGGTCTCACTTTACCGTATTCCATCACGAGAAGAACGCCGTCGCATTTTGCCGCCATGATCTTCGCATCGATAAACTTTTGCGCCGGAGGCGTGTCGACGACGATGACGTCAAAGTGTTGTTTCAAATCTTGCATCAGCAAATCCATTTCAGCAGAAGCGAGCTGTTCGGGCGCATTCAGAGGAGAAGGTCCCGCCGGGATGTACATAAGGCCCGGGTATGCCGAGTTTTTAACGATATCCCCATACGGAGCTTGCTTTGCCAAATATTTGCTTAATCCGACATGGTTCGAATCCCCGAACGTGACGTGGGTGGAAGGATTGCGAAAATCCGCATCCAGAACGACAACCTTCTTGCCTGCTTTCGCATACGCCATGGCAAGATTGAGGCAACTCGTCGTCCGTCCTTCCCCCGCGTTTCCCGATAATACCGCCAAGCTTTGCATGCCGTTCTTTTTGATCGAGAAATCCAAATTCACTTTCAGTTCCGTGAAAGCTTCATCCACTTTAGGGAGCAGTTCAAGACGATCCTTCAGCTTTGGCATAATGCGGTTCACCTACCTGCTTTCTGGGAGATATAGGTTTGTACGTTGTCAATTGCTTCGCTTTTACCTTGGAGACAGTCGTCAGGACGTGCACGCCCATCAGCTTTTGAATATCTTCCTTCGTTTTGAGCGTGTCGTCCAAGTATTCAAGCAGGAATGTTATTCCCGCTGCAAACAGCAATGAAACGGCGGCGCTAATCAAGATGTACTGATAAGACCGTTTATTGACCGGTGTCGGAGAATCGTCGGGGTTGGCCGAATGCAGTATGGTTACATTGTTCACTTTCATGATTTTCGGAATCTCGCTCTGGAATACCGAGGAGACGGCATTTACGATTTTCGCGGCTCTTTCATACGAGTAGTCCAGCACGGATAGCGTCATGACCTGCGTATTATTGACCGACTGCACATTGACCAAGCTGCTGAGAAGCTCAGGCGTAAGCCCCAGTTCAGGATACCGTTGAGTGACTTTATCCATAATGGCTGGGGATTTGATAATTTCTTTATATGTATTAATCAACAAGATATTAACGCCCAATGCGGACAGATCCATCTGCTCCCGTCCCATCTGCTCGATCTCCACCGTCTTGTTGACGATGAACTTGGTCGATGCTTGATACAGAGGCGTGTAGTACGTGTAACTGTAGACCGCAGTCGTCAGCGTCGCGATGATTACGCACAGCACGATGAGCAAAAGCCTCTTCTTTAAGATCAAAAAATACTGTTTAAGCTCCATAATTAACCTCCAACGATTAGCTTCATACTGAACTGACGCCTTCCTCACCTTGTCAGATACATAACGTATCATCCACTTCCCTAACTCTATGATACATTTTGTATCTTGTCAATGGTTTTTGCTACTTTTTAGTACTTTTTATTCAATTATCGTCTAAAACGAATAACCTACTAGACAACATAGCTGGGTTCGATTATAATGATTCTCGTGATACACTTCGTATCAAAAGGAGGTGAAACCATGCAAAGAAAGCTCTATTCCAAGCCTGTTGTTTTGCACCACGATCTGATTACTTTCGAAACGTTGCTATCTTGTAAACCTCCTAACATGCCTGGGGTGAACCTGAACACGGGTGCAGCCATATGCCTGAAGCCGGACGGTACGTATTTCCCACGTTAATTTTTCAAGCCGAGAAGAGAGCAGGACGAACAATCGCTCCTGTTCTCTTCTTTTCGTCCAAAAAAAAAGCCTCGAACGGTTATCCGAGACTTACACTTGCTTGATCCAGCCGGCTGGCGGCAGATCGCTCCTGATTGTACTGAATGTGATACAGCCTTGCATATAATCCGTTCTTGCCGATCAACTCCGCATGCGTTCCTTGTTCGATGACACGTCCCTGATCTACAACAGCAATAAGATCCGCGTTATGGATCGTAGATAAGCGGTGGGCAACCACAATCGTTGTCCGGTCTTTCATCAGCTTCTCCAGCGCCTCCTGTACCTGATATTCGGTTTCGCTGTCCAACGCAGAGGTCGCCTCATCGAGAAGCAGGACAGGGGCATCCTTAAGGATGGCTCTGGCAATTGCAATTCTTTGCCGCTGCCCCCCGGACAACCGAACGCCTCTTTCGCCGATTTCCGTATGGTAGCCGCTTGGCAGCGACACAATAAATTCATGTGCATTCGCTTCTTTAGCCGCACGAACCCATTGTTCCTCGCTGGAATCGGTTTTACCGCAAGCAATGTTGTCTCCGACGGTCCCGTCGAACAAATAGTTTTCTTGCGGGACGTATGCGGTGCAGCTTCGTAATTGCGCTCGCGACATATGGCTGACAGGCAGTCCGTCGAATAAAATTTCTCCCTCCTGCGGCTGATAAAAGCCCATCAGCAAATGAATCAATGTGCTCTTTCCCGCTCCGCTCGGCCCGACCAAAGCAACGACTTTCCCCGCCGGAATCTTCAAATCGAAGCGCTCCAACGCATTCGTCTGCCCGTCATAGCTGAACCGAATCCCTTTGAGCTCGATCGAGCCTTTAACGCCGGACACCGGTTGGTAGGCGGGAAGCTCGCGGGTTTCCGGAACTTCGCTAAAAACCTCCTGCACTCGTTCGAGCGCTGCCACGGAACGCTGGAACGCCCCCCACATGCCGGCTAATCCGGTCAATGGATAGACGAGAAACTGTACCAAATTGACAAAGGCCAAAAGGTCTCCGACAGACATGGAGCCGTTCATCACGTAGTGAACGCCTACGCCTAGACAAACAAAGAACGACAAGGCCCCCGCCGAGCTTGCCCCCGCCTGAAACCATCCCCGCAGCCGGGCCAGCTTGAATTCCAATCCGAGCAGCTTGCCGTTAATCGATTCGTACTGCTGATACGTTTGTTTCTCCAGCGTGAACGAGCGAATGACGGCATAGCCGGCAAAGCTGTCGTTCAAAAAGCTGTGTAGCTTCCCAAGCGCATCATGAACCGCTCGTCCGTTGCGGCGAATTAATTTGCCGAATACCGCGCCGGACACTGCCGCAACCGGGCCGAGCAGAACGCATAGCAAAGCGAGTGCGCCGTTAATCTGGAACAAATACACGAATGCGCCAACCGCCATAAGCGGGAGCCGAACCACGCTCAACATATTGCTGCCAATGGCCCCTTCAATGTTATTGACGTCATTGGTCAGCCTGGAAACCATTTCACCGGAATGCTGATTCCCGTAATATTTTGCAGGCAGCCGCATCATATGGTGAAACAGCGCATTCTTCAGGTCCGTGCGTACTTTGACGACTGCCGCAGCCTCCAAGTAAGTGTTAAAGTAGCTGAGCACACTACTGAATACGGTAAATAATACGCCATACAACAAGAGCGTCTTTACTTCGGATACATTTCGTCCGATCGCCGCATCCGTCATGTTTTGCAAAAACCAGGTAAAAAACAAAGTCACGCCGATTCCGCTGAACATCAGCACAAACAACCAGAAATACGTTTCCCAATAGCGCGCTACATACGGCAGCAGCAGAAGCAAGGGCTTCTTTACTTCCCCGATCTCCAGGTACCGTTTCCAACGTACATGCAATTTATTTATGATGCCCATAAGCGGTTTTTCATTCCTCGCAGTTTTCTGATGAGCTTTACATACGTATGAATCGTCAGGGAAACAAATGATACCCGGGTAACAAGCCATGCCCACAGTTTCAACCGCGGATCGGAAGCCCGGTATTGCCCGATCGGCTTCCGGATCCAGACCATTCGGCCGATAATCCGGTCAGCCGGAACAGGATCGTCCGGGTATACGTTCGAATCTCCTTTACATAGAAACATCCGCTCGCTGCCGATGAACGTCTGGCCGAAATACCGGTGCCCGACCAGCGTTCCGGAACCACTTACGAACAGAACGACATCCCCTTTTCTCAGGCGTAACGGCTCAATCGGCTCAAACCTGCATATATTCCCGGTGCGGATAAAGGGGAGCATGCTGACTCCTCGAGACGGGATGTCGATGTACCCTTGTTTCACAATCAGTTGCTGCATCGCTTGGACGAGAGCCGCATCAGCTTGCATCTTCGATAAGTCCAAGCTGGCTCAGCTGCGCGAGGAACGTTCGTACATCCTGCTCTGCTTCTTGAGCTGTAATATCGTAGTGATCCTGCAGCGTAAGCGCGAGCGAGTCCGCCGTTTGCGGCTCTTTCAGCAAAGACCAGCAAAGCCCCCCGACTTCGTTAAGCTTCGTCACTGTATACTGATCCGCATTCAAAATGAGCCATTCCCGCTCCATTTCGAGCGCTTCCACATTCATGCTCCGTTTGTATCGAACGTTCACGATATTTCCTCCCAGAATGTATTGTTCTTTTGAAAGTACATCTCATATACAGGCACTTGTTCGGCCAGCAGCTTGCACATGCGGAACACCTTTTTCGTTTCCTCCGGATCGTGCGCCCAATAAAACACGCGATGGAGCACGCTCTGCAGCCCTTCCATGCCTCCCATGCGCAGTCTGCGGTTGTCCGGAGACTGCCGCAAAATTTGGATCGCGGTTAGCGGGTACGTTCCCGGAATATCCGGCAATTCCGTATCGCTCCGGAAAGGCGAATTGTAGATGACGACGCCATGTTCGGATATTTTGACAATCGTCGCTTCATCGGATAAGATCGGTCTCGGCCATGAAAGCTGAACAACCGTCGATTTCCCCGCTCCGGAATGGCCCGCAAACAGGTAGGCTCTGTTCTGCTCCAGCAAGCAGGAAGAATGAATGAGCAGTCCCCATTGCTGCCGGGTAATGTAGGCGCTGTACAGATTCACCATCGCATGCTTTAACGCAAAGTCGTCATGCACATAGATCCGTATCTCCCGGTAGGCATGATCCATCTCGATGAGATAATCGGTCCGTTTGTACACCGTTTGTTCGGAGGTTGCGTTCACATCCACCTGATAATTTTCGAACGGAGCGCCGTAGCCCTCCTCCATCGTTACAATAAGGTCTGCTTCCGGTGAAGCGGTAAACGGTAGTGGCCTTGCGCCATACTTTACTCGAATATACGCCTGAACAAAATCGGACGCCGTGGTCACGAGCAGCTTGTGCTCCGCGATCGTGATTATAAAACGGTTTATCATAGCTTGTTCCCCTCGTCAGATCTTAATAAGCTCTTCGCAGCGACTTCATCTGATGCCGGATCGTATCGAAGATCAAATGCTTGAAGAAAAACTTGTACAAAAAGTAATTTTTCGTTCGGATACCAAGCTTCGCATCCCTGATGACGTCATAGCTCCAGTGCGTTTCAATTACGCTGAACGGTAGCGGCTTCCATTCATGCAAATGGGGAAACTGCTGATAGACGATGGAAAGGGCGGCCTGTATTCTTTTGTTCGTTTTATCGATAACCGCTTGCTCCATAAGCTTTTTGTAGTCCAGCCGATCGCCACAATGATGGATCATTTGCACAATATCAAGCACATATCGCATAGAGTCCATCTGATGCCTGGCCCCGTGCAGGCATATAAAATAAAACGTATGAAGATCCGATAGCTGCTTGACAGAGCGGTAGTTCTTAAGCGCCTCCGCATCCCTCCAAAACGGTTCGATATGCAGATCGGACCAATGCTGCTTATCGAGCGTCCAATGCAGTTCGATCATCAAACCTTCTTTATTATGCAGCCGGGCGTGGTGATCTTTAATGATCTCAAAGTCATAACCGATTTCTTCGATGCACGCGATGGAACGATCAAGCTGCGATACAGGGACCAGCAGATCGATATCGCTGCATACCCTCGCCGCGAAATGGCCGAAATAACGCTCGGCAAAATGAACGCCCTTTAAAGGAATCACGTGCAATCCTTCCGATTCAAACTTAGTTATGCTTTCCTGCTCCTTGTGCTTCATCAGAAGGTTCTGGTGCAGTCCTTTCGTATGCTTCTCACGAAGCCTATCAACAAAAAAATCGGGCATTTGATCGATTTCCTTAGACTTCATCAAATGATAGACTTGAGATGATAGGGAAAATAGCTCGATGTCCTTGAGTGCCGACTCGTACTGAGATGGTTTCCAGGCAAGCTCGCGGTTAGGATCGTACAAAGCTTGGAGTAAAGGCAGTACCATAATGTCCTCCGTCGAAATTGTTACATTTTGTATCTATAGCTACTTTTAACTTTAGTATACAAAGTGTATCATGTCAATATGTATGCCGTTTTGCATACAAAAAATAATGAAAGGAGTTAGAGCGATGAAACGATTTGTACCATTGGTTTTGACGTTCGCTTTACTGGCCAGCACCTGCATAACAGGCATCGGACTATTTCGCGATGGGACGGCGGCAACAGTATCGGCGGCGCCGCTGGAGCGCCCTTATACGGACTGGAGGCAGCAAGAGATTCAGTTCGGTACCCGCTCTTTTTACAGCGCTCCTTGGCGCGCCTATATGGATACGTGGGATTCCGGGCGATTCCTCGAGACGTTAGGCATTAATTTCAATGTAACCGCGCAGGAGGCGGATGCCACGGCCAAAGTGTTGGCGGACTCCGGCATTCGTTCGGCTCGGGTGGAATTCAACTGGGGGAATCTGTCTTTCGATGACGAGACCCAATTCATTCCGCAACAGGGGCAAAATCTTACAAAAATACTTACCGCGCTCCGTGACAACAACATTCGTCCGCTGCTTCTGCTCAATGCCAACTCCGGAGGTCCGGCGCCGTATAAGCAATTCATGCTTAAGCTGAGCCGAAGCGCAAAAGCCGGAGATCGGGAAATTTATTTGGAGTCGACCGAAGGCATTCGTCCGGGCTACACCGGATTGATCGGAATGGCTTACCAAACGATGTACCCCATTATTACTTGGGTAGATCCCGCAACCGGACGCTGCGAACTTTCCGCGCCGCTGCCGAAAGATATACCGATGGGGGCCGTTACGCTCGTACAATTGAAGTATCAACCGATCTCCGGCACGACGTTTGCCGATGGAACGGTGAATCCGGCCGCTGAGGAAACTTTGAAAGGGTGGATGAATTACGTAAAAACGGTTACCGATTTTGCCAAAAAAGTACTCGGTACAGCAAACGCCCCCGATGCAGGCTTTGATTTGGAAGTTTGGAATGAATGGACGTTCGGCAGTCAGTTTCTGGACATCAACAATTACTACAATCCGCCGCTCACATTCGCGACCCAACTCAGCTACACGGAAGGAAACCAGACGATTACCGGCTATGAGGTGCTGCTTCCGAAGACAGCCCAATATGTCGCCCAGCCGGAAAATAAGCTGCCGGGCGTTCGCGTCATTAGCGGCTTCTCCAACCAAAGACCTTGGGAAAACGGCAAAATGATGTGGACCGGTCAGGCCGGCTTCAGCCGCCATCCCTACACCGGTTATGCGCACGTGAATGAAACCACGTATCCGAAAAATGTAACGTATAACGCCACGGGAACGATCGATCAGGAGCACTACGTCCCCGATCACGTCATTTATTTCCCGGAGCGGTGGTTTTACGCGTATCAAACGGAATTTGTCGTCCGCGATATCCAGCCTTTTCCGGGACCCTGGAGCGATCATTACCGGTATTCGAATCCGGGCAACGGCAAGCCGGCGGAGGTGTGGATGTCGGAGACGAATCTGAACCGGTTGAACTTTGCTCAAGATTTAATGGCCGCAGCAAAAGTCGATGCAAAGAACGAAAATCTCATTCGCGTCATGCATCAGATGGGAATGAAGGCGCTGCTGCGCATGTTTACGTTTTATAGCCACAAAGGCATTAAGACAGCCGAAATTTTTGCTGCCAAAGGCGGCGATTTATCGTACGGGGTGCTTCCTGACGCATTCTTTGAAGAACTGAAAAAAAGCAACTACATTCTAACCCCCGCCGTTCGTGAAAAAGTCGGACCCGGCCTTGCCACACTCTCCAATGCCGTTCGATTGATGAAAACCGGAACCGCAATCGATCTGCCGCGTCCGCTGAAGGTGGAAAGCTTGAACGAACCGGAACCGCGGCTTGTGTTTAAAGGTGACGGCACGGCGGAACATCCTGATGTGTATCATCGGGACGATTTTGCCGTACTCCCTTTTCAGCTCGATTCCAACAAATTTGCCGTCGGCTATTACGACATTACGAGAGACATGACATATACTTGGGACAGCACAAAGGACATTCTCGACTCGACCCGGTACGATATGCCTCCGGAAACGTTCGAAATGACCTTGTCCAATGTAAGAGGAACGAATGCAAAAGTATACGCTTATGATCCGGTTACCGACAAGAACGTTCCCGTTCAGCTGGTGCGCTCAACGACAACAACGTTAACGGTCCAAGTGGAGACTATGGATTATCCTAGATTTCTGATGATTGAGGAGGCTGGCAAAGGTCCGCTCATTACCCGGCCCAAGCTTGTAAAGACACCTACGGAAGCCGTCTTTTCCTTCATCCCGAACGTTTCGGGCAAAGTATCGATCAGTTGGGGACCTTACCCGGTGCGCTCCACCGGAACATTCAAGGAAGAAAGCTTCCCCCACAATGAGTTTACGAAAGCTCCGTTATCGACAAGAGACGTGCAACTGATCGACTTCAGTAAAGCATCCGGAGAAATTGCTCCCAGAAAAGGTTCCTGGCGATGGACCGGGACGATTGTTCCGAAGTATTCGGAAGACTACACTTTTCTTATTGAAACCGACGGCTGCAAGATGGAGCTTTATATCGACGGAACGAATATCGTCAAAGCTTGCGGCCAGCCGACCAAAGGAACGATTTCGCTCAAAGCAGGAAAATCTTACGACTTGATACTGAAATATACGAACGACTACGCTACGCCGCATAACGTATCGCTTTATTGGGCAAGCGCAAGCCAGCCGCGAGAGCTCGTCGCTCCCGATTCGAAAGGGAAAAATCAATTGAAGGCAAATGTTCAAGGGAACCTTGCAGGCGTGCTGACCTTGCCAAATCTGAAAAACGGAGAAGGCGTCAAGATGGAATTCGAAAGCGAAGGGATCATTATCCGATACCCGCAATGGAATTACGACGTGCAAGGGGTGTTGTGGCCTTAAGCTTCATTCACGTATATAACCGATTGCTTACTAAGCGATCGGTTATTTACTGGAATTAATGTGTATCAAAATATGGGACTTATAGATTTATTGAAAGGATGTATAGAGGTGAATCAACGGTTAGAGGAATTGGACTCTTTAAGAGGAATAGCCGCCCTTGCTGTAGTTATGAATCATGTTCTACTTTCTTTTCCGTCTTTTTTTGAACCGGATCATTTGGGGAACCAAACCTTATTCGTACAGCTGCTCAAGTATACTCCCTTACATTTATTATGGGCAGGTCATCCCTCGGTCGTATTTTTCTTCGTTTTAAGCGGTTTCGTGTTAGCATTGCCTTTCTTGAAAGGCAATAGTCTGCCATTCATCCCTTATTTAATCAAGCGGGTTTGCCGGGTTTACATACCTTACTCAGCGGTTTTGAGCATAGCTATCATCTTTTATTTATTTCTTGTTCACTCTGAACCAATCGCACAATTGAGTAGATGGTTTAATTCTTTTTGGAATGTTGAAATGGAGTGGGCGTTACTGCTTAATCACCTTGTGCTAATAGGAAATTATAACACAGACGCTTATCTTTATACGATTTGGTCCTTGGTTCATGAGATGAGAATATCAATATTTTTCCCTTTATTGATGGTAATCGTTGTACGTTACGGATGGCAATTTAATGTAACGATTTCTTTGATGATTCTGGGTACTAGCCCTATGTTGACGTATATTTTTAAAAAGGCCGCAAGTCTGGAACCTCATCAATTCGCTTCCTACGTTTCAACATTCCATTACACTGCTATCTTTCTCATAGGAGCTCTGACAGCCAAGTACAAGTCCGTTCTACTCCATCACCTTGATCGAATGCCTGCATGGATGAAGCTGTTCATTTTGGCAGCAGGTATTTTGACTTTTACTTATCAATATTGGTTTTTTCACAGCATGAATGTCATCCATACCAGATTATTCAATGATATGTTCATTACGCTCGGGTCCCTTATTTTTCTTCTGCTCGGACTAGGGTACAATCCGTTATCCAAGTTTTTACATACTAGGCCTGTTCAGTTTTTGGGACGAATATCTTATAGCCTATACTTGTTTCACCCCATTGTACTCCTTGTAGGTCCCAAGCTACTGTATGGGTTGATTCCTCTGTGGCTCATTTTTGCCACTACATTTGCGTTCTCCATCGTCGGCTCTTACTTTTTATATAAGTATGTGGAAGTTCCCTCCATTCATTTAGGGAAGAAGCTTTCAAATGCAGTAATGCTAGCGTCAAAGAAATCAAAGCAAACAAAAGAAGCAGCGGTATAGAGATCTCGTTTTCGCCAAGATTCATGATTAGAGGGGAGGCAGCAAGCATCCCCTTTTAACGATTTCACTGTATTCGATAATATCTATTCAGCGCGGATTATGTTGATGCAGCCTTGTTGCTTTCTTTCGTTACTACGGAGTTTTCTCGGCGAGTAATGCCTTTTGTTAAAAAACGACCCAACTTAATCGAAGGTAACTCAATATAAAAGTACATTAAGGCCGAAATAACAATTGTTAAAATAATTGTTAATAACCATATTAAAGCTAAGGGGATCAATCCATAAAGCAAATTCACCATGACTAACAAGATAATCATATGGCTTAGGTAAATGCTGTAAGATATTTTCCCTATGAAGTGAATTGGTTTAAACATTAAGAATCTTGAGACACTTCCCGAAAATAGCGCGAAAATAATAAAAATCGAGGCGCCCGCCAATATAATCCAATCTTCAACAATAGTGATATGCAATAATTTCCCGCCAAATGGCATCCAATGCGAATAGGTGTATAACATAAGCCCACAAAGCAGCATAACTATTCTAGTGGACCTGCTTAAACGTTTATAGAGCATGCATATTGAATTTGAATTTTTTGCGAGTACTGCACCAATTATAAACATCGGCAGCCATTCCAATGTACTCGCATATCCGACGGCCTTGATCAATGCAGTGTTTGAAGAATGCCATTTGATGTAATACGCTGCATAGCTGATCAACGACGAAGTCAAACCGATGCCAATGTTAATTTTCCAATTGAAACGGATAACCAGCAGCATAATGAATGGGAAAATGATAGAAATTCTTAACTCTTCGACTAATGACCAAATTACCGTATTTAATGCATTAGTATCGTACTTTCCTAAGAAAATAATATGATCGATTATCGTTTGTATAGTTATATCACTACGCCATAAAGAATTATACCAATCACTAAATATCGATATTTGACTTGATGAAATATAAGTTCTTGATAGAATGGCTAAAAAGATCACAAATAGATAAGGTATGTATATTCGACAAATTCTCCTTACCAAATATGTTGGATACGGTAGTTCCTTACCATTATTGTATGGAATTGACAATACAAATCCACTCAAAATAAAAAATAAAATTACTGCTTCATGCCCTGCCCATATTGCACTTATTGGGGTAAACTTAATAATATTCCAAACCCACATTTCCGTAGTGTACTGTTTGCTAGTTAAATAGGGCAGCATAATTAAGCAGTGGCCTATCAATACGGACATTGCTGCTAATCCTCTAAGCGAATCTAACTCTTCAAAACGTTTCACAAGTTCTCCTCCTACAACCAAAAATGTCCATTTCAACAAAAATAGCGGTAGCATGTACATTCAGCACGCAACCGCTAGCAGGTAACTCACAATCCGACTCTGGATCTCCACCAATCCAGCGTACGTTCCAGCCCGTCGAGAAACACGGTCTTCGGCTTCCATCCCGTAACTTGCTCCAGCAAACCGGAGGCGCCGACAAATATGGGAACTTCAGACGGTCTTAATTTCGCTACATCCGTTTCGATTCGAATATCAACATCCGACATTTGTACCAAATGCTCCAAAACCGTTGAAATCATTCTCGGAATGCTGGAGCAAACGTTATATACGCCGTTCGGCACATCCGTCTCTACCAAGGCGACATAAGCTGCAATAATGTCGGAGATATAAGTAAAGTCACGCTGCGCAGATAAGTCTCCTACGCGAATTACGGGCGAGAGTAAACCCTTTTCGATACTTGCGATTTGGGATGAAAAATCGCTCACGGCAAATCCTTCTTCTTGCCCTGGTCCGAAATGGTTAAACGCTCTAACATGAATCGCTTGCAGGTTATTTTTTTTGGCCATTTGCAGCACAAGCTGCCCGGCAGCAAATTTGCTTACCGCATAAGGATTTTGTGGCTGGCAGGCCGTCTCTTCCGAGAGCGGCATGCCCTGTTTGCCTGCCAGTCCGTATTCGTCGCCGGAACCGACATTGATCATTCTGCTGCCCGGACAAACTTCCTGAATTGCTTGCAGCAGATGAAGCGACCCGACTGTATTAACGGTCACAGCCGCAGACGGATGATGCCAAGCTTTCATTACATTCGATTGTGCTGCCAAGTGGAAAATCGTATCCGGCCGTGTACGGCCGATAAACGCTTTAACGGCAGCCAGATCGGTTATATCCAGACCGTGCAGTTTGCCCGCTGCGGCATCTTCACGGCTTGATGAAGCGGCAGCGATAACTTCGTAATTTCTATTTTTAAGTTCGGACACCAGATGCTTGCCTACGAAGCCTCCCGCTCCGGTCACCAGTACTCTCATCATTAAAAACTCCCGCGCTACAGTGTGGTTGTGACGTTAAGCTCCCAAATGGAGAAGCGAAGCGCTTCCTTCCTTATGTTCATTGCCGACGCGATGCAGATCGGCTTCAACCATCATATGGATTAACTGTTCCAGGCTCGTCTCGATTTCCCAGCCTAAGTTTTGCTGAGCTTTCGATGAATCCCCAAGCAAAATATCGACTTCAGCAGGCCGGTAAAACTGGGGATCGATCACCACATAATCCTCATAATTCAAGCCTACATGGTTAAATGCGATTTGACACATATCTCTTACCGTAGTTGTTTTGCCGGTAGCAACCACGTAATCATCGGGTTTTTCCTGCTGAAGCATGAGCCACATGGCTTTGACATAATCGCCGGCAAACCCCCAATCCCGTTTCGCATCGATATTGCCGAGCCGCAGCTCGCTTTGTTTGCCCAGTTTGATTCTCGCGACGGCATCGGTAACCTTCCGTGTAACAAATTCAATTCCTCGCAGCGGAGATTCGTGATTAAACAAAATGCCGCTGCATGCAAACATGTTGAAGCTTTCCCTATAGTTCACGGTAATCCAATGGCCGTATAATTTTGCAACGCCGTAAGGGCTTCTCGGATAGAACGGCGTAGTTTCCGACTGCATCGGCTCTTGAATCAGCCCAAACATTTCACTTGTGGAAGCTTGATAAAATCGGATCGACGGATCGGTCAAACGAATCGCTTCCAACATATTCAGTACGCCTACACCTGTAATATGGGCGGTAGTGATCGGCTGGTCCCAAGACGTACCGACAAAGCTTTGCGCCGCCAGATTGTATACTTCAGTAGGTTTGGAAACTTGAAGCGCCCTTACAAGAGAAGACACATCGGTCATATCCCCTTCAATGAGCTGAACTTCCTTCTCAATGCCGAGAAATTGCAACCGCCACATCGTACTCGTGCTTCTTCTGGCCATAATGCCGAAGACATTGTAGCCATTATTAAGCAGCAATTTTGCCAAGTAGGCTCCATCTTGTCCTGTAATCCCTGTAATTAACGCACTTTTCATCGTTACACCTCATAATTTTTAGTATTTATTACAATTATTGTGATCATTATAACACATCATTGATACATTTTGTATCATTAGTATCAAATTTTTCCGTCATCATTTATGAAGATATTGCCTAGTTCAAAATGAAGCGGATATTCGACTCGAAGCGTTCCGCCATATGCGTGACGGTAAATTTCTTTTCGACCGTTAATCGCGCTTTTCTTCCCATTTCTTCTAGTGGAAGTTGCCCGTCCAAAATTCGCCCCATGAGATGAACGAGCTGCTGTTGTGAGCCGTCATACAGGAAGCCGTCATCGCCATTCGTGATGATTTCCACCGGGCCTCCTTGTCCTACGGCAATGACGGCTTTTTGCGCTGCCATCGATTCGATAATCACCATGCCGAACGGTTCCATTAACGAAGCATGAACTACCGTATCCGCCGCCTCGAGGATCGCCCCTACATCTTTTTGGTGACCCAAGAAGATGACCTTCGACGGGTCGCCTACCTCCGCCAGCTGTTTCAATTCCTGCTCAAACTCCTGCTCCAGTCCGAAAAGCGTTCCGCCTATAATAAGCAAGTAAGCATTTTTCCCCCGGGCCGCTTCATTGAATGCCCGAATAACGACATCCGGCCGTTTCCAGCGCTGCAGTCGCCCCACAAAAGCGAATACAACGGCGTCCTCCCGCAGTCCCATCTTTGCACGCGCATCACTTACCGAATGTACCTTGGAACCGAACTGCTCCAAATCGACGCCCAGATTGTTAAGCATCACTCGCTTCTTCGGCGTCAGCTTCTCTTGGAAGTGCTTGCTGACCCGGGACGGGCACAACACGCCATGTGCCGGAATTTTCGAAGCGATTCGATCCATCCAATGCGGCTTTGGAATCATATGCTGCCACCATATCGATTTTTTACCTTCGAGCAGAGCGGCAATTCCGCCATATAAGTGCGCTTTGGGCATCCAGCTGACGACCACATCAATCGCGTCTTGACGTATGAGTCCACGAAGGGCGCCGACGACCCTCACATAAATGCCGACATCCCGGAGCCGTCCCGCGTCGAGCACTTCCGCCGCATAGCCTAAACTTCGCATTTCCTCCACTAGTGAGCCTTGTTCGAAAAATACAATTTTCGCGTGAAACTTGCTTCGGTTTAAATACTTTAACGTGTCGACCATCACCCTCTCAGCCCCGCCTCTTTCAGCAACCGGACTAAGAATTAACAAGTTTGTTGCCTGCATCGTCATTTCCCCCGGATTTTTCAAATTCTAGTGAAACCAGCGCCTATATTCCAATTCGTAGGTCAAATTGCTATTCCTCTTTCCGATTGTTTTCGCCGGGATGCCGCCCACGATCGTATAATCGGGAACATCTTTGGTCACGACGGCGCCTGCGGCAACGACGCACCCTTTGCCTAACGTGACTCCGGGCAAGATCGTCGCCCGGCTTCCGATCCAGGCATAATCCTGGATGACTACCTTGCCGAGTACTCCGGCGAAAGAACTGCTGTTCACCTCATGCTCCGCCGTTAAAATCATCACTTCCGGCGAGATGCTCACGTTATTGCCGATCATCAAGCCTCCGCGTCCATCCAACGTACAATCACGGTTAATGACCGAATGTTCGCTTATCTCAATACCGCCTCGCGTCATGAGCTTTTGTCCCATATGCACGGCGGAGTGATTGCCGATCTTGATTTTGTACACTTTTTTGTAATAAAAGTAACGCAGAGTATAGAACGGGATTTTGTTTACCACGTGATTGGCGACATAGAGCATAAACTCTTGAATAAGCAGTTTAGCGGACATACAACCAAACCTTCCTCAACCAATGATGTATTAATTCGCCTTCAAGTCCCAACTTTTATAATTGGATTCTTTCCAGCTTCGAACGAACATTGCTATCGCTTCGTCCTCATCGTTTTCTACAAGATTACTCTTCATGCGGTAAGGGATTAGCTGGTTCCCGGCTTCTCTTTTTCTCACAACATCATCCACCGTGCCTATGACTTTTGCGGGATTTCCGGCTACGACGGAACCATCAGCTACATCCTTCGTCACAATCGAGCCGGAGCCTACAATGACCCTGGAGCCGATCGTCACCCCCGGCATAATAATGCTTCCCCTCCCGATAAATACGTAATCTCCGATATTCACGGGAGCGACGTATCTTCGGCCGTTAATCAGGACCAAGCTGTCGTCATGCGTTAGAATTTCCGTCCGCGTTAACGTACAATGGTTGCCGATTGTAATGAGCCAAGGATAAACCGCATCAAACATCGAGTCATAAATGAAAACGTTGCTTCCAATGGTCATCCCGGACTTCCTTAACTTGGCGATTTTGTCGTCCATCGTCTGATCCTTGGTGTAATAATCCAAAAACCTTTTAATACTGCCTGCGATCTTCCTCTTCCATTTTGCAGTCATCGGTATCCTCCTAATGCTCCATCCCCTGCTGCCGATTCATGTCCGGGGAACTAGACAATGCATAACTTTATCAATCTATTACACTAATCATATCATCAATGATACAATTTGTAACCATGAATTTATGTAAAAATAAACAGGGCTCCTATGACAACAGCGCCCTGCCTGTAACTAGCCTTGTATTTGCGTACTGTTCTCGTTACCCTCAATGACGTACTCTACGCTAACGGAGAAAAACTTTGCGATCTTCATCAGCGTATCATAATCCGGTTGCCTTCGATCATTCTCATAATGAGAAAGGGCAGCGCGTGTCACGCCAATAATTTGAGCCAATTCTCCCTGCGTAATTTGCTTCCGCTCACGCAGCTCGGAAATACGCTTTCCCAATTTCATTTTTGTGCATTCCGTCCTTTCCTGTACATTCGTGAAGAGTCACGGTTACCTATCATGAAATCGCTTTCTTTCATGATTTTCTTAAGATGTACAATATCCATCAGCCTAACAGCTGATAATGAAATTGTTAATCGTTAAAAAATGTTTATATTTCCATTATACATGGATATAACTTTCGATACAAACTGTATCTAGTATCTTTTTGTAATTTTTATCACCTATTGAACGGAAAGCCATCATCCGTCTAAGATGATGGCCTTGAAACGGTTTGACTTTCAATCGATTGTCACTGTTTTTCAAGAGCACGTCTTTTTATTATGAAGGACATCCGTAATGAATTCGCGAACCGCCCGAATTTGGGGTTCTTTTTCAAACACGGGAAGGCGTTTCGGAATTTGTTTCGATTTCAGGTCGATTTCTTCTCTCGTAATGTTTTCCAAAAACATGTTCAACGAACGAATATATGTTTCCGACCAAGGCGTATCGCCGTATATTCGGTATACCCAATCGCCGCATAAGTCATAAGTCATCGGAAGCGTCCCGGCCAAAATGGGAAGTCCCACCGATAAGTACTCGCTAATTTTGGTCGTATAGCGAAAATTGCCTACCTGATCGATGCTTTGAGGCAAGCTAGCCATATCAAATGCCGATAAATACATCGGAACTTGATCCCTGGGAACACGCCCCGTAAAGATGACGTTGCGCCCAGATGCATCTCCGGCCAATTGTTCCAGCTTCGCCTTCCCGCTTCCGTCACCGACGATCATAAAGGTAATATCATCACGTTTCACTCTGCGAGCCGCTTGGACAAGCTCATAGCCATAACTGTAGCCGATCCGTTCAATCCAATTGAGCGATCCGACAATGCCCACAACAATGTGATGATCGGGAATGCCGTACTGTGCTCTAATTTGCGTTCTGAAGCGTTTTAATTCCTCATCGGAATGTTCGAACGGCGCCCAGCCGGCGGCAGTCATCGCATATTTGCTGCCGTAGGACATCGCCCTTCCCGCCAAGTAAGGCGTCCAGCCGATAAAGCCTATCGATCTGCGGTAAAGCCATTTTTCGTATAGTAGAAACAGCGGGCCTAGGACGGGTTGCTTTTTGGCGATAAAAGGGCCGACGGCATCCCCGCTGCTCACTATATAAGGCACGCCGGCGAACAAATTACCCAAAATAAGCGCCATGCCTCCGAAGAGTCCGGTTCCTTCCATCACAACTAGATTCGGTTTTTCACGAACGATTTTTTTTAGAATACGCCAAAAGTTTTGATGTTTTTTGTTTCGCTCAAAAGGATAATAAGTTGCCGGTACTTGGCTTAATAATGATTTCAGCCGGTGCTCGTCATCTCCATTGCTGCCTTGCGTAGCAAAACCAATAATTTTATAGTTCGAATCGTGTTCCGCCATTCACAGCCCTCCCCCCTATTCCTCTTTAAGATAAAGCCTTTTGCCCAAGTCTTTGATCGTTCTCCTCATAATGCCGGATCAATATCCGGTGCATGTTTTCCCAGGTCAGCTGCTCCACTCTTGCCCTGGCCCGCTCGCCAAAAACGCGATAGCGTTCCACGTCGCTTAATATATCGATCAGCGCGGCAGCGATTTCACCGCGATCCCGGTTTAGAATGAAACCGTTCACCTGGTTGGCAATTAAATCTTCCACGCCGCCGACTTTGGTAGAAATAACGATCATGCCGGCCGCTGCTGCTTCATGCACGACTAGCGAGAACGTCTCGTAGCTCGAAGGAAACACGAAAATATCGCTCATTCCAAACCAATGATGCGGTTCCGATTGTTTCCCGGTGAACAGGACGCGTTCACGAAAGCTCGGGGAAACCATCTTCTGATACATCTCGCGTTCGCCTTTGCCTACGACCAGTAAATACAAATCTGGGAATCGTTCGGCGGCTTGATTGAATGCCTCGATGACGAGATCAAGTCCTTTGCGCGGCCAATCCCCGCCCATAAATAGCAGAAAATGGCCCTCCTCCGGAATTCCGTATTGCTTGCGGAGCTTCTTCTTCGTTTCGTCATCAATAGACTTAAATTTATGGATGTCTACCCCATTCGGCAAGTAACCTACTTGCTCCGGCATATACGGGAAATCCGCCAACACTTCTTCCCGTACGCGATTGGAAACTGCCAGCAGCCTCTTGGTACGACCCGGCCGGTACACGATACGCTCCATCGTACGGGCGATAAAGGAAGCGAGGCCGCTGTTCAGCTTGCGAAAGAAAGAACCGCCGCTGCTTACCCGCGAACCCCCTGTCGCTTTCAGGTAACCTGAATGACAAAAATGTACGGTAGAAAAATCCGCCCGATTGAATACGATCGCACCAGTTGTATGCAAAATATCGCGTTTGACAAACAGAAGCCGAATGCTGGCGAATATCGCAAATAAAATGAGCCGAATGGGTACAGGCCTTTTAATAACCGGTATTTTAATAAAGGTTACGCCTTCGGAATCGGTCACCTGTAAAGAAGAAGCGACGACCGTCACATGGTAGTCCTCTTTAAGTCGCATGATCATTTCATTCAGGTGAATCTCCATTCCACCTAAACCGCCGGCGTCATGTGCGACAATCGCGATGGTCGGTTTGTTTTTCATTTATCGTTTCCCCCCATATATACTTATCTCAACTTGAATTCTCATTGGCGCGTCCTTATCTTCCATTCAAATTTACGATACAATATGTAACATTGTCAATGATTTTAAGGAATCTAAACCATTTTTATGCTACGAATAATTACGAATTGAAATTACTAAATCTTTTTAACTATTAATAATTAGGACCTTCTTAGTGTAAAATCAGATACGATATGTATCATCATTTCATTTTGGTAGGTGGATCAGCTGATGTGCGGGATAACAGGAACTGTAGGTCACTCCGTCATGCAAGTGGAAAAAGCGTTAGCACTTATAGTCAATCGAGGTCCTGATTCAGCCGGACTATGGCAATCAGCCGGCACGATCTTCGGACACCGGAGGCTGTCCATTATCGATTTAAGTCAAGACGGCCACCAGCCCATGACAGATAGCAGCGGGCAAGTCGCGATTACCTATAATGGCGAAATTTATAATTTTCAATCGCTGCGACTGGAGCTGGAAAATGATTATGCGTTTCGCTCCCGTTCCGATACGGAGGTATTATTGGCGGGTTACCTCTGCTGGGGAATCGAGAAACTGTTGAGCAAAATTCGCGGTATGTTCTCTTTCGCCATCTGGGACGAGCGATATCGAACCTGTTACTTGGCCAAAGACCCGTTCGGCAAGAAGCCTCTCTACTACTATGAATATGGCGGCAAACTTGCCTTCGCCTCCACGCTGCAAGCGTTGCTGTGCTATTTTGACAAGACGCCCGGCATCAATCCTGTCGCTGTTGACGATTATTTGACTTATCTTGCGGTTCCCGGAGATATATCGATATATCAAGGTATTTCCAAGCTTCTTCCCGGCTATTATGCCGAATATAAAGAAGGCCGCCTTAGCGTTCGTCGCTACTGGTTTTTATCGTTCTCGAAGCAGCAAAGGATGACGGAACAAGAAGCGCTGGAGCAGCTAGATCATCTGGTGCGACAAGCGGTACGAAGCAGACTCGCAAGCGATGTACCGATCGGATGCTTCTTAAGCGGCGGCGTCGATTCCAGTTTGGTCGCATCGGTCATGGCGCAAGAAATGGGATCGCCAATCGTAACGATCACAATGGGATTTGAAGACCCCAAATTCGACGAACGTCCTTATGCACGGATCGTCAGTCAAAAGTACAACACGGAGTATCATGAATTTGTGCTGCGAACGGATCTTTGGAAGCAAATCCCTGAAATTCTCGGCCATTTTGGCGAACCGTTCGCCGATTCCTCGGCACTGCCAACCTACTTCGTGGCAAAATGCGCTAAAGAACGGGTCACAGTCATCTTAAACGGAGACGGTGGAGACGAATTATTCGCCGGCTATACACGCCCGTTGGCCGAAGCGCTTGCCATTCCTTACCGGAGAATGGTTCCAGGGGTGATGCGGACGTTGATCGGCAAATACGTTCAATCGAAAGATAAATTAAGGCCACGCATGCTGAACGGAATCAAGCAGGTACTCGAAAGCGGGATGCATGATCCGAAACAGTCCTATGTATTCAACAGGGCGCTGCGTTCTTACCGCAAGAACCTGTATACCGACTCCTTTATGAAGCAATTGGGCGGGCATCACCCCGACGAATGGTACCGGAAGGCTTGGGATCAAGCTGACGGGCTGAATTCCGTAGATAAGGTTCTTTACGGTGACGCCATTACTTATTTGCCGGACGAGCTGCTGCCGAAGATGGATTTAATGACGATGGCGCATTCGTTGGAGGCGCGATCCCCGCTTCTCGATATCGATTTGGCGCAGTATGCCGCCACCATACCGTATGATTTAAAAATTCAAGGTCTGGACACCAAGGTGCTGCTCAAAAAACTGGCATCCCGTTACGTCCCCCATGAAGTGCTGTATCGGCCGAAAAAAGGATTTAATATGCCCATGGAGACGTGGCTAAAGACGGTCTTGTACGCGCCTTTGCAATCTTTGCTGCTTGGCCGGGAAGCACGGGAAAGAGAGTTGTTCCGTACCGAGGAAGTCCGGGGGATGATCGAAGCGCATGCCTCCGGCAAAAAACATTACACGCAGCAGCTATGGTCCTTATTATGTCTCGAACTGTGGTTTCGAAAGCATAGCCAAACCGAACCGGATTGGGAGGCGTTTTACCGCCCGGCAGCCGGGATACGTTCATAAACCTGCGTCTCAAACAATAAGCTGACCCCTGGGCGATTACCCCCGGGGGTCAGCTTATTTTGTATTACTTCATTTAAAACCGTTGCACGCTGGCATTCGCCGAATAATGTTCAACAAATTGTTTGACCATGTCTATGCTGATCCCTTTGCGTTTATATTCGCGCGACAAATGAACCCACTCTTTCTCCGAAGGCGTCAGCTCTTCAGGCAAATCGTCCTTGATTAATGCCTCTACTTTTACCCCCAACACTTCCGATATTTTCCTAATGAACTCAATCGAAGGGTTGCTTTGAATGTTGCGTTCGATGGAACTGAGATACGACTTTGCGACGCCGGCCCTTCGGGCGAGCTCATTAAGGGAAAGCCTTTTTTGCTTTCGATACGTCTGAATTCTTTTTCCTATCATCACACTAAGAACCTCTCTTTTTTCCGATTTTGGCTTGGTACTCAACTCTTTATAAAGAACATGGGCATACGATCACTAATTCGAAACATTATGTATCATAATAGATATAAAAAACCGATCTTAATCGTTTTCGTTTATGTTATCGCAAATCATCGGAAGAACCGTCGGTACCATCGGAATGGGAAGGAGTATCTTGGTTTTGGGACAAAGGATTGTCGGATGAATCGTATTTGTTCGCCTGAATATTCAGTTGAGCAAATAATTTTTGAATATCCAATTGAATTTTGCTTTGATTGTCATTAGAAATATTCATGTATCGAGGCCCCCAGTAAAGGTCTTTTATACAAACTTTCTAGTTCCTTGCGACGAATCTATCATTAACTTTATGATACATAATGTATCCTGTCAATTGTATTTTTCCCATTTTTTCCGTTTTTTTAATTTTATTTCACTTAATTTTACTTTATTTTTCGCACACTACCGTTTGCTAGCTTGAATTCCGGTCGATTATTGCCGATTTAACGGCGATCAAATCCATTAGGTTAAAAAATTAATTTGCGGTCGACAATAGTAAAGGGAGCGGTTTCCGAGATAGCTGTTATGCTTTTTGGATAGGATCGGATCGGACTGGATGAGCAGCTCATTGATCGTATAATAGAGCAAGGTACGTGCATCATCCGTTATATCGATCTTTACGCCATAGGTATAGCAAGTATCACCGGCCTGTCGATCCAATAGATTTCCTTTAAAGGCAATGACCGTTTCGTCAATTTCGATATGGAACTCGAAGCGAAGCCTGGTGGAAAGCGGCAGATTGAGCGACGTACGGAACGCCAATATGTCGTTATCCAGGCTTTCCAATTCGACAATTGCAGGCTTGGACAGCCTTCGGTTGCCGTCAGCCAGTTCAATGAACATCTTGCATACATATTCGGATACATGCTTAAGTACTACAATTTGTTCCGGTGATATTAAATATTGTTTCATTTGACATCTTCCCATAAATCAATTTTTTAGGTAAAATAAAACCAAAGATACATTATGTAAATATAAAGTCAATTCTGCAAGGAATAGCATCAAAATAAGATACGTTTTGTATCCATAACTGCATATTTTTACGTTTTATTCTGGCTGTCTGTTTTGTAATATAAAGTGAACATTTCAGGCTACATATGTATGGTCTTAACGGAGGTACGATAACATGAATTATGGGGAGCGAATTGCTTCTTTAAGAGAGAAACTATCGATGACACAAGAGGATTTGTCTAACAAACTCGGGATTAGCCGTGCTTCGTTATCGCATTATGAGAATAATCGGCGAGCCCCGGACTATGAAACGATTGTTAAGATTGCAAATCTATTTCATGTGTCGATTGATTACATTATCGGAAGAACGGAAGATCCGCAAATGGTACTCGATGAAGAAGTACGTGAATTTGTGGATAGTCTAGAGTTGTCAGACGACAAAATTATGGAAAAGTTTTCTTTAACGATTGATGGCAAGAAGCTTAGCGTCGAAGAGGCGAAACGGTTCATCGCTTTCGTTCGTGCCGAGCGTTCCATTAATAAAAATTAATGATTCGTGCATGTCATCGTGCAGCATTCGGTATTTGACCTTTGGATCTCCTTGCGGTCAAGTACCTTTTTTGTTTTAGTTCGCTTGTTTGTTCGTCTTCGACTGTCTCTTTATTACCATTCCAGTTACATTTTGTATCATTTACATAGGATTGTCAATAGATTTTATATACAAACTGTATTGAAATTTTTCCATTATTTGAGCATAAGCGGCATTTTCGTAAAAATGATTCTACAGATGTACCCCTGAAGCCTTTTCCCAAAAATGCGTACTACCTATGCACTATCGCGTCGAAAACGCAGTACTTTAGCCTCAATTTTACAATATACCCCCTTATATCAAGAAGGTTTAATATTTCATCTACAAACTTTGACAAAATCATCATATAGCGAGCCTTATAATTTATACGAGGTAACATTAGTAATACATAGGAGTGATTTAGATATGGAGAAAAAACCCTCCCCCCCCATGACTTCTACCCGAGAAATCGATATTATAGTAATCGTCAAAGCGTTAAGCCTCGATGCCCGGTTAATTTTAGGCGAAGTGTTTGAACCTGGTGCTTCTAACTACGAGAAGCCGGCGCCTTTTGCGTTGAGCCCCTCGACTTGTCCGTCGGCAAACGGATTTTCGGTCGTATAAATCGTGTTTCTCATATGTATGCAATGGACGCTTTATTCCGAGCTTTACGATTCAAAAGATTGGAACGCCCGCCATTTGCGTCAATGGGCGCATGGTATGATTTAGGTGAACAGCAGCTGCATGTGGTGGAAATTCCCGAAAGCGAAACGCTTCGTTCAGGCGGTATGAACTCATTAGAAGGCCAGGTTTCGATTTCGGTGAAAAGCTACGCCCGAACATTACAATGGTTGACGGAAGCCGGCATCCCATACGAAGCGGAACCGGACAGCGTGGCGGGATTTTCCCAAATTTATACTTTGGATCGAGATCGCAACATTATTGAGCTTGCTGCGCCTTACAACTCGTAATCGGCACACTTCCAAATCCTCCATGCCTCGACTTCAAAATTTTATTCTTCTATCGTACCTCCTCCCTTCCGTTAATGGCCATCTGCGCCCCGAGAAAGCCGCCTAGGCGGATTGACAGCATAAACGAATGGTAGTCGGTAAACGAAGGGTAGACGGCTTTAAACCGATACGCAGCTCATTACTTCAAAAACGATAGCTATACGCTGCAAAAAAAATAAACCTGACGGGATGCATTCCGCCAGGTCTTTCGTTTAAATAAAAGCAATCTTCTCGTATGACTGGCCGAGCACGCTCTGCGCGTCGCCTTGCAGCCACCGGTCAAGAACGGTATAGTAGATCGAACGGAAATCGACCTCATACTTCAGATCGCCGTTGCTGTCCAGATTGGTCAGGCTCGGCATGACGCCGTATAACCCGCCTTTCACTTTGCCGCCAAGCACGAATACCGGTGCCGCCGTTCCGTGGTCCGTTCCGCCGGTGCCGTTCTCTTTCACGCGACGACCGAACTCGGAGAACGCCATCGTCACGACGCGGTTCTGCAGTCCTTGCACTTCAAGGTCCTGGTAAAAGGCGCCCAGTGCCTGGTCCAGCTGCTTCAACAATACCGCGTGCTGTTCTTTTTCCTGAATATGGTCATCGAACCCGCCGAGCTGCAGGTAAAATACACGGGTACCTGAATTGCCCGAGAGCATTTTGACGACCAGTTGCAGATCTTTGGCAATGCCCGTCTTTGGGTACTCGACTTTCATTTGGTATGCGTTCACCAAGGAGTGTACGGCTTCTACGCTTTCGTACGCTTCTTTGCCGTGATCGCACGTTACGCGAATGACGGTCCCTTGCCGCTGCGGATCGTACATATCCATGAACGCCTTGGCGATCCGGTTTTGGTCCGCTTTCGGCGTCTTCGGATCAATGAAATTGTATGTTTCCAGCGACTGAATGACCGGAACGTTTACTTTTGGGGACATGAACGCCTTATTGGCGCTGTTGCCGATCTGCAGCGCTTTAAGCGGATTGTCGATCTTCAGGAGCGACGACTCCGCATATCGCCCAAGCCAGCCGGTGCTTGCCAGCTTATCCGGCTCGGCCGTTTGCCAAATATCCATTGACCGGAAATGGGAGCGGTCCGGCTTCGGGTAACCGACGCCTTGGACAATCGCCAGCTTGCCGGCATTAAAGTAACTGTGCAAATTTGCCAAACTCGGGTGCAGCCCGACTTCGCTATTGAGGGCAAGCACGTCTTTTTCCGTAATTTTGAGCGTGGGGCGGGCGTCGAAGTATCCGCCCATCCCATAAGGTATCAACGTATTGATGCCGTCATTGCCTCCCGAAAGCTGGATGACGACGAGAACGGGAGAATCGGGCCCCGCTTCATCCTCGCCCTGTGCTTTCAGGACAGAGCCGTTCTCGGCAAAAATCATCGGCCCCCCGAGCCCCAGCGTTGCCAGCAGCGCAGAGCCTTTGATCAGAAAGTCTCTTCTGGTCAGCTTCATCCGATTTCTCCCCTTCTATTTCATCTGCGCTTCCGGACTGATCATAATCAGCTGGAGCAAGCCGCGCATGCCGTTCACTTTTTGTTTGGAGTAGACAAACGTTTCCTCCGCAAAGGCGGAGAGCACGCTCACGGAGCGATTTCCTAGCAGCGGAACGCCCGCCTGATTCGCAAAGTGGGCGACCCACTGCTCCGGCGTCGCTTTATCGTCGAGCAGGAACGTCTTGGAATTGAGCAAATTGCCATTAATCCGCTTCGCGATCGATTCTGCGAACTGATAGCGGGCCAGCAAATTCGTCGTCATCAGCCACGTCGTCCCGCCTCGCCAACCGGCAACATCCGGAGGCAAGAACAGCTCCTGTCCCATCTTGCGCATCGATTGGGCGAAACCTTTGGCCATCGGCAAATTGAATGCTTTCAATATGCCTGCGACATATTCCGCCGGCGTTTTGATCATGGCTCCTCGATGTTCCGGGTTATAAAATGCATCGGACAAGAACAAGTAATTCAGTGTTTCCCCGATATGATTCGTTTGGGCAAACACGTCGGCGATTTCCCAAATCCATTCCGCCGACGGCCGTTCCGTAGCGAAATAGGTGAGCAGCTTCATTGCGACGAACCGCGGCAGCGTCTCTTGCTTGAACAAGACGTCCACCACATCGGTTTCGTCGAAGTTGCCGGTTTCGCCGAGAATCGTCTTTTTCCCTGCGTCGTGCTGCTTCGAGTTAAAGCTGACGATATCCGTCTTTTTATCGTACACCCAGCCGGTCATCGCTCTGGCGGCTTCCTTGATGTCGTCTTCCGTATAATTGCCGACTCCGAGGGTGAACAGCTCCATCACTTCACGGGCATAGTTTTCGTTCGGTTTCCCTTTTTTGTTGTTATTGGTGTCCAGGTACAGCATCATCGCCGGGTCTTTGCCGACCGCCTCGACGAGTGTGCGGAAATTGCCTGTCGCATGCTTGCGAAACAGTTCGTTTTGCCGGAGTATGAGCGGAATCTCTCTCACCTTCTGGTAGGAGGTCGCAAAATGGCCATGCCAAAACAACGTCATCTTCTCAATCAACGGCGCTTCCGTGTTCACCATCCGATAGAGCCAATACGTCTGCTGATCGACGATTTGGTCCCCAACCAAATTTTTGCCGTCCGCCTTGAGTTCCCCGAACGGCGTCAAATCCTCTGCTTTCCCAGTCAACGATTCACCGGCAATCAACCGCCGAACCGTCTCCTCCTTCCCAAGCTCCAAGGAAGCGCTTACTTCCGCTTTACCCGGAAAAAACGCCGCTCTGCTCAGCAGATGCGCCGCTTCTTTTTCTGTCCATTCCGCACCCATCCATTGCACCACCCAACGCAGCATTTTACTGTATACCTTCATTATAATGGGGGATTGTTACAAAACCATTACCGATACAGGCGATTCCACGCCCAATGAACCCCTGCATGCAAAAAAAATTTTCGACATGGATCCTTAGTCGCTAGCGGCTCGCCCGTGAGCGTCCACCCTAAAAGGAGAAGATCATATAATAAAGCCGGCACCTGAACGATTCAGATGCCGGCTTGGCTGTCCCTCTGCCGCGGTTGCAGCAGAGCTTCTTATGATATAAACATAAGTGCTAATCTTACAGATCGAAGTACAAGGAGTACTCGTGCGGATGAATGCGGATCGCTACTGCTTTGGCTTGCTCACGATGCAGGTTGATGTAGTTATCGATGAAGTCTTTCGAGAAGACGCCGCCTTCTGTCAAGAATTCATAGTCCGCTTCCAGTGCGTTGAGGGCTTCATCCAGTGTTCCAGGAACGCTGCGGATTTCACCTTTCTCTGCGTCGGACAGCTCGTAGATGTTCTTGTCGAGCGGGCCGTAGCCGAGAGCGCGAGGATCGATTTTCTTCTTGATTCCGTCGAGACCTGCAAGCAGCATGGCTGCGAAAGCAAGGTACGGGTTCGCCGTGGAGTCTGGCGTACGGAATTCGATACGGCAGCCTTTCGGCGTAACGGCAGCAACCGGAATACGAACGGCTGCGGAACGGTTTCCTTTGGAGAATACCAGGTTAACCGGTGCTTCGTAACCAGGAACCAGACGTTTGAAGGAGTTCGTGCTCGGGTTCGTGATTGCGATCAGTGCAGGCGCATGGTACAAAATCCCGCCGATGTAGTGAAGCGCCATTTCGCTCAAGTTGCCGTAGCCGTTTTTGTCGTAGAACAGAGGGCTGTCGCCGTTAAAGATGGATTGGTGAACGTGCATCCCGCTGCCGTTGTCGCCGAAGATCGGCTTCGGCATGAAGGTTGCCACTTTACCGTATTGTCTTGCTGTATTTTGAACGATGTATTTGTATTTCAAAAGGTTGTCCGCTGTTTTCGTCAGCGTGTCGAAACGGAAGTTGATTTCGCCTTGGCCGGCTGTCGCTACTTCATGGTGATGACGCTCGATGCGCAGGCCAGCTTCCATCAGCAAACGACACATTTCGCTGCGGATATCTTGTTGGGAGTCGGTTGGACCTACAGGAACATAACCGCCTTTATGCCCTACTTTGAAGCCCAGGTTGCCGCCTTCGTCTTTGCGGTTGGAGTTCCAGTGCGCTTCCTCGGAATCTACGAAGAAAGAAGACGTATTTTGCTTGCTCTCGAAACGAACTTCGTCGAAAATGAAAAACTCGGATTCAGGAGCGAAGAATGCTGTCGTACCAACGCCGGTCTTTTGCAAATATTCTTCGGCTTTTTGAGCGATGCTGCGAGGGTCGCGCTCATATCGTTCACCGTCCGGCGTGTGAATGTTACACATAACCACCAGCGTCGGGTGTGCTGTGAAAGGATCGACGTAGACGCTCTCTGTATCCGGCATCATGACCATGTCGGACTCTTCGATACCTCTGAAACCAGGGATGGAAGAACCGTCAAATGCAACACCGTTTACGAATGTTTCTTCGTCAACTTCAACTGCAGGCAAAGAAATGTGATGCGCTCTGCCGCTCAAATCGACAAACCGGAAATCGATCCATTCGATGCCTTTTTCTTTAATAGTGTTTAACACGTTTTGAACTGACATGGACTCGCTTACCTCCTAATTTCCGAACATTCCAACCACTTTGTTCGTACATTGTTCAAGTTTTTATTAATTATGGACTTATTATAAAACTTTTCGCCGAGAATCGTCAATACTTATGTAAGGTATTTTTTATCGATGTGTTAGGTATGCTCACACAAGACACAAGATTTTCATATTTTTAGACAAAAAAAGCTTGACTTTTCGCTGATTCGCGAAATTTCAAGCTTTTTCGACAAATGATGCTATTCCATTACGAATTTGTCATGTAAGAACTGGCTCTTTTTTCGTATCAAAACGTTTGCCGCAGAGCGGTGCCAGCTTCTCCAAATCGACCATGAGGCGGGCGAACTGATCCGGGAACAACGATTGCACGCCGTCGCCGGTCATGGAATTGTCCGGGTCCGTATGCATTTCGACGATCAATCCGTTGGCGCCTGCCGCAACGGAAGCTTTGCTCATCGGCTCGACCAGCTCGCGCCGCCCCGTGCCGTGGCTCGGATCGGAGATCACCGGCAGATGGCTGAGCGTCTGCAGTGCCGGGATCGCCGCCAAATCGAGCGTATTGCGGGTGTACTGCTCGAATGTGCGGATCCCGCGCTCGCACAGCATAACGTTCGGATTTCCGCCCGCGAGTATATATTCCGCCGCGTTCAAAAACTCGTCGTATGTCGCGCTGAAACCGCGTTTGAGCAGCACCGGCGTCTGGATCGTCCCGAGCTTGCGCAGCAGGTCGAAGTTCTGCATGTTGCGCGTGCCGACCTGAAGAATGTCCGCATATTCGGCGCATACATCTACATATTCCGGCGTCATCACTTCCGTGATGGTCAGCAGCCCATGCTTTTTGCCCGCTTCGGCCATCATCACAAGACCTTCCACACCGGTACCCTGGAAGCTGTAAGGGCCGGTTCTCGGCTTGAATGCGCCGCCGCGCAATACTTGAGCACCCGACGCTTTGACAAGTCTGGCAATCTCGTCAATCTGTTCCGGCGTTTCCACCGCGCAAGGGCCGCCCATGACGACGAGCTCATCGCCGCCGATCTCAACGCCCTTGATCTTGATGACCGTGTTATCCGGATGGAAGTCCCGGCTCGCCAGCTTATACGATTTGGAAATTTTGACGACTTGCTCTACGCCGGACAATTGGCGAAGCTGCTCCGCAAGCATCGGGCTTGCTTTTCCGATAATCCCGATTACCGTGCGGTCCACACCCTGGGATACATGGGCGGATACTTCATGCTTTTCGATATGTTGAACAATTTCGGCTATACGTTCTTGCGTTACTTTGTTGGATAAAATAACGATCATGAGAGCACGCTCCTTCGGGACGAGTATTTTAACACTTCGACGCTTATACGCTTTTAAGCTTTTAATCGTTAAAGTAAATATACAACGGGAAGCCTTTCCCCGTCAATACTTGCTTTATATCTTTATTATCATGAACCGTTCGGGTTGGATGAAAGCATCAGCTGCTCTTTGCGCTTCCTCCGCTTCTCCTTGCGCTTGTTATGATACCATTCAAGCAGCCATCTGATCGGAAAATAAACGATCAAACCGAGAATAACTCCGTCTATCGCGCCGCCGACGATCAGTTTCAGATTAAACCGGATAAACGTGTCCAGCCAGTCCGGCAGCAGCTGGAGCAAATGCCATCGCGTTCCTTTCGGCAATACCATCGCTCCTACTTTCCGGTTCAGAAACGACATCGGAATATAGATGACTTTCCCGAAGACGAAACCAAGCAACGCTGCCGCCATACTGGCCCGGAACAAGTAAACGAGCGGGAATATAAGAAAAAAGGCCAGTCCGGCCGTCGGGAGCGTAAACATTTCAATCGCAAGCCCGATCGAGAAGCCCAGCGCCACCATGCCCGGGCCTCCCTTGGCTCGGGTCAGCAGCAAATATTTATATTTAAACCAGCGCGGGATATGGCTCAGCTGAAAAGGCTTTTTGGTTTTCGCTGTTTTGTTCATCTGCTGCTAGTCCCTTCCCTTTCTAGGTTGTCTATTCCACGCTTGCTTTTTGTTTAGGCGTCGGGATCAGCCGATTCAAATTAACGGTTCGCCGAATGTCCCAAGTTTCCGGATTGTTGCGGTCATATTGTTCCAAGTAGCCGATCACTTCCTTCGTGATCGGCGTCGGCGTCGACGCTCCGGACGTCACGGCTACCCGCCGCACCGGCTCGAGCCACTCCCGCTTCAGCTCCGTCACATCCGCGATGCGGTACGCTCTCACGCCCGCAATGTCTTCCGATACTTGAGCAAGCCGGTTCGAGTTATTGCTTCGAGGGTCTCCGACCACAATGAGCAGATCTGCGTCCTTCGCCTGTTCGGCGACCGCTTCCTGACGTACCTGTGTCGCAAGACATATTTCGTTATGAATCTCCGCATGAGGGAACCGCTCGAGCAGCCGGTTCATAATATGCTTGATATCCCACTGGCTCATCGTCGTCTGATTGGTGATGATCACTTTGCCTTCGGTCAAATTCAGCGCCTCGGCCTCCTCGGGCTTTTCAATCAAATGCACCCGGTCCGGAGCGACGCCGAGCGCGCCTTCCGGCTCGGGATGGCCTTTTTTGCCGATATAAATGACATCGTACCCTTCGGCGGTTTTCTCGCGGATCAAATCATGCGTCCTCGTCACGTCGGGACAAGTCGCGTCGACCACCGTTAACCCCTTCTCCCTCGCACGCGCGCGAACTTCCGGCGATACGCCGTGAGCGGTAAATATAACGGTTCCCCGTTCGATTTGATCCAATATATCCAGACGGTTCGCGCCGTCCAACGTGACAATGCCTTCCTTTTCGAAAAAGTCCGTAACGTGAGCGTTATGAACGATCATGCCCAATATATAGACAGGCCGCGGCAGATTGAGATTTTTGGCCGTTTGCATGGCCAGTGCCATCGCGTCGACGACGCCGTAGCAATAACCGCGCGGAGAAATTTTGATTACGTCCATGCTGCACCTGCCTTTGTCGAATTTTTTTAGCGCCTTTGTATGATTATACCTGATTCTGATCCGCGATGGAATGCCCTTCCGCCTCTTGCACCTCGATGACACCGGAGGAGGCGATCGGCAGCCATATGACAAAAGTCGACCCTTCGTCCTTCAGCGTCTTGACCTCGATCGAACCGTTGTGTTCATCAATAATCCAGCGTGCGATCGACAAGCCGAGACCGGTGCCGGCTTTTTGGCCGCGTGAAGGATCCGCCCGGTAAAAGCGGTCGAATATATGCGGAACTTCTTCCTTATCCATACCGATGCCGGAGTCTTCAATCCGAATGCCCACTTGGCCTTCATGCCTGAGCGCATCGAGACGAACGAAGCCCGCATCCGTGTACTTAAACGCATTTTCGATAAATATGAACATAAGCTGCTGCAAATAATCCGCGTTTCCGTATACGTACACGCCGTTCAAATCATCGAGATTGCCTACCTGGAACTCCACGGTCCGCGGCAGCAGCACCGCCTTGCGCGCCACCTCATCGATGATCGGACGAATCGGCTGATTCGTCTTCGTCATTTGGAAACCGGCGTCGGCTCTTGCCAGCGATAACAAATCGTTGACAAGCCGCGACATCCGTTCGGCTTCGCCCGAAATATCGTGCATCGCTTCCAGTGTCAGCTCCAGCTTCTGGCTATCGTCGGAACCGGCTTTGAGCGCCGCCTGCTTCCACATCTTCTCGAGCAGCTCCACATTTCCGCGAATCGTCGTTAGCGGAGTCCGCAGCTCATGAGAAGCATCGGATACGAACCTGCGCTGCGCCGAGTAAGCTTCTTCGAGTTCCACGTAAGCATGCTGCAGCCTGCCCAGCATGCTGTTGATCGTCTGCGTCAGTACGCCGATCTCGTCATTCGGACCGTCGTATTCGATCCGCTTCTCGAGGTCAGCTCCTTTCTCGATCCGGTTGGTCGCATCGACGACCTGTCCGATCGGCTTGAGCACTTTGCGCGCAAGGAACCAGCCGACCGAAGCCGCGAGCAGGATGGCTACGAGTCCCGTCACGGTCAGGATCAAGCGCAGCATGACGAACAGACGGTCGTCGGCAAACATAGCCGACTGCATGATGCCGGCCGGGCGATCCGTCGGCCCGGGAAATCGGGTCGCGTATATAGGAGTATAATATAGGATAAAGTCCATATTTTCGATGCGTGCTTTATCATACAAACACGTTTCGTTCAACACGCATTTCAGTTTCTTCGCGTCGATCTCCGGAAATTGGATGCCGGCTTCCTGCAGCCTAGGCGACGGAAATTTCGTCCCGTTGTCCACGTTGACGACTTGAAACAATCCATTGCTGCCCCGCGGCACCCCGCCCACAATGTTAAATATATAGCCGGGCTTGCCGCCATCCAGCGAAAATGTGTACGTTGCGATCGTTCTAGACCGCAGCACTTCCGTTTGCGCACGCAAATCGTCCCGCAGCGAACTGTAGTAGATCGTATGAAGGAATATATACAGCCCCAATCCGAGAAGCAACAGGGTTGCCGTTAAAATCCCGGTATACCATAGTGTCAGCCGAAGCCGAATCGACATATCAGCTCTCTCCTCTTAACACATAACCGGCGCCGCGAACCGTCTGGATGATCCGCTTATGACCATGCTCCTCCGTTTTTTGTCTTAGAAGCGCAATGTACACTTCAAGCACGTTGGATTCGCCGCTATAATCGTATCCCCATATCTTTTCCATAATAATGTCTCTGGACAACACGCGCCGCGGATTTTGCAAAAACAGGTGCAGCAGTTCGAATTCCTTCGTCGTCAGCTCGACCAGTTGGCCGCCGCGGTATACTTCCCGGGTATCCAGATCCATAAAGATGTCCTGGTAATGCAGACGATTGGTCGCCTGCTCCGATTTCTCGGACGATTTCCGGCGCAGCATGACGCGAATGCGGGCCAGCAGCTCCTCCAGCGCAAAAGGCTTCACCAAATAATCGTCGGCGCCCAGATCAAGCCCCTTGACCCGATCCGCCACCTCATCCTTTGCCGTCAGCATCAGCACCGGCACTTCCGATCCGCCCTCGCGGATGCGGCGCACGACTTCCCAGCCGTCCAGCTGCGGCATCATGACGTCGAGAATGACGATGTTCGGCTCATGCTCGAGAATTTGCTTCAGTCCATCCATGCCATGGTTCGCCGTGAACACGGTATAGCCTTCGAATGCCAGACTGCGCCTCAGCATCGAAGTGATTTTATCGTCATCGTCAATAACCAATACTTTTTCTCTCATCTCATCAATTCACCCGCCTGCTTCTATTGTAAGAACAATTCCCCCAAAAGTGAAGCGATCCTCTGAAGCCTACTCCTGTTACTTCTTTTTGGAGGCCCCCATCTTTCAAAAAAATAGGCTCGCGTAAAAAAAGAAGCAGAGCGCAGGGGGGTGCGCTCTGCCTTATTTAGGTGCGATCTATTATTTCTGCTCCACATTCCGGTCGCCGATCGTTACGTCGATCGTCATCTTTTTGCCGTCGCGCATGACGCCGAACGATGCTTTATCGCTCACCTTCAGCTTTTTGATCGCCGCCACAAGGTCGTCGGACGTTTTCATTTTGGCGCCGTTCAGTTCGACAATGACGTCATACGGCCGTATGCCAGCCTGGAAAGCCGGGCTCTTGCGCTCTACCGTAGCAACGATCGCG
The DNA here is from genome assembly GCF_910594985.1 of Paenibacillus allorhizosphaerae. Classification (GTDB taxonomy): domain Bacteria; phylum Bacillota; class Bacilli; order Paenibacillales; family NBRC-103111; genus Paenibacillus_G; species Paenibacillus_G allorhizosphaerae. Next base: position 281,587 of record NZ_CAJVCE010000004.1, read on the forward strand.
CCGTCGGTACTGTCGAGTTTCAGTTCGGAAAGCCATTCTTTATCGACGTTCTGCAATTGTACGCCGATATAAGGAGCCGGTTCCTTCGGAATTTTCACGTTGTTTTTCAAGTTGTCGAGTACAGCCGAGATGGTGCTGGTCGGAATGGCAAAGCCGATCCCCTGTGCCTGCGAGCTGACCGCGGTATTAATCCCGATAACCTCGCCGTTCAAGTTGAGCAGCGGACCGCCGGAGTTGCCGGGGTTGATCGAAGCGTCCGTTTGCAGCAGATGCTTGTATTCCCGCGTACCTTTTTGGTCCGGAATGCTGATCGGGCGCTCTTTAGCGCTAAGGACGCCTACCGTTACCGTATGGTCAAAGCCGTACGGGTTGCCGATCGCAACGACCCAATCGCCTTGATTCAGGCTCTCCGCACTGCCGAGCGGAAGCGTCGGGAAATCTTTGTCCCCTTCGATCTTAAGCGCCGCGAGATCCAGATCGTAGCTGTTTCCGAGCAGCGTAGCTTTGAGCGGTTTGTCGTAACCTTGGACGGTTACCCAGATTTCGTCGGCACCGTCAATCACGTGCTCATTGGTCAAAATATATCCCGATTTCTCGAATATAAACCCGGTTCCCATTCCGCCGGGCTGCATTTGATCGGAGCTTTTCGGCTTTTGGCTGCCTCCGAGGTCATCCCCGAAAAACTGGCGGAAAAACGGATCGTCGAAGAACGGATTGCCAGTGCGGCCGCTCGAGCTCTTCGCTTTCACTTTCGTTTCGATTTTCACGACGGCCGGGCTCGCTTGCTCCACGATTTGCGCAATGTTGTTCGGACGTCCGAGATCAAGCGCCGACGGCTTTACGCCGCCGTTATTTGCCGAAGCCACAGGCGCGGTACCCGACGAGCCGCTGCCGGTCATGACGCCTTGGGCCCCGGTGAACAAATTCATTTTATCGGAAGCGAACATCAGAGCGCCGACAACGACGACGCCGGCCATGAAGGAAGCGAACACGCTCTTGAAGCCCGCTCCGGACTTCTTCGCATTGCCAAGCTGCCAACTGCCCATCGGCGGTCCGCTCGAATCGTCCGCAGGCCCGTAGCTGAATGGCCGCAGCGGTTTCGGCGGCGTTACCTCCACAGGCGTCGATCCTTCGCTGTCACGGGCGGTCGTATCTGCCGCATTCGGGTTAAAAGGACCGTAGGAAAAATAATGAGACGTCCGCTCCTGCTGGGAGTGGGTGGCCGATGTCGGTTCGTTTTGTTGTTGGGGTTCGTCGCGTCTCATAGGATCGTTATACTTGGCATCGTCTTGCGGACGACGAAAGAAGTCATTGTAGTTATTGTTGTTATTATTGTCCATAGCGATAACCTCCATTAAAAATAAGGCTTCCTGCGAGTATCAATAGTCAGCTGCTTTCGAGCTATGAAAGCTTAAACTAGAAACCTAGCACAACTTTCTGCTCGTAAGACTTATTCTTGACTATATATTGCACTCGCAACCTTAAAGAAACCTTAAAGAAAAATAAATTGGAGGTAAAAATAAACGGTTTTACCGCCAGCTGCTCTCAACTTTCGCAAGCAGCGTTTTTGCCTGCTCGACCCATTTATCCCCGACGGCCGCATCTTTGTCCACCGGCTCCTGAAACTGGTTCACAAGCGCACCATACGTATGGATCGGAGCTTCTTTGTCCAATCCTTCATTATATATATGTTTCAATACGAACGGCTCACCGATCCGGACAACGGCATCGGTCGAATCCGTATCGCCGTCCAGCTTGCCGTGCGTCACTTCGAACGGAATGCGCAGCCACACTTTGTGCGCCTCATCCAAATACCGATCATAGCAGCCGTGATCGTATTCCCAATTTCCGCCGAGCGTGAATTCGAACGCATGCAGCTGGTGTCTTACTTTCTCAAAAGCTTCCTCTTTCCCGGTCAACTTCGAATCCAATGGAATCATTTCATTCTCCTCCGTTTTCTTCTAATTGGATATGTTATAGAATGAGCCGATTTCAGGAAAAGTATGCTTTGTTCGGAAACAGGAGAAACGCAAAATGACAGAAACGAACAATTCGTTTCCAGTGTCATTTTATCTTACGTATTTCGTTGACATACCTGTCACAAGGATTTTATAATAAGGGGCGGAATGACTGTCTGCACGATTTCGAAGGAGATGAGCTTCATGGATATAACCACGCTGAGCAACGGCCTGGATACGATCTGGGTCGTGCTTACAGCCGCTATGATTTTGTTGATGGAAGGCGGCTTCGCGCTGCTAGAGGCCGGTTTTGTCCGGCAAAAAAACGCCGTCAGCATTATTATGAAAGTGTTTGTCGACATTACGTTCGGGGCATTGATCTTTTACTTTTTTGGGTTCGCTTTCATGTATGGCAAGGACTTGTTCGGGCTGATCGGCACAAGCGGCTTCATGATGGAAGGAGACCTAACGCATATAGAGCTATCGATCTCCCATGACACCTATTGGCTGTTCCAATGCGCATTTGTTATCGCGGTTATCTCCATCGTATCCGGCGCCGTCGCTGAACGCGTAAATTTCCGCGCCTATATACTGTATACCATTGCCATGACCGGGTTGATTTATCCGATAGCCGGCCACTGGGTATGGAGTGTGGGAGGCTGGCTCGGCGGTCTCGGCATGATCGATTTTGCCGGCTCCGCCGTCATTCACGCGCTTGGCGGATTTTCCGCGCTGGCGGCCGCAATCTTGATCGGGCCTCGCATCGGGAAGTTCGCAGAGAACGGCACTCCCAACATCGTTCCTCCGTCGAACCTGCCGCTCGCCTCGGTCGGCGCATTCATCTTATGGTTCGGCTGGTTCGGCTTTAACTCGGGAAGCACGCTGAGCGCCACGAACGCGAGTATCGGCCACATTGCGGTTACGACGATGCTGGCTGCAGCAGCCGGCGGCGCAACGTGCATCTTATTCACGATGCTGCGCTACCGTAAAGCCGACCCGCCGATGGTCATCAACGGCTCGCTCGCGGGACTGGTCGGCATTACGGCCGGCTGCGCGTTCGTCAGCGACGGTGCCGCGATCCTGATCGGCGCGGTATGCGGCATCGCGATGGTATTCGCCACGGAGTTCCTCGAATCGCGACGCATCGACGACCCTGTAGGCGCGTTTGCCGTCCACGGCGTCAGCGGCAGTCTGGGGACGCTCGCTCTCGGCTTGTTTGCCAAGCCGGAACTGGCCGAAAGCGTCGGGAAAGGCTACAGCGGACTGCTGTACGGCGGAGGGTTCCAGCTTCTCGGCGTCCAGGCGCTCGGGCTGGTTACCGTATCCGTATGGGGCTTCGCATTGACGTGGCTTTCCCTCAAGGTCATCGGCCGCTTCGTGCCGGTGCGCGTCAGCCGGGATGAAGAGCTTGTCGGGCTCGACGTCGGAATTCACGGGGTACCGGCGTACAGCGAGGAGCATGATTTTATCGAGATCGACCGACTAACGATGTCCAACAATAAATAAACGGTATTGGACCGCCGGCGAACTAACCATGCCGCGGCCATGCACCGGCCATACAGCGCTCCTCCTGTTCGGAGGAGCTTTTTTGATGCACAAAAAAAAGCTCCGACAACCGTACTCCCGGTTGGACAAAGCCTGCCTTTGCGGATACATACTTGTTTATAAAAAGAAAAAGCTCCTGTACATGGAGCCGTTACGGAATGCAACATTCGCGGCGTGGATCGATCCTGGTTAAAGCAAAGAGGCTCAGCCCAATTCCTTCTCCAACTCCTCGCTGACGTTCACAAGGTCGGTCGGGCGGCTTTGCTGCAAAATGTCGCGTGCGTTTTCGATCTCCAGCCGCAGCTTGCGAATTTGTTCCATCGGTTTCTTCACATAGTGGATATATTCAACGGCCAGATGATGATCCGGCTTTTTCCCCGCAAACATTCGGCGTAAAGCTGACATGGATTGATAGTTTCGTTCTTCGATCATCCGTTTTTTCTCGTAACGCTGCACAGCCTGCTCAATCTCGGCAATTTGCTCCTCTTTGCGAGCGATGAATGCTTCTAAAAACGGGTACACTTCGGCCGCTTTCCGTTTGTTCACCTGTACCAGGCCCCCTGACCATAACGCATTCAGCATGAAACATCACCTATCCGATAATGTAAACAATGATTACAACACACTTATTTTACAACAAATCAATCGCTTTGAAAACAAAAAAATTTGAAAAACAATGGACTATGGCAATAATGTTAACATTAAAAAAAATTATGTAACTCATTACGCTGCTTGGATATAGCATGGATAGAAAAAGGAAACCCGGACGCTCTATCATCGCAGGTTCCCTTTTTAAAGATTTGTATAGTTACGCGCAATTACACGTTTTGATTTTCATTTTCAAATTGATTCGCGTTTTGGCTCGCGTTATTTTGAGCCGCTTGCTGCTGCTTCGCGTTAACCGCCACTTCTTGCGCAAACTCGGCGTCGTTGTTGTTCTGTTTGCGGTTTTTGTTGTTTTTCGCCATGGTTATCACCTCCCGTTCCTCCATTAGTATGGACAAGAGCAGGTGGACTATGACAGGAAATTTAAAACAACAGTTCATTTTTCAACTGGTTCCATAACGTTTCGTTAATTTTTCCATTGCCTTTTTTGACGACAAACACGTTGAGCGTTTTTTTGCCCCATTCCTTGTAGACCTGATCCTTCGTTTCAAAATACAGATCGATGCGATTGCCCTTAATCGCTCCGCCCGTATCGGCCACGACGCCGTATCCGTACCCTGGAATGTACAGTACGGTACCGATCGGAAAGACGCTCGGGTCAGCGGCAATCGTCGAGAACGATCCAACGTCGCGGGTTACCTTCATACCCGAGTAGGTGAGGCCGTATTCGGGATGCCCCGGATTTTTGCCTGTCGATTCTCTGCCTGCATAGTAACCGGTCGCGATGACTTCCACCGCTTTGAATTTCGTTAAATCCTGATCTTGATGCGGGAAGAGCTTATAGTTTTTCGCCCGCGCCTGTATTTGGCCGCCTGTCGTTCCTTTGATGGCGGATACCGGCTGTATCTCGTTTTTCCCGGCGCTTGCACCGGATGAACCTGCTTTGATCTCGGCGACCGGAGAAGGAAGCTTTGCGCTTCCGATCGATTGCCCATCTTGTTCAAACCACATCAATACGGACAGCATCAGAACGATGAGACAAATCCATTTTGCATGGCTTGCGGTTTTTGGTAACATATGTTTCGTTAAACCTCCCCTTAATATAAGAGGCTGTCCATCGAAAATAAAATATATACATAAACCGGTGAACATTGCATTGCAAATAAATAAAAGCCCGTCTCCAAGAAGCGCTTTTCGCCACAGCAGTGTGCTGCGGTCAAATCAGAGCCAAGCTTGAGAGACAGGCTTAAATTGTTCATGTCGACGTTAGCCGACTTATACTTGTTTGGAGCGAATATCTTCGTTGATTAACCCAATGACCGCATCCAAGCTTTGCGCTCCAAGATCGCCTTGGCCGCGGCGGCGTACGGAAACGCTGTTGGAGCTGACTTCGTTCTCTCCGACGACGAGCATGTAAGGGATTTTTTCGAGCTGTGCCTCGCGGATTTTGTAGCCGAGCTTCTCATTGCGGAGATCCGCTTCTACGCGAATGCCCGCCTGCGTCAGCTTGTCTTCCACCTCTTTGGCATAGCCGTCGAAGTTGCCGGAGACCGGCAGCACTTTGGCTTGTACCGGACACAGCCATGTCGGCAGCGCACCGGCGAAATTTTCGAGCAGGAACGCCGTCATCCGCTCCATTGTCGAGATGATGCCGCGATGAATGACGACAGGGCGATGCTTCTGTCCGTCGGCGCCGACATATTCGAGCTGGAACCGTTCGGGCAGCAGGAAGTCGAGCTGAGCGGTCGACAGCGTCTCTTCTTTCTTCAGCGCCGTCTTGATCTGTACGTCCAGCTTCGGCCCGTAGAACGCCGCTTCGCCTTCCGCTTCGAAGAACGGCAAGCCCAGCTCTTCGACGACTTCGCGCAGCATGCGTTGGGACATTTCCCACATTTCGTCGTTCTGGAAGTATTTCTCGGTATCTTTCGGATCGCGGTAAGACAAGCGGAAGCGGTATTCTTTGATTCCGAAATCTTCATACACCTGACGAATCAGATTGACTACACGGGCGAATTCTTCCTTGATTTGATCCGGCCGGCAAAAAATATGCGCATCGTTAAGCGTCATCGCCCGAACGCGATGCAAACCGGTCAAAGCGCCGGACATTTCGTACCGGTGCATCGTGCCAAGCTCGGCTATCCGGATCGGCAGGTCGCGGTAGCTGCGCATGTCGCTCTTGTACACCATCATATGGTGCGGACAGTTCATCGGGCGAAGCACAAGCTCCTCGTTATCCATGATCATCTTCGGAAACATGTCTTCCTGATAATGGTCCCAGTGGCCGCTCGTTTTATACAGCTCAACATTGGCGAGCACCGGAGTATAAACGTGCTGGTAGCCGAGACGCTCCTCCAGGTCGACGATGTAGCGTTCCATCGTGCGGCGCACTTTCGCTCCGTGCGGCAGCCACAGCGGCAAGCCTTGACCGACTTCGTTCGAGAAGGTGAACATTTTCAGCTCTTTGCCGAGTTTGCGGTGATCGCGTTTTTTCGCTTCCTCCAGCAGATGGAGATGCTCGTCCAATTCGGCTTTTTTCGGGAATGCCGTACCGTAAATACGCTGGAGCATTTTGTTCTTCGAATCTCCGCGCCAATAAGCACCCGCTACGCTGAGCAGCTTGAACGCTTTAATGCGCCCGGTTGAAGGCAAGTGAGGTCCGCGGCACAGGTCGAAAAATTCGCCTTGATCATAGATGGTAATGACCGAAGATTCCGGTAAATCGCGGATCAATTCCAGCTTCAGCGGGTCTTCCAGCTCGGAGAAAATACGGATCGCTTCCTCGCGACTGACCACGCGGCGGGTGATCGGCAAGTTCTCCTGAACGATGCGCTCCATTTCTTTCTCGATTTTCGCGAGATCGTCCGGCGTGAGCGAATTTTCCATATCGATATCGTAATAGAACCCGTCCTCAATGACCGGACCGATGCCCAGCTTCACATGTTTCTCGCCATAAACGCGTTTAATCGCCTGCGCCATCAAGTGCGCCGTGCTGTGCCGGTACACCTCAAGGCCGTCGCCGCTATCCAACGTTACGATTTCAAGCGAAGCGTCTGCGTTAAGCGGCGTGCTTAAGTCTACCAGCTTCCCGTCCACTTTGCCGACAACCGCATTTTTTTTAAGACCGGAGCTGATCGATCCGGCTACTTCTTCTACCGTCGTTCCGGCATTGTACTCGCGAACCGCGCCATCCGGAAAAGTAACTTTTACTGACATGACTGAATAACCTCCTCTGATTTGCAACAAACAAAAAAAGCGCATCATCCCCAGAAGGGACGAGTGCGCTTGGCTCGTGGTTCCACCCTAAATTCGACTGAAGGCATCGCCATTAAGACCGGCCGTCAATCCTCGATGCATTCTGTAACGGGAATGGCCCGATGACCGATACTGGGTGCGAATGCACCGTTCCCTGCCACAGCTACGAAGGGGTAAACGAATGTCGCGGCACGGAAGGGATTTCAGCCCGGGTCCCTTCTCTCTGGACAGCACTTCAAACGTTCATGTCTTCGATCGTTGCCTTACCTTTTATTATATTCGGCGGCGGCTCCCCGGTCAAGGTTATGGCATAACCTGCAGTATCCGCACACTTCGACGCGGTTTTCGAATATTTGCTGGATCGTGTGAATCACTTGCAGTTCCGGCTCGCGCGTATGGATATAAATTTGCTGAGGGGACACGGAAATGAGCGTGCTGACGATCATATCTTCGAAATTCATGTCCTTTTCAAGCATCTCCACCGTAACTACGGCTTCAGGATCATCGGTATTGATCTGTTCCATTCGGTCGTTCAGGAGCAAAAAGTCGTTTCCTCCCTTATGGATCAAATGAACGAATGGGATTCTCGCCTCCTGAATATAGACGAAATATTGCAATAACGAAATGAATTCCTGGTATTGCCGATCCATGACGAACTCGTCCACGGCATATTCGGCTACGTCGCGCAGCTCATCGATGTAGGCGTGAAGCCGGAAACGGAGATAGCCTTCTAAATTCAAGTCCGTGTGCTCCTTCAAGTACTCGGCCAGTTCCGCAGAGATTTTGGCCTTGCGCCGCAAATACACATCGCCGGCCGCCTTCTCTCCCTCCCACTCGCCTGTCCCGCTTAACATTTGCTCACAATAGCTCATAATGCGATCCATGTCTTCTTCTTTGTCGTAATGAAATTCTTGTTTTAACAAGTGACGCAATATGTGCCGTTCTTCCACGAGCAAAATATAGTCCGCGATCGCGTTCCCCGCCCATTCAAAAAGCGGATCCCCGTCGGTTTGCAATTGAAAACCGGGCAGCACTCCGCTCACCTCGATCAGATGCATGCCTTCATGCCGGTTCATTGATATATGAATGTAATCTTTGTTATGTAACCGTTCCGAGGCGCTTGACACGATGCCAAACAACTGCCCCGCCTGCGCTTCCACACGATTCGTTAAGTGGATTGTAAAAAGCTTCATCCTTAACACTCCTTTCCTGCCGCAGCTCTCGTATAAAGTATATGGCCCGGAGTGCGCATATATACAACAATCAGATTCCGACGGGCATAGTAATAAATGAGAGCAGTGCGTAATTCAGGGTGCCGAATCCGTAAGCTAGCGGATGGACGTTCGCAATCCGATCGCATAAGGGAATACCCCTGGGCGCAACCCTTATTGAAGAAAAGCCGGCAATCAACGTTATGATACATTACGTATATTTTCACTTTCGAATTATCCGATTTTATGATACTATTTGTATCATAAAATCAACGCTAAGGGAGGCTCCCGATGAGCAGCACCCATAAAAACAGGAAGAGCATCGGTGACGACAACCTGGTTCACTTACATAAAAATGTGTTCATTAGCCGCGGCGACTCCCAATATTATGAAAAAGTTATTCAATATTTGGACCCGAGCTCACCGGAAGCGCATTATCACTTGGCACAGCAGCATGAACAGCGGGGCATGCTTGACAAAGCGCTCCATCATTATAAGGTAGCGATGAAAACACGCCCTTCGCCTTATTATTATGCCGCTGTGAACGGGGCCGAGCGCATGAAGCAGCCGCCGCTGCACGTCCCGGTAAGGACAAACCGCGCCCCTGACGCTAATCATCAGAACAATACGGCTATCGTTCCTTCTTATGTGAAAATCGGGCTCATTTTGCTGCTCCTGGTCAACTTATTATTGGTTGCCGTGCTCTACGGCCCGATCGCCGTTTCCAAAGCCGTGTCCGTCTTGAAGCCTTCGACGGTCGGTAAAGAGGTCAGCTACGAAACGGCGGAATCGCCATTTCTGATGACGTTCACCTATGGCATACCTTCGGCGCAGGTCGAGAAGACGCTGCATCAAAAGGCCATTACGCTTGCGGACGCATACCCCAAGCATGGTATTGTCATTTACGGCGTCCTGTCGGCTGCGCCTAACGAAGACAACACCGCGGTTCCGCTAACGGATGAAGCATGGAAAAGTGATGCGTTCGTCATCGCCGAATACAATCCGATCGTCGATCGCGCGGTTAAAATTCGTTTTCTGCATCCCGATGTCCAAAAGCTGAAGCCGCGTACGGAAGCGGCGGCGAACATCGTTCGTACCGCGCTGCAATCGTATATCTCTGATAACGGCGTCGCCCCCCGCTCGATCGATCAATTGACTCTAGACTACCCCCATAACTATTTAAGTGTAATCCCCATGGAAGCACGTTCCGGTTCGGCCGATGTCCGAACCGTTTTTAATGGGCGGGGCGGTTGGGTTTATGACCGCGCGGAAACGGAGCCTGAACGGATGTTTTACCCGAATACCGAGCCGGCGGATCTGGCAGAGCTCGGCCGCCTCCCCTTCCATCCGGTAACGGTCACGATCGATACAGCGGAGCATATGCTTCAGCTCCGATCGGGCGAAGCCGTCCTTGCCCGTTATCCGGTTGGCCTCGGGGCCGATAACCGGACGCCGGAGGGAACGTTCCGCGTCAGCGAACGGGTCAGAACGCCGCTCGGCAAGCAGCCCGGCGTCTACGGTGCGGCTGCGCTTGGGCTAGGGGCGATCGCGATTCACGGCACGTCCGATGCCGATTCCATCGGACAAGACCGCTCGCTAGGCTGTATCCGGCTGAGCAATGAAAACATCGAAGCCCTCTTCCCCCTCGTTCCAAGAGGCGCAACGGTGATGATTACGGGCGGCAAGGCGACCGACCCTGCCACTGCAAAAGAGGTCCACCCTCTTTCGCAGCCGTTGGCGCTGCTCGGGGTTCCAATCGCGCCCCCTTTACACGGCAGCGGCAGCGATGAAACTGCAGGGAATACGGTGTTTCATTGGCTCGGCTGAACCGTATAAAGCGGAACGCAAGCTGCATTTATCAATCGCCGTCATACGTTCCTAAACGATGTTAAATAACAATGTACCGCATTGTTTCATGCAAAAAAGCGGCTATCCGGGACGTTATCTGTCCTGACAGCCGCCATTCTCGTTTATTGGCCGAACCTGAACGTTGCTTGTACTACGGACCATCGTCCGTTCCACTGGTCATGCTCCCAACGCCAAGTTATTTAACATCTTTCATTGTTCATGTCTTTTAATTTTGCATGACAAAATCGTTGTCCACTTTCGTGACCGACTCGTCGTCGAACATGCGCAAAATCTCATATTTCGTGTTGCGCTGTGCCGGAATTTTACCCGCTTCGCGAATAATTTGCAGCGTCGACGAAATGTTGACTTTATGCGTCGTGCCTGCCGCGGACACGACATTCTCCTCGATCATCGTCGAACCGAAGTCATTGCAGCCGTAATGCAGCGACAGCTTGCCCACTTCCGGCCCCATCGTAACCCAGGATGACTGGAAGTTCTTAATATTGTCGAGCATGATGCGGCTGATCGCCACATTTTTGAGATAATCTTCCGGCCCGAGTTTTTCGGCCTTCATGTTCGTATTATCCGGTTGGAACGTCCAGGAGATGAACGCAAGGAACCCTTCCGAGTCCCAGCCGTTTTTGATGCACTCGTCCTGCGCTTCGCGAACCCGCAGCAGATGAAGCGCCCGTTCTTCGTGCGATTCGCCGAAGCCGATGACCATCGTCGCCGTCGTGTTCATCCCGATGCGCTGCGCGGTTTGCATGACGTCCATCCAATCGCGCCACGAGCCTTTTAGTCTGCTGATTTTGCGGCGCGTCCGGTCGTCAAGGATTTCCCCGCCTCCGCCCGGCAGCGAATCGAGCCCCGCCGCGTGAATTTCCCTCACGACTTCCTCGAGCGAAAGCCCGTTCGACACTTCCTTCATCTTCATGATTTCCGCAGGGGAGAAGGAATGCATCGTAATGCCCGGGAACCGCTTCTTAATTTCGCGCAGCAAATTCGTATAGTAAGTAAACGGCAAATTCGGATTCGTACCGCCTTGCATCAAAATTTCCGTACCGCCGACATCGATCGTTTCCTGTATTTTTTGGAAAATGACTTCGTCCGGCAGCACATATCCTTCCGCCGAGCCCGGCGCGCGGTAAAAGGCGCAAAACCGGCAGTAGACGTCGCAAATGTTCGTGTAGTTGACGTTTCTTCCGATGACAAACGTTGTAATCGGATCAGGATGGTGGCGCAGCATAATCTGGTTGGCCACATGCCCCATTTTCTCAATTTCATTCGAATCGTACAGCGCTATGCAATCTTCCAAAGAAATGCGATTGCCGGCCAGCGCTTGATCCAATATCCGGTCGATGGAACTCATCGCAGCTTCAACTCCTTTGTAAATTCATCGTAACATAAAACCGGGCACACCTGCCATAGAAAAAGACCGCCATTCGGCCGTTCGGCCCGGATGGACGGTCAATTGTCATCAATTTGTGAAGGTTAGCTTTGCGCATCCGCTTGCTCGATTTCTTGTCTTGCTAGTTCGATCGCCCGGGATAGATCGGCAATAAGGTCGTCCGCATGCTCGATACCGACGGAATAACGCAGCAGTTTGGCGTCTACGCCGACTTTGTTGCGGATTTCCAGCGGAATGTCCGCATGCGTCTGCACAGCCGGGTATGTCATCAGGGATTCCACGCCCCCCAAGCTTTCGGCGAACGCGATCAGCCGAATATGACGCAAAATCGGCTCGATGTAGCGCGCGTCTTTCATCTTGAAGGAGAAAATACCCGTATTGCCGGACGATTGCTTATTTTGCACCTCATGCCCCGGATGGCTCGGAAGCGCCGGGTAATATACTGCTTCGACGAGCGGATGCTCTTGAAGATAGGAGGCGATGACCGTTGCGTTATGCTGATGGCGCTCCATGCGCAGCGCCAGCGTCTTCATGCCGCGCATCAGCAGCCAGCTGTCCTGCGGGCCGAGCACCGCTCCGATCGAATTATGCAGGAACGCCATTTGCTCGGACAGCTCTTTGCCCTTGGTGACGATCAAGCCAGCGAGCACGTCGTTATGCCCGCCCAAATATTTGGTTGCGCTATGAATGACAATGTCGGCGCCAAGCTCGATCGGACGTTGGAAGAACGGCGTGAGCAGCGTATTGTCGACGATGGAGATCAAGCCTTTTTTGCGCGCCCAGCCGCAGACAAGCGCAAGATCCGTAATCATCATCAGCGGGTTGGTCGGCGTTTCGATCAAAATTCCTTTCGTGTTCGGCAGAACATTGGATTCAAGCGCATCCAGGTCGTTCGTGTCCACATACGTAGCGGTGACGCCGAAACGGGACATGATTTTCTCCAGAAGCCGGTACGTCCCTCCGTACAGATCGAGCGATACGATCAAATGATCCCCTTGGCTGAATAAAGCGAATATCGTTTGCAGCGCCGCCATCCCCGAGCTGCAGGCAAACCCTGCGTCGCCGGATTCGAGCTCCGCTATCGCGTCCTCCAGCACTTTGCGCGTCGGACTTTTCGTCCGAGCGTAATCGAAGCCCGTACTTTGCCCAAGCTTCGGATGACGGAACGCCGTCGCTTGATACACCGGAAAACTGATGGCTCCGGTAACCGGCTCTTCCTGGGAACCGATTTGTGCAAGTCGGCTCTCGATTTTCAAATCTTCGCTGCCGCTGTGGCTCATATTACATACTCTCCCTTGTGCAGATCATACGGCGTTTCTTGATATACATAGTAGTTCAACCAGTTGGAGAACAGCAGATTCGCATGGGCTCTCCACGTATTCAGCGGCGGTTTGGACGGGTCGTCGTTCGGGTAATAGTTTTTCGGAACGGCAACCTCGAGCCCTTTGTTGATGTCGCGGTCATATTCGTATTTAAGCGTACAGGCATCGTATTCGGAATGACCGGTAACGAAAATTTGCTTTCCGTCTTTCGTAGCGACGATGTATACGCCCGCTTCTTCCGATGCCGACAAAATTTCCAGCTCCGGATGGCGCTCGATATCTTCCCGCCGCACTTCGGTATGGCGCGATTGAGGCGCGAGGAACAGCTCGTCAAAGCCTCTCAGCAGCTTCACGTTCGGCTTGCTTACCGTGTGCGGGAAAACCCCGAACATTTTCTCTTCGAGACCGTACTTCGGCACGCCGAAATGATGATACAGACCTGCCTGAGCCGCCCAGCAAATGTGGAACGTGGAAGTAACATGCGTCTTGCTCCATTCCATAATCTGCTTCAGTTCATCCCAATAAGTGACGTCTTCGAAATCGTACAATTCGACCGGCGCCCCAGTGATGATCATACCGTCTAGACGCTCATATTTCACGTCGTCGAACGTTTTATAAAATTGCTCCAAATGCTCGGGAGACGTATTTTTGGAAGTGTGCGTTCTTGGATGCAGCAATATAAATTCGACTTGCAGCGGAGTGTTGCCGATCAGCCGCAGCAGTTGAGTTTCGGTTGTCTCCTTGGTCGGCATCAGGTTCAAAATCGCAATGCGAAGCGGTCGAATGTCCTGATGAAAAGCAACGCTTTCGTCCATAACGAAAATATTCTCGTTGATGAGCACTTCTTTTGCCGGCAGTTGGTCAGGAACTTTAATGGGCATCGGGTTCACTCCTTCTTGGCTGGATTCGTTCATCTCGCACTCTAAAATGCGGAAGGCGACAAAAAAAACCTGTTCCCGCACGTACGAGAAAGGCCTTTGTATGCATACATCGTCCTCTCTCATCTCCCAGAAGCCTGAAGCTTCCGCAAGAATTAGCACCGTGCATCGCCTTGCGCAGGTTAAGCGCAAAGTTCTGTCGGTTGCCGGGTGTCATCGGGCTAGTCCCTCGACCTGCTCTTGATAAGAGTGTGAAACCGAATCTATTTGGTTGTGTTTGGATATTACTAATGTAATCGAAAAAGGTTCCACCGTCAAGAAGAACGTTATGACAATCGCCTTCTATCGCGGGATGCTGCACCCATAGGAACCAAATCCCCCCGAATGCATATGCATATAGTAAGACAAAATGCAAACAGGGTCATCGAATCCGCTGATTTTGTCTTGAAAGCTTATTTTTGAAGGTTTATACTTAGACAAGTATTCCTGAAAAATGGCCGACAGCGGTGCAAACAGGGATCGTTGACGCTGCCGTGCGCAGTTCGACGCAATAAACGTGTAAAAAGGGGTGCAGCAATCGAATGGACGGAGACCCGAGGAGTATCTGCGTTCAACAACAACCGAATATTTCGAGCGGAACCCGGCGGCCGGACTCGTTCGATGCTTGCGCAAACGTCCTTCGATTTTGATACGCAGCATCGTTGAGATGCTTACTAAACGCCTGCACGAAAGCGCGGCCGGTTGGCCAAAGTTCCTCTCGATCACACGAAGGGGTGGAACCTATGAAGGCACGCTTAGTTCAGGACGGCGTTTTCACGCTTGTCGAAGACATTACCCAGACGATCGAACCGCCTCACCACGGTTTTTATTGGATTGACGCCGATGTTGAGGATTTGGAAATGTTACAGCCCTTATTTCATCTTCATGAGCTTGCCGTCGAAGACGTACTGACGGAAGAAGAGCAGCGTCCGAAGATCGAACTATACGATACACATTATTTTATTGTGATGAACAGCATCCGTTTCGATGACGAAGAAATTTTTCTGCGCGCACTCAATATTTTTCTGGGCAAGCATTATATCATTACCATCACTCGTCAAAAAATCAATGAAATCCGTGCGCTGAAACCCATTCTGTGGGAAGAGGAAGTTACGCAGCCGGATCAGTTTTTATACCACTTGATGGACCTGATCGTAGACAATTACATGAATGTCGGCGACCGGATCGAAGCGAAGATCGAGAAACTTGAGGAAGACATCCTCATGCATACGAAAAAATCGCATTTGAACGAAATTATCGGCCTCCGAAGCGAAATTTTGTGGTTGAAAAAAGTGCTCGTCCCGCAAAAGGAAGTCATCGGCACGCTGCACAAAAAAGAGCTCCGGCTGATCAGCGAGCCGCTGAAAAAATATTTCGGCGACATTTATGAGAATGCCGTAAAGATATCGGAAACGTTCGATACGTTCCGCGATTTGATGGCGAACTTGCGCGAAGCTTATCAATCGAGCATCGCCAGCCGCGCGAATGAGATTATGCGCGTGTTTACAGCGCTAACGACAATTTTCATGCCGCTGACGTTCATCACAGGCATTTACGGGATGAACTTCGATTACATCCCCGGTCTTCATTGGGATTTCGGCGGCGTCGCGGCGGTTGTCTTCATGGTGTTGGTCGGCGCCTCGATGTTTGTCTTATTCCGCAAAAAAGATTGGCTGTGAAGCCTGCTTCGCCGCTATAAAGATACGATGCGCCTGCCATGGCGACAAAAGGTTCTTGCCGTTGTTAATCTATCGGCAAGAACCTTTTCTGTTCCGTCGTTCGCTCAGCTCGCCTCCCCCGTCTTTAACCCGTTCACGCGGCGAAACTTCAGACGAAGCAGGCGAAGCCATTCATAAATCCGGTCAACCTCTTTCGCGCTGAACTCATTATCGCGGTAAACGGTTTGCAGTATCGGTTTCAAGTACCGGTCCCCTTGCTGCTCGAACGCTTGCCATGCGTGCTCTCTCTCCGTCTGCGGCACTTGTTCCAACACCTGTTCGATATACGCCTCCAGATCGTAGCCCTCGCGGTCCAGTTCTTCGATCCACAGCAGCAGGTCGCGGCGCTGCACTTTGATTTGCTCCTGCAGCGCATCAAGCCGCTCGCCCCGATGGATCGCCTCCAGCAGCGTGCGCTTCATCTCCTGCTTCTCCACCTCCGCCTTCCGCTTCCGCTCTTTCTCCTGCAGCAGCCAGCCGTGGAAGTCCTCGCGGTTGATTTCGCCTTCGACCCAAGTGAGCGGGAACGACGTATTGCGCTCGCACTGGACCGTCAAAGCCAGTATATCCGCACCATAAGCAGCCGTCTTGCCGCGCCCGAAGCCTGGAAGCTGCTGCAGCTCTTCCACCGTCTGCGGAACAAAAGCACTGATCATGCGAAGCTGCCGATTCGTGGCGACGATGAAGGGCGCCTTCCCTTCCCGGCCGGCTTGTTTCAGCCGCCAGCCGCGCAGCGCCTCGTACAGCTTCTCATCGCTGTTCGCTTCGCTGTAATATTGCAGCATCTGAATATAGATGCTGCGTCCGTCCGAGCCGGCCAAGTCGCTCCCGCTCACGTCCACAACCGGCTTAAACCCGTCGCACTGCTTCATGAACAGCCGTTCCCGGAAGGCGGCAAGCAGCTCGTCCCAATGCGATCCATCGTACCAGTTTTCTTGCGTCCGATGGCCATCCTCCTTCGTTTCCGTCCACAGCACATGCAAGCTTCCCTGATTTTCCCCTATCGAGACTTGCGCCGTTCGTACCCTCCCTTCTCCCGTCTCCTTTTCCAAACTGTTCAAAAACATCAGATTCAATGTGCGTCCCTCCTAACCGGATATGGTTCCAACCGCAACGACAAAAAGCACCCCTCCTCCATATGGCATCCATATGCAAGAGAGGTGCTTCCTCACGATCGCGTTTGAAATTATTTCCATGTTAGCACAGAAATGTATTTTTGACAACATATTTTATGGAATCGTTCCGTCCGCCTTGCAGGATAAGCCCGCCTGCTTCGGGAAACAATGTAACCGACAAAGTAACCCGCAAGGAGGAAGTGCGATGGCAGACAACAATCAAGACGGATTTATACAGGAAGCGCCTGACAAAAAGTATACTGATGTCGGCACCGTTTTATCGCAAAGCAACGATTTGACGGCGGAAGAATTTCCGGAAGGTCCTTACGGCAGCAGCATCGAAGTCGAGACGCTTGGCAAAAGCACCCCGTGGCGCGTGGATCAACGTTCGCCGAACACGTATACGTACGAAAACCGCGAGCTGCATGCCGGGATATCCCGAGGCTACCCGGGGGCGCATGAAACCCATGATTCTGCGGGGGATGACCGCGCCGAGGAATAGCTAACAAACTTCGAGCGAGCGCATGTCTCGAACGTCGCATACAGCGGCCTTGACCGCAGCACAGCACCGATCTTGAAAAAAACGCTGCGCCCGCGTTCCTTTTTATCAGGAACTGCGGACCCAGCATTTTGGCTTGGTGCTGTAATTAAATTTTCATGATCCCGCCGGTGCTCGCGTTGGTTACAAGCTTGGAGTAGCGAGCCAAATAGCCGGTTTTCACCTTCGGCTCGAACCCTTTCCAGTTCGCTCTGCGGCGTTCGAATTCTTCGTCGCTAATGAGCAGCTCGATTTTGCGGTTGTTCAAATCGAGCTCGATGATATCGCCGTCCTCGACGAATGCGATCGGACCGCCTTCCGCCGCTTCCGGCGAAATGTGACCGATACTGATGCCGCGGGATGCGCCGGAGAAACGGCCGTCCGTGATCAGGCCGACCTTCGCGCCGAGGCCCATGCCGACGATTTGCGACGTCGGTGCCAGCATTTCCGGCATCCCCGGGCCGCCTTTCGGTCCTTCGTAGCGGATAACGACGACATGTCCTTCTTTCACTTTGCCATTCGCAATGCCCGAGAGCGCATCTTCTTGCGAATCGAAGCAGATGGCCGGTCCTTTATGATAGCCGCCGACGGATTTGTCGACCGCGCCGACTTTGATGATCGAACCGTTCGGAGCCAGGTTGCCGAACAATACGGCCAGTCCCCCACGTTCGGAATGCGGGTTATCCAGCGTATGAAGAACGTCGGTGTCCAGGATTTCACAACCGGCAACGTTCTCGCGCAGCGTCTTACCCGTAACCGTCAAACAGTCGCCGTTCAGGGCGCCTGGTTTCTTGAGCAATTCGTTGATGATGGCGCTCACGCCGCCTGCATTATGCACGTCTTCGATATGGTAATCGGAAGCCGGCGCGATCTTTGCAAGATGCGGTACGCGATTGGCAATCTCGTTGATGCGCTCGATCGGGTATTCGAAGCCCGCTTCATGAGCCAGCGCCAACGTATGAAGCACAGTGTTCGTCGAACCGCCCATCGCCATGTCGAGCGCGAAGGCATTGTCGATCGCTTCCAGCGTTACGATATCGCGCGGCTTGATATCCTTCTCGATCAGCTCCATCAGCTGTTTCGCGGAGCGTTTCACGAATTCTTTGCGGTCTTCGGAGATCGCCAGAATCGTACCGTTGCCCGGGAGCGCCAGACCAAGGCCCTCGGCCAAGCAGTTCATCGAGTTTGCGGTGAACATACCGGAACAGGAACCGCAGGTCGGGCAGCCGTACTGTTCTAGCTCCAGCAGGCTCTTCTCATCGATCTTGCCTACCTGGAAAGCTCCAACGCCTTCGAATACCGATGTCAGTGAGATCGCACGTCCATCGCTTGTTCTGCCCGCCTTCATCGGCCCGCCGCTGACCATAATCGTCGGAATGTTGACGCGCAGAGCGCCCATCATCATGCCCGGCGTTATTTTATCACAGTTCGGAATGCAGACCATGCCGTCGAACCAGTGTGCGGATACGACAGTCTCCAATGAGTCTGCGATAATTTCACGGCTTGGCAGGGAATAACGCATGCCGATATGCCCCATCGCGATCCCGTCGTCTACGCCGATTGTATTAAACTCAAAAGGAACGCCGCCTGCTTCGCGAATCGCTTCCTTGACGATTTTACCGAATTCCTGCAGGTGCACGTGACCCGGAACAATATCAATGTAAGAGTTGCAAACCGCGATGAACGGCTTGTCGAAATCCTCCTCTTTAACGCCGGCCGCTCTGAGCAAGCTGCGGTGCGGTGCGCGGTCAAAGCCTTTTTTGATCATGTCGCTTCTCATTTTTGTTTTGGCCATTTCGCCTGAAGCCTCCGTTTCTATCGAATCATATATCATTGCATGAAAGCCTAATAATCTCCTACAGATTGTACCATGTTTCGGGCGAAATTGAAAACGTGTGGCAGGAGGCAAAATAAGCCGTGTTACGGCGAATGCGCTCTTTTTTGCCGCTCGGCGCGGGAATCTGTTATAATTCGTTTAGCTTTCAGAATAACGATGGAACGGGGGGAACGGCATGACGGAATTTGATTTTTTGTACGACGGCACGGAAGAGACAAAGACCCGCTTCGTCTGCGTAGTGGGCGAATCGCTGCGGCGCTTCGATTTGGCGATTACATCGACGAACCGGTTTTACGGCAAAATGCTGGTCACCGACCTGCAAGCCGGACGCACGGCGGTCATCGGGCCGGACGATTTGGAAGAAGAGGGCTATTTGGAGCACGTATATAAGTTGAATGAGGAAGAAGCAGCTGAGCTCAAAGCATTTTTGTCCGACGTTGTAGGGCCGATCAGCTTTACGGATATATAAGACGCAGTGCGAGTATAATATACGACGCGTATACGACAAAAGCCGATCCTGACCGTGCTGAACGGACATAGGACCGGCTTTTTTATCGAAGTCGATGCTTAACGTTTCACAAGGTCTTCCCGTACCGGAGTAAACGAATCGAGCAGCGCGCTCGGCTCCAGCGCCCGGCAGCCGTGTTTGGCTCCGCTGGGGATGTAGATCGTTTCGCCGACGGAAATCACTTTTTTGTCGCCGTCAACGGTAAATTCCAGCTTTCCCTTCAAGCAGTAGGATAGCTGCTCATGCGGATGGCTGTGTATGTATCCTTCCGCGCCTTCTTCAAAGTGCACTTCCATCATCATCAGTCCTGCGCCCGGTTCGAAAATTTTGCGTTTGACGCCCGGTTCCGCATTTTCCCATGCGTTGATGTTGCTCATCTGATTCCCTCCGCTTCCATGACGTGGTCATTACATGAGTTCCATTATACCCGATGGCCGGACAAAGTCGTAGCGGATTTTTTCAGGTGAAGCATGCTTTTTTACAGGTTTGTTTCCGGCAAAACGATCCGCCAAGGAGCTATTCCCAGGGGAACGCCATCGTCAAATAGTCCGCGAACTTCCTGCTTTCTTCTCTGCGCATTCTGCGCATCTCCGCACGGTGCAGCGCGGTTTCGTGCAGCCGCTTCTCTTCCACGGTCTGCGGCACGACTTGCGGGACAGTGACGGTCTTCCCGTTCTCGTCCAGCGCCACGAACGTCAGAAACGAGGTGGCCGCGATATGCCGCACCCCCGTCCGCAAATCTTCGGTGATGACTTTGACGAACACTTCCATGGAGCTGCGCCCTGTCCAGGTCACGAACGACTCCAGACAGACGGAGTCCGTCGGGCGGATCGGCAGCAGAAAATCAACCGAATCGGTCGACGCGGTCACGACCATTTGGCGGCAATGCTTCGTCGCGGAAATGGACGCGATATCGTCAATATACGCCATTAATTTGCCGCCGAACAGCGTATTATGGTTGTTGACGTCCGTAGGAAACACCCTCGATGTTTTGTAGCACCGGGATTCATTCACGTATCTTTGTTCCATGCAGCCCACTTCTCCTTTTTGCCATTGACGATGAATTGCTTTTCCTATTTAGGATACCACAGTCTTCGGCTGCTCATAAAATAGACGGGCTTGAAGTTGACGCGAAAGTTGACAAAGGGCAGTTCCGGATTTATAATTATCTTAAATTTAAGATATATAAAATTGAGAATATGAATTATATGAAAGGGTGTGCTCAATATGACCATTCGCATATTTTCACCTAATGAACAAGCGGTCGGTGCGTTCGACGGCGGAACGATCACGGAGCAAAAGCCGATCGGTTTCCCCGGGGAAGGCTCGGCTGTACGGCGGGTCGGACCTCTCTTTTATTGGGCGTGGTTCCAATCGAAGCAGGGCGGCCGTCTTCCGCTGCATCCGCACCGCGGTTTCGAAATTTTGACGTATGTGCTTCAAGGCGAGGTCAACCACCGCGATTCGCTGGGCAGGGAAAGCATGGTGGGGACGGGAGGCGCGCAAGTCATGCAGACCGGTCGCGGCGTATCGCATGCCGAAGATTTCCGCGCCGGCGTTTCCGGTTTTCAGATTTGGTTCGAGCCGTACTACGGCGATGCCATCAAACGCGTCCCGACTTATACTCAGTATGAACATGAACAGTTCCCGGCGCTGTCGGATGAGGACGGAGTCGTGAAAACGATTATCGGCCCCGGTGCGCCCATCGACTTAGTCGCCGACGTGCGCATGTGGGACGTCACGCTGGAGGCCGGTCACAGCCGCGCTTTCGATATTCCGGCAGGCTATTCGATGGCCGGGCTGATCGTGGAAGGCGAAGCGACACAGTGGGCCTTCGAAGGCGAGACCGCGGATGTGCCACATAGACATTTTGCCGTAGCCGATGCTGCGGATGACAGCCTTCTGCTCGTTCAAGCCGGTGGAGCGCAAGCTGCGCGGGTCATTATGATTCAAGTGCCGACGGAGCTCGGTTACTTGCCTTATAACAAAATTCCGTTAACGTAATTCGGCGGGAGTCTAGTTTCACAGTTCGAAAAAAGCCAATACTCGCGTATGCTTACGCGGTATTGGCTTTTCGTATTGTATATGTATAAACATAAGTAGTTCAGCGACAATCGCGAATGTAGGTTTTTTACTTTGTTTAATCCGCTTTTTACGTTTGCGTTAACCGATCAGCTTATCCAGGCCTTTAAATTCGAGCTCTTCAAACTTATTCAGCACCGTTTGACGGTCCATTTCCCAGAAGCAGGACTCCAGCGCACAGGCTACGGGTGCCTCGCAGCAAATGGTGGCCAGGCTTCTTGACAAGTGAAGCATATCGAGCTGCGCTTCGATTTTGGAACGGACGCCTTTCGGCAGCTGCGCCAAATTTTCCAGGATGCCTTCCACCGAGCCGTATTCGATGAGCAGCTTCTGCGCCGTTTTCTCGCCGATGCCTTTCACGCCGGGGTAATTGTCCGCCGTATCCCCCATCAATCCTTTTAGATCGATAATCTGTTCCGGCGTTAATTGCTTCTCCTCCAGCAACGATTGCGGGGTGTACACGGCGTAGTTTCCTTGCCCCTTCTTCATAATGACGACGTGAACCGTATCTGACACAAGCTGCAGCATGTCGTGATCGCCGGTCAATATGTACACCTGCGCCTCTTCGCCGTACAGCTTGGCAAGCGTGCCGATGCAATCATCCGCCTCAAAGCCCGGTACGCCGATATTGACGACGCCGAAGCTGGCGGTCACTTCCTTCACCAGTTCGAACTGCGGGATGAGCTCCTCCGGGCATTCGATCCGGTTTGCCTTGTAATCCTCGAACTGCTCGCTGCGAAACGTTTTGCTCCCCATATCCCAGCAGCATACGACATGACTTGGCCGAAAACGCTGCACCGCATCCCAAAAATATTTGACGAAGCCGAACACGGCGTTGGTCGGAACGCCCGCTTTTGTTTTCATAATGTAGCCGCCGTACGATGTCGCGTAAAAAGCGCGGAACAGCAGCGCCATGCCATCGACCACCAGTACTTTTGGCGGCATGATGTTATTCTCGGTTGTCACCGGCATCTCTCCCTATCATTTCATGCTATGAAATGATTATAGCATAAAATATCGTTTAATAAGGACGACGCGCTCCATTGACCGATGAAAAGATGTTTGCGCCCAACATGTCGGGAACGGAACGGCAAGATCGAACCGCTCAAACGGAACGTGCTGCATGAATGTTCATGACATATTTGGAAACAATATACTTCAAGTTTCAGCACTAACCTAAAAGGAAACGATTGACGATGTGGAGATTGTTGTTAGGCAAGAAACGGCCGGCTGACCATTCACCCCCGATAAGCATCGAAAATAGGAAGAATTCGGCTTCCGGGGGGCGCGGCAGCGTTGCGATTTCTAAGACGTTACCGGATAACAAGAAGTGGATTGAAGAAGCCTTCGCGCACTGCGAGGATCTGATTCTCGACAACTGGAGGTACGGTCCCGATCTAACGCATACGGCTTTCACCGTATATTTTGAAACGCTCCTTGAGCACAAAGAACTGAACTACTTAAAGGAATCGCTGCAGGATCTTGTGACTCATAAAGTCGGGCCGGCTGCTACCATTACGCCCGGGCAAGTTATTTCTTTTTTCGAAAGAAACGGGGTTTCCGCCAAATCGGCGAAAGTTCTTCACGATTTTGACCAAGCCCTTCTTAAGATTTTGGACGGGGACATCGTCATATTTTTCAACCACTGGGATAAAGTGCTTAGCTATTCGTCGCGCGGACTTGTGACAAGGCAAGTTACTGAATCCATAACCGAGCCTGTCGTACAAGGGCCGCACATGAGCGCGGTCGAGGACCTGAATAAAAACATCGGCTTGATTCGAGACCTGCTGAAAACCTGCAAGCTGAAGGTCGAGAAGTTGACGGTAGGAGAAGAAAGCCGCCGCACTATCGCATTCAGCTATTTGGAAGGAGCGGTCAATCCGGAAACATTGGCCGAATTCAAGCGCCGAATCTCCCAAATCGACAAGGAAGAAATTTTGGAGACGTCTTATTTGGAGGAATGGATCGACGAGTCCGCCTATTCCCCCTTTCCCCAGGTCCGCTACACGGAACGGCCGGATGTCGCTATCGCCGGCTTGCTGGACGGTAAGATTGTCGCGATGGTCAGCGGTACGCCGACGCTTATGATATGCCCAGGTCTATTCTTTGAATTTTTTTCGGCTAGCGAGGATTATTATCACCGGACCGTCTTTACTTCCTTGATTCGATTGCTCAGGGTCGGAGCGTTTCTGATCGCGCTTTTGCTGCCAAGCACGTATATCGCCTTATCCACGTTCCACTCCGAGCTGCTTCCGACCGTCCTGCTGCTCGCGATACTCGACACAAGGGAAGGCATTCCGTTTCCGGCCTTTATGGAAGCGCTGATTATGGAATTTTTCTTCGAACTGCTGCGGGAAGCCGGTATTCGTCTGCCGCGGCCGATCGGCTCAGCCGTCAGTATTGTCGGAGCGCTCGTCATCGGTCAAGCTGCGATTCAAGCCAAAATCGCTTCTCCGGTTATGGTCATCGTCGTCGCCCTGACCGGGATCGCTTCGTTCGCGCTTCCACAATACAATATGGCGGTCGCGATCCGAATCGTGCGGTTTCCGCTCATGATTCTTGCCGCTACGTTAGGCGGGCTTGGGATTATGATCGGGTTCTTGCTGACTTTCCTGCATCTGGCCAGCTTGCGCTCGCTCGGCCAGCCTTATTTGGCGACGATGGCGCCGCTCGAAATCAAACAGCTGCGCGATGTGTTCCTCATCGTCCCGCGAAAAATATTGACTCAGTCTCCGCGTAACCGTCATCTGCACAAGAAAAACCCGTAAACGTTATCCTCAAAGCGCCGGGTCTTCGTAGGGAATAAGGAAGCGGGAGAAAGGAAGATGCACTATGAGACGGAGACCGCGTTTGGCCGTCGCCTTTTGTGCAATCATGCTCTTCATGATGACCGGTTGCGGAGATAAAGCGGAACTGACCGAATTCGGGTTTGTCCAAGCGGTTGCGGTCGATCTGACCAGGGAGGGGAAAATTGCGCTAACGACCCACTTTTACAACCCGACGGGCGGCGGCGAAACGAACGCGGCCGTTAAGCAAGGACAGCGCGGCCTCAATATTCGGACGGAGGCCGACACTGCCTTTGAAGCGGTGAGGGATATCCCGATCCACTTCGGGAGAAAAGCGAAATGGGACCACATGCGCGTCATTCTGATCGGAGAAGAGGTTGCCAAATCACAAAGCCTCGGAGAAGTGCTCGATTATTTTTCCCGGGATCATGAACCGCGAGCTACCGTACTTGTGCTGCTTACGAAAGGTACTGCTGCGGATTATTTGAACGTCGACCCGTTTATCGAGTACACGATAGGGCAGCAGCTGCGGAAAATCGAAGAATCCGGTTCGCTCTACTCCGCCAAGACGACCAAGATCCCGCTGCTTGATCTGGCCATTCAATTAAAAAGCGAAGCGGGCGTGGCTGTGATTCCCTACGTATACAGCAATGACGCGAGAAAAGAATTGACTGTAGCCGGGATTGCGATGCTCAAGGAAGGCAAGCTAACCGGCAGTACTTTAACGCCTGGAAACACGCAATATTTGTTAATGCTGACGGACCGGTATGAAAGCGGAGTGATCGAATTTCCTTGCAGCGGCGAGTCGAAGGAAAACGGGAAGGAATCGTTAGAGGTCGTTTCCTTAAAGACAAGCGTAAAGCCGGTCATTGTAAACGATACGCTTGAAATCCGCGTTCGGACCAAAATAACAGGCTCCGTCGCCGAGCTTCGGTGCTCTTCTTTGGATACGAAAGAGAAAACCAAGCAATTTGAGGACCATATTAAAAAAACGGTAGAGAGCGGCATGCGCAACATGATTGCCGTTCTTCAGAAAAGAAAGCTGGACGCCCTTGGCATCGGAGATCAGGTTTTCCGAAAAAATCCGCAGTTATGGAGAAGATGGAAGCCGGATTGGGGCGAGCGCTTTGCGGACAGCCGTTTTGTAATCGAAATAGAAGTCAACGTATTGAATACCGGGATGACCGTAGGAAATCCTTTCTCGAAGTAGCCGGCTTTTCAATTCGTAGAACGAGGTGAGACAGCGATGGTCGGAAAATGCGTTTATGTGTTCCTGCTGTTTGCCGTGATGCTCGGCTGCGACTTTTCGCGGTGGAAACGGACAAGCCTTCGGGGGCGCATCTTGTACGGAGCGCTCCTGCTTCCCTCCGTGTATCTCGGCATCGTATTTGCCGCGGATCTGCACTGGCCGAATCTGAACGATCTCATCTCTTACTTTTTGGGCGAACCGGCGAAACGTATTGTCGAATCGGTCAAGCTTCCGCCCCAGTGAAGGTGTAAACATGAACAAGACCGAAACCGTCAGCTCATTTCAAATGGCCATGCTGTTTCTAGCCTACGGGACCGGCTCGGCCGTGATCAATATCCCCGCCCCTTTGACGGGCGCCGCCCGAAACGGAGCCTGGATTTCCGTGCTGCTCGCATGCGCGGCGGGGATGCTGCTGCTGGCCGCATGTCTTTATCTGTTCCGGGTGTATCCCGGGCTGGATTTTATGGAGTACAGCGAACAGACGATGGGGAGATGGCTGACGGTGATCCTAGCCATACCTTATCTTTGCGCCGTCTTCTGGATGCTGGCAGCGATCGTGATGGATATCGGGACGTTTTTCAAAAGCACGATGATGAAGCAAACGTCAACCGATTTGATTCACACTCTCTTTTTTCTGCTGGCTGCCCTGACCGCCCGGGCAGGTATCGAAGTCATGGCGCGCATGTTCGTTGTGCTGCTTCTTTCGATGATCGGGTTCATCGCCATCGTTTTGCTGATGGTCTCCCCTCATTATCATCCGTACTTTCTGCTTCCGGTCATGCCGGACGGGATCAAGCCGGTACTTCACGGAACCTATATAGCATACGGCTTCCCATTTGCCGAAGTCACCCTGTTTGCGATGATGCTCCCTTACGTGCGGAATCAAGATAAACATTTGCAGGGCAAACACATGGTCCTCGCTCTCCTGGTCAACGGCGTCACATTACTGGCATCGGTCGTGTGCTCGATTATGGCGGAAGGGCCTTTGGCCGGGCACATGAAGTTCTCGTTGTTCCAGCTTGCGCGGCTGATCTATATTCAGGAAATATTCGAAAGAGTCGAGTCCGTCATCGGATTTTCGCTCATTGCCGGTTCTTACATGAAAGCCACGATTGTTTTGTTTATTTTGTCAAAAGTATTCGCCCGATTGGCCAAAATGCAAGATGATCGAATCTTAATATTCCCGATCGCACTGACGTGCCTGCTGCTTTCCCTTACGATGTATCACAACGAGACGGAGTTTGTTGAAGGCGTTAACGTGATCTGGCCTCTGCTCAATAATGTCGCTTTTAACGTACCGCTGATCTTGGTGCTGACGGTTACGATATTCAAGCGGAAACGGCGGAGGGGTAAACCGCCTTCGGCTGCTTGACCGTAGTAACTTTTGTCCAGCCGTTAAAACAATTGGAGGATAAGCAAAAGAGCGTCTGCTTTCCCGCCGCAGTATCGGCGAAAACGCAAACGCTCTTTTGATTTTACGGCTACGATCGAAGCCGGTTTTGCAATCGGAATTGCATCGGGGTCGTGCCGAGCTTTTTCTTAAATACGTAATGCAAATAGTTCGCGCTGGAAAACCCGTTCTGGAACGCGATTTGATCAATCGTGGCGTCGCTGTCGGCCAGTTCGCTGCAAATATGCATCAGCCGCACTTGCTCGATATATTCGCTGAACGTGCCGCCGGTCTGCTCGCGAAATATACGCTGCAGTTGACGGGCGCTGATCTGCACGCGCTCCGCTACGACTTCCAGCGTCAACGGCGCCATGTAGTTGTCCTTAATGAACTGCACGGCCATTTGATACCGGTAATGCTTCATATCGCGGGACGGCAGCTCGGGCTGCGGCATCGTCTCATATGCGCGCGTCATCCGCAGCAAAATTTGAATGATCGACTGCTTGATGACCGTCAGCACGCCCGGTTGATTTTCGTGCCATGCCCGGTAAGCCGTCAGGAAGCATTCCATAGCCCGATATTTATCCGATACGGGCCGGGCCGGCAGCTGCTCGAGCTGGCGAATGCAAGATTCGGCTTCCGTCCGCTCCCATCGGGCTCCCCAGTCCTGCGCGCCGCCCTCGTCCGGAAGCCGCTGTATATCTATGTGCAGGCATAACTCATCCATCGCTTCGTACGCATCGGCTTCCTGAAAGTGCAGCAGCCCCGGTCCCGTCAAGTACATCATGCCTTCATGAAGGGAAAACGGTTCGTTGCCGAGAATCACTTTGCCTTTGCCGCGCGGAATAAAATGCAGTTCAAAGTCCGAATGTTTATGAAATTGAATTGCTTTGCCTGCAGAAAAACTCGTGTGATGGAAGCGAAGCATCCGGATGCCGTAGCCGCCCCATCGAAACTGCACGTCGAGCCGGTCAAGCGCTTGCGGATTGGACAGCATCAACTCATAGGGATACGGTCTCGCACTTACCCGGGTCTGGCCGTTCATCGCTGCAAATCGGTAAGCTTGATCGCGCTGCCGGAGGCGGCCGATAAGTTGGACGCTTCCATCAAGCGGGTCAAATCAAGCGCCAATGCAATATTTTCCGTCGCCGTCGTCCCTTGTTCGACATGGGCGACCCATTGCTTGAAGGCGGATGATTTCTCGGCCGGAAGCTCCTGTACTTTCCACTCTTTGCTTGCTTCCTCGCCAAGCTTCGAAGTACGAAGAAGCAGCTTGTTGTCATGCGTCGAGTAGAGCAGGCTGCCTTCCGTGCCGTGAACTTCAACGACAAACGGAGAGAATCGGTTCACGAAGCCGGCTTCCACGATGGCCAGCGCGCCATTCGAGTAACTGAGGACGGAAACTGCGTTATCTTCCACTTCTCTGCCCGTGACGTAGCCATAGTTCGCGGTCACGCTCTCCGGAACGCCGAGGAACAGCCTTGCCAAATACATCGGGTGGCAGCCAAGATCGATCATCGCGCCCCCGCCGCATTGCTCCGCATTATAAAAGTGAGCCGGAAGCCAGCCGTTTGCGCTGTTCGGCGTCGGGATCGCGCCGTTATGGGAGAGCCGGTTGCGCACGAGGGTGATATCTCCAAGCAAGCCTTGGGCGATAATCTCCTGCACCGCCAGCGTATAGCTGTGATTCAGACGCGGGAGCGATACCGTAAGCTTCACGCCGGCTTCTTCTACAGCGGCAATAATTTCATTGCACTCCTTCAGCGTCGTTGCCACTACTTTTTCCGTGAAGATGTGTTTGCCCGCTTTCGCTGCGGCCACCATCACGTCTCGATGCAGATTGGTAGGCGTATCGACAATGACGCCGTCGATGTCCTTCTGTGCCAGCAGCTCGCTTAAATTATCGTAAAAACGCACGCCTCGCGCTTCGGCTTCTTTCCGGCCGCGCTCCGGCTGCTCGTCCCATACCGCGACAATTTCCGTGCCCGGATGTTCGGTCGCCTGCTTTGCGTAATCTCTTGCATGGACGTGCCAGAAGCTCAGCATCGCTACTCTAATCATGCGTTCGTCCTCCCGGATTATGTGTTTTAGTCGAAATAAACCGCTTTGCCGGTTTTTGCCGATTCGTAAATGGCTTCCAGTATTTCGGAAACGACGCAAGCTTGCTCCGGCGTAACGACGGGCTCCTTGTCATTCAATATCGCATCGATCCACAGACGCGCTTCCTTCTCCTCGGACTTTTCCTTCTTGCCGTCATAGAAAGCGACTCCGCCTGCGTCAAGCTGTACTTTGTTCGTATACAAACGGCTGTGCTTTTCACCGTTCATTCGCAGTCCGTCTTCCATATCCGCGCCTGCCTCGGTGCCGCTGAGGGTACATTTGGCTTCTTTCACGTCAAGCGTATTCAGCGCCCAGCTCGATTCGAGCACAATGGTCGCGCCGTTCTTCATGACGATCATGCCCATGGCCGAATCTTCGACCGTAAATTTCTTCGGATCCCAAGGACCCCATGCATTGGCAGCGTTTTCTTTGCCGGACAGCTTATGGAACGATGTGCCGAGCACAACCTTCGGTTCGTAATTGTTCATCATCCACAGCGTCAAGTCGAGCGCATGCGTACCGATATCGATAAGCGGTCCGCCGCCCTGCTTCTCTTCGTCCAAAAACACGCCCCATGTTGGAACTGCGCGGCGGCGAATGGCGTGTGCTTTTGCATAGTAAATCTCGCCCAGTTCCCCGTCCTCGCATATTTGCTTCATGAACCAGCTGTCCGGGCGGTACCGGTTATTGTAGCCGATCGTCAGTTTTTTGCCGGTACGTTTCGCTGCTTCTACCATACGGCGTGCATCGGCCGCCGTTTTGGCCATCGGCTTCTCGCACATGACATGCTTGTCGGACTCCAGCGCAGCGATCGAAATCTCGGCATGGGAGTCGTTCGGCGTACATACGTGCACAACGTCAATGGAAGCGTCTGCAAGCAGGCTGCGGTAATCTTCGTACACCTTGGCGCCTTCTACGCCGTACTGCCCGGCAGCTTTCTCCGCTTTAGCCAAAATAATATCACAAAAAGCGACAAGTTCAACCTCCGGTTGTTTGGAAAGGCTCGGCAGATGCTTTCCGTTCGCAATGCCGCCGCAGCCGATAATACCGATCTTTAGTTTTTGGGACATTAGTAGTTCTCCTCCTCTATTTGGCAAGACTTGTATAAATAGTACCATGTTTAGTAACAGGTTGAAATTACGAATTAACGACAGTCCAAAGTAAGATTTCGTGACACCCTTTATTAAAGTAAAATGAATTATCTTATACGATATAACGTTTCCGCTGCTGCAAGCACTGTAATAGCAAGTGCTAACGCGGCTTTTACAGCGTATAAGCCTCATGTCCAGCCGAATCCAGCTTACGGTGTTTTCGGCGTTTATTGAAATGTATGGAAGATAGGAATGCGCTGCATTCCTTTCGACATGGTGCAATACGTTGGTTTAAAGTTTTTTCGACACTC
This sequence comes from Paenibacillus allorhizosphaerae, assembly GCF_910594985.1. Taxonomy (GTDB): domain Bacteria; phylum Bacillota; class Bacilli; order Paenibacillales; family NBRC-103111; genus Paenibacillus_G; species Paenibacillus_G allorhizosphaerae. The sequence goes on from NZ_CAJVCE010000004.1 coordinate 312,379, forward strand.
TCGTAAGAGTGAATCGTCGTTTGTACATAGGCTGATGTAAGCCTCGAATTCCTTTGTTGGTGAAGTCGTAAGTCGCATTTTTTTTCGCAAGCTTAATGAAAAGCCTCCAATTCCTCTTCAAAATGCACAAGTTGAAGGCTTAGGTCGGGCAGGTGCATCCGTGTCGCAGAACAAACATCCATTACTGTTTGGATGAAATATGTCGGCAACTCCGCTAAAATGCATTTCTTCTCGGAGGCACGAACGTTAAGTTGCGTATAATGTATGTAGTTTCGCACTCTGTTAGCGGCAACTTATCGTTTTGTACATAAAAAAAGCTCTGCATCGTAGTCCTTCAAAGCTGCCATACCGTCTTTAGAGGTAGTTTTTATAAAAAAGCCGCTCCGTATCATGGAGCGGCTTTAAAGATAACGCTTATGGTTTCGACATGAGTCGGAATTCCGAAGACCGCAGTTCGCACCTCTGTCGATGGCTGAATTGCTGGCGAAACATGCTTCACCTAGATGACTTATGGTCTGGACGATCTCCATGCAGCATCGCAAAGCCCGCCAAGAGATGGCCAATTTGTTTGAAATCGCTATTCTACGATTCACTTCTTCACGTTTTGCAAAAACGCCCCTATTCGTTCCACCGCTTCCCGCAGCCTGTCTTCCTCCTGCACAAGCGCAATGCGAACGTAGCCTTCTCCCTCTTGTCCGAACGCATCGCCCGGAATTACGACAACGCCCGCAGCATACAAAATTTCCCGGGAAATTTGTCGAGATGTCCAGCCTTCCGGAATGCGCGCCCAGATGAACATTGTCGCTTTCGGCTTGGCAATATTCCACCCTGCCGCGCGCAACCCTTCCACAACGATATCGCGCCTTTTCTCATACACTTCGGCAACGGAACGACTTCCCGCCATATCCTCCTCAAGCGCTGCAATGCCTGCCCGTTGAACCGCGACGAACACCCCGTAGTCGATATTCGACTTCAGAATGCGGAGCGACTGCACCACATCTTGCCGGCCGACCATAAACGCTATACGGCAGCCGGCCATATTGAAGCTTTTCGACAAGGAGTGAAACTCGACCGCACAGTTTTTCGCTCCCTCGACTTCAAGAATACTCGGGGGTCGAAAACCGTCAAAAGCCATTTCGGAATATGCCAGATCATGTACGATCAAAAGCTCATGCTTTTCGGCATAATCGACAACCCGCTTGAAAAAGTCAAGCGTAGCCACCGCCGACAACGGATTGCTCGGGTAATTGAGCAGCATGAATTTCGCTTTCTCCGCAACATCGGGCGGTATGCTGTCGAGGTCGGGCAAAAATTCGTTTTCCTCGCGCAGCGGCAAATAATATGGCGTAATCCCGGCGAGCACCAGGCTTGCCGAATAAATCGGATATCCGGGGTCCGGAACCATCACCGTATCTCCCGGGTCCGTAACCGACATCGCCAAATGCGCAAGCCCGTCCTGGGACCCCATCAGCGTGACGATTTCCGTTTCCGGATTCAATTCGACACGAAACCGGTGCTTGTACCATTTGGCAACCGTTTCACGGAAAGAAAAACTTCCTTCGGAAGTCGGATACCCATACACGGCCGGATCGGAGACCGCTTGCTGCAGCGCCCGAATTACGTTTTGGGATGGGGGACGGTCCGGACTTCCGATGCCGAGATCGATCACGTCGATCCCGCGATCCGCCACTTCCTTTTTCCACTGCGCCACCTCAGAAAAAATAGCCGAACCAAGTTCGGCCAACCGTTTGGATTGAAACTGTTTCATGAGCTTAACCTCTTTTTCGATAAATATGGGAGCCATGCCGTTAATATTTCATCCGGTTGATGATTAGGGCGGTAAACCTTACATACTTAGGCCGGCTACGCGATGCAAGACATTCATCATGCCGATCAGGTAGACGGCGAGCAGCACGTAAGCAATGCCGAACTTCCACCGGGACGCTATAGGAACGTCGTAATATTTGTCGTTCTCGAACAGCGTATAGTCGACTTGGCAATGAATCATTAAATGAAGACCGTCGTCTTTGTGTACATGCTCCAGTCGGGTCACATGCGTCCGTTTGACGATCCCTTGATGCATGAGCGGAATGGTGCCCTGGAAATCGAGTCCGTCCCAATAAAGCCGCACATACTGCTGCCCGTCCAGACTGGAGTAAGTGACGAAAGGAAGCTCTCTCCGATGTTCGGTTCCCGGAATGATATATCCTTGCTCTATCAAAGGTTCGGCGTGAACGAGAAAGCTGGCGGTTACGTAGCGCTCCTCGCCTTGGTTGCGATGCTTCACGTACTTTTTGTATAAATCATAGGCGAACATCGCCCAGATGATAAAAAATATGACTGCGCGAAAATATACGATAACGACAAGACCGCCGACCAGACCGACAAGCCAAAGCCACCTTGTTACCGCCGTCGCTATGCGCCCGCCATCGAGCGGATGAATCGGAAGCAAGTTGATCAAATTGAGAAAAAAGCCGACGTAAGCCAACGAATAAAGAAGTTTGCTGATCTCGCCGTCTGCGGCGTATGCGGCAATGAAAACGGCGGTGGCGCCGATCGTACCGAGCAACGGGCCGCCATAGGCCATGTAGGCTTCGGTCACCGCATCCCGGGGATGCCGCTTCATATTGATCAGCGCCCCGAGAAACGGAATGAACACCGGCGCCGTAACCGGAAGCCCTTTGCGTTTGGCTGCAAGGACGTGGCCGAGTTCATGGACGAACAACAGCAGCACGAAGCCGATGGAAAATCCCCACGGGAACACAAGCGCATAGGCCCAGATTGAGACCAGCATCGAGATGAGCGCGCCGCCTACCTTGCCGAATTTAAGAAGCGGCAGCAGCGTCTTCCCTTTGGCCAAAATAAACATAACCGCTGCGCCGATATACCAAAACGGATTTTGTTTTTTCGATTTTTGTTTTTGCTGCAACAGTCATCACTCTCCTTGTTTAGCGGGCCTTCCCCCAAACTTCGGCGTACGATTCGGGCTTAAACCCGACGGTCACCGTAACTCCGTCTGTAACGACGGGCCTTTTAATAAGTCGGCCCTTGGAAGCAAGCAGCTCGATCATCTCGTCCCGGCTCATCCCCGGAAGCTTGTCCTTCAGGTTCATCTCTTTGTAAACCTCGCCGGAAACGTTAAACCACTTGCGGATATCGAGACCGCTAAGCGGAATCATTTCTTGTAATTGCTCCACCGAGGGAGGATTATCGAAAATATGGATCGCGTCCACCTCGTACCCGCTGTCTTTCAACCATTTTAACGCGCTTCTGCACGTGCCGCACTGAGGGTATTGATACATCGTAACGTGTTTGTTGCTCATCGCTTATGCCATCCTTGTCCGTTAATCATTGTACTGTGATTCGCTCTCAATTATACCGATGTTGACGGCTGCCCTGCAAATTTGCAAGATGCGGAAGTTGAAACCGGAACGCGTTCCATGGATAATGAAATGGAAAAGCGATCCAAACAGAACGGGGCGTTTACCCATGATTTATTTTCTTAAAGCCATTTACAGTTTTATCCTTCCGCCAGGACTGATCATTGTACTTCTTGCGCTCCTATCGATGTGGCTTTTTTATCGAAAAAAACGCAGAACCGCCATCGTCATCACTGCGATGACGATACTGATGTATGCCATCTCTACACCGCTCATCGGGTCTGCTGCGCTCCAGCCGCTCGAGAGCCGCTATTCCCCGCCCGCCGCCATCGACGGCGACGTCTATCTGTTGCTGACGGGAGGAAGCGTTCAAGGGACGCCCGAGCCGAGCGGTATCGGGAGTCCGGGCGTGTATACGTTAAGCCGGATCGTTGCCGTTGCGGAGCTGTATGCGAAAAAGCCGCTGCCCATCCTCGTATCGGGCGGTCAAGTTTACGACGATTCGGGAAATGAAGGACAATTATCGAAGCGCGTCCTCACCGCTCTAGGCATTCCAGCGAAAGATATCGTAGTCGAGGGCGAAAGCCGGACGACGCAGGAAAATGCCAGAAACTCGAAAGTACTGCTGGAGAGGAACGGTTACAAGAAGCCGATTCTCGTCACTTCCGCCTTTCATATGCCTCGGGCGATGAAACATTTTCACGAGCAGCAGGTGGAGGCGATCCCTTATCCCGTCGGATATTTGAACAGCCGCAATGCAAGCTGGAGCCCGAGACAGCTGCTGCCTTCTTCCTCTGCACTGGACTGGCTTAGCGTGGCGTTAAAGGAATATATAGGCATGCTGCAGTAGCATCGATACTAAACCACATGCGTAAAAAAATCCGCTTGCTCCCGGCAGGAACACAGCGGATTTGCTCTTACACGTCCTGAGCGGCATCGTCATCTGGCGATTGCAGCCGTTGCGTGCATCGCCGCATATCTTCAGGAAGCGGCGCGCAAAACTCCATCCATTGTTTGCGGATCGGATGCGTCAGCCCCAGAACGATTGCATGCAGAGCATGACGCGACAGCCCGTAATCGGCCTCCAGATTCGCCTCAGAGACTGGCTCCCCGGCAGCTGTCGGATACAAGCCGTACAGCTTATCACCAATGAGCGGATGACCGAGATGCTTCATATGCACACGAATCTGGTGCGTACGTCCGGTTTCAAGCCATAAGCGCACCATCGTCGCTTCCGCGAACCGTCGCTCCACCCGGTAGTGGGTGATGGCGGAATAGCCTGCCGGGGTCACGATGCGGATGTGCGGCGATTCCGGGTCTCTGTCGATCGGCGCATCCACCGTACCTTCCTCTTCCGGCAAACGCCCGTGCACGAGGGCAATATACTCTTTTTTCAGCTGATGGGCCTGCATCTGCTCCGATATTTGCTGATGCACGTACGGATTTTTGGCAACCGCAATCGCTCCCGACGTTTCCTGATCGAGCCGGTGAACTGGACGAAAGCGGAACGACTCGCCTTTTTGCATCCAATAGTAAACGACTCCGTTGGCGAGCGTTTCCGTATAATGGCCGTGCGTCGGATGAACGATTCGTCCCGCTTCCTTATTCAGCACGAGCAGTTCTTCATCCTCATATAAAATGTCAAGATCCATCGGCTGCGGCAAGATATCGTCCGACGACTCCGCCTCCATCCGCACCGCAACCTGATCCCCAGCGCGCAGCTTGACATTGATATACTTACGCTCGCCGTTGACGGTGATCCCTTGCTCGGTTAATTTTAGACGGGACAGCAGCTTGCGGGAAATCATCAGCCTTTTTTGCAAAATCGTCCGCAGCAGAAAGCCGTCTTCCTCCGGTGGGACGATATATTCCAGCGGTTTGTAGTAGCTCATGACTTGCGTCTGAACACCTCGGCGCTGCGCGCGTACTCCACGTCAGGAAGCCCCGCTCGATGATTGGCTGTTCGGGCCACGGTAAAGAACAGATCGGACAGCCGGTTCAAATAACGGCGAACCTGTTCATTGATCGGCTGCGTGCGGGCCAAAGTCACGACCCTCCGCTCCGCTCTGCGGCATACGGTTCGGCATATATGTAGCGTGGAAGAAGCCAGATTCCCGCCAGGTAAAATAAATCGCTTAATGTCCGGCGTCTCGGCATCGTATTTGTCAATCCAAGTCTCGAGCCGGTCCACCATCTCCGCCGATACTTTATACGGCCTAAGCTCCTGCTTTAGCAGCGCCAAGTCCGACCCGCAGTCGAACAGTTCATGCTGAATTTCAAGCAAATCCGCCAGCAGATCGGCATCGCGCTCCGCGTCCAGAAATCCCATCGCCTGCCCTACATAGCAGTTCAGCTCGTCTACCGTCCCGTAGGCCTCGACCCGCACGTCGTCTTTATCGACGCGCCCGCCGATCACGCCGGTTTGGCCGGCGTCGCCTGTTCTCGTGTAAATTTTCATTCATGTCCCTCCCGATCTATAAATGAGCTATGATGTTGATCATCGTTATGGCGGCTTTCATGTCGGTTTGCCCGCATATATAATAAAACAGCTTCGTACCATGCCTATCGAACGGCTATGCCTCTATCATGGCATATAACCGCTGCAAATCCAAATGCGCTCTTACATGATCGGCAAGCCGGTCGAACGCGGCCTCCCGCCGTTCAAGGAACCGCAATTCCGCCGCCAGCGGGTCAAGTCCCTTGTCCAGCCGAATCCGGTTCAGCCATGACCGCCGGAAATCGTCGTTGTGCAAAATGCCGTGAAGATACGTGCCCCATATGCGGCCGTCATCGGTCGCCGCCCCTTCCGCCTGGCGACTGCCGTCTTCACGGACGATCTCAAACGGATGCCGCACCGGACGCATAAATTCGGTTTGGCCCATATGAATTTCGTAGCCTTGCACCGGCATCGTTTCGTCGCCATACAAGTTCGCCGTTCCTTCCGAACGTACGGTTTGCTTCTCGTGCGCGAATTCCGTCTGCGCCGGGAACAATCCGATCCCGCGCAGCTCCGGCTCATTCGACTCCACCAGTAGCGGATCGAGCAGCTTCTCCCCGAGCATTTGGTAGCCTGCGCAAATGCCCGCTACGAATCCCCCGTCGGCTGCGTACCGCGCCAGCATCCGGTCCAAACCGGCTTGACGAAGATAGAGCAGGTCGTCAACCGTATTTTTGCTGCCCGGTACGATGACCGCATCCGGAGAGCCGAATTCGTCTGCGCCGGTAACGAACCGCAGCCGCACGTCCGGTTCGAACGACAACGGGTCGATATCGGTGAAATTGGAAATGCGAGGCAAGCGGATCACGGCGATGTCGAGCATGTCCGGCTGCCATTCGTGCGAAGCGGACGTCTTCCCGCTCTCCGCCAGTCTGCGGTCGAGCGATGCGGAATCTTCGTCTTCGAGCCCGAGCTGCGGCAAATAAGGGATGACGCCAAGCACCGGTTTGCCCGTCCGCTGCTCGAGCCAGTCGATGCCCGGCTGCAGCAGCGTCACGTCTCCGCGAAACTTGTTAATCACAAACCCTTTGACCCGGGCCCGCTCCTCCGGCGTTAAAATGTCGAGCGTTCCGACAAGGGATGCGAACACGCCGCCCCGGTCAATGTCGGCGACGAGCAGCACAGGCGCGTCAGCCCAACCGGCCAGCCGCATGTTGACGATATCGCGGTCCTTCAAGTTCACTTCCGCGGGGCTGCCTGCGCCTTCGATCACTACAACATCGTAGTTCCGGCGCAGACGGGCAAGCGCATCTTTCACTACCGTCTCCGCTTCCGGCAAATACCGCTCCCGGTAAGCTCTGGCATCCAGGTCGCGGTAAGGTTTGCCGTGAACGACCACCTGCGATACCATATCCTTCTTCGGCTTGAGCAATATCGGATTCATGTCCGTCGTCGCGGCAATCCGGCACGCATCCGCCTGCATCCCCTGCGCTCGGCCGATCTCTTTGCCGTCCGGCGTCACATACGAGTTGAGCGACATATTTTGCGATTTGAACGGCGCAACCCGGTAGCCGTCCTGCAGCAAAATGCGGCATAGAGCGGCGGTAAGCAAGCTTTTTCCGACATCGGAGGCCGTTCCTTGCAGCATCAGCGTTGGTGCAAGCGTCCGCTTTTCGCCTAACGGCGAACCTTGTGCCTGCACCTTCACTCGCTCTCCCGCTCCGGTCAGCGCCGCGATCGAAGCCTCCAGACCTGCGACAAGCATCTCATTGTGCTCCCTCAGCTTGACCGCTATCCGGACATAGCTTTCGTCCAGCCCTTTGAATAGTGAGGCGTCGCGGATCAGGATGCCGCGCCGGCCCATCTCCGTTTGCAGCTCTTTGGCATTTAACCCGAAGGGCTTAAGTGAAAACAAAATAAAGTTCACTTCGCTGTCGTACACTTCAAGTCCGATCTCGCGCAGCCGGCCGATCAACCGGTCTTTTTCCTCCGACAGCCAGCGCAGCGTTTGCTCGGCGAACGCTGCTTCCTCGAGCACCGCCTCCCCGACCCACTGCGCCAAAGCATTGACGCTCCAGTGCACCTTAAACCGCTTCATGGCCCGAATCAGCTCGGGATGCGCGACCGCATAACCAAGACGGATGCCCGGAATGGAGAAAAATTTCGTCATCGACCGGATGACGATCAAGCTGCGGCTTCCCGCAGCGGCCGGAATCAGCGTAAGCGACTCCTCCCTGGTGGAGAAATCGAGAAACGCTTCGTCGACGATCGACGGAATATCGCCGGCGGCGAGACGCCGCACGACGGAATCCGGCAGCAATGTCCCGGTCGGATTATTCGGGTGGCCGAGAAATAACAGATCGCACCGGGCGGCTGCCGTCTCCAGCTCCGCTTCTTGGAGCACAAACCCGTTGTCCGGCAGCAGCGGAATATCCAGCACCCGTCCGCCGCTTTTCTCGACCGCTTCCTCGTACTCCAAAAAAGACGGTCGCACGAGCCCGGTCACTTTCGGCTGAAGCGCCCGAACGGCCAAATCGATCAGTTCTGCCGCGCCATTGCCGACAAGAATGCACTTCGGGTCAATCCCGTGCTTTCGAGCCAGCTTGCGGGTCAGCTCCCGTACCGCAGGATCGGGATACTGCGCCACCTCGCGCCACCGTTCGCGCATAATGCGACCGATCGCATCCGGCGGTCCGAGCGGATTCATATTCGAGCTGAAGTCGAGGAACTGCTCCTTCGGCAGGCCGAATGTCTCGGCAGCCGTCCATACATCTCCTCCATGTCCGTACCGTTCCAGCATTTCCTTTCCCCTCCCCCAAAACGTTCATCGCGATAACAACCAAAGAATCACTAGCAGCAGCAGCGTCTCGAGCAATTCATTCAAAGCCCCGTATGTATCTCCCGTAAGTCCGCCCAGCTTTCCGCTAATGTAACGGGCGATGAGCCAGCCCGCCACAAGCGCTACCATCCCGAAGATCGTAACCGTTGCGAGCCCGTATTCCGCCGCTGAAGATACAGATACCGTAAGCCACGACGCCGCAATGGCAACGACGGTTTGAAGCAGCAGCACCTTCCATCCGACGCCGCGAAACATGCCGCCCATGCCGCCGCCCTGCTCCGCTCTGGCGTAAGGCCAGCGAGATATGGCCGCGACCATGAACCAGCGGCTCCATATCGTAACAAGAGGAAGCAGCAGCAGCGCATCCGCGTCTAGCAGCTTTGTCATCAGCTCTAGCAGCAGCGACCACTTCAGCAGCAGCACAACGACGCATGCGATGACGCCCATCGCGCCGACACGGCTATCTTTCATGATTTCGAGCATCCGCTCCCGCGAGCGGTGGCTCAGGATGCCGTCGGCTGTATCCATTAGCCCGTCAAGATGCAGCGCTCCCGTCAGCGCAATCCAGACGCTCAGCAGCAGCGAAGCGGCAGGAAGCGCCGGAACGACCAGCATTAATAGCTTTCCGGCGCCGACAAGCAGCCACCCGAGGACGAGCCCGACAACCGGGTAGAACACGACGCTGCGACGAAACAGCGCATCGTCATAATGAAGCGCAATCGGCATCGGCAGCCGGGTCAAAAACTGGAAAGCGGCGATCAGCGCCGCTCCCCAAGCCTGTATTACAGCGACAGCAGCGCGCACAGCAGCAGTCCTCCCGCAACCGTGAAGCTGACCGTATACATCAGCCTCACGGTTCTCATAATATCTTCCCGCTCACGCTCGCGCAGCGGCCAGCCCATCCTTGCCCGTTCGCTGACGCGGCCGTGATACACATTCACGCCGCCGAGCTCGATGCCGAGCGCGCCGGCCACGGCGGACTCCGGAATGCCGCTGTTCGGGCTCGGGTGGAGCCCGGCGAAGCGCCGGATCGCGCCGAACGACCGGCTAGCGGACAGGGCCGGGGTAACCGAGGCGGCAAACACAAGCAAGAGGCCGGTTACTCTGGCTGGAATCCAGTTGAGCACATCGTCCCAACGGGCGGACGCCCAACCGAAGTCGATATATTTCTCATTCTTGTAGCCGACCATCGAATCGAGCGTGTTGGACGCGCGGTACAGCATGGCGAGCGGCGCGCCGCCGAGCAGCGCGTAACAAATCGGAGAGATGACGGCATCGACGATGTTTTCCGCCACCGTCTCCACGGCCGCCCGCGTAATCTCCGGCTCGTCCAGCTGCGTCGTGTCCCGCCCCACGATATAACCGACATATTTGCGGGCATCCATGAGCCGCTCTTCCCGCAGCGGCGTGTAGACCGCCACCGCCGCCTCGCGCAGCCCTTTCACGGCGATGGTCGTGGAAATAAACCATACGTTAGCGGCGTAACCGAAATACGGATGAACAGCAGAAGCAACCCCTACCGCAAACCAAATGACGCCGAATGCGGCGGTCACCGTGACTAGAGCGAGCAGCAGTCCCCGCCGGCGACGGCCAACTGCGGAATCCCGGTCCCGGTGCAGCAATCGCTTCTCCAATGCGCCGACCGCTCTGCCGATCCATATGACCGGATGCGTGTACCAACGCCAGTTCGGATCGCCGATCAGAAAGTCCAACACGATGGCTGCAAGCACCATCCATAGCGTCTCTTGTATCGAAAAGATTAACAAACCCGTTCCCCCGAACTTCGATCTACATTACAAGCGGAATGCCTGACTCTTCAGTTCCACCGGAATCCCAGCGGTGACAAGAAATACTTGATCCGCCGTCCGTGCCAGCTTCTGGTTCATGCGCCCGGACAAATCGCGAAAGATGCGTCCAAGCTTGTACTCCGGGACAAGGCCGTATCCGACTTCATTGGTCACGAGCACCACCGGACCCTCCATCGAACCGAACGCGTCAGCCAATTCATCGATCCGGTGCTCTATTAAACGTTCCGCATCTTGTTCGTGTTCGCAGCGCAGCAGCCAGTTCGACAGCCAGAGCGTCAAGCAATCGACCAGGACGACCGGTGCGTTCGCTGTGCGAAGCGTCTCCGCCAATGCATAAGGCTCCTCCGTCGTATCCCAGTGAAATCCCCGATTGCGCCGATTCTCGCGGTGCAGCTCGATGCGCGCTTCCATCTCCTCGTCAAACGCCTGCGCCGTAGCAATATATACGCCCCGGTCGCCAAGCCTTGCGGCATAAGCTTCCGCAAAGCCGCTTTTCCCGCTCCGGGCGCCGCCGGTTACGAGCACTTTCATGGAAATACCTCCCGTTTGGCCCAATCATGGTCCCAATTCGTTATGTGTACGATCGTCACGCTTCGACGCTATAACGCCAGCCAACGGCGGACGGGTCCGCTCAACCGCACTTTAGCCGTTTGTCGGCGCGCTGGCTCCGGATACGCCGGCATCGGCAAACGAAGCCATTTCCTTCATGATGCGAACGGCCGCCTCGATGAGCGGCAGCGTCAGCACGGCGCCGGTTCCTTCTCCAAGCCGCATATCCATGTGAAGCATCGGCGTCAGCCCAATTTCCTCAAGCAGCATCGCATGGCCTTGCTCCTGCGACAGATGCGAAGCGATCATGTACGAGGCGCTAAGCGGTGCCATTCGGCTTGCGACGAGAGCCGCCGCCGAAGAGATGAATCCGTCGACGACGACGGGAACCCGGTGGCGCGCCGCGCCGAGAATGACGCCGACAAGACCGGCGATTTCGAGGCCGCCGACTTTGGCGAGGACGTCCAGCGGATCAGCTTCGTCCGGCCGGTTAACCTCGATCGCACGGGCAATGACCGCTTGCTTGTGCAGCAGCCTCCGGTCGTCGATGCCCGTTCCGCGCCCTGCGGCGAGCGCCGCGTCCTTCCCGCCCAGAACGGCAAGTATCGCCGAACTCGGCGTCGTGTTGCCGATGCCCATCTCTCCGGTCGCGAGGAGGCCGTATCCCTGCCCGACAAGCTCCTCTACGAGCTGGACGCCGACCATAACGGCCTCTGCTGCTTCCTCCCGCGACATCGCCGGCCCCTTGGCCATATTGGCCGTTCCGAAGCGAACTTTGCGCGAATATAAGGCCGGATGCGACAGCTCGGCATTGACGCCAATGTCGACACAGATGACGTCCGTTTCCGTATGGCGCGACAGCACGTTGACGGCAGCGCCGCCGTTCAGGAAGTTCAAGACCATCTGCGGCGTAACTTCCGCAGGGAACGCGCTAACCCCTTCCTCGCACACGCCGTGATCGCCGGCCATCACAATAACGGCTTTGCGCCCGAGATCCGGCTTGATCTCCCGGCGAATGCCGGCAAGCTGCTTCGCCACTTCTTCCAGCCGTCCCAAGCTTCCCGGCGGCTTGGTCAATTGATCCAAATGAACGGATGCTTCCTCGACTTTCACCGAATCAATCGGCTCAATCGCTTGGACGTTATCCTTTAATGCCGTCTCCCACCTATGCATCAAACTTCCCCTCTCCCGAGCAAAATTTGCGGCGCGCCGCTGTCCGGATGCGCCATCACATAAGGACGCGTGCCGTACACGCGCTCCAGCAGCCCCGCTTCCATCACGTCTTCCGGTTTGCCGATTCCAACGATGTGCCCGCTGTGCAGCAGCATCAACCGGTCGCAATACTGCGCCGCCAAGTTCAAGTCATGCAGTACGGAGATGACGGTCAGCCCGCATTCCTGCTGCCACTTTCGAATCCGGTCCATCATGTCCACCTGGTACCCGATATCCAGAAACGTCGTCGGCTCATCGAGCAGCAGCAGCTTTGGCTCTTGCGCCATCGCCTTGCCAAGCGCTACCCGCTGCCGTTCCCCTCCGCTGAGCTCATCTACGGTCCGCCCTTCCAGCGGACGCAGCTTCAGCCAATCCAAAATATGCTCTACCAGCTGCGTGTCGGCCTCTCCCGATTCATTCCCGAGCCAGTTCTGGAACGGGTACCGTCCCATCTCGATCACCTCGCGGACCGTAAATCCGAGCGGCGGAAGCGCATCCTGGTGCAGCACAGCCAGCGACTTCGCGAGCGTTTTCCTGTGAATTCGCTGTACCGGCCGATCGTCCAGGCGGACTTGACCGGATGTCGGACGCTCCACCCCCGAGATCGTATGCAGCAATGTCGATTTGCCGCTGCCGTTCGGGCCGAGAATGCAGAACCATTCCCCCGGCTCTACACGAAAGCTGATATTGTCCAGCACTTGCCGGGAGCCGAACAATTTGTTCAGCTGCTCCACTTCGACTTTCACCAATCGCGCCCCCCTTTCACGTCGTTTCACCAATGCTCATGCCGTCATCAACCGGACGATGTCATCCCGCGCTTATTTCGGCGCAGCAAGTAGGCAAAAAACGGGGCGCCCATGAACGCCGTCACGATCCCGAGCGGAAGCTCCGTCGGGCTGAGCAGCGTGCGGGCAATCGTATCGGCCCACAGCACATAAATTGCGCCGCCGATCAACGAGAGCGGCAACAGCAGGCGATAATCCGGCCCGACCATCAGTCGGAGCAAATGCGGGATCAACAGACCGACGAAAGCAATCACGCCGGATACGGACACGGCGGCCGCCGTTATCAAGGTCGATACGAGCAGCACGATCAGCTTGGTCCGCTCGACGCCCACGCCAAGATGCGCCGCCTGCTTTTCCCCGAGCGCAAACAGGTTCATCGCCCGGCCGTACCCGAGCAAAATCGCGGCGCCGACCGCGAGGTAAGGCAGCAGCACAAGCGAATACGACCACCCGCGGAGCGCCAGGCTTCCCATCAGCCAAAAAATAATTTCGTTGATGACTTGCTTGGACATCGCCACCATCAGAGAGACGAGGGCGCCCAGAAAAGCCTGCATGACGACGCCGGACAAAATGACCGTCTCTATCCGCAGCTTGCCGTCGGTCCGCGCCAACAGAAGCACGGTTCCAAGCGAAAGCATGCCAGTAATAAAGGCAATGATCGGAACGGTCCATTGACCGAACAAAGCGTACTGCAGCCCAAACAAGATGAGAAAGGCGGCACCCACCGACGCTCCCGACGATACGCCGAGCGTATACGGATCTGCGAGCGGGTTGCGGAGCACGCCCTGAAAGGCCGCACCGGCAACCCCAAGCGCCGCACCTACCAGCATCCCGAGCGCAACGCGAGGCAGACGGACCCGCCAAATGATTTGCTCCGACGAAACATTCCAGTCGGCCGCGATCCAATCGCCGAGTCCGGGGACTGGATGCAGCATAATTTTCCAAACGTGAATCAATGGAATCGGCACCGCGCCGATGGACAAAGCCGCAGTTGCGGACAGCAAAAGCAGGGCGAATGATGCCCCGCCCCAAATCCACAGTTTCCGCTTCATGTTATTTCACCCGTTCCGGGTAAATTCCTTTGGCAAACTCTACGAGCGCCTCGGTAATCCTCGGGCCCGGCCGGCTCATCGTATCTTTGTCTACGCCTGCGAGCTTGTTCGTTTTTACCGCTTCGATCTTATGCCAGCCGCTGCGCTCGCGAATGATCTGATCGATCGTTTTTTTCGATTGGTCGTCGATCAAATTTTTCGGATACAAAATGACTTGCGGGTTCGCCGCAATAATTTTTTCTTCGCTGATCATCACGTAACCCTTCTCGCCAGATGCCACGTTCACACCGCCCGATACCGTGATCAGCTCGTCGATGAACTCGCCTTTTCCGACCGTCCATCCCGGAGAAAACTCGATAAATACTTTTTTCTTCTGCTCCGGCGTTAAGTCTTTGACGGCATCCGTCACCTTCTTGCGGTCCGCTTCCATCGAGGCGGCCAGCTTCTCGGCCTGTTCTTGGCGGTCAAAGATTTGACCCATCATACGAATATTGCTGATGACATCGTCGATCGTCTTCGGTTCCAACTTAAACAAGTTTACTTTCAGCCCGCGCAGTTTCTCCACGGCTGGCAATTGCATCGATACCCCGGTCACGACAAGATCGGCCCCGGAGGCGATCAGCGCCTCTTCGTTCGGCTTGACGATGCTCCCGAGCTTCGGCTTCGACTTCGCTTCCGCCGGATAATCGCAAAAATCGGATACGCCGACGACTTTATCGCCAAGGCCAAGCGCAAACAGCGTCTCCGTCTCCGCAGGAGAAACCGACGCGATGCGTTCGGGCGCCTTCGTAAATACGAATTCTTTCCCCGTCGCATCCTTGACCTTGAGCGGATACGCCGTCTTTTTGGCGGCATTCCCCGCCTGTGCATCGCCCCCGCTTGCTTTCGGAGGACTGACGAGTTCTCCTTGCCCTGGCAGCTTGTCCTTGCTTCCGCAGCCGACGATCGCCGCCGCAAGCGTGATCGATAGCGATACGACCGCAATCGACCGCTTCATCTTGCTCTTGCTATTTCCCCACATCCAACTCATCTCCCATAAGTACTCGAATGATAACGATCCGTACAGCTTCCGAGTCGAAGCCCTTTCGAAGTCAATCCTTCATTAAAAAAGCCCCCGGCTCCGCAAGTACGGCAGCAGGGGGCACTATAGTCACTTCGCTTGCGGCGACCGTTCACCGTAGATCATCGGTATGGCCGCAGCCGGCAGGCTGTGCATTCTGCTCCTTTTCCTCGAAAGGATACAACTTTATTTACCGTTCAGGCAGGTTTCCTGGCTCATGGATGACGGAATGTCCGCTGGGCTCCGCCTTCCCGTCCGTATGAACAGTGGCTTAGCGTGGAGCTTTGAATCCATTGACAGTGGCGGGACCGCGCCGGATTCGCACCGGCTTCCCTTTTAACCCGCAGCTTAACGTTTCAAGCCGGGGCACCCGAACAGCTCTATTCAATTTATCCGGGTCGTCCGCTTTCGCGTCCGTATCCCCCGGGCATGTTTATTTCTGCGCGATTTGCTTCATCACCTGTTTCGACTGTTCCATATTCGGCGCATTCGCAGGGATGAAGGCGTACAGGTCTTTGCCGTTAAAATTTAATTCCGTAAACCATTTCGTCTTGTCCATCGGAATGCCGTATAAATGCTTTTCCGACTTTCCGTTCTCCGTAATCTCCAGCACGCCATCGGGGAAATCTTCCGCTTTCGCCAGATCGTCCAGCGGAACATAGCCGCCTTGCTGTCCAAGCGCTTTGAACTGTTGCGTGGGAATAATGATAATGCCGTTCTCCGCTGCAGCGATCTCCACCATTAATTTCTCTGCCGAAAAGATCGGCGTCGTCAGCACTTTCACCGTCGGAGCCGTGCCGAGCTTGGATTGGAGCGACTGTCCCAGCTTATCCGCCACTTCATTAGGCACTCCGTTTGCGGACATTAAAAATATCGACACATCCGCCTTCGGCCCCCCGCCGCAGCCCGCCAGTACAAAAAGCAGCAGCAGAGCGATCAGCAATTTCCGTTTCATGAGGCCTCTCTGTCCCTTCTTCGCCGGCCGCTGTGACCCAGCTTTCTATTGCTTCATCTTACCATAAACAAGCTTCCGTTTTCAAAAAAGTTTATGACAAAAAAAGAAGCCGATTACGTTCGGCCTCTCTGGTTTTGATTCATGTATTCATTAATTTTTTTGTCAAGCTCCATGCTGATCTCGACGACCTGAGCAGATGTGAGGCTGTTGCCGCTTTGCACGAGTTTCTCCAGTTCGATACGCAGCCGGTAAATATCCTCTTCTAAAGATAATGCAGATGAGGCCTGTTTTTTTTCTCCAAAAAACCACTTAGCCTTTTGATCGTTCTCACGAATCCAGCCGAAATGCAAGTACCGGCGAAGTTGATATTCCGGAAAAGCCATTGTTCATCCCTCCCACTACATATCTTTAGTCCTATGTAAGAACAGTTCCATAAACTATAAATATATGAAACTTCTCTACTATAAAGATACCAGTTTTGGAATCGATTGAAAATGACTTATTTTGACGTTTGATGTCGAATTTACAGTTTTTGGATAAACTTTCCTATACGTTCGATCGCTTCCGTCAGCTGATTTACGGAATAGGCGTACGAACAACGCAAAAAGCCTTCGCCGCCCAGACCGAACACTTGACCCGGCACCGCTGCGACTTTAGCCTCAAACAGCAGCCGCTGCGCAAATTCTTCCGAACTAAGACCCGTCGACTGGATCGACGGGAACGCATAGAACGCACCCTGCGGCTCGTGGCACTCCAACCCGATCTGGCGGAATCCCTGCACGACCAAACGACGGCGCTGGTTATACGACTCGACCATCCGGTCTTTCTCTTCCATTCCGTTCTTGAGCGCCTCCAGCGCGGCGACCTGACCCATCGAAGGTGCGCACATCACCGTGTATTGATGAATTTTGAGCATAGCCGAGATTAGATCCCGGTGTCCGCAAGCGTAGCCCATACGCCAGCCGGTCATCGCGAACGCTTTGGAAAAGCCGCTCACCAGAATCGTTCTGTCACGCATGCCGGGCATCGCCGCGAAGCTGACATGCTTTTGTTCATACGTTAATTCGGCATAAATTTCATCGGAGATAACGATCAAATCGTTCTCTTCCACTACTTTGGCGATCGGCAGCCAGTCCTCGTAAGTCATGATGCCCCCGGTCGGATTGCTCGGGTAACAGAGGATAAGCAGCTTGGATCGCGGCGTAATGGCCGCCTTGAGCGACTCGGCCGTCAGCTTGAACTGGTCTTTGGCGAACGTTTCGATGCCGACGGGAATCCCGCCGCCGATCTTGGCGATCGGGTTGTAGGAAATGTAGCACGGCTCCGGAATCAAAATTTCGTCCCCTGGCGACACGAGCGCCCGCAGCGCCAAATCGATCGCCTCACTGCCTCCTACGGTGACGAGCACCTCATCGGATGGTTCATAAAGCAGTTGGAACGAATCGTACAAATATTCCGCAATCGCCTCCCGCAGCTCAGGCAATCCCGCATTCGGCGTATACTTCGTATTGCCGCGCTCCAGCGAATACACGCAAGCTTCGCGCACATGCCATGGCGTACTGAAATCCGGTTCACCGACGCCGAGGGAAATGATGTCTTTACTGCCGCTCACCAGATCAAAAAACTTCCGAATGCCCGAGGGCTCGATTTCGCGTACCAACGGCGCCAAATAACGGCTCATGGAAGTGTCTTTTTGCGCTTGATCCTGTTTATGCTCTATCATTGTTCCTCAGCGTCCTTTACGGTGAGATTAGCAGGCGGCGGTCATCCTCATGGTCTTCGAAGGTAATTCCGTCCTGCTTATATTTTTTCAAAATAAAATGCGTCTTCGTGGAGAGCACCCGATCGATCGGGGACAATTTGTTGGACACGAAGGACGCCACTTCTTTCAGCGTCTTTCCTTCAATCTCCACGAGCAGGTCGTACGCTCCCGACATCAAATAAACGGACTTCACTTCCGGATATAAATAAATACGCTCTGCGATCGCATCAAAGCCGCGTCCGCGCTCCGGCGTAATTTGCACCTCGATAAGGGCGGTCACTTTCTCGTTGTCGACCTTCGCCCAATTGACCACCGTGGCGTATTTAACGATGACGTGCGCTTCTTCCAGCTCCCGGATCGCCTCCGCCACTTCCGCCTCCGACGCACCAAGCATGGTCGCGATAAGGGCCGGAGAACGTCGCGCATCCTCTTTGAGAAGCTCGACGATTTTCATCTTAAATTGTTCCATGGTTTGGGTCCTCCTCCAAAGCTTATTTTTTCATATTACACCCAACGGGCTGTATTTGGCAAAGGGAATTGTCGACTGCTTACAGCAAGCAACCCCCATGCAGGCATGGAGGTTAGGCGATTCATCTATGTTCAGCAAAGATTTCCGCATCGTTCATTCAAACATCAGCAGCTTGCGCATATAATTTTCGATTTCCCGCTCCCGGTACGACGGCAACACCGTAAACTCGAATTGCGGCTCGCTGTTGATTCCTTCCACCAGCCGGCCGATCGCCACGAGACGATCATCTTCATCGTATGCGGCGATGACGCGGCGGCTTTGCGAGCACACTTCGTACACGAGCGGCCCCGCCGCGGCGGAATCGGCGATGGAATCCGCCAGTTGCCTGAATTGCGATTCTGCCGGAAGCTCATTATGCAGTGCGATTTTCATACCCGTTCTCCCTTCGAACAGAAATGATAAACATCATCCTGTAATTATTATACACATTTATGTATATTTATTCAATACTTATTTCGTTTATTCCGGGAATAAAAAAGGTGTTTGTCCCGTAGACAAACACCTCTCATTCATTCGTATGCAGTTCCATTGCATGATTTCAAAATATATCCATACTGAGGTACCGCTCGCCCGTATCCGGCGCGATGCACAGTACCCGCTTGCCCTTGCCGAGCTTGTGCGCCACTTGCAGTCCCGTCCACACCGAAGCTCCGGCCGAAGGGCCGACCAGCATCCCTTCCAGCCTGGCCAAGTCCCGCGTTGTCTTCAGAGCGTCTTCATCGGACACCTGGACGATTTCGTCGTAGACGCTCGTATTGAGAATGGCAGGCACGAAGCCGGGGCTTGTGCCGACCAGCTTATGCGGTCCCGGCTGCCCTCCCGATAGTACCGGCGAACCTTTCGGTTCCACGACATAAATCTCGATGCCCGGCAGCTTCTCCCGAAGCACCTCGCCGGTTCCCGTGATCGTTCCGCCTGTGCCGGAAGAAGCGACGAACGCATCGAGCTTGCCTTCCATCTGCTCGATAATTTCAACCGCCGTCGTCACCCGGTGAATATCGGGGTTAGCCTTATTCTCGAACTGCTGCGGAATGAAGCTGTTCGGCGTCCGATCGCGCAGCTCGATCGCCTTGCGGATCGCGCCCGGCATCCGTTCTGCGGCCGGTGTCAGCACGACCTCCGCACCGTATGCCTTCAGCAGGTTGATCCGTTCCTTGGTCATGTTATCCGGCATAACCAGTATCGCTTTGTACCCTTTGGCCGCGGCGTTCATCGCCAGACCGATCCCGGTGTTGCCGCTCGTCGGCTCGATAATCGTAGCTCCGGGCTTGATGATCCCGTCCTTCTCCGCCTGTGCGATCAAATTGAACGCCGCGCGGTCCTTCACGCTTCCGCTCGGATTAAAATATTCCAGCTTCACATAAAGCTCGGCGTCATCCGCTCCGACCAGTCTTCTGACCCGAACCGCCGGAGTGTCGCCGATCAACTCCGTAATGCTGTTTACCATTTTTCTGTTCCCGCTCATGCTGCCGCCGCTCCTTTCGGCATGACCTCCGCTTGGTCATACTGCTAATATTCCCCTTTATTTTATCGGATAAGTGAAGTTTGTCAAGCAATCGACCACATATCGGGCATCCGCCCCTACGCCGCCTAGCAAAGCCGAATTGCGGCTGCGAAGCCACGGAAGTCCCAAATAATATAGCCCGCCCACCGGGCTGATTCCCCGCTCGTGCAGCGGATTGCCCTCTTTATCCAGCGCCACCGGAACGTTCAACCACGCATAGTCCGGACGGAAGCCGGTTGCCCAAACAATATTACGTGCCTCCAGTTCCGTATGATCGGCAAATTGGATGGTTCCGCCGCGCTGTCCCGTCACTCTGGGCCGCAAACGGACGGTTCCGTTCCTGATGGCCCGCTTCAGCTCCGGTACAAATACCGGATCCGGCCGGCGGCGCACCGTGCGTCCGATCAGAGAATCGGCCGGGGCGTTCAAAACACCGCAACGGTCAAGCCACCAAAAGACGCTCCGGTTCATGATTTGGAGCGGAGCGAAGCGCAGCTTGCGGCTGACGGCCAGATGAACTTCCCGGCCGCTTTCGGCCAGCTCCAGTGCGATTTGCGCCCCGGAATTGCCGCCGCCCGCGACAAGGACAGCGCCTTCATGCAGTTGAGAAGGGTTCTTGTATTCGGAGGAATGAAGCTGCACAACGCCGGTCGATAGCTGCTCACTAACGGCAGGAATAAAGGGCTTGCGGAAAGGCCCGGTCGTTATCATGACCTGCCGAGCCTTATATTCTTCTTCGCCGGTTACGATGCTAAAGCCCGTCCCCTCGCTTGTAAGCCGCGTCACGCGCGCGTTAAGCTTTACCGGCAGTTCATGAATGTCGGCGTAATGCGCAAGGTAGTCCGCTACTTCGTCTTTCCCTGGAAAGCCGTCAGGAGCCCCCTTCATCGGAAGCCCCGGAAGCTGGCTGGACGCGCGCGGCGTAAACAGCTTCAACGAGTCGTAACGACTTCGCCACGTTTCTCCAACCGCACTGCCTTCATCGAGCAGTTGGAACGACAACCCTTTTTGCTTTAAAAAATAACCGGCGGCAAGTCCCGCTTGACCTGCCCCGATCACAATGACTTCGTAATTCTTAACCATGCGCTTCACACCTATTTGTTTATACTTTCATCGGTTTATGCATATCTCCGGACTTTTCAATTTGAATGGTCACATGCTGAATATGGAACTGCTTCTCCATCTTGGACACCGCCTGCCGCAAAATTCTCTGGCAATCCGCCTCGGATTCAACGAGCAGATGGCCGCTCAGCGAATCGAGTCCGGAGGATATCGTCCAAATGTGCAGATCATGCACGTCGATCACGCCGGGGATTCGCTCCAACGTCTCGCGCACCTTAATCGAATCGACATGCGGCGGCGCACCTTCCATCAAAATATTCACGCAATGCTTCACGACGCCGAAAGCCCCGCGCAAAATTAGCAGCGACACAAGCACGGAAATGATCGGGTCGGCCCAATACCAGGAAAACACGGTCATTAGAAATCCGGCCGCAATGGCTCCGACCGAGCCGAGCGCATCGCCGATCACATGCAAATACGCACTGCGCATGTTGACATTGTTTTTCACATCGCCCTGACGCATAAGTGACCATGCGCTGGCCAAATTCGCGAGCAAACCGACAAGCGCAATCAACATCATTGCTCCGCCCGCTACTTGCGGCGGGTTTTTCAGCCGCTCGTACGCTTCGTAAATAATGACGACGGCGATGAGCACCAGGGTCACTCCGTTAAATAAAGCGGCCAATATTTCAAAACGATAAAAGCCGTACGTCTTCGCGGCCGATGCCGGTTTGGACGCAAAACGAATAGCCATCAAGCTGAGCAGCAGCGCACCGGTGTCGCTGAGCATGTGCCCGGAATCGGACAATAGCGCCAGGCTGTTCGTGAAAAGCCCTCCGAAAAATTCAAGAAACATGATTCCAGCGGTAATGATCAGTGCGATCGTCAAACCCCGTTTATTTCCGTCACTCGGGCCATGATGATGTCCATGTCCGTGATGGTGCCCGTGACCATGGTGATGATAGTGATGATCGGAATGATTTGCATGATTCTGGTCCTCATCGTGGTCGTGGTTGTGGTCATGCTCACAGCCGTGTTCATGCTTATGATCATGGTCGTGATCACCGTTATGATTTTCCTTACCGGCATGATCATGCCCATGATCGCAGTTACGGTCGTGCTTATGATCGTCATGGCTATACTCTTGCTTGCCTTCAAGGTCATGAGCGCCGTTATGCTCGTGATTGTGATCTTGGTCGTGATTATGGCCTTGCTTATGATCGCTCTCCTTGCGATCACGTTCGTGTTCGTGCTTGCTCATTTCTCTCAGCTCCTAACGATGCTCAGCATGCTGGATGGCCTGCTTCAATAAAGAGATGACATGTTCATCATCGCATGAATAAAACAAACTGTTGCCTTCCCGGCGAAATTTCACAAGCCGCAGCGTACGCAAATAACTGAGCTGATGCGACACGGCCGATTGGGTCAATTGCAGCACTTCCGCAATATGATTAACGGAGCAGGCCTCCTGCGAGAGCAAATACAATATGCGAATGCGCGACGGATCGGACAACGCTTTAAACATAAGCGCAACTTCATCCACCGTGTTTTCTTTCAAAAAGTCATGACCCTGGCACTCAAGCTCCAACTCCATCCACTCCACTCTTTAAAGCTATATGAACATATACTCATATACAATGTATGCCAATCCGCTTCGATTGTCAATATTAATATCTTCCATCGATTGACTTTTCAGGAGCTTTTTTTGAAAGCCAAAAAACCGACCTCCCTTGCTTCAGGGAAACCGGTTCTTTGCAACAACGCGATCAAAGCCGCTTTTTGCCGGCGCCTTCCAGCACCGTTTTCAAATTCCGCAAGTCACTCTCCACCATCCCGGCATCCTTGGCAAACATGTCATCCGTCACGCCGGGCTGCTGGTACAAAGTAAATACGACTTCGCTTCCTCTGCCGTTCGGAATGACACGCAGCGGGATCATCATCTCCTGTCCCGACTCCAGCTTTACGGAGTGATCCAATACGCCGAACTCGTTTCTTTCTACAAAACGAACTTTCACGAGACCTTCCGGGGCTTCGACCAGCCAATCGTCCCCCGATTGCCGGATCGACTTGCAAAAACAAGGTGCCCATTCCGGAAAGTGTACGACGGCGAATATATACTCATATACTTCCTTCGGCGGACTTTCGACGGTAATACTCAATGTTTTGGACGGGTAGACGTAAGTCAACGTTCATCTCTCCTATTCGTATGCAGCGGCTTGCCCTCATCATACCCCGGACCGCGCACCTGCCGCTTGGAAAAAACGGACAAGTCGAGACTTGCCGTCACGTTGCCTCGTTGGAATGAGCCGTTTTAAAAATTTGCGAAGGCGGCAAACCGTAATAACGGTTAAAACTGTGAATTAAATGGGATTGATCATAGTAGCCGTGCTGCGCCGCGATTTCAGCAAAGCGCGACGGAGGAAAGTGAACTAGGTTTAGCAGCACGCTTTGAAATTTAATGATGTGCAGCAATTCCTTCGGACTGATCCCAAGGGCCTGTTGAAACGTTCTTCTCAGGTGCCGCTCACTGTAACTAAGCTTGTCGGCCAGCGCCCCAATGGAAAGATTCCCGCGTGATGCATACATATACTCCATTCCCGATTGCACTACCGAGTCCAAATTCTTCGCGGTATCGCTTGCCGCAAACCATGCCTTCAATTTCGATTCCACGATAGGAATGATGCTTGCAGCCGCGACTCCAGCTGATAATATATGTTCCGACCATAGTCGGCCCTCCATTCCCCACACATCTTCGAGTAACACCCGGTCTCCCACAAAAGAAGAAGCCGGCTGTTTCAAAACGCGATGCACCGTTTCCAAATAAAACCGGATGCCGAATAAAGAACGGTCTTCGGACAGACGCATCACTTCGTACCCGGGCATGAATCCGGTAATGAAAGCTGCGCTGGAAACGGAAGACGGCCGTAAATCAAAAATAATATCCAGGCAACCGTCGGGAATGACGCGATGTTCGACGCTCGTATCCGAAGCGCGGATGTCGACCGTCCAATAACAAGCGACGTATCGCATCAGACTGCTGCTTGGCAAGTATTCGTTATATTTATAATTAGAATCCATTATGTTTTGCTGGATGATTGGCGGTTGGAGAGGACGATAAAGCCGCATTTGTTTCCCCGCTCCTTTGCTGGCATTCATTTCGGGCGCTAGACGGTCACTTGCCCATTTCTTATGGTATCAAAAAGTTCCGCCAATGTCCTCTCACCCGAAGCACAAGCGCGATGCGGCAAATTCCCGAAGCATCGGAAGCCCTTCCCGTTTCCCCATAAAAAAGAAGCCCATTGGCGCAGCATTCGCTTCAACGCCCGCTTTTGACGGACGGCGTAGGAATGTGCAGGACTTCAGCGAAGCGAAACGATAATAGATCGTCTTACGGTGTGCCAGCCTTGGGATGCTTGCTCCGTAAGCTACACGGCATGAATTTTTCTCATCCAATACCATGCCGCGATCGGCGAGCTGCCGATCACTAGCATCAGCCAGTTTATCGCCATCGGCGCCTTCGTAAAAGACAGCACCGTGATGAATAACGCCGTGCCGAGCAGCCGTCCCGCATTGAGCGCAAGCTCCCTCATCACAATGTATTCTTCCCGCCGTTTGGCGCTCTCTTTGTCGCCTCCGATCAGGTCAAATACGGTGGAAGTCATCGGAATTCCATACAACGGGTAAAAGAGCGCGGCCCCGATCCCGAACAGGAGCAATGTCGCAAAATTCACTTTCCAAAAAAACGGCAGGATGATCAGCACCAGCATAACCGCTCCGACCAGCATGGCCGCCCTGCGGTATCGGGGCTTCAGAAGCCTCCCCGCCACCATAAAACTAATCAACGCGACTGCGGAAGTGATCAGGGCGAAATTGCCCAAGCTCATCTCGCTGCCGGTATGCACGTAGACGAGCAGTCCGATCATGAAGCCGAAGACGCCTTCGCGAAACCCTTGCGCCATAAGCGCAAGACCGACCGTGCGCCATGCGGTCTCTTTTTGCCGCAAGCATCTCCAGGTCAGCAGCCATTCGTACTCGCCCGCCGTTTTGCGTTTTTTCAGGAAGAAGCTAACCACGACTCCAATTACAAACACCACAAGGGAAATTGTGAAAATGAGCCGGTACCCGGTTGACGCCTGCATACGAACGATCAGGAAGCCGGAAATCCAAGGAGCGATCATGCCCGCACCCGATCCGAGCAGTCCCGCCCATCCGTTAAACCGATCCCTGCTGTCCGGATCCGTCACCTCGAAATAAACGACGTTGAAGGCCAGCCAGAACAGTCCCGCTGACATCCCCTGCACAACACCGAGCAGCACAAAATAATCGACCGCTCGGGCACCGAACCACAGCACCAGCAAATAAAACAGAGCGGAAATCGCCACGCCGAAGCGAAGGCAGTTCATCTTATTATGCTCCTTGACCCATTTGCCCGCGAGCCAAAACGTAACGGCCATCGTCAAATGATGCACCAGCGTAAACCAGCCGATCAGCGTCAAATCGCGGCTTGCTTTCCACAAATACACGTTGACGAACGTACCCGACAGCGCGTTTGCGGCTGCAAACAACCCGTTTACCGCCAAAAGCAGCTTGGACTGCCCGGAGAGCGGCCCGCTTTTTCCCGCGGCGGATCCCCCCTCGGAGGCACCCTGCCCTTTGCCTATTTGCTGCCAAGTATGTTCCTGTGCACCGGCTTCGCCGCGGCTGCGAATCGCGGGAAACGCGTGATGTTTCGAATCTGAATGCATGCTCTCACCTATATCAACGTAATGTCTTAGTTAACCTTCCCCATTCGGTGAAAAACATGACAAGCAACAGCATTCCTTTCCCGCGCAATAACCATGATCGCCCGAAACGCGCTCTTTCCCCGGCAAAAAAAAGAAACCGCCACAGCGGTTTCGTGCGACGATCTTAAGGTTTGACTTGCTTCAACAGTTCTACCATGGCGAGCCGGTCCGATTCCGATAGATGCCGCTCGACGAGAAAACAGGAAGGACAAACATATACCTGTGCCTTGAATGAAGCGGTGAGCAACGGCTGATTCACCGTCTCGTGCACGTGAGGTACGAACGAAGCATCGGCGTTCTGGGTGCCGGCAAGCAGCATAAAGCTGCGGCAGGACGGGCAGTCCGGCGCCTCTTCCTGATGATCCAGCACGTGCTGGACCGCTTCCTCGTACTCATCCATGAGTTCGAGCTCATCGTCGTCGTATTCTTCATCCTCGTCAAACGCAATCGATTGATCGGGTTCCGTTACCGTCAAATTGATGCTGCGGTAATCGCCCAGATCGTTGAAGCAATGCGGACATGCTTCCTCGGGCCCGATCTCCGGGTCCCATACAATTTCCGTTTGACACCAAGGGCATATTTGGTCTTCGTTTTTGGGCATACGTCATTTCCTCCCCGTAAGCAGCGGCTCGCCTATTGGTCCAGCCCCGTCTCACGCATATTTAATAAAATAGTAAACGCCTACGCCGATAAAAACAAGCGCAAGCGCTAACAAGGTGCCCCATAAATACTTCAAGGACGACCCTCCTCCAATCTATGAGAGACACGTGTATTCGCGGGGAGCGATGATCAGGTGACGCTGGCGCCCACAACGTAAGACAGCGAAATCGAGATCATCATGGAAATCAACCCGACGGCGCGATTATCGTTCTTGATCTGCTCGTCAATTTTGAAATACGGCGTTAAAAATTCGAATATAAAATAAGCGACAAGCAATAAAACAAAGCCGTACCCCGCCCAAATCAGCGCATGAAGGATGGAGTCGTTATTCAAAATGGAAAACCGGAACAAGTTGCATATTCCGAATATTTTGCCGCCCGTAGCCATCGCGACGGCAACGTTGCCGTTCTTGATTTCATCCCAATCCTTGTACTTCGTCACAAGCTCGAATACGGCCAGAAACACGATTAGCGCAAGAACGGCCACTGAAAAAAACGCTAACGTCTCCACAAAAGGATTCGCCATCAAACGGTCCACCTCTTTAGTCATCATTTGCTTTACTCGCCCCCTGCCTTTCGCCCGGAAGGTGCAGAAAGTGATTCGTTACCAGACATCCGAAGAGACTGAAGGCCGCGCCTTCAGTCTCCTTTTATCGCTTCCCGCTTATTCGGATTGCTTCTTCGCGGCAAGCTTCGCTCTCAACGCAGCCAGCTCATCGTCGACCCCGTCGCTCTTGTCAAGCGCGTTCAGCTCGTCATCCAGATCTTTCCCTTTGGAGCGCAGCTCGTTGCTTGCCTCCGCTTCGGCTTCCAGCTGAAGCACTTTCTCGCTCATGCGGTCGAACCCTTTGGCGGCATTGTCTGTGCCGAAGCCGGACATCGCCTGGTTGATTTGTTTTTGCGCCTTAGCCGCTTCCGCACGGGCAACAAGCAAGTCTTTTTTGTTTTTCAGCTTGCTGAATTCGTCTTTCATCTCGGACAGCTGATCGCGGAGACGATCGGCGTTCGTTTTGGCCGTGTCGTACTGCTTCTTCATCTCGTCGAACTTCAGCTGATGCTCTTTCTTGTCCTGCAGCGCGCGGCGAGCCAAGTCTTCATTGCGCGCTTCCAGCGCTTTGAGCGCCTGCTCTTCACGCTTCTGTACCATGTCGCCGGCTTCTTCATATTGCTGCTTGAATTTCTTCTCGATCGCGATTTGTTTGGCAACGGCAACCTCAGCTTCACGGATATCTTCTTCCATGTCGCGAAGGAATTGGTTCAGCATTTTCACCGGATCTTCGGCTTTGTCGAGCAAGTCGTTGATCGAAGCCATCGTCAAGTCACGCAGTCTTTTGAAAATCCCCATAAGTAAATCCTCCCGTATTGATTTATTCGTTCAGCTGCCAGCAGATTATAAAACATCGATGTTTATATTTTTATATACGGAGTTTCCCGTTCCCCGTTTCAAGAATGGGAAAAAAACTTCTACGTACGCATGCAAATAGGCATTTCATTCCCAGCTATTTTGAAAGAGCGGAAAGTTCTTCGCTCAACAGGGTTTCGGCTTTCTAAAAAATGTATTCGCGTTCCCTGGGGTGAATTCCTTTCTGAAGGGCGAGATTATTTTAATTCCGCCACCGTGACCCCTGCGCCGCCTTCGTTGTAATTGCCCATCCGGTAGCTTTTGACATGCTTATGCTTGCGGAGAAATTCCTGAATTCCCGTCCGTAATACGCCGGTTCCTTTGCCGTGAATAATATACACTTGCCCGAAATTGGAAAGATACGATTCGTCCAGAAACCGGTCGACCTCGATAATGGCCTCTTCGACGTTGGCCCCGCGCAAATCGAGCTCCATCTTCGCGTTCTCGTCCCGGGTGCGCTTCAGCGTCGAGGTCGCCTGCTGTGGCGGTTTTTTCTGTGAGGCAGACGCCTGCTTCACCAGCTCGACGTCCGACCGGTTCACTTTCATCTTCAAAATGCCGAGCTGCACCGAAACTTCCTGGTCGCCGACCAGTTCCACCACGTGGCCGCGCTGCCCGACGCTCGTGACCAGCACCTCGTCGCCCGGCTCCACGCGGTCGGCTTTCTTCTTGGGCGTAAGCGGCTTGTGCTTCGCCTTCAGTTCCGGCACGGCGTCGTTCAGCTTGCGTTTGAGCTCGCCCAGCTTATGATCCTTAACGCCCCCGGCTTCTTCCCGCTGCAGGCGGCGCAGCTCCGCGATCACTTCATCGGCTTCGCGGCGCGCCTTCGCCACCGCATCGCTCGCCTCGCGCTCCGCCTTCTCGAACAGCTTATCCCGCTGTTCGTCGAAGCTGCGGCGCTCGCGTGCGAGCTGCTCGCGCAGCGTCTCCACCTCGCGGCGCAGCTGCTCCGCGCTTACGCGCTCCGCCTCGGCCTGCAGCCGGTTCTCCTCCAGCGTCGCAATCATCGATTCGACGCGTTGATCTTCTTCGCCGACCTGGCCGCGCGCATGCTCGATAATCGGCTTCGCCAAACCGAGCCGTTCGGCGATCGCGAACGCATTGCTTCGACCCGGGACGCCGACGAGCAGGCGGTACGTCGGACGGAGCGTCTGCACGTCGAATTCCATGCTGGCGTTAATGACGCCTTGGCGATCGAACGCGTATGCTTTCAGCTCGCTGTAATGGGTCGTCGCAATGACGCGACAGCCCATGCGGTGAATATGCTCCAATATCGAAATGGCGAGCGCCGAACCTTCCGCAGGATCCGTTCCGGCACCAAGTTCGTCGAGCAGCACGAGGCTTTTCGGCGTCATTTCTTTTAATATGCGAATAATGTTCGTCATATGGCTGGAAAACGTACTAAGATTTTGCTCAATGCTTTGTTCGTCGCCGATATCAGCATAAATCGCATCGAACACGCAAAGCTGGCTGCCCTCTTCCGCGGGGACGAACAATCCCGACATGGCCATCAACGACAATAATCCGACTGTCTTCAGCGATACCGTCTTCCCGCCGGTGTTCGGTCCGGTTACGATAATCGTCGAATATTTATTGCCCAGCTCCACATCGATCGGCACGATATGTTCGGGCGAAATGAGCGGATGTCTTCCTCGTTTCAGCTTGATGAAGCCGCGGTCGTTAAGCAGCGGCAGCGTCGCTTTCATTTCCCTCGCGAGACCCGCTTTGGCGAATATAAAGTCAAGCTCGGCGAGCGCCTCCACGTTCACGAGCAGCGGATCGGCGGCTTCGGCTACGAGGGCGGACAAAGCACGCAATATTTTTTCGACCTCGGCTTCTTCCTTCAGCTTCAATTCCCTTACGCGGTTGTTCAGCTGAACGACAGCTTCCGGTTCAATAAACAGCGTTGCGCCGGAGGCGGACTGGTCGTGAATCATGCCGCCGAAATGGCCGCGGTACTCCTGCTTCACCGGTATGACATAACGGTCTCCTCGAATGGTGACCAGATTCTCTTGCAGCATCTTTTGGATGGAAGGTGTACGCACCATCTGCTCCAGGCGTTCCCGGGCTCTCGATTCGCTAGTCCGCAGCTCGCTCCGGATTCGCGAAAGATCCGTACTTGCCGAATCAAGGACGGCGGCATTGTCGTCGATGCACCCGCGAATCCGGTCCTCCAGCGGTTTATGATCGGTAATGCGCTCCGTCAGCAGGAGAAGTATCGGAATCGGATGATCGTCGCTCACATCCGCCAAAAATTTTTCTAGACGCCGGCCGCCCTGGCTCGTAAGGGCCACATCCAGTAATTCTCCGGGGTTCAGCATGCCGCCAATCCGGGCCCGGTGAATCGCCGGACGAATATCGCGGATGCCACCGAAGGGAGCCCCTCCCTTGAGCCGGTCTACATTAACCGCTTCCTCCGTTGCTTGCAGGCGCTGCTTGACCGTTTGGAATTCGCCGCTCGGTTCAAGCTCCTCCACCCGCTGCTTGCCGGCTGTTGTGGCCGCATGTCCGGCGCATTTATGGATAATGGCGTGAAAATCAAGCGTCGTTAATATTTTATGGTTATAGCTATTCGTTCGGTTCAAAAGTGACCTTCCTCTCTTTCGTGCGCCAAAGACCTCATATGATTTTATATTATAACCAACCCGCAAAGCTAAAGCTATCGGGGAACCCCTGACTTTTCCATTCATAAAGCACGTATGCGCAGGCTACCCTAAATGGTGCACCGTAGTAACAGCTTATGTCGCCAACGCGATGTACGCTGCCGATGTTGACTCGATCGAACGCCACACTTTAACGAAGGAGGAATCAGACTGATGCATTTGCTTGGACATCTCGTCAGATTTATCGTATCTGCTTTGATGCTGATCATTGTATCTTGGATCGTTCCGGGTTTCAGTGTCGGAGGCTTCTGGAGCGCTTTCTTCCTAGCCTTGGTGATCGCCGTTGCCGCATGGGTTATTGAAGGAGTGTTCGGCAAAAGAATTACGCCGTTTGGCCGGGGAATCGTCGGTTTCCTGGTCAGCGCACTGGTCATTTGGCTGGCGCAATTTATTGTAAGCGGTGTGTCGACAAGCATCATCGGTGCAATCTTGGCCGCATTGGTCATCGGGATCATCGACCTGTTCATTCCTGTGAAGACGCCGTTCGAAGGCGGGATCTCCGGGCGTGAACGCGCCAAGTAAGAAAATCAGCTGCGGCATCGTCGCGGCTGATTTTTTTATGCAACTTTATATTATATGGTTAATGCAATCAGCGCGGCTTCTCAAGGGAAAAGTTCGTTTTTACATAAACAATACCGGGTTGATGGTCTTATAAAAATGCGTCGTGGTCGGTTGTTTAAAACAATCGCAATCGCTAAAAACACCGCTGTCTGTGAATATACTCACAATCGGTTCATTCGTTCACCGGAGGTTCAAGATGTTGTCACCGGTTCGTCACTGCAATTTTTTTTATTTTTGCTAATATAAGGAATGTAAGCACAATTAAAATAATGGAATGGTTGAGAGGGGAAATTTCTCATGAAAAAAACGATCGTATTGGCCGTAGCCATCGCGTTGGTATTCGCATTATCCGCTTGCGGAACGAAGGAACAAGCGGCACCTGCCTCCACGCCGCCGGCAGGGGACAGCACCGCGGCCGCAGGCGGCGGCGCAGCGACCGACTTGAAGCTTGTGGCGAAAAACTTTGAATTCGATCAAAAAGAATACAAAGTGAAAAAAGGGCAAACCGTCAACGTTTCGCTTGAAAATAAAGAAGGCATCCACGGCGTCGAAATCAAAGGCTTGAAAGTAAAATTGGACAATAATGCGAAAACGGCTTCGTTCAAAGCCGATAAAGAAGGATCGTACGATATTATTTGCACCGTTCCTTGCGGCGCAGGTCATGTCAACATGAAAGCAAAGCTGGTTGTGGAAGCATAATTTAATATAATACAAAGAACCCAAATAAAGGCGAAGCCCCTTCCGTGAATGGAGGGGCTTCGCCTTATTTTTTGGCTGCTTTCTCCGCCTCGATCAGTTTGTCCGCTTCTTCCTGTGCGCTGCGGATTACCGTATTGATATCGGTGCTGTTCGCCCGTATTTTTTTCTCCGCATTATCTATCGCTTTCACTACGATATCGTCGTATCGCGTCGGCTGTGCCATCGTTCCGTATCGGCTCTTGAAGACGGCTTGCGTATTTTTGCCTTGCAGCGATTTGAAATTTTCGCCGAATTGTTTCTTTAGATATCGTCCTTCAGCGCGGAAATAAATCCGCCCTTCGCCAGTTTGTTCTGCACTTCCCGGCTGGTCGATAAATAGGAGACGATCTTGAAGGCATCGTCTTTATTCTTGGCCGTCGAAGAAACCGCGAGCACATGAGCCATGGTCACGATATTTTTGGACGGGGCGTTCTTCGGAACCGGGTACGACACCATATCCCAGTCCAACTTCACGCCTTGTTTCATCAACTCTTCGATCTCCTCAAGTCGGCCGCCGGAGGAAGTGTACATGGCGACGGTCTGGTCTTTCTCGAATCCGGCCACGCCTCTTTTCCCTGCTTTGTTGTCGGGAATGTCTTGAATCGAACGGTACAGGTCGAACACGTACTTCCACTTTTCGCTCGTCAGATCGGCTTTCTCCGTTTTCGGATCGACGAAAGGAACCAGCAGGTTTTGTGCCGTTAAACGCATGGAATTCGGATCAATCGCGACGATATCCGGGTTGCCAACTGCGCGTCGATAAAATTTGATGAGGTTTAGCGTCGGGGTAAATATAATGTCCGGGAATTCGCCCGCAGTCATTAACTGGTTGATCGATGCCTTGCTCTCGCGGATCAGCTCCAGCGTCACATTAGGATATTTGCTCTTGACCGGTTTGGCAAACAGTTCTTCGAATTCGCTGTCGGTAATGCCCGCGCTCGACTGGAAAACTTGCAGGGTCACCGGTTTGCCTTCGTTTACCTGCTCGTCCACGGTCTTTTTGGCCGTACCGTTATCATTGGCCGCTTTCTCGTTATTGCCCACAGCGGATCGATTCCCCCGCCGTTTCCCGTACCGCTGCAAGCCGTGACCAGCGATAAAATGCAAGCTATCCCCAGCGACATAAAAGCTCTCATCCGAAACCCCTTCATACCCTTCCTCCTCCTGAATCATCGTATTTTGCGCCTTGAGGGCATCGCCGACCGATCCGCACAGCTCCGAGCTTCCCCCTCAACATGGGCCCAGCCCGGTTTCTTCTTTTTTTTTATTTACGGAACGACTACAATTTTAATTGTAGGAAATATATAGGCGGATTTTTATTGCCGATCCGGGTCAATTTATACGCTTTTTTGCGAAGTATTCGGAGGGAGGATTGTCCGGCATCTTCACGCTGTCCAAGCCCGAAAATTTTTGCAATAAAAGGCACTACCACAAGCAAGTGGAAATGCTGTACATACTGGAAGGGCAGCTTGAAGTTTACGTGGAACAAGACATGTTCACCCTCCGCGACGGGGATATCGTTCTGATCGGCTCCAGCGAGCTGCATCGCGACCGGGCGTTTTCCGTCAAATACATCGTTTTTCAATTCGACTGCCAGCAATACCTTGACCCGACGACGCTCCCCTATTTGAAATTTTTCATGAACGCCAACACGCAGCAAGCTGAACTATATTCTCTCGGACCACGCCGATGCCAAACATACGATCCAAAACGTTATTCAAACGATATATCAGGAAGCGAAAGCAAAGAAACCGGGGTACGAACTGGCGATCAGCATGTTGATCCGGCAAATTTTGCTGACCTTTATGCGTTACGACAGCAGACAGGTGCTGCCCGTACACGAACGCAAGTATATGCATCTGTTACGACCCGTGCTTGATTACATTGAAACGAATATCGCGGCCAAGCCGGATCTGGGGATCGCCAGTAAAATGGTGAATATGAGCTACTACCATTTCACGAAATGCTTTAAAGAGATGATGGGAATGACGTTCGTGGATTACGCAAACTTCAACAAAATTAAAATGGCGGAACGGCTTCTGCTGACGGAGGATTTAAGCATTGAACAAGTCGGGGAGCAAATCGGGATGAACAATATGGGGCATTTTTACAAAACCTTTAAAAGATACAACAGCTGTTCGCCAAAGCAATTCCGGAGCAAAATGAAAATATGGACCAGATCGTAGATGTCCGGTGCGATCGATTCGATAGGATCGCCTAAAACGCCCTATCGGATATGCGAAGGTCGCTTCGCGATCGGAATGAGCATCCCAGAACTCCGTCGCTCTTGGCACGCTCGTGTTGCTTAATTAACGAAAAAGCACCCCCTTCCGACGGAAGACGGGGTGCTTTTTGCATGGTATGGCCAAGTCATATTCAATCGATACGGGCTCGCATTGCGCTATGTTTTAATACCGTCGTTTGTGCTTTTACGGTTGTTCCATAGCTCCTGCAGCTTCTCGGTAATGACGGGCGTATGCTCCAAGATGTAAGGCGCCAGCTGCGACTGCTTCAACAGCTTTTGCGCCGTGTCGTTCGGCACTACCGTCATGACATGGACGGCTACAACAGCGATCAGCAGCGCTTCGACCAGGCCGAGCGCGGCGCCGCTCCACTGGTTGATTTGCTTTAGCCCGGGAGCGGAAGCAAGCAGGTTGAGCAGCCGTCCGGCAATGCTGAAGGCGAGCTTGACGCCGAACAACAGCACGGCGAAAGCCAGCGCATTGTAGATGTATGTATCCAGTTTCAAATCTTTGGCCAAATATTCGTATTGCTGGTACGTTTCATACCCTGACAAGCCTAGGGTGTCTCTCAGAAAAGGGGCAACGTCGTCGTAAAACGCGAAAGCTACAATATAAGCGATGAACAGGCCGACAAACGACACGATTTGCGCCACCAAGCCGCGGGCAAAGCCCAAAACCGTTCCGGCAGCGATCACTACCAGAACGGCCCAGTCCAATCCGTTCATGCCTTTATTCCTTCTCTACGAGTTCGATCCACTCGTTGTATTCCACTTGCAGCTTCTCATATTCGGACTGGAGCGATTGCAGCTCATGGAACACTTGCTCCGCCTTCTCCTGCTGTACGCTGTAATCCGCCTGCAGCGCCTCATGCCGCTTCTTCTGCTCTTTCAATTCTTCCTGCTGCTCGTTAAACAATTCGTTCTGCACTTCAAGCTCCTCGCGAAGCTGCGCCAGTTCCTTCTGCAAATGATCCGTTCCGGCCGCCTGCTTGAGAAGCTCCGCTATGCGGGCTTCCTGTGTCGCTAGCCGCTGCTCGAGCTGCTGCCGCTCGCTGACGGCGGCATCCTGCCGCTGCTCGAGCGCGGCGCATTGTTCCTGCAGCGCGCGGCCGAGCTCCTCCGCCGCTTCCCGTTCGCTGCGCAGCCTTGCAAGCTCCGCTTCGCGCTCAGCCAGCAATCGCTCGATCTCAGTGCTTCGGGCCTGCTGCTGGTCTGCGGCCTGCAGCGCCCGGACTTCCTGCAGGCTGAGACGCTCCGCAAGTTTCTCGTGCTTCTCTTCCAGCTCGCTGTATATCGCGAGCTGCAGTTCAAGCTCTTCCTGCTGCTCATGCAGCTTCAGGCGCAGCTCGTCCGCATGCGCGGCCTGTTCTTCGCTTCGCTTCTGCCACTGGCTGCTGCTCTCCTGCAGCTGCAAGTTGTACGACTGCTGCTGTGCAAGCTGCTGCTCCAGGCTTCGGCCGCGTTCTTCCCGCTCCGCGAGCTCCTGCTGCCGTTCCGCCAGCTCCCGCAACCGCTCCGCTTCGCTTGCCTCGAGCCTGCGCTCGAGCTCTGCCAGGCGCTCCGCCTGTGCCGCCGCCTGGGCGCTGGCGCGCTCCTTCGCTTCCGCAAGCTGCCGCTGCAGCTCCCCTGTGCGTATGGCAAGCTCGCGTTCCAGCACAGCTTGTCGATCTCCGCTGCTCGCCTGCAGCTGCGCATGCTCCGATTCGAGCTCGCTGTACAGCTCCTGCTGCAGCCCAAGCTCTTCTTGCTGCTCGCTATACCGGCGCTGCAGCGCATCAAATTCTTCTTGCAGCCCGTCCCCGCGCAGCAGCAGCTCACGGGACTGTTCCAGCTGTTCGCCGAGCTGCTGCTGCAGGCGGCGGCGCTGCTCTTGGTGCTCCGCGTGCTCGGCCGCGGCGGCAGCTTCCTGCTGCGCGAGGGCTTCGCGCAGCTCGGTTTCTCGCGCCGCGTGCTCGGCCGCGGCGGCAGCTTCCTGCTGCGCGAGAGCTTCGCGCAGCTCGGTTTCTCGCGCCGCGAGCTCGGCCGCGGCGGCTTCTTGCTGCTGCGCGAGAGCTTCGCGCAGCTTGGTTTGTTGCGCCGCGAGCTCGGCCGCGGCGGCTTCTTGCTGCTGCGCGAGGGCTTCGCGCAGCTTGGTTTGTTGCGCCGCAAGCTCAGCCGCGGCGGTTTCTTGCTGCTGCGCGAGGGCTTCGCGCAGCTTGGTTTGTTGCGCCGCGAGCTCAGCCGCGGCGGCTTCTTGCTGCTGCGCGAGGGCTTCGCGCAGCTTGGTTTCCTGCGCCGCGAGCTCGGCGACGCGCGCCGTCTCGGCTTGCAGCGCCGCCGTCATTCGGGCGCGCTCGTCTTCGAGCTGCCGCTGCAGCTCGCTTTCCCGGCTGCCGCTTGTTTCCTGCAGCTCCTGGTAGAGCGCTTCCTGCAGCTCTGCCTCTTGCCGCAAGCCGGACAATTGCTCCTGCAGTTGATCGACCTGCTCGCCGAGTTCGCCGTACAAATGTTCCCGTTCGGTTAACTGTTTGGCTAATTGCTCCCTTTCGCTCAGCGCTTCCAGCAGCCTACGATCCAAATCGGTTGTCCGCTTTTCCTGCGCGGCGAACCGTTCCTTGAGCTGTCGCTCCGTTTCCGCCAGCTTGGCCAGTTGCGCGTCTCGATCCTCCAAGCGTGCCCGCATGTTCTCACGATCCAGCGTCTGTTCCGCTGCGCGATGTTCGAGCGTTCGCTTGGCCTTCTCCAATTCGGCAATGCGCTGCTTGCGCTGTGCCGATTCCTGCTCGTTGGCGGCACAGGTCGCCTCAAGCTCCTGAGCGCGAGCCTCCGTTTCAAACAGCTTCCGCTCAAGCTCGCCCGTCAAACCCTGCAATCCGGTCAGACGTTCGCGATCCGACGCGTGCTCCGCCTCGAGTACTTCCCGGCGCTTGTCGAGCTCGCTGAACTGCGATGTTATCCGATCAAGTTCTTCTGCAGTGGCCTCGCGCTCCGCCTTCAGCGTATCCCGTTCGACCGTCAAAGCTTTCACTTGCTCTTGCCCGTCGCTAAGTTCCTGCTGCAACCGCGCATGCTTTTCGCTCAGAACGGACAAGTCCTCCTTCGCCTTCTCCAGTTGACGCTGCCTGGCAAGCGATTCCTCCAGCTCCTGCTGCATTCGGCTCCATTCGTCCGCCATATTGACTGCGGCGAGCACGGCAATTTTGGACAAGTCCAAACGGGGGCTGTTCTGCGCAATTCTATGCATTTGGTCGTTTACAATGGCGACCACTCGTTTTATATAAGAAGGGCTGGATTTGGAAACCAGCTTATACTGGGTGCCATAGATGTCGACGGTCATCTTGACTTTCTCTTCACCGCTCACAGACGTTGCTCCCCTTTCCACGACAAAAAAAATTCTCCGTATCCAAAATTATTCGATACGGAGAATCGTTTTTCCTGCTCGTAAAGCTAATGTTTTGTCGAAGCTTTTCCAGTTTATTTCCTCAGTTCAGCCCCAAACGTCGTTTCAAGATCTGCCACGACGCGAGCATGAAGCTCGCTGACTTCCTCGTCCGTTAACGTACGTTCCGGCGTCCGGTATACAAGCGAGATCGCAACGCTTTTCTTATCTGCCCCAAGACGCTCGCCTGTATAAATATCGAACACCTGAATAGACTCGAGCAGCGGCCCTGCGGTTTCCTTGGCTTTGGCCGTCAAATCGCCGACAGCCACGTCGATGCCGGCTACGAGTGCCATATCGCGGCTGATCGCCGGGTAGCGCGGCAGCGGCTGGTAAGTAAACGACTCCTTCGCCAGCGCCGAGAGCGCGTCAAATTCGACTTCAAGCACATACGTATCGGAAAGGTCTTTCTTCTGCTGCAGCTCCGGATGAAGCTGCCCGATCGTTCCGATCACCTTGCGCGCGCCGTTCTGCTCCACTTCGATGTCCGCTGTGCGGCCCGGGTGGAATCCGTCCGGCTGGGATTTCACATACCGGAGACTCTCGATGCCGAGATAGCTGACCAACCCTTCGAACACGCCTTTCAAATCATAAAAATCGACATTGCCCGGCTTGCCCGACCAGTGCAGCTCGCTGCGTTTGCCCGTCATGAGCATCCCAAGCAGCAATTTCTCCTGCGGCAAACCGCTCAGCGTCTCTTCCCCGGTGATAAATACGCGGCCCAATTCAAACAAAGCGACATCATCCGTATTCCGGTTGCGGTTATACGATGCCGCCTCGATCAAATGCGGGATCAAGCTTGTACGCAGCGTGCTGCGATCCTCGCTCATCGGCATGGCGAGCGCAACCGGCTTCGCATCGCGGTAAGCACCGGCATAGTCGCGAATTTGCTCCGGATGGGTAAACGAATACGTGATCGCTTCGTGCAACCCGCTGTTCGTAAGCAAAGTGCGGGCGATGCGGCGTATTTGCTGCTCCTTCGTGAGCGCCCCCGGCGTCGTGACAACATTCATCAGCGTCGTCGGAATGTTGTCATAGCCGTTCAACCGGGCAACTTCCTCGATCAGATCGACAGCGCGGGTTATATCTCCGCGTCGGCTTGGCACGTGCACAAGCAGTGCGTCCTGCCCCAAAGTCTCAAGCGGGAAATTCAATCGCTCGAATATCGCCGTCACCTGGTCCGCCGTCAAGCTTGTTCCCAAATAACGGTTAATGCGGTCGACCGTTATTTCGATCTTCACCGGCTTATGCTCCGCTGCCACCGCCTCAACAATGCCGGACGCCACTTTGCCGCCGGCCAGCTCCGCCATCAAAGCGGCAGCACGGTCCAGCGCCGGAATCACCGCCTCCGGGTTCACTTCCTTCTCGAACCGAAGCGACGCTTCGGAGCGAAGTCCGAGTTGGCGGGACGTTTTGCGGACCGTTCCGCCGTCAAACTTGGCGGACTCCAGCAAAATCCGCGTCGTACCGTCCGTCACCTCCGAGTTCAAACCGCCCATAACGCCGGCAAGCGCTACAGGTTTGACGCCATCGGTAATGAGCAGCATATGAGGCTCGAGCGTGCGTTCCGTTCCGTCGAGCGTCACGAGTTTCTCGCCTTCGCGGGCAAGCCGGACGTCGATATGCCCGTTTGTCAACTGGTCAGCGTCAAACGCATGAAGCGGCTGGCCGTACTCGAGCATCACATAGTTGGTGATGTCAACGATATTGTTGATCGGCCGTACGCCTGCCGCCATAAGGCGGTTTTGCATCCAAAGCGGAGACGGCCCGATGCTTACGCCTTCGATCAGACGGGCCGCATAGTGGGAGCACTGCTCCTTTGCACTGATTTCGACGGAAATGCGGTCCGCTGCTTTTACCGTATCGTTCTCGCCTTGTTCGCGCTCCGGCTGCTTCACGCCGCGCCCTAGAATCGCGCCGATTTCGTACGCTGCGCCCAGCATGCTCAAGCTGTCCGAACGGTTCGGTGTCAGGTCGAGTTCCATGACCTCGTCATTGATGGCGAGCACATCCAGAATGCTGTCGCCGACTGTCGTGTTTTCCGGCAAGACGAGAATGCCTTCCTGTATTTCCTTCGGCAGCAGTTTGTCGTTCAAGCCGAGTTCCTTCGCCGAGCAGATCATGCCTTGCGATTCAACGCCGCGCAGCTTCGCCCGCTTGATCACGAGACCGTCCGGCAGCTTTGCGCCAACGAGCGCCACAGGCACCTTTTGACCAGCCGCCACATTTTTCGCTCCGCAGACGATTTGCAGATCTTCGCCTTGACCCGCGTCGACAATACAAACACTGAGTTTGTCGGCATCCGGATGCTTCTCGCGCGATTTGACGAAACCGACGACCACCTTCTCTACGCCTTTGTTGCGGTTTTCCACGAAATCGACTTCAATGCCGCTGCGAGTGAGCTTCTCCGCCAACTCCGACGCCGTAAACCCGCTCACGTCCACATACTGCGACAACCATTGATAAGATACTTTCATCGCTATTTCACGCTCCTCTCTTTTAACGATAAAGAAAGCTTACACCCACGGCCTAGCCGGACACTTTTCTTTATCACAAGAAACCTTCATTTAATCACAGTCGATCTTCCTTCAAGCGGAGCCGAACGCTTCCTTTATCACAAGAAAACTTGCCTTTGAATCGCGGTCGCTCATCTTGAATGACTTCGATGTTTTCTTTACAAATGAACAAACTGCTTCAAGAACCGCAGATCGTTCGTATAGAAATGACGAATGTCTTCAATGTCGTATTTCAGCATCGCAACCCGCTCCACGCCAAGGCCGAATGCAAATCCGCTGTATTCTTCCGGATCGTAACCGGCCATCTCCAGCACACGTGGATGCACCATGCCCGAACCCAATATTTCAAGCCACCCTGTATGCTTGCACACCCGGCAGCCATGACCGCTGCACATTGCACAGGTTACATCGACCTCCGCGCTTGGTTCGGTGAACGGGAAGAAGCTCGGACGCATCCGAATTTGCGTCTGCTTACCGAACAGCTCCTGCACGAACTGCAGCAGCGTCCCTTTCAGGTCGCTCATGCGAATGCCGCGGTCGATGACAAGCCCTTCAATCTGCGTGAACATGTGGGAATGCGTCGCATCGTCGTCATCGCGGCGGTATACGCGGCCCGGGCAAATGATTTTGACCGGCACATGTCCTTTCATTTTTTCCATCGTGCGCACTTGCACCGGGGAGGTGTGCGTCCGCATCAAAATCTCGTCCGTAATGTAGAACGAGTCCTGCATGTCGCGCGCCGGATGGTTTTTCGGCAAGTTGAGCGCTTCGAAGTTGTAGTAATCCTGCTCAACCTCCGGACCCTCGGCGACCGTGTAGCCCATCCCGATGAAAATATCTTCAATCTCCTGGATCACCTTGCTGATCGGATGAATCGCACCGCGGCCAACCGGGCGACCGGGCAGCGTTACGTCAATCGTCTCCGCTGCGAGCCGAGCGTTCGTCTCCGCTTTCGTATACTCAGCCTGCTTCGCTTCGAGCACTTCCTCGATCGCGGCGCGCACGTCGTTGGCCACCTGACCGATCACCGGACGCTCTTCCGCGCTTAATGCGCCCATGCCGCGCAAAATTTCGGTCAGCGGCCCCTTTTTACCCAAATACTTGATTCTGAATTCGTTTAGCTGCTGCTGATTCTCTACTTGCCCGAGCTCCTGCAGCGCCTCTTCTTTTAAAGCAAGCAACCGTTCCTTCATGGTCTCATGCACCCTCCTTAAATTCGTTATGCCGTTTGGTTCGCCGAACACAAAAAAGGCCCCTTCATCCCATCTGCTGTCAACTGACTCTGCTTCGCATGAGTAACAGTTGCAACGTAGTTGACAACTGACTCTGTTTCACATGAGTAGCAGTTGCAACGTAAGGGACGAAAAAGCCGTGGTACCACCCTTGTTAGAAGACGGACGGAATGTCCGCTTCTCACTTCATTCCAACATAACGGTTCGTAAACGACCGGTTCCTCCTACTTGCCGCGCAGCTATCGGCTACCGGTTTCAAAGGACTGCTCGGGAGCGAACTTCGGCAGCCTGATTCTACGGGGACGCTCTCAATCTTCGGCGTTCCCTCCCTGTGAAGAAGCACTGCTTACTTTTCTCCGTCAAAGCATTTTGGCTTTATGGATTTAACAAGTATTATATGCAAACGCAAGGGCAGATGCAAGGGCGGTTTATCGGGTTTTCCGCCTAAAGCATTGTGGACGCTTGCCGGAATCAATATTTTACCGCTTACGCCATTAGGCGTAAGTCAAGCCGGACGGCTCGGCGAAGCACTGCGGGACGTGCACTTCGACGTCATCTACACAAGCTCCAGCGGAAGCGCTCGACAGACGGCGGAACTGGTGCGCGGGCTTCAATCGGCCGACATTATCGCTTGTGATGAGCTACAGGAAATCGATATGGGCCAGGGAAGGCTGTATTCAGGAGGAAATAAAGGTGAGTGAGCCCGGGCGATTTGAACGATTTTGGAATGAACCCGACTTGTTCGACGGCGGCACCGGGGAGAGCTTCCATGATGTCAAGCGGCGAGCGCTTGCTTGTTTGAACGATGTTGTTGACACCTCTCAAGGGAAGATGATATTGGTTGCTACACATAGCGCCACCTTAAAGCTGCTGATGGCTCACTTTGAAGGCCGGCCCTTGCGGGATATTTGGAATCCTCCGTTTTTGCGGCCGCCAGCTTATGCAAAGTCGTGCTTCGAGACGGACGGCCCGACATTATTTTGTATGGGGATATTCGTCATTATGGGTGACTCTACAGTAAATAGATTCATGAGAGTAGAGATGACAAAAACCCGCCCTATAGTATAGACGTAGGCCGGGTTTGTCATAAATTACAACTCTATAAGTACAGCTTCAATGATAAACTTGGATTCACCATTTAACTTGATCAGAGCCTTGCTTGGAAAAACGGTTTGATCGATCATTTCCCCATATACACTAAGAACGTCTTAATCTCATAGGGTTTGATGAAAAATATGACATCATCGCCATCATTCGCTTCTCCAATCGGCCGCTCCATCAGGTCTGTCTCCTGCCAACCCGCGATGACGGCATCGCTCGTGAGCCGAACTTCCCCGCGGTTGCCTGCGAACTCGTGCAGGCGGACGATGATGGCATCATGGTCCTCCGCTTTTTTGACAGCATCGATCATCACGTGGCCTGCCGCGGTTTCCGACAGACGAAGCAGCGACATGGACGGCTGCTGTGGGGCGCCTGCTGCGGCGGTCAGTGGATTATTCAGCGACCAAGCGGCCTGCACCGTCCCGGCTTCGTGCCAATCGCCGGCATGCGGATACAGCGCATACGTAAATTCGTGCAGCCCTTGATCCGCACGCGGATCGGGTACCATGGCTGATTTGATCAATGACAGGCGCATGACGTTTCCTTTCACATCGTAACCGTATTTGCAGTCGTTGAGCAGGCTGACGCCATAGTTTCGCTCCGACAAATCCGCCCACTGGTGGCCAACCGTTTCGAATCTTGCATAGTCCCAGCTCGTGTTCCAGTGGGTCGGACGCTTGACGTTGCCGAACTGGATGTCGTATGTCGCTTCCGTGGCGCGAATGTCTACAGGGAATGCGACTTTCAGCAGCTTCCGCTGCTCACGCCAGTCGACGCGCGTATCAAAATCGATGCGCCGGTTGCCCGAGTAAACGATCATCCGCTGCACGACCGCAGAGCTGCCGTACTTCCACTCAAACCGCACGACGGCGCGGAGCGGCCCGTTTTCTTCGATGACAAGCTGCTGCAGGTCGGTGATTGAGCGCATTTTTTCCGTGTAAAAAATATCGATGTCCCATGCCTCATGGCGTCCTTTCGGCTTATCCTCGAACACCTGCAATTCGTTACCGCATGCGCCGGCCGATAAAACCTCTCGCGCATGCTCCTTATCGTAAATCCGGGTCAAGCGGCCGGAAGTCTCCCACTCGATGGCATAAAATGGAGTTTCCATGCCGTGATTCGACGTTTGAAATGGAGCGGATACAGGCTGCTCGGTACGGCCCGATGCTGCTTCCGGAAGAAATCGAATGGATGTATATCCCATCGGGGACACCCGATTCATGCGAACCAGCCAATCGTGCTCCAAACGCTGCGCCGCAAGCGGCTGCCCGTCGGCATCGAGCCATATCCCGTCTTTCTCCAACTCGCCGGAGACGGAAACGGCAACCAGATCGTCGCGCTCCCAGGAGGCACTGTTGAAGACCGTCATCGCCGTTGCCTCTTTATCCATTAAGGCTTCTTCCGCACGTTCCCGAGCCGCATAGGCAATGCCAAACGCTTCCGCATACTCTTGACGGCTGTCCTCGTACACTTCGCTGATCGAAGAGCCGGGGATAATGTCATGGAACTGGTTGCGCAATATGATTTTCCAACCTTCGTACAGCTCTTTTTGCGGGTAAGCTTCCCAACAAGAGCGAAGTACGCTACTCAAGACGCCGAGCCACTCGGTTTCACGGTACAGCAGCTCCAGCTTCCGATTAGCCCGTTTGTTATAGGCCTGGCTCGTGTACGTTCCCCGATGAAGCTCCAGGTACAGCTCCCCGTCCCATGTATGCACATAGCGGTCCGTCGAAGCGATCTGCTCCTGCAGCCGGTCAAAGTATTCGTCCGCCCGCCCCGTCGTGACATTCGGCAAGCCCGGCAGCCGGTCAAGACGTCGGCGCATTTCCAGCATCGGACGGTTGACGCCGCCCCCTCCGTCTCCATAACCATATGACAGCAGCAGCTCGCGATTCAGCTCTTTGTCGCGGTAAGCATCCCATATCCCCTGCACGGATTTCGGGGTAATGCTGCCGTTGTATGTATAATAAAACGCGCCCTCGCTGCTCCCGTTATCCGGAGTCGTGATGAAATGCGTCAGCACTTCGGTCCCGTCGATTCCCTTCCAATGGAATGTATCATGCGGCATGCGATTGTATTGGTTCCAGCTGATTTTCGTCGTCATGAACATGTCGATACCGGATTTTTTCAAAATTTGCGGCAGCGCCCAGCTGTAACCGAATACGTCCGGCAGCCACAAATACCGGCACTCTACCCCAAACTGCTCGCGGAAAAAGCGGGTGCCGTACAAAAGCTGCCGCACGAGCGATTCGCCCGACGTTAGGTTGCAGTCGGCTTCAAGCCACATGGCGCCCCCCGCTTCCCAGCGGCCTTCCTTCACGCGCGCTTGAATTTGCTCATAGATCGCCGGATAATCCGATTGCAAATAATCGTACAGCTGAGGCTGCGTTTGCAAAAATACGTAGTCCGGGTAAAGCTCCATCAGTCGCAGCACCGTGGAAAACGAACGAGCCGCTTTCTCCCGCGTATGCTTTAACCTCCAC
This sequence comes from Paenibacillus allorhizosphaerae, assembly GCF_910594985.1. Lineage (GTDB taxonomy): Bacteria > Bacillota > Bacilli > Paenibacillales > NBRC-103111 > Paenibacillus_G > Paenibacillus_G allorhizosphaerae. The sequence continues at coordinate 357,112 of NZ_CAJVCE010000004.1, forward strand.
AGCCAGGCGACGTCGATATGCGTGTGGCCGATGCACTGCACGGTGACCGGATGATGCTTCGGCATGGCATCAAGCTGCTCTTGCAGCACGTTTTGGGCGGCGTATAACGATTCGTAAAAAGCGCCCGAGCCCGGTACGGACCAGTCGATTCGCAGAAACGCCCGGTCGAGCGCAGACAGCAGCTCATGATGCTCCGGGCGGTTCTCGCCCAGCAATTGAACGGTTTGCAGCACTGCGAGACTCGTATAATACAAGTCGTCGACCGCTTCATCCAGCCAGCCGACCTTGGCCATGCGGATTTCGTTCTCGATCGGCGCCGCCTTGCCGTAGCCGTTCAGTCCCGACCATAAACGCACATGAAATTGCAGCTTTCGACCGGCAGCGTCAGGCGGCAGAAATACCTCCTCGTGATTGCTGTCGACCCCTTGGTACGGCTCGCTGTTCAAAAACAGCAGCGCTTCGAATCCGCTGTTACCTCCGCCGCCGGTACGTCCGAAATCGAACCGGCCGACGATTTTCTTACCCTGCCAAGCGGCAGGAACTTCGAATTCATACGCGAGCCAAACGTACAGATCCCGGCCTTTATATCGGTCTCCGAGCACGACGGGATCCCACTTCCCGTTCTCCGGCGGCGGATATGACCCTATCTCTCCCGCCAGGTCCTCCTGCTTGCGCAGACCGGATACGGAACGCTCCTCCCGATAGCGGAATCCCGCCAATTCATTGATCCGGGCGGCAAGCTTTTCTTTGGTCCAAAACATAAGTTTTATCCTCCCCTGATATAACACGTGTTATAAATGCTTAAATTTTTATTATTCAAGTGCGTCGAGGCAAACCGCCCCGCTCTCTTTTTCAATCCGAATCAGGCAGTTACCTCCACATTCCCGCCGGAATCGGCGGTTCGGCAATATGTATCGGTCTAGCTTCTATGCACTTTTGTGAGGAGAACGTTTAAAATGGCCTTCCGCGATGGCATAATGCGCTTACATGCTTTCTCTTCGCATCAGCTTCGCCGGCAGCCATATACGCTCGGTATCAACTAGGTTTCTTGTCCCTTCGATATATTCGATGATCCGCCGACCGGCTGCTTCCCCCATCTCCGCGTAAGGAACTTCAACGGCGCTCAAGGAAGGAACCAACCCTTCGTTCAACTGCTCCGTATTATCCGCAGCCATTACATATACATCCTTGCCGATGTACAGCTTCAGCTCATAAGCCGCGCGATACACCGCCACCGAAGCTCGGGACCAGTTCGTAATCATGCTCACCGGATGCGCTTCATGCCGCAAAAGGTCGAGCCACCATGCCCGGTCTTGAGGCCATTCCTTCCACTGTCTTCGTATGAGGCGGGGTTCAAGTCCCCTTGCCTCCATCCATTCGTTATAGGCTTGCACACGATGACGGTCTCCCCAATTGGGCGCATACTCCGCCCGGTTATATATTTCAACATACGCCGGCGGAAGGCCGGTACGGGCCCAGGCGTAGTCGAGCGCCATGCGAATGCTTTCGGCATAATCCATCTGAACCGACGCAATCTCGACGCTTTCCGGGTACCCTTCGACGGAAACATACGGAATGCCGAGCCGCAGCACTTCCCGCTTCCATTCCTCATCGCCATATCCTGTCGTATCCTTCGTTACGATCCCGTCGATCCGGCGCTGCTGAAACAGTTCAAATAGGCGGTCCCGGCTACCTACACCGGCCCCGGCGCTGCATAGCAGCACGTAAAACCCGCGTTCGCCGCATACCTTTTGCAGACCCTGCAGCATTTGCGCGAAGAACCGGTTTTGCAAATTGCCGTAAGCGGCGATGCATTGGCTGCGCCCGGTCCGCATCCCTTTCGCATGGACGTCGACGGCGTAGCCCAGCTCCTCGATCGCTTTCAGCACCGCCCGCCGTTTCTCTTCACTTACCCCAATCCCCGGGGTGTGATTCAAAACGGCAGACACGACGCTGCGGGAAACTCCCGCCTTTTTGGCAACATCAAAACTGGTTACACGCTTCATCATAACACCTCTAGCACAACCATAACACGTGTTATAAAACAGGTCAATCTGATTATTGGATCTTTTTCTCATCCACGAACACGTCGGCAATGTTACACGGCATTAAAATGCTTCTGACAAGCTTTGACAATCAAGTTTGCAACAAGTAAGTTAAAGGTAGGACAGCGCTTACACCGGGAGGTGCGACGTGAGTAGAAATCAATTGTTAAACACTCATCTTTCCAATTTACGAGTGAACTTGTTATATTCCAAGCTTTCCCATTGCACGACCGATTGGAAACGGTTTAATACAATCCCAACTTTCAATAAAATTTATTATATTTGCGACGGAGAAGGCTGGATCAAAATCGGCAATCAAGAATTTATGCCCAAGCCGGGCGATCTGTTGTTCATTCCCGCCGGAACGCTGCAATCTTTTTCCGTGACCGAAGGGCGCCCATATACGAAGTATTGGTGCCACTTCAACTCCAATGTCGCATTTATGCCGTTGTTTCGATGGTTCGGCCTCCCGCATCTCATTACCGTGCGCAGCTCCGACGAATTGCAGCGTCAGTTTCAACTGTTGATCGACAATCTTATGAAAACGGGCGGCACGACTTCGCTAAAAATTCAATCGGCGCTGCTATCCGTCATTGCGCTCTTTATCGAGCGGGCAATGCTGGAGTGCCCTGCACTTTCGCAATCGGACAGTATTGACAAATTAATGGATACGATCCGCTTCATCGACGCCAACTTGTCCAAAGAAATTACGCTGGAGGAGCTTTCGCAAATCGCGCATTTTCATCCCAATTATTTGATCCGCGTGTTCAAGAGACATCTGGGCATGCCCCCTCATCGCTATATTCATGAACGGAGAATCAAGAAAGCGGAGCAACTGCTTGCTTCAACCGAAATGACCGTAAACGAAGTGGCGCAAACGCTCGGGTTTAACGATGTTTCCTATTTTTCCGCTTCTTTCAAAAAAACTTCGGGTGTTTCCCCTTCCGAATACCGCAATTTATTGTTCAAATACCAGATGAGCCTTTGATGCAATTTTTTGTCTTCTTCAACAAGAGCTTCCAACGGGAGCTCTTGTTTTGTTTTTTTATGACAGCGCAATACAAAGTTAATTTTATTAAACATTAAGGATATTTCAACCATATTCATTGTTGTTCCCGAAAGTTACTATAGGATTCAAACGATGGTCGAAAGAGTGAAATGTTTCATTCTCATCCATCTTATAAAAATAGGAAAGCGGGGCAACAAATGAATCGAATAAAAGGACAAATGATACTATCTACGGTGATGATAGCCGCCTTACTGGCCGGGTGCAGTACCGGGAAAACGCCCCAATCTTCGGAGGCTGCCGCTCCCCCAAAAGTAAGCAGCGATCCGGTGACGCTAACTTTGTTTCAGCAATTTAGCGAGCCCGATATCGTCATGAACAAACATATTATGGAAGCGGTTAAAAAGAAGTTTCCTCATGTAACGCTGGAAATTATCAAGAGCGGAAAAGGCACTACAGCGGAGGAGCTGCTTTCGGCTGGACAATTCCCCGACATCATTTACTCCAGCAATCCGTCGATCAGCAATGTTTACGTAAAACTGGGCCTCGTATACGAATTGACGGCGCTTATTAAAAAATACAACGTCGACCTGGGCAAATTCAATCCGCTTCTGCTCGATGCGATCAAATTGCAGGCCCCGAACGGCGAGCTTTATGCGCTGCCGCATTATGACAACAGCATGTATTTGACGTATTACAACAAGGACATTTTCGACAAATTCGGGGTTCCTTATCCGAAAGACGGCATGGTCTGGGAAGAATACCTTGATTTGCAGCGCAAGCTGACCCGCGTCGCGGACGGCGTTCAGTACCAGGGAATGGACCCGCAAACGTTCCGGTACGGGCATCCGGGCTATAGTAATTTCGCTGCCGGCACGAACGATAAGCCCGACCTGCTGAACGATAAATGGGTGGAGCATTTCAGGCTCGCGGCCTCGTTCTACAAAGTGCCGGGCGCGGAATGGAAACAAGGCAAGAAAAGCTGGACCGACCAGTTTTTTAAAGACCGGACGACGGCGATTTTTGCTTACCGCGATTACATAAGCAACTTCCAGGACCTGGAGAAGAACGGCACCCCGATGAATTGGGACATCGTCTCTTATCCGAGCTTTAAAGACAGCCCGGGGATCGGCATCGGTACGGATTCGCATAATCTAAGCATTTCCGCGACGAGCAAGCATAAGGAAGAAGCATTTCAGGTGATCGCTTTTCTCGTATCCAAAGAAGCGCAATCCGAACTTGTAAAGGACGGCAAACTGTCGCCGCTGACGGATCAAGATTTGAAAGACAATTTCGGCAAAAATTTGGACATTTTGAAAGGCAAAAACGTGCAGGCGATTTTCAAAACGAAGCCGACCGCACCGGAAAAAGTTAACCCCTTTTCGACCCTCGTTTCCAATGAGGTGAACACGATGTTCAAAGAGTTCGAAAAAGGCAACGACGACGTCGTCACTTTGCTGAGACAGGCCAATGAAGCGGCGGCAAAATCGATCGAGGCGGAGAAAAAGAAGTAGGAAGCGCATTTTGCAAATCCGGCTATTGAACGAGCTATGAATCAACGGAATTACCGAGCTCTTCGTTCGAGCGTGCTGAAGCCTCGAAGACCTTTGACTGCAGGCGATGTCGGAACTTCTTGGCCGGTACATTAGCATGTTATCACGCTGAACTGCTTCGGCCTTCCGTAAGCCGTTACTTTTGGATTACACCTGCTGAAAGAGTGATTTTGCGGCCCGGATTCGCAGCGTTTGCCAGACAAACGC
>NZ_CAJVCE010000004.1:361932-446605 GCF_910594985.1 Paenibacillus allorhizosphaerae
CGCTAGGAGCGCTTGCCGTTCCGCGCAAGCGCTCCTAAGCGGCCGGGTACCCTTTACCGCTGTGCCCCTAAGTTTTTCAAAAGCCGGACGATGTCCGGCTTTTTTCGGTGTTCCGCCATTTCCAGCGGCGTGGCCTTGTCTTTCGGAGCGGCCGCATGCAGATCGGCGCCGCGGCGCACAAGGAATTCTACCATCTCCGCGGAATCCCCGCCGGCAACCCAGTGCAGCGGCGTGCCCCGAAAGTGGAAGCCGGACGGCATCGCATTGATATCGGCTCCGCGATCGAGCAAATAGGCGGCGCTTTCGATTCGGTTATTGATGACGGCGTAGATGAGCGCCTGCTCCATCCGCTCATCGCCGGTCGTATCCGGCCGGATCGCGTTCTTCACCGGGGCCGTATGCGCACCGGCGCTTGGGAGCAAACAGCCGTCTGTGCCGAAGAAACGCGGAAGCATGCCGGTAAGACCCAGACCGGCTGCGAATTCCAACGTGACGGTGGCGCCGCGCCGCACCAGCATCTCAGCCGCTTCGCGGCACCCGTAGAAAAGGGCTTGCGCCAACGGGCGCAAATCGCCGTTCAGCCCGTCCACCGCTGCGCCGCAATCGATCAGCAGCTCGGCCATCGCAACGTCGTTCGCGCTTACCGCCCACTGCAGGGAGGTCTCCCCCCGGTCAGGATCGATGGCAAGGGCGTTGACATCCGCTCCCGCAGCGATGAGCGCACGTCCTGTCTCAAACTCGCGCGGAAAATGCCCGGGCCAATCGCACAGATGGTTTAACAGCGTTCGGCCCTTCTGCGAACGGGCATAAGCCAGCTCCGGGTGTTCACGCAGCAGCTGTATAAGCGACTCCACACCGCCTGTCTTTACGGCCTGGACCGCCGAAGTGAACACTTCAGCGAGCTCGCCTACTCCTAGTCCATCTTCAACCATGTGATCCATCTCCCTCAGGCACCCTCTCGAAATCTCATAGTTCACATCCTCAAAATCCTCTTATTTCCATCATACCATTTCATAAACGTATATTCATTGTACGAAACTATTTCCGATCCAATGCTTTACTGCCTCTGGACAAAAATCTTCTCGCAAGCGCCGCTTTATTTTGCCTAACGATTAATCCGATGACCAGTACGACCGCTATGACGGCTACAGCGATGCCGGAATACCGGGAAATGAGATGGAGCAGCTGTTCGATGTTGCGCCCGAACACTTTTCCGACCGAGACATATACCAAAACCCATACAAATCCGCCGATATAGTTATAGAAGAAAAACGTGCGCTGCTTCACCTTCAAAATACCGGACACATAACCGGTAAAATGCCGCAAGCCGGGGATAAAATAACTGACAAGAATCAGCTTGTCTCCGTATTTGTCAAACCATCCGGATACTTTGGCTCTTCGTTCCCGATTCATAAAAAAATACTTGCCGTATTGATCAAAAAACGGCGTTCCGAGTTTGTACCCCAAATAATACGTAAACGTCGTCCCGACAATGGCTCCCACATAAGAACAGAGAATAACCAAAAAGATATTGAAGCTCCCGTAATTCACCATGTGGCCCGATATGGCCATGGCCAGCTCCCCTGGAAACGGCAAAGCCAAAGATTCCGCAAACAAGCCGATAAATAAAACGAAATATCCGTATTGTTCAAAAAGCGCGCTCATCGATTCCATTGAAAGTTCCTCCAGGCCGATAAATTCGTATTTACCTTGCCTAGTTTAGCTAAAATTAGCAAAATCCAGAACTGTCTGCGGTTTAGTTTTGGCACTGGACCAAGGTCTTGGGTGAGCTATTACTTGGGGCTAATTCCGGTTAACGAAAAATCAAACCTAGCGCGTTGAACGAACGCAACGGGAACCAGGCGTACGAAAAAAACCGACTGCTCGTATGCAGCCGGTTATTGCGTGAAAGCGTATGGTTGAATCGACACGGAGCGGACCACCGGTTTCAGCCACTGTCATAGTGACGGGGTCAGCCTCCGCCTACGCGGGCTCCCTTGAAAACAGAGCAATGCCGCTCTTCAGCCTTGCAACTGGGCAAGCCTTGGCCCGATCCTTGGAAAAACTTGCAGCGCATTGCGGTAAAACACCTCTTCGTGGTGCTTCTCGGGAATAAGACGCTTCACGAAATCGATATACACGTCGATCGGAGCGAGCGGCCAGTCGGTGCCGAACAGCATTTTCTCGTAATTGTCAGCATAGACGAGCGCTCTTCGAAAATGATCCATAAACAGCGGTTCGTTGATGAACCGGTCGAATTTGAGACGGTTTCCTACGACGAGGCCGGACAAATCGGCATACACATTCGGGTTTTTGGCGACGACTTCGGCCGCATCCATCACCCAGGGATCTCCAAGATGACAGATCATGAAGCGAACGTCTCTTTGCTGAAAGGCCAGCTCATCCACCGTAAGCGGGTGCGAATATTTCAACAGACCGTTCATGGAATACGTATCGCCGGTATGGATGACGACCGGAACATCGAACCGCTTCGCCAATTCGTAGACCGGACCGTACACTTTATCGGTTACGAAGTAATGGTAATATCCTGCGTACAGCTTGATACCCGCAACATCGGACGAAGCGAGGCGCTGCTCGATCTTGTCCAGCTCCTTCGCTCCTTCCGGCGAAGCGAGCCGTACCGGATTAATCCCGACGCACTCCATGAGATAGGGAGGCATCGATTCGACCAGGTCGAGCCCCATCGGATTTGCCGCCTGGGAATCGGGAAACGTGCCGCGCGTCTGTTCCTGCACGCCCATCCCGATCCCCAGGATGACGTCATTCCGATCGAATTCACGTTTCAGTCCGCTCGCAGAGTAATCCACTCCGGAGAGGTCCCGCGCCGTAGAATGAAAGCTCTCGATGTCGGATAAATGGATATGAATGTCGATGATCGGCATGACTACCCCCTATTATTGTCGTCAAAACGAATTTCCGCCAATCCCCGCAGTTCCTGATATGTAAGCGGCACTTCGGCAAAAGCAAAAAACACAGGTGCCGTCCATGCGGATGCTCCGGATAGCAGCGGGCGGTTTTGCGAAGCGCTGTAGTCAACAAGCTGGTTGTTCGTATACGCATGGGCGTTCGAACCCGGATACCGATTGAGAGCATGAACGATCGTCCGACGGTGATCGGAGCCGTAGCGGATCAATCCTTCCGAAGGCAGATCGCTGCCGACTTTGCCGGAGCGGTTCGTCAAGCGCGTTGTACAACAAAGCACCGGCGCTCCCGGAAGAAGCAGCGCGAACAGGCTGAGCTCGATCCCGCGGTTTTTCTCGTGTTTCTCAATATGCGTATGCAAAGCGACGCCACTCCACATGTTGCCCATGCTATCGGTCAAGGAGACGAATTCAGCGCTCCGCCGCTCTTCCTGCTGGCTTAGCGGGGACATCCCTTGCACAGAGGCGGAAATACCGCCATGCCACGGGTTCCACCACGAACGCGGGCCCGCTTCGGGGAAGGAGCTGTCGAGCCACTGTTCCCCGTTGTACACGAGGGAATGCAGCGCTGTGCCAAAATCCGGCGACGCCTCAAAAGCGAGCGGGCCGTTCGAGCAGCAATACGTTTCTCCTGCGGCACCGCGGCGAATCTGCCGTTGAACGTGCCCTTCCGTAACGGGGATAAGAGCCATGCTTCGCTCGAAGCGCAGCTCGTCGGCTTCAAACCGCATTCGAACCGGCTCGATGACCCCGGTTGGCCGATGCGGAAGTGCAAATTCCGCCGAATGAACGGCGTCCTCCTGCCGGAATGTTTCCTTGATCGTCTCGGACCCTTCGCTGCAGAACGACAACGTTATGCTCCCGCCAAGCGGCTGATTCCGATGCTGGCGGACTACGAGCTTCGCGTCTAGACCGATGAAGGGATTCCCCCCGTTCACGCTCAATTCAAAATGATCTTTCAGCAGCGGACGAACCGGGTCTCTTCGCTTCTGCGCATAGGAGCGGAAGTCCCACCAATCCGTATACGTACCAATGGCTAGAAAGGTTGATGGGGTCCGAAACGTTTGCCCCGCAGCCAGCCGGCCAAGCTCATGTTCTATGCCGAACTGCCATTCCAGCCGTACAAGCTTCACGGAAGGGTCCCAGCAAAATCCGCAGGACAGCTTCTCGCCGCGGCTGAACAGCCAATTCTCGGAAATTCGCTCAACTTCCCAATCATCGAAGTTGGAGGCATACCGATCCTCCAAATCATAGTAATGCCCGTCATAAGGGAGCACCAGCCGGTTCGAACGGTGGTGGAAAGGCTCAATGAAATGCAGCTCGTCTTGAACCGCTTCCTCCGACCCATTCCGTATTTCAAAATACCGCTCTGCGATCCCATTGGCACTGAGCCGCGCGATGGACGTAAAAGCGACAGCCGGATAATCATCCGAACGGTACTCCGCCTCGAGCACCATTACGTCTCCGTCCTGATACATGTTTACCGACTCCGCCTTCTTTTTGGAAAATTCCGCGGAATACGGCTTTCCGATTCTCGGATACGTCCACCACGTCTGGTTGCTCCCTTGAAAATGGGACGGCCACAAATCGTTGTTTGTCTTGTTCAGCGAAATCGTGTGAGGCCCGTTCACGACAACCCAATGATCGACTGCATCTCCGCCAAAACGCCCGGTATTTCCTTTAAAAATACCGTGAAGCTTACGTATGAACGTGACGGCCGTTCCGTCTCCGTTATCCGGAATGGCTGTCATCTCTACGTCTTCCGAATAAAGCCCGAAATGCCGCAGCGTATACATTATAGGAACGGTTGCCTTCTCTTTGGCGGGAATGCGGACGGATACCCGGGCGTTGCCGAATTCGATAAATTCGGAGGACGGAAGCACGAATTCGAACAAGGCCAGCTCTTTGAAATTATTTTCGAACGTAAGCAGCGCTTCTCCCGGAACCCCGACATACTGCTCTTGCCCTTTTACCTCCAGTTTCACCTTGGCCGGAAACTTGGGCGCGATCCCAGTGCGGAACTCGGCCTTTTTGCCGTTAATCGTCCAAATGGATGCAACCGCAGGATGGGTTTTCCAATCGCTTTGTTCCTCCAGTACCTGATCGAGCTGAAATTCGCCCATCACCACCGTGGTGTCCTGTACCGTCACCGATTGTTCCAATGCAAAACGAATGTTTTTGTCATCCTGTCCCCGGATCGTGCACGCAAGCGGCGCGCCGGATTTATTGCGGATCACGTAACGGACCGGATAACTGCTGCCGAACACCAGATCATGGTCATCGATTTCAGTATGGATCGAATAATCGTTCGTCTCGATCAGCCGTATGCCTCTGCCCGTCTTTTCAAACTCCACACGCAGCGAAGTTCCGTCCTTGTGCCATGCGTATTCGAAATAATCGAATCCGTTCTCCGAATGGCCGTCGGGCTGGATTTCCAGCGAACGAAGACTGTCTGCATACCAGTCGATTCTTTTCAGATAAGGCAGCAAGGCTTCCGTCTGCAGCACGGTCGGGATGAAGTTCATCAGGTGAACGGAATTGTCTTTCTTTTCCCAGAAAAAACCGCATTTTTTATACATCGGAACCGCTTTCGTATTACCGGCCCAAGTGAACAGATCAAGCCTCGGCCATCCCATATCTACCGTCGTCTCGACCGCTTTGAGAATAAGCGCCTTTCCGACCTTACGGCCGTGGTAGTCCGGCCTGACATTGAGCAGCGGTACGTACAGCGCTCCTTCGTCCTGCTTGTAATGGGAAAAGCTGCAGAAGCCGACAACTTCATCGTCGTGTATCGCGAGGAATACTTTCAGGTTGCCTGCATTCTCCAGCTCCCTGTCGACGCTCTCGGCACTGCGGACGCGATTGCCCCCGCCCCAGCTCTCCTGGCTCACATTCCACATGTCGGCAACAGCTTGGGCGTAGCACGGCTCGTACTCCACGATTTGCACAGGGTCTAGCACATGTACGGACTTCATGATCCACCTCTCAGCAATCATTTTTATTTCCAATAAAGGAATGAACTTCCTTTTATTGTAGGTTTGGTCCATGATCCGGTAAAGTGAATTTTTAATTTATAACGAAGTGGCACCCACTATTCCAGTGCAAATGCCGCGGACAGGGCCGGGCAAGGATGATAATGAATGGTAAAAGCACTATTTTAACGGATACACCATCCTTAGATCTTTCTCCGCTTTTAGCGCATTGTAAAAGCAATGGTTGTGATCGGCGCCCGCGATACAAAGTATCTTTTTCCCGTTGTACTTCATAATCGCATTCTTAATCCGCTGTATCATAATCTGATGGCGGCAAATCCACCGGAAGTTATGCACCTCGGGGTTGATTCAGCTCAGCCCAGTCCACCGGAACAAACGGAATGCCGTGTTCCTCGCAAAGCGGAAAGATCAGTTCCCAGTATTCGCTTGCCGGCATGCCCCAATATTGTTTATACGTCTTGTCTGCCATATACCGTTCCCAGCTTTCGGGAAGAACTTCACCGCAAATCACATCCGGATGAAATTCGAGTATCAGCTCCTTTATGAAGTCAAGCGTCAAGCCATACTTTACACGTAGGTCGTTATCATGCGTTACCCCTAATATACCGAGCGTTGTCATATGGTGCTCCTCTTTAAATTTCGATATGATTTTAGCTTCATCACATTATGGCAAGTCACCCCACGCCTCCCTTAAGACGGACAGGCACCGAAGCTCTGGCCGTTCCAATTTCCGCTTCGAAATCGCAGTATCACCTGCCTCCTCTTTTCTAAGCAATTTCTAATTTACTTTTGCGAGAATGGGTTCAGAGGAGAGGAGGTGACCGATTTGTGTTGAGACGCTTGCGAAACAATGATGGGTTGACGGCGCTGTTGTTTCTGCTGCCGAGTCTGACCGGATTTTCCGTATTTCTCCTTATTCCCTTCGTCATGGGGTTTTATTATTCGCTGATGGACAGCCCTGTGGACGGCTCGTTTGCGGGACTTGCGAATTATCGTGAGCTGCTCGGAAATCCCGTGTTCCGGCGTGCGGCTGTGAATACGTTCCTGTTCACGGCTCTCTGCGTGCCGCTTAACATGGTGCTGTCGCTTGGGCTGGCCATGCTGCTCAACCGCAAGCTGCCGTTTCGCCAGTCGTTTCGGATTTCGTTTCTGGGTCCGCTCGTCGTGCCGGTCGCCTCGGTGGTGCTGGTCTGGAAAGCGCTGTTCGATCTGCATGGGTCGCTAAACGGATGGCTGGCTTCTTGGGGGATCGCCTCGAAAGATTGGATGGAAAGCGGCGCGGCGTTGTTCGTGGTCATCGTCGTCTATTTATGGAAAAATATCGGCTACAACATGCTGCTGTTTCTTGCCGGGCTGCAAAATATTCCTGCAGACTATTACGAGGCCGCGTCGATCGACGGCGCCGGCAAATTCAGGCAGTGGCGGTCGATAACGCTCGTCTATTTGACCCCAACCGCATTCTTCGTGTTCATCATGTCGATCATCAACTCGTTCAAGGTGTTCCGCGAGACGTACCTGATCGCCGGCGATTACCCCGATCCGAGCATATACATGCTGCAGCACTACATGAACAACATGTTCAAATCGCTCGACTATCAAAAATTGACTTCAGCCGCTTTCCTGATGGCGCTCGCCATCGTACTGCTCGTTTGGATCATGTTCCTGGCGGAAAGGCGCATCAGCAAGACGCTCGGGTAACTGCGGGTCCGTGTTTGAAAGGAGATTTACGATGGAAACAAGCAAACCGCAATTCAAGCCCTTCATCCGAAGTCCCGTAAGCCGAAAAGGCGGAGGTTTCGGCACAACGCCGGCTGCTCGCCCGATGGTGCGCATATCCCGTTTCGGCCGAAAAGTCGGACAAATGGCACTCGTCATCGTTCTCACGGCTTTGACGCTCGCTTTTCTTTTTCCGATGGCACTGACGTTCGCCAATTCGTTTATGACGGAATACGAGATTACGAATCATTATGCCGCTCTGGCCGGAGACACATCGAACCAAGCGAATGGCGCAAACGGCAGCGCGTTCGTCAGCATGAAATGGATTCCGGAACGGGTGACGCTGTCGCAATATTATACCGTGCTGATCGGCCGGCCGCATTATCTATTCATGTTCTGGAACTCGGTAAAAATGACGGTACCCATCATCGCAGGCCAAATTGTCGTCGCATCGCTCGCTGCGTACGCGTTCGCCCATCTACGCTTTAAATTCCGCGAGCCGCTGTTCTTCATGTACATCGTCACGATGCTGATGCCGTTTCAGGTGACGCTTGTGCCGAATTTTATCGTGGCGGACCGGCTGGGCTTGCTGGGATCGCATTGGTCCATCATTTTTCCGGGCATATTCAGTGCGTTCGGCGTTTTCCTGCTGCGACAGTTCATGACGTATGTCCCTGGCAGCTATATCGAGGCGGCGCGGGTGGACGGAGCGAGCCATCTGTACATATTCACCAGAATTATGATGCCCATGTGCAGTACGGGGGTGGCCTCCCTCTCGATTCTCGTGTTCATCGATAGCTGGAACATGGTGGAGCAGCCGCTTATCTTTTTGAAGGATGCGCTGCAGCAGCCGCTGTCCGTCTATTTGTCGGTCATCGGCGAAGGGGAGCGCGGCATCGCTTTTGCCGCTTCCGCGATTTATATGCTGCCGCTTCTGCTGATCGCCCTTTATGCGGAACGGTATTTGGTCGAAGGCATTCAGCTTTCCGGCATCAAAGGGTAATGGCAGCGGTCGCTTACGATGTGGCTTTCCTGTCGGAAAGCCTGTAGGAGGAACAATCAATGAACACAACGATGGCCGTCGCGGATGAAGAACGCGCCAAGAAGCAAGGAATCCGGCGGGCAATCCTCGGTTTCGTCCTCGTCATGATCGCGTTAACGTTTTTTTCGAATACGCTGCTGAGCCTATCGCTCGCAGAGGTTACAGTCGAGCAAGCCGCAGCCGGCATATTGTCGCACGAGGTTTCCGGCTCGGGCACGGTGGAGGCTGCGCAAACAGCCGATTTGTACGTCGAGACGAACTGGGCCGTACAGGAGGTGAGAGTCGAAGTCGGAGACAAAATCAAGGCCGGCCAGGAACTGGCGGTGCTTAAAACGAGAGAAGCCGAGGATTCGCTGAAAGACAACGAAGCGAGATACGAGCAAAAGCAATTGAGCCTGCAGAAGCTGCAGGACAGCTATGCGGAAGCGATCCGCAGTGCGGACGACAAGCAACTGCGCAACATCGCCCGCGATATCGAAACGACGAAGCTGGATATGCAAATTCTCGAGCGGCAAAACGCCAATTCGCGGCGCCAGCTCGCGGAATTTTCAAGGATTACGGCTCCGGTTGCCGGGATCGTCACCGAAGTGAATGCGATCAAGGGAGCTCCGGTCCAAAGCGGAAAAGCGGCCGTGCGTATCGCCGACTTGTCGAAAGGACTAAAGCTGAAAGCGACGATCGCGAGCGTCAAAGCGCAGTACGTGAACACCGGCGACGAGACCGAATTGATCTTCTCCGCACTGAACAACGCGAGAATCATAGCGACGGTCATCGATATCCGGGATGCGGTCAGCTCTTCCGGCGCCTCCGCGTCGTCCGGGCAAGAACGAAAGGAGCTGACCTTCTTGCTGCATGACGAACGCCTGAAAGGCGGGGAAACCGGCGAGTTCAACATCGTCAAAAAAACGTCCACGTTTCGTGCGCTGCTGCCGAGCGATGCGATCCGGGAAGATGACCAAGGCAAATATATCCTGATCGTCAAGGAAAAAAAAGGACCGCTCGGCAGCGAATACGCTGCGCAGCGAGCTTCCGTTCAAACCGGAGACGCTGATGACAGCAAGACATCCATCGACAACGGCGTTACGCCGCTCGATAAAGTGATCGTCTCCAGCAGCAAGCCGGTTGCCGATGGAGAACGGGTGCTTCTAACCGACTGAACATAAAGATTCCTAAGGAGATATGCGCTATGCTGCGTTCCCGATTAGCCGATTGGATGGTGTTTGTCGGCGTGCTGCTGACGTTGGCAAGCGTAGGACTGTTATCGTCCGTGCTTGCCGACTGGGAGCATGCAAACGGCTCCCGCCGGATGCAGAAGCTGACGGTGAACGTCGACCGGTCCGCCGCTTCCTCCGGCTCCGCCGGTCTCGAGCTGAAAGAAGCCGAGCAGCTGGCGAATAAGTGGAGTCCGCTGCCGATCGCTTTGTCGGCGAAAGGACAAACCGGTGCGGTGTTCGGCAACGTCACGTTGAACAGCGACGTGTTCGGCGTGAACGCAAACTACCGCGATTTTGCCGAATTGAAAATGAAAACCGGCACGTCCATCTTGCAAACCTCCGTCGCCGAACACAGCCGCGTCGCGGTCATCAGCGCACAGGTGGCCGATAAGCTGTTCCGTTCCGCTCAGGTTGTCGGCAAAACGATCGAGCTGTACGGCGTCCCCTTTACCATCATCGGCGTGTATGACAATAACGTCTCCCTGCTGCGGCACATGTCCGATGACGGCGTCCCGGACGTGCTGATTCCGGTTACCGCCATGTTCGACGTGAACCGCGATGCGCGAATCGATACGGTGCAGCTGGCAGCGAAGCCGGACGCAGCCATTCGCGGGGAAGCTCAAGCAAAAGATGCGCTCAGGGCCATCGGCGCAAATCCGTCGCTGTACCGAATTGAAAACGACTTACTGGCGCATGTACGGATCACGCAATGGCGGGCGCTGCTGCTGTTCGCCTGTGGGGCTATCGCCCTCCTCCTGCTCTTGCGGCTGATATTCCGGCAATGCGTGGCGGTCTATGCGTCGCTGCGCCGCAAGCTGTCGACGCACGACTGGCCCGATGCGATTCGGGACGAACGACGCCTGCTGCTGAAATGCAGCTTCGCCGTCCTTGCGATGGCCGCCTGTGCCGCGGGTTTGTGGGAGTTGATCCGGTTCCGCCCTTACATTCCGCTGGATTGGATACCGGAGCAAATCATCGATGTATCGTTTTATATGGAAAAGCTGCGGAGCTTATGGCAGCAGCAGGCGGCGCAATCGGGATATGTCCCCTCGCCGCATGAGCTGCTGGCCGGCGCCGCAGGACAGCTTGCAGGAGGGCTGTTTTTCACAGGCGCAGTACTCGGCTTGCCTTTGTTCCTGCTCGGCGTCCGTTTATGGGCGATGGGTAGGATGTCCGTCTCCGTACAGCTGCAGCGGCTGTTTCTCTATATGCCGGTTACCGCCGCCGCCCGCTGGGCGGGCACGGATTATCGGATCGACCCGCTGGAATATGCGGTGTTCTGCGTTTTATTTATCGTCGCGATTTTCCATTCTGACAAAAAACTTAAAGGAGTGAAATATTCACATGCTGAATATCACAGTTAAACCATCGGTCACTACATGCGCTCTCGTTTCCATGCTTGCCCTTACCGCGTGCTCGGGAAATCAGGCCGCTCCCCCTTCCGCTAATAACGGAGACGGCAGCACGCCGTCCGATACGGGAACGAAAACCGTCACGTTGTCCGTCATGACGTCGGATCGTTTTCTTGAACTGGCCAAACAGCAATTCGAGCAAGCGCATCCCAACATTAAAATCGATATCAAAGAATATGTGGCGGCCCCGCCGGCTCCGGCAGCAGGCAAAGGACAAAATATGGTTATCATGGGCAAACCCGATCCGAAAAATATCGAGAAATTCGTCAGCTCGGTAGGCGCGGAGCTCATGAGCGGCAAGGCATCGGATCTGATCGTCATGAGCGGACTGCCGTACAAGAAGTATGCCGACAAGAAGCTTTTGGAAAACATCAGCGACCTGATGAGCAAAGACGCCGCATTCCAAAAAGACAATTACTATTCGAGCGTATTTGATGCGATGAAGTACAATGGCGCTTTGTATACCGTCCCGGTCAAGGTCGGATTAAACATGTGGCTCGGCAACCAGGCCGTGCTAAGCGGCGAAAAAATCGACGACAACAAATGGACGTGGGCCGATTTCAAAAAAATAGCGGGCAATTGGCTGACGGACAAAAACAATGACGGAAAGCCCGATACGTATCCGCTCGGTAAAATTGAACCCGATCAGTTGATCACGACCATGCTCGGCAGCAGCTTCACCAAGTTCGTCGATACGGGCGGAAAGAAGGCAAAGTTTGATACGCCGGAATTCGTCAACCTGCTGAAGCTGGCAAAATCGATGTACGACGATAAAATCATTCCGACCGACAATGTCGACAACGTCGTCATCCAGCCGAAATCGAACATTTTGATGTATATGGATATGTACTCACTGCCGAAGATGTCGTTTGATGGCAAAGCGGGCTATTATAATTTGCCGTCCGAAAACGAATCGAAAGGGACTGCCTTCACGACCCCCATGCCCATCGCCATCAACAGCAAATCGGCGAACAAGAAGGAAGCGTGGGAGTTCATCAAGTTTCTGTTGTCCGATGAAATACAGGCGGCTAAAGAATTGAACGGCTTTGCCGTCAACAAGAACGGAGCGAAGGCGCAGCTGAATAGCTTAAAAACGTTAGGTACGGGCGAAGGCGGAGCCGGAAAAGGAATGCGCCTCAATCTGAACGGCAAAGAAATCGCGCTGCAAGCCGCCACCGATCAGGAAATCGCCGCCATGGAGAAAGTGCTGAACAACATCAAGGTATACGCCGAAAACGATTCGAAAATTACGACGATCGTCTCGGAGGAAACCGCTCCGTTCTTCCAAGGTCAAAAATCGGCGGAAGAAGTCGCCAAAGTCATTCAAAACAAAGTCAGCACCTACTTGCAAGAATAAAATCGCAAGCACTCGCACAACCCGGCCCGTCTACAACAAGGGGTTATGGATCCGCTCCCGTTAACGAGTCAAGCTGCCTTGCGATTTGCGGATAAGGAGGATCATCCATCATGAATATTCGTCGACATATCGTCACATGCTTCATTTTGCTACTGCTCATGTATAGCACGGCTCATCCGGGTTCGGTTCAGGCCGACTCCGGGGATGCCCCGTCTCCGGCGGAGGATACAACCGAAGCGCAGGTCATCCGCCCCATCGTACTGGGGAAAGCCGATATCGGAGAAGCAAGCTCCATGGAATTGAAAGATGTCATGCTGCTTCCCGGCGACAATGACGGCACGGTTTCTTTTACTTTGGCCGTCAACAACGGCGGGCCGGGCGACCTCGATTTTATGAATTATTGGATCCGCCTGCAGTCCGCTGCAGGCAACCCGTTCACCGTCAACCTGCTGCCGCAGGTTAAAGATAAAAACCGGATTCCGGCTTATACGAGTCAGGAGTTTCATTTCTATGCGAAAGTAAACCGTACGACCAAGCTCCAGGACCTTGTATTCACCTTGATTCAGTTGGACTTTTCCGTAGCCGGCTTCGAAAAAGTAATCGGCCGGATTACAGCTCCCGATAGCTACAGCTTTGTGACGCCAGCCGGGAAGGAAGGCAGCCTCGACATCGGAGACATTCCGTTTATCGGCAAAATCGCCCGCGCCGCCGTCAGCCGTAACGACGATTATTACTTGCCGTCGCTATATTTCGAAATGACGGATGTCGGCACGAAAGGCACGAAACTGCCGGACCTCGCCTACTTTATTCGCACGAAGCAGGGTCAGACGTATCCGCTGCAATCGACCGTCTTTACGAAGGATGCCGACATTCAGCCTCTAGACAAAAAAGAAGGGTTGCTTACCGGGTCCATTCCGCGAGAAGCCGGAGCGGACGGCTGGCAGCTTGTGATCGCGCAGCCTGCCGGCGGGAACGGCATCGGCGAAAGCGTGATGCTGCCCGTCGCATTTTTCGAAGTGCCGGCAGCAGTTGCGGCGGACGTCTCGATCGGCAACGATTACGACTTCGCGAGCAAATCGGGGACGTATACGGCCCGGTTGACATCGCTGCAGCGTTTGCCATGGGACGATCAAGATATTTTGGCGGCGACGATGACGTTGACCAACAACGGAAGCGAGCCGCTTCCAGTCCCGAACCTGCAAGGCTATTTCAAACTGGACGATACCGTTACGATCGAAGCGCAATTCATTCGCAATGACCGGGTGATCAGCCTGCTGCCCGGAAAAGAAATCAGCGTTCAGATCGCCGGCAAAATCCCTTACACCGGCGAATTCCAGTCCATACAGCTTTATTTGCAAGAAAAAGAAGCGGATAACAAAGTCAAAGATTTGCTTACGTTCCATCATAACCGCGAGCTGATGAATATGACGGTGATCCCGGCAAACGGAACGAGAACGCTGACCGATATCGGCTACAGCGCCGCGTATACGATACGCGCCGTTCACACGTTCCAAGGCAATAACACCGATCTATTCGCGGTTCAGATGGATGTCGAAAATTTGGAAAAGCGATCCGCCGATCTTCGAAGGCAGGTTGCGCAATTTCAGGCTGCAGACGGAACCGTATTCCCCGCAAGCATAACGGAAGTCGGCAAGATCAATCCCCGAGGAAAGGCGCTGCAATCGGTCTGGACCACCCTTCCCAAAGACTTTGACACGGAGGGGATACAGCTGATCATCGGCGATGAAGTGTCCGTCCTCCCCCCTTCAGGCTCGGGCTCGAATGAGGGGGCCAGGTTGGAAGGCTATGTCAATGCCGTGTCTTTCCAGCTGCCTGCGGAGCGAAAAGAACCGAAAGCCGGTTTCGCCGACCTGGAAATATATCCTTACTCGATCACATTAAGCCATATCGGAACGCAAATGGATTTTACCACCGGCAAGGTGCAGCTCAGCTTCGATTACGAATTGAATAAAAACGCTCTTGTCGAGGCGGACATGAAGGACCACAAGCTGATTGTCGAGCTCAAGGACGAGCTTTTCGAGAGCGGGAAAGAAATTGTCATCAGCGAAACTTACGATTTGAATGGAACGGACGCTTCCAAGTCGCTGCAGCTTGGATCGCACGATGCGGCTATCTCGTACACGAACAAAGACAAGATTTATAACATCAAGGATATGAAATCGTACCAATTGAACGTCTACCACCAGTTTCAGAACGGACAAAAGAAATTGCTCGCTACCAAAGAACTGGAATGGTTCATTTACGCCGACTGATTCCTGCTGAAAACGATTGGAAAAGAAATAATAAAATGGGTATGATCCGTTTTTTTTAATCTATCTTTCATCTTTTCCCATTATACTGAAACCACGTATCCGGTCGGGCGACGCAAACAGGGGGAAGACCAATGAAAATACTCGTTGTCGAAGACGACGTCCATTTGCTCAAAACGATTCAAACCTTGCTGGAGGAAGAAGGTTATCAGGTCGACCCGACGAGCTGCGGCGAGGAAGGCTGCTATTTGGCGGAACAAGGCATTTACGATCTGCTCGTGCTTGATCTGATGCTGCCTGGAATGGACGGCTTCCACATTGTACGCAACGTTCGCGCCAAACAAGTCCTTACGCCGATCTTGTTTCTCACGGCGCGAGACAGCGCCCAGGATATCGTGAAAGGCCTGGATTCGGGAGCCGACGATTACATGACCAAGCCGTTCGAGGTGCCGGAGCTGCTGGCCCGGGTACGCGCCCTGCTGCGAAGACGCGGACCGGTCGACAACGAGGGCGGGCTTTCCTATCAAAGACTTGTCTTGATTACAAGAACGAAAGAAGCGTTCATCGGCGGAGACAAGGTCGAGCTAACCCAAAAGGAATTCGAGCTGCTCGAGTATTTCCTGCGCAATCGGGAGCAAATATTGACCCGGGAGCAAATATGTACTCGGGTATGGGGGCTCGATTCCGATGTCGGTTCGAATGTAGTCGAGGTGTATATTTATTATTTGCGGAAAAAGCTAAAGGCGTTCGATTACGATCATATCATTCAAACGGTTCGAAACGTCGGTTACATGTTAAAGGAGAATACGGCATGTTCAGGAAAATCCGTACCCGGCTGACGGTACTCAATGCGGCCGTTTTCTTCATCATCCTCGCCTGCCTCGGCTTGATCGTATATACCGATCTGCGCCACCAGCTGTATGTCAAAGTGGATGAGTCGCTGCGGGCAAGATTGCAGGGCGTTCAAGTGTTTTACGCTTCCTTCGATTCCGATGCCCAGGGTGACCGCGAAGCAACCAATCTCCCCGGAGGCGCAGGCAAAAGAACGATGATCCAAATTCAAGGCATTGACCCGCGGGTGTTCCTGGTGCTATGGGACGAAAACGGCACGCCTGTTCCGGTTTTGGCCGGAACCCATTATGACGAAGCGGTAGATGTTTTCAAACCGTACCGGTCGATCCGCACGCCGGAAACGGTCAAAGTCGGTGATCATTATTATCGTATGATCGGGGCCGATTATGATTCGTCTTCGAGCATGAGTCTGAAAATACTGTCGGACCTGTCCCGCGTGAAGGATTTAAACCCGGGCTTCCAGTCGCCGGCAGCGAGCCCTGTCACGTCGCGAATTGTTTCCGTTCAAGCGATCGGTATCGTCGATTCCGAGCAGAACATATTGAAGAAATTGCTCGAGCTGATGTTGTTCGGCATTGTGGGAGGCGGCGTGGTGACGGTATTGGCAGGGATGTATTTGGCGAATCAAGCCTTGCTGCCGATTCGGCGCTCGTGGGATAAGCAGCAGCAATTCGTGGCCGATGCGTCGCATGAGCTGCGGATGCCGCTGTCGATCATTCGGGCGAATGCGGAGCTTGTCTTCCGCCATCCGAACCGTTCTATCCTGGACATGAGCGAGCCGCTGTCCATGGTGCTTTCCGAATCGATAAGGATGGGCAAGCTGACCGACCAGCTGCTGACGCTGGCCCGTGCCGATTCCAATCAAGAAGAACTCATTCTCAAGCCGCTGTGGATTGATGAAATCATTCATGAAGTAACGCAAAAATTCGAACCGCTCGCCGAGCTGAAACAGCAGCGATTGGAGATGCAACTCGAAAGCGGACTGGAAATGTGGGGAGACCGAGAACGGCTGCATCAACTGTTCGTCATTTTGCTCGACAACAGCATGAAGTTTACCCCGGAGAACGGCGTGATCCGGATCATCGCCCACAAACATAGTCAGCATGTTGAGATTGCGGTGGAAGATACCGGAATCGGAATTGAAGCGGTAGATTTATCGCGCGTCTTTGACCGTTTCTACCGGGGGGACAAATCGCGAAGCCGCCATACGGGAGGAACCGGTCTGGGCCTTGCGATAGCCAATTGGATCGTTACCAGGCACGGCGGGGACATCACCGCGGCTAGCGTTCCCGGACAAGGAACGACGATCACGCTTCGTCTTCCTGCGCCGCAAAGGAAAGCATATCATTGACCCTATGTGATCCAGCGGCCTTGTTAGAGAGGCATACACCCGACATGACACAGGAAGAAGGCACCATTAGCCGTCGATTGATGGGCTTAGTGGTGTCTTCTTTTTTTAATCATGGAGCTCGTATTACGGAAGTCTGCTTGCGCCGTAGGCTTACGTTTCCTCCACATGTATTAAATACAACTTCTGCTCGAATCCGCCTCGTTCTGCTTTTTTCTTCAGCCTGATTTTTTCAAACTCCTCGACCGATACGCCTCTACTGTGCAGTACCGCATAGACGAGTTCAACCAAATCGGCCAGCTCTTCTACCTGGTCCACCGCCTCCGCCGAGGTATATTCATCCAGCTCTTCCTGAAGCTTTTTATCGAGCATTTCGATATATTCCCGTTCGTTGAGCGTGCGCACGACGGCCCGCTTCCCTTTCGCTTCGATGATCTCCGGTATGCGGTCTCTAATCAGTTTGTTATAGTTCGTAATCATATATTTAAGAGGCTCCTTTACCTTTATTCAAAAATTATGCCGTTGTCTCTCATTTTATCGAACGTATGTTTCCTTGTAAAGAACAGAGAATCTGCTTACAGCAACTCACCAGTAGCCAGTGTCAAACGCAAAAAAACGCTTCTTCAAGCACCGTGTTTTTGGCACTGAAGAAGCGTTTTTCGTTGACTTGCCGGAGAGAATTGCACCTCTCCCAAATTTACGGGCTGATCAGATTGGATTGAATGAGCAGACGGTGCAGGATGACCGCCGTTTCCGCCCGAGTCATGTTGCTTTTTGGCAGGAGACCTTCCTGGCTTCCTTGCACTAGGCCGCTTTGCACGGCTTCCGCCGCTTCCCGAAGCGCCCATTCGTTAATCTCGCCGCTATCGTTAAAGCCGGATAGGATGGACTGTGGATCAGCTGTCGTCAGTTCGACCGGCTTGCCTGCGAGCTTCATCGCTCTAGCGATCATGACGAGCGCTTCTTCTCTGGTGATCGATTTGTCCGGCCGGAACGTTCCGTCCTCGTAACCGTCGATCAAACCGTAAGCTTTCGCTTGAGCTACCGCCCCTTCAAACCAGTCCGTCGGCAAAACATCCTTATAACGCGATTCCGTCTTGGCATATTCCGATAACCCTAGTGCACGGATGATCATGGCCGTAAATTGCGCCCGCGTAACCGGAGCATCGGGATCGAACCGCTTGTCGCTCAATCCGTTAACAATCATGCGGGATGCCATGTCGTTTACTTCGCGCTGTGCCCAATGTCCGGCTAGGTCTGCGAATGTCTTCATATTGGAAATCGCCGCATACGTGCTGTTCGTCAAGCTGTTGATGCGCAAGTACCCCATATCGTTGCGCGTAATGACGTTCGTGGGCACATGATGCACCGTTCCGTCCGCCATGGCCACAACAGCCGTTGTGATCCGGCTTGCATCCACCTCGGGCGGAATCGGAATTTCCCTGCTGACCATGCGCTGAAATTGATGAATTTCTATCGTTCTGCCATGATATACCGCTTCTACCGTAAAATCGATCGGCGGCATCACGACGGTATACTGTCCTTCACGCGCCCTGTTTTGTATTCGTTCCACCAGCTCCGCAGGCGCTTCGGCGATAACGATTCGTAGAACGATATCCGACAAGTTCGCCTGGCTGCCAAATTGCGCCACCAGCGTCTCCATTCGGATACCCGCCAGCGGTAAATAATAATTACCAAGGCCGGACTGCACCTGCAATACCGCTTGCCGATCCGCAAGCATATCCAGAATGCCGCCGTTCAGCACCGCTTCGATCCGATCCGCGCTGCCTTCCACACGTACCGTCACAACCGGAGGCTCCTCCGTCGATTGCTTTAGTTTTTCTTCGATTCGCTCCGTATCGAGCGTCACGGTAATGACCGTTTTCCCGTCTACCAGCTCGGTTACGACCGTTCCCAAATCATCCACCGACTTACCGGTCGAGCTGCCGCCTGCCGGCGGTGCGACCGGGGACGTCCCTCCGTCTGAAGCAGGCGGACTGGAGGAGTCGGAATCGGTCGGGCTTTCCGGCAGTAGTTCGCGATATATGGTCACTGTATACGCTTGAACCGTTTTACCGTCTGCCGCGGTCACAACAATAGCAATCGAATTTACTCCCGGCTGAAGCGTCAGAAGCGGGCTCGCGCTTCCGCTTGCCGCCTTCATCCCGTTGACTGTCAACACCGCACGCGAGTCGTATGCCACCGCCGTTACCGTAGTGGCATTCACCTCGTTAGGGACGGACACGTTATAGTTGTACACGCCCGAGTTAAAGGCAGGAATCAGCGAACCCGCCGATACGTAAAGCGATACGAGATCCGCCCGGTTTGAAGGTCCCGGTGTGCCCTTCGGTGCAATCGTCACATGGACCTTTCCGTAAGCAACCGCCGACCGGTTGTCATACACGGCATAAGTGACCGTATCCGCCCCTACCGTACTTGGCAGCGGGGTATACTTAAATTGACCCGTTTGCTCATCCATGATATCCAATGTGCCACGCGTACCTTGCTCCTTGACCTTGAACGTGACTCTATCTCCTTCCGGATCAGATCCAGCGAGTATGCCGTAACCCACGGAATCAGCCTCGACGTATAATTGCACCTCGCCCGCAATCGGCGGCTGATTGCCTGTCCCTGAGCGGATGATCGTAGTTACCGTGATAGTACGAACGGCCGCAATACCCAGTGCGTCCTTAACATAGACGGTGTAAATGCCGTTTTCACTCACGGTGAACTCATGCACCCCCGCCGCCAGTTTGTTGCCCGCACTATCAAAATAACCGGCATCTCTTGTTCCCGGTGCCCATTTGATCAACGATACGGTATTGCCAATTCCGTATGTGGAGACGGTCACGGTGATCTTCGCCTGCTCGTTCGCCGGTCCAACCGGTACGGCTGCAAGTTCTATGGAAGGCGCCGTAGGATTAATATTGACAATGTTAATCGTCTGCACCGCTTCATTGCCTACCGCATCTTTCGCATATACCGTATATGCGCCATTGTTTGTGGCCGTAAACGAAGCGATCCCTCCGGTGCTGTTCAAGCCGATTCCGCTTCCTGCAAAATAACTTGTATCCCAGCTGCCTTCCGCCCATTTGAGATGTGTCAGTGCGTTGCCTTTATCGGCTCCATATACCGTGGCGGTAACGGATACCGTTACTGGTCCGTTGGTCGGGCCCGATGGCGAAGCCACTAGTTGAAGCTCGGGCAGATCGCGAATGATTTGCGATACGCTAATCTCTTGCAACGCTTCATTACCTGCCGCATCTTTCGCATATACCGTATACGCGCCATTGTTCATGGCCGTAAACGAACCAATCCCCCCGGTACTGTTCAAGCCGATTCCGCTTCCCGCAAAATAAATTACATCCCGGCTGCCTTCCGCCCACTTAAGCTGCGTCAGCGCATTGCCTTTATCGGCTCCATATACCATCGCCGTAACGGATACCGTTACTGAACCGTTGGTCGGGGCCGATGGCGAAGCCACTAGTTGAAGTGAAGGCAGATCGCGAATGATTTGCGATACGGCAACCTCTTGCACCGTTTCATTGCCTGCTGCGTCTTTCGCATATAACGAATACACGTCATTTTTCGTGACCGTAAATTGTTGGTTCCCGGCAGGCAACTCTATGCCCTCGCCGCCGTCGAAATATTCGGCCGATTGTGTTCCCTGTGCATAACGTAAGACCGGAACCGTATTGCCGACGTCCTTGCCATAGGCGGATGCGGTAACCGTAACGGTCACATCTGCTTTGGTTACTCTGCTCGGCAACTGAGTGGCGACAATCGCCGGTGCCGTACGGCTTATGTTCACGGTTACTTGCTTCAGCGTCTTTTTGCCCGCTTGATTCATGGTTTCAAACTGAATCACATTTTGACCTTCTTCAGCTATAACGATGGGTGCCGTGTAATCATCCCAAGAGCGTCCGCCATCAAGCGAATACTTCGTAGAACGAACGCTTACGCCGGCGGAATCTGTTGTCGCTTCAACTTTAACGTTTTTCGTCGTCCAAGTTCCGCTCACGTATGGCACTCCGTCCGCAGTCATCGCGACGGTCAAATCCGGTTGAGTCTGATCAATATTAATCCATACATTCCGTTCGGTCACATTTCCCGCAATGTCAACCGCCCTGCCGGATACATGATACACCCCGTCCGTTACGGTAACAGGAGACATATAATCCGTCCATGTGGTTCCGCCGTTGAGCGAATACTGTTTCACCGTTAAGCCGCTTCCGCCAATATCCGCAGCTTCAAGCTTAAAGGCAACAGGCTCGCTTGCCCAAGTATTATCGATGTAGGGTGTTCCGTCCTCCATCTTCATCTCGATAGAGAGACTTGGACCAATGGTGTCCACCATGATGGACCAGCCGTCAGCGACGCTGTTTCCGGCATGATCGCTCGTTCGCGCGCGAACCGCGTATACCCCGTCGGTGACAGTCACCGGAACCGTATAATCCGTCCACGTCGCTTCGTTATCGAGCGAGTACTGCGTAACAGCTAGCTGGCTGTCTCCCGAATCGCTCGGATTCAGCGTAAGCGTCACATATTCCGTTGACCAGGTCCCACCCGGGTAATTCGCTCCACTCGCCGTTTCTACCGTTGCGCCGAGTAACGGTGCGGAGGAATCGACTTTAATCGTGAAGAGATGTGCATCTTCGAAACCTACGTTGTCTACACCTTTTAACCAAACTTCGTGTATGCCGTCATCCGCGAAGTTCAACGGGGCGGAGAAATTCAACCACGTCGTTCCTCCGTTCAACGAATATAGCTTCTGATTCAGGCCACTGCCATCGCTATCCTCGAACGACGCATCGAGTGTAACGGCTTTATTGCTCCACTCGCTGCTACTGTAACTCGAACCGTCCTCCTTTTTCAGAACAGCTGCAACTTTTGGGGCGGTTTGGTCGATTTTGACCGCTCCGTTCCTGGAAACCGTATTCCCCGCCTGATCGGACGCTTTGACTCGAACGTCGTACACTCCTTCAGTAACGGTCACCGGCACCGTATAATCCGTCCATGCCGTCCCGCCATCCAGGGAGTATTGCGTAAGAGCCAACCCGCTGCCACCGTCGGAAGAAGTTACCGTTAACGTTACCGGTTGTTTCGTCCAAGTACCTGGCGTGTAAGTCTGGTTGTCCTCGGTCTTCCAATCGGCCGTCAAGGTGGGGGCGGTTTTATCCAGCTTTACCGTGTATGACTTCTCCTCGATGTTTCCCGCTTGGTCGACAACCTGAACTTGCATGGTATATGTACCGTCGGCGGCAAGAGTAACGGGAACCGAATAATCATTCCATGTGGTCCCGCCGTTTAACGAATATTTCGTCGACTTCACACCGCTGAGATTATCCGTTGCCGAGATTGTTATTTTAACGTCTTTCGTCGCCCATGTTCCTTCCACGTAGCTTGCATTGTCCGAAGTGATGTCCGCACTTAGCGTCGGTTTCGTTTTATCCAGCTGTACGTTTTTCGTTTGCAGCACCGCATTGCCAGCATTGTCCGCCTGTTTGAACATGATCTTGTGTGTTCCCTCAGCCGTATAACTGACCGGTCCCGGATTCCAGGTTGCCCCGTCGTCCGTGGAAACGTCTACGCCTGCAACGGTAACGTCCTTTGCCGTCCACACGCCGCCCTTGTATTCCACGTTATCCGAAGTCTTCATCGGAGCAACCGGACTAAAGGGTTCAACCGGAAAAGCTACGGTTCCAAACTCAGGAGACGATGCGCCCCTATTACCGGAAAACGTCGTGTTGGTCAATGCCGGATTGCCATTCTGTATGAATAATCCGCCGCCCGCTCCGTTTTGCGATGTATTGGTCTGGAACGTAACATTCGTTAATTCCGTCGTTTTTTGAAAAAAACTGAGAAATAAGCCTCCGCCATCGCTGTTTGCGGTATTGCCCTTGAATGTCGTTCCCAAAATGTTAGCCGGGGCGTTCAAGTACAAGCCGCCTCCAATGCCGTCGTCGGACACGCCTTGAGCCGCGTTGGAGTCGAACAGGCTGTCCCGGATCATTATCGTACCTGCTGAGGGCGTTGCAGACAATATCGCCATCCCGCCTCCCAACTGCTTGGAAGCCGTATTGGAAATAAACTTCGCTTGATCGGCCTGAATATCCAAATCGCCTTCCGCATATACGCCGCCACCACGTTCCACGGCGGTGTTTGCATTAAAAGTCGCATTGGCCAATACCAGCTTCGACGTCGCTGGCCCGGATACGAATAATCCCCCGCCATATCCCGGATTCGCGGAAGTCGTCGTGATGTTGTTCCGAATCACGGCATTGGTGAATGCCAGCGTATTGCCCACTCCCAGCTTCGCGGCTACTCCTCCGCCCCCGTAACCGGAAGAATCAGGCGCAGCCTTGCCGCCTTGCAGCGTCAGCGCCTCGAACGCAACGTTCACGCCCGGCTGTATTTCAAACAGCCTGTGACTGCCATCCCCTTCGACGATCGTTGTCGAAGCGTCCCCCGAGGCGACTCCATCTGCGCCGGTTAGCGTAACATGGCTTGAAATGAGAAGTTGCCCCGATGTCAGCTTATACGTCCCCGGCTTGATTCGAACCGTATTCGTGCCTCCGGCGGCGTTGCTTAGCTGTATTGCGGTTCGCAGCGTGCACTGTCCTTGCTGGGAGCAGTTCCCTGCGGCATCTCCCGTGTTATCTACCGTATAAGAAGCAGCCGAGGCTTCGCCTCCGATCCAGATCGCTGCAAACAGCAGCGCCGTCAGCAATCCTCCGGCCTTTCCGTACATTCGCAACGGCGGGTATCTGTTTTTCGGCAGCCTTCCCTCATCACGCTTAGCTTCTACCAATCCAATCCCACCTTTCTCCCCGTACCTTATTCACGACCTGGGAGGGAATACCCCTTGCAGGGCGATGATGAAGTTAAGCCCGAGATACGGCTGCATGTTATTGTGCGGCTGACTGCCCCCGGCGGGAATCATCGCGTTCGGATGCATCGATACCCAATCCGACGGGCCCGGAGTATCGTAAGCATTCCCTGTTCCCATCCCCGGTGTATCCGCCCATAACGTATTCCCTGCGTTCCCGGGCGATTCCTGATTGCCGACCGCAATTGCACCGTTTACCTGATGGGTATGCCCGGGAATCTCGCTTTGCAGCAAAGTGACCGTGGGGGTCCCTGACGATTGTCCAAGTACATATTGAGATAACCCCGGCCCCTGCCCTTGGCCTAGAGGGACACTGCCTTGTAAATCGGGCAGAGCGAAGTTTGATACCCCGTTGCCTCCATAGTTCGTTCCCAAAAGGGAAAATAGCGCCGTATTTTGTGACAGAGGAAGGAGCTGCCCGTTGCAAAAAGCCCATCCCTTTGGCGCAAAGTTCCCCGCAAAGATTCGTATTTCCCCTACAAAAGGATCTGCCATTTCATACCTCCCGGGCTAATTTTGAGATGGGAAAATTCCAATAAGAGCAATGCAAAAATTGATCGTTAAATATGGCTGCCGATTCTCATGGGGCTGGCTGGCTCCCGTATTGGTAACGGCATTCACTTGCAGCGCGCCGTCCCCCGGCGACAGCGCACTTTGGGTATTGTAAGAACTGGCAGCGGTCGTCGCCCAAGTTTGGCCCGACACCGACTTGGAAGACGCAATCCCTCTACTGGCCTTCACCGCGTGCGTATGAGCAGGCATCTCACTATGAATCAGAGTATGCGCTTCCTCGCCTGCCCTCTGTCCCAATACGATGCCCTGTCCAAAATGGACGGGCACCCTTCCGCGCAAATCGGGGAGGGCGAAGTTCACCTGCCCATCGCCGCCGTAAGTCGTGCCCAGCAAGGAAAAAAGCGCCTGATTTTGATTGATCGGCATCAGCTGGCCGTTACAATGCGCCCAGCCTTTCGGGGGGAAAGAAAAAGAAAACATCCGTATTTCAGCCAAAAAAGGTTCGGCCATCGCCTATGTACCTCCTATTCCGATGCGACTCGTTGTAAGGCAACCTTACGTTTGGGAAGGGTATATTCCGAAGAGACTTATGATGAAATTAATCGTCAGGTAGGGCATCATGTTATCGTGCGGTTGACTTCCTCCGCTAGGGGAGACAATGTTCGGGTGCATGGATTGCGTCTGCCCGGAGGAATCGTTGAACTGGCGAAGCGTCGATTTGGCCCAAACCGCGTTCTGCGGGCTATTCGTGTTGCCGCGTTTTGTTTGTCCAAGCATCTGATGATTGTGAGCGGGGATTTGATTCGTCGTCAACGTTACCGCCTCGCTCCCTCCGGTTTGACCCAGGGCATACGGGCTTAACCCAGGACCTTGTCCCATGTGAATCGGGATGCGGCCGCGCAAATCCGGCAGCGCGAACGTTTGCTGGCCGTCGCCGCCGTACGTGATGCCGATCAAATTAAACAATGTATCGTTTTGTGAGATGCTTAGCATGCTGCCGTCGCAAAACGCCCAGCCGGCCGGGGCAAAGTTCCCGGCGAAGATACGGATTTCACCAATATAAGGCTGCGCCATTCCGGTCCCTCCCCTCGTCGTTTATCGATTGGCTGTGAAAAGATTGAATACGATCTCGTACCGAAAGCCGTCCGCCTCCCGGCCGACCGGCACCATGAACAATTCAAGCTCCCCGAGCTGCTCATGCACCATCCGATACGTCTGCTGCGGAAGGAAAAATTCAAGCGGCCCTCGAAGCAGCAGTGAAAATTGCACCATATTCGGCGAGGACGCTTGTTCCGATACGTCGACCAGTTGCAGCATAACTTCCTGCTGGCTAAGCGGGATTCGAAACGGCGTGCCCACCGCCTCGCGAAATGCGGAAAAAGAATAAGAACTCATTAAAGGTTTGTGCCTCCCCGAAGATTAATGTATGGTGGGATGCCACTGCATAGCATCGTACATATCGGTGGATTGCGTAGTTCGGAACCCCAGCCGTTCATATAAATGTTTGGCCGGATTCCTATGTACCACCTTCAGTTGAATCGGCTTTCCGCAATCCGACGCTGCTTGCTGCAGCGACCTTAGCAGTTCCGTACCGATCCCGCGGTTCCGAAATGCGGAGAGAAGCGAAATATCGACCAGCGCGATTGCTTGCGGCAGCTGTGCGGTGACCATCCTGCCGATTCGCTGGCCCGCACTCCAGATCGTCCGGTGTTCGGCTCCCGGATACTGCATCCGGTAGGAACGGTTTTGCATCTCAAACTGCATGACAAGAAAAGCCCGGACCTGCTCTTCATCCCAGCCGAAGCTTTGAACTTCTATCTTGCGGACATCGGCGTACAATTCGTACAAAAACGATTCGTCGGCAGGAACTTCGGCCGTCCAATCCAGCACTTACCCCACCCCAAGACCCAGATTGATTGTAACTATATGCACATATACTTTTCTATTATATTCCTGTACAGTAAATACATCATAGTGAATAAACTACTAGTTGCGATAATATATTTCGGAAATACATAGGACTTTAATCCCGTTTCAGGAGGCATACGATGAACGATAAAAAACAAATGTCACGCCGCTCGTTTTTGGCATATGTCGGTTCGGGGACCGCTGCCCTTCTCGCGGCTTCATCGGGTTTAAGCATATTCGGAAGCAAGGCTTCCGCCGAGGAAAGAGCGGAAGCAATTTTTACTTATCCATCGGATGCCATTGCAGCCTCCAAAGGTCTCATCGGGCCATCCAACCAGGACGAGCTCCTGCTCCCTCCAGGTTTTACATACGATATGCTCGCAGCTTACGGAGACCCAATCAATGCCAAAGGCGACACCTTCGGTTTCAATAATAGCGGTATAAGTTACCACCCGGCCGAAGGCTCATCCGCAAACGGCTTGCTCTGGGTAAACCATGAGTCGGCCGACGCTTTCTGGGTGCTCGGAGCCAAACAAAACGGCCACTACAGCTCTGCGCAAATCGAAAAGCTACTTTACGCTCAAGGGGGATCCGTGCTGGGCGTTTCCAGAGACGCTGCGGGCGGCTGGAAAATGGACGCGGCATCGCCTTACGCCCGCCGGATAACCGGACTTAACGCCTTCGAACTTGTTGGTCCGGCGCGCGGCGCCAAGGCGGTTCACGGCGCAAGCCGGATACAGGGCACATTCGGCAACGGATTCGGAGGAAAAACGCTCTGGGGTACGCAGCTATCCGCGGAAAATCACGCCGTTGATACGGCCAGAGAAGCCGGGCTGCCGCAAACCCACTACGGCTGGATCATTGAAGCCGACCCGGCAGACGCCGGTTTCCAACTGCGCAAACATACGGCGCTAGGACGTTTCCAGCATGGAACGATCGACATGAGCCTTGCCAAGGATAACCGCGTCGTTGTCTACATGGGGGATAGCGCGGCCTATGCATGCATTTATAAATATATAAGCAAAGGTTCGTTCGATCCTAGGAAAGGAAAAGCCAACTCCAACCTGCTGACCGACGGCATCCTGTATGCAGCGGATCTAATTCGGGGCCGCTGGATTGAAATAACCGTCCAGGCGGTGCGCGATGCGTTGAACGATCTGCGCTTCAGTCTGCCTTCAGCACTCGAATATACACGTGAAGAATTGCTTGGGCTGTTCCGGGAAGAGGCCGACGTGTACGTGTACACTAGCGAAGCGGCGCTTATTCTCGGCGCGACGCCGACCGATCGGCCGAAAACCGTGCAAACCAGTCCGCAGGAGGGATTGCTGTTCGTGACCCACACGAACAATACGGCTCACGGCAACCTGCACGGCCAGATCAGCCGGTTGATGGAGAAGAACGGCGACTACGGTGCGCTGGAGTTCAGCTTCGAGACCGTTGCAACGGGGGGGCTGCAGAGCGGATTCAGCTCGCCAAGCAGCCTGATTGCCGATCATTTCGGCAACCTGTGGATCTCAACCGATATGGGTTCCAGTCAATTGAATCAAGGGGCTTATGCCGAGTTCAAAAACAATGGCCTATTTGCCGTCGTCTCTCCGTTATCCACGGACCGAAACATCATGCAATTCGCTTCGGCTCCTTCCGAGGCCGCATTAACCGGTCCATGCTTCACTCCGGATGAGCGGACGATGTTTTTGGCCGTGCAGTATCCGGGAGCAAATGCAAGCGAAACTTCCCATCCGGCCAGCACATGGCCCGCCGGATCCGGCAGCAAGCTACCGCGGCCTGCCGTCGTGGCCATCAGCGGATTTTTTTCTTATTAATCGGGTTTCAGCAGACCGAACGAACCTGTCGGCGTTACGTCTTACCTTGATTGGACTTTGCCCCAAAAATATAGAGGAGCCCGCAAAAGCGTGCTCCTCTACTTATAACCCTCTCTTTAATCTTCACCGCTCATCCACATGATGGTGGTCAGCCTTTCCTTTTCTTCCTCCGAAGGCAGAGACAGCAATTGGTTATGTACCAGGTGTTCCATAACGGCGAACACAATCGTCGCACCGTCACTCACCGCTTTGGTCACGATATCTTTGTGCGAGATATGCACCGGCGCCAGCGATTTCCATATCGCTACGAAATCGTCATGCACCTGTTCCAATGCGGCTTTTGCATCGATTTCCTGAAGTAGACTCTCCAGTATTCGAATGAAAGCCTTATATTGGTCCGGCTTGAAGAAAGGGACCAGGCAATCGAGCCTTCCATCCTTGTAAGAGACGAAGCCTTTCCTGACCATGCGAGTGATTCGTTCTTTATCATATTCTGTATGAGATGCACCGGATTCGATTAACCGAATGACATGGTGCATGTCCACGATGTCGGACGAATTGAAGTCCCGCCATTTCATACCGGACCAGCAAGACTCCATCTGCATGCCGAAGTACTTTCCTGTGCTTCGGCTTTTGATGCCGTTCGACGCATATTGGCGGACTCGGTCGTAGTCGGGGATCGATGCTTTGTACTCCGGCTCTTCGTAGCGGATTCTGGCTTGAACCGTATACTTGCCTCCGTCTTTTCTTTCCTCCGGCCCGTACCGGGCGTAGTACTCCCTGGCCTTGACCCGGTTATACTGATAGTTAACGGCATAAGGAATCAACGTCCATAACAGGAATGCATCGCTGCAGTTGCAGCCATGAAACCCGATAGTTTTCAAGTCATTCAGCTTTGCAGTGACGGCCTCGTGCATCTTATCCGCCAATTCTGCCGCTTTTGCTTTTAGATAAGTCGCTTGCGCTATATTGCTTTTCATGTCCCCGATGATAAAATCGGTTTGATATTTGTCCTTGCCGACTTTTCGAAACAGTCCGGAGTATTCGAATTTGTGAATGAAATCCTCGACATAGGCGCAGGACACGCCCAGAGACCTGGCGATTTCCTCGATCGTTGCAGGCTGTTCGTAAGCAGCGATTGCGATATTGTGCGCGAGCAGCGCTTCGAAATATTTGTTAGGTTCCCCTTTCGGCCCGGGGCTGCCGCTATGACCTACCGTCAACCGGACGGGTTTCAGACTTAACGTGCTCGTTCCATGCTCCAAATTCATGGCCTCCTTCACTTTATTGCGCGCTTCATAGAGATGCCATTTGACCGTTCCTAACGGGATATGCAGCAGTTCGGAAATGGTTTTCACGTTCTTGTTCTCGTAATAATACATCACACTGATCGTCCGATGAAGCCGATTAAGGAAAGCCATCTCCCGCTTCGTTCGCTCCAAGCTTTCGTTCAGTACATGCGCCTCTTCCAGGCGGATTGAAGCGTCCTCCATCTGAAGGCTGTCAATATCGGACGTCTGCCAATACCGCTTTTCTTTAGACAAGTAGTTCGACCAAGTATAACAGCAGATGGTGTGCACCCACGCATCCATGTTTTCAATCTCGCGTCCCGACTGAAGAGACTTTAGAAGGGCCAGCAAAATGTCCTGGGACAAATCTTCGGCATGATGATGATTACCGGTCTTCCGAATCGCAAAACCGAATATCTTCTTAGCGTACTGCTCCATATGGAAATCGGTAAAATGCAGTATATGAGTCATTCATGGGGCCCCTTTTGAAGCGATCTATAAGTAAAGTAGGAAATGTCAGCCATCGGTTGGAGAAGAAAATAACTTTTTTTATGTTTCTTATCCCGTTAACGAAAAAAACCAAAAAAGGCTGCACACCGCAGCCCGGATTGTAAAAGTGCTCAACTGCAGATTTGCTCCGTTCATTCCTGATGCTAAATACAACCATGCCGAGTTCGGACAGACTCATACCTTTTAGAGACAGGAAACCGCTTAATGATCCGTGGCTAAGCTCCAGATTTCAATAAAATTTCCATCCGGATCGTAAAACGAAAAAGATTTCCCTTGATAATGGAACAGCTTCCCGACTTGTACGCCTTTATCCTTAAACTGCTGGTAAAGCGACTCGGCATCGGGCACGATAAAACCGTAAGCCGACTGGAGCGCCCCGTTCGGGTAAGTCATATGCGAATGGATGCCGTCGTTGTTTTGCTGAAAAAGAATTCGAACTCCCGTTTCGGTTGTCAGCTCCAGGTATAAAGGATCTTCCGCCGTTATTGTGAAACCGAGATGCTCCGCATACCAATCGGCTGACCGTCTGAGATCGCTTACAGGAATCGTTAGATAAGCGCTGATTAGTTGTGCCATTGCAGGTCCCCTACCCTCATCTTGGCTATGTATACGATTTGCCCCGTATGGAAGGGCAAGTGATTCACCATCTGCATCATAACATCCAGAACGGTGGATTGATTGCTCAAAGCGCTGTACGTAAGCGGCTCCATGCTGGCATAGGGCTGATCGAGCAGCGTATCGGGCTTTGATTTCATACGTTCCAGTACGTGTATAATGATATCGAACGATTTGCCGATGAGATCGAGCGCTTGTTCCTTGGTCATGACAAGCCCTTTCTCGAATTCTTTCTCCCGATTCCTCGTATCCGGCACGTCAAAAAATATAATTTCCACCCGTTGATGCACCGTTCCCCAAATATGAGCAACCAAATTGGCGATGCTGTTGCTGGCGGCGGTAGGTCTCCATAAAATGTCTTCCTCGGACAGTTGTTCAATGGCCTGAAGCGTCCATTTCTTCTCCGCTCTGAATTTCCATAAGAAGCTTTCAATGAGTTTACCGGAAAGTTCCACTACGTACTCACCTCGAATTTCCATTTTTACCAATATACCAAACACTTGTTCGTTTGTAAAGTGGAATGTCTTGCCCGATTTCCACCAAAAAAGTTTGCCATCGAAATGGAATTTTGTGCTATACTTTCCAAAACCATATGAAGGAACGGGAGGATGATTTCGGGTGCAAACGAAAACGAATACGGCTGCGAACCATGCACCACTCGCGCAAAACGGCACGATGTTCACCATCTTGATCGCTGTCAGTATGGTTCATTTGTTAAATGATACGATTCAGGCGGTCGTCCCCGCGATATTCCCCATCGTCAAAGATTCGCTATCTCTAACGTATACGCAATTGGGACTGATTGCCTTTGCGCTAAATTTGACCGCATCGATACTGCAGCCGGCCATAGGGATGTACAGCGACAAAAAACCGCAGCCTTATTTGCTCCCGCTCGGCGTAGTCGCCACCCTGCTCGGGGTTCTCGGACTGGCGCTCGCTACCGGCTTCTGGTCGATGCTTGGCTCGGTCGTGCTTGTCGGCATCGGCTCGTCGGTATTTCATCCCGAAACCGCAAAGGTCGCCTACTTGGCGGCGGGCGCAAGAAGGGGATTGGCCCAGGGGATATTTCAAGTAGGGGGAAATGCAGGGCAGGCGCTTGCGCCGATCATGACCGCGCTCATCTTCGTGCCGCTGGGGCAAGCCGGCATTTTATGGTTCACAATACTGGCGGCGATCGCCATCGCCATACAGATGTATACCGCACGCTGGTACAGCGGCAGGCTGCGTTCGGGTACGGTCAAAAAACGAAGCAGTCAGGCGGCAGGCGTACCGGTCGCGGGCCGCAGGAAAATTGCTGCGGCGATTTCCATCCTCGTGCTGCT
Source organism: Paenibacillus allorhizosphaerae (assembly GCF_910594985.1). Lineage (GTDB taxonomy): Bacteria > Bacillota > Bacilli > Paenibacillales > NBRC-103111 > Paenibacillus_G > Paenibacillus_G allorhizosphaerae. Next base: position 393,948 of record NZ_CAJVCE010000004.1, read on the forward strand.
TCTCACCTCCAAGATGGCATACTTGGCCGGAATGACGAGCTTTTACTCGTTTTATATTATCGATCGATTTCAGCTATCCGTTCAGGAGGCGCAGTGGTGCGTCTTTGCATTTCTGGCGGCTGGCGCCACCGGCACATTCTTCGGCGGTCCGCTCGCCGATATGTGGGGACGAAGAAACGTCATCTGGTTCTCGATTATCGGCGCGCTGCCGTTCGCTTTTTTGCTGCCGTATATGAATTTCACGACGAGCGTCGTATTTTGCGTCATTATCGGATTTACGATTATGTCGAGCGGCTCGGTCAACATCGTCTACGCGCAGGAGCTGCTGCCCGGCAACATCGGAACCGTATCCGGTCTTTTCTTCGGCCTCGCCTTCGGGGCGGGAGGCCTCGGTGCGGCCGCACTCGGTGCGCTTGCGGACACGACAAGCATCGCGTACGTTATTAAGCTGTGCGCCTTTTTGCCGCTGATCGGGCTGCTCACCATCTTCCTGCCGTCCGACCGGAAACTGAGGCAGTGGGCCGAAGAAGCAGAGCAAAATCAGATTGCCCGATAACTCTCCATTGGATAATGCAATGATGACTGCCTCTCAGCAGCGTGAGCTTTGACGGCGGATCCATAAAATCGGAAGGGAGTCCCGTTCATTGAAAACGGACTCCCTTAGTCATAATCGAAGGCTTCGAGCAAATCGTAATATTCGATTTTGGCCTGGTCTACTGTCGATAACCCGTACTCATCGAAAAAAACGTTCGTCCACGGTTGGCCATAATTACGAATAATGCTGTAATACGCGGCGGACAAGTCTCTATATTTATCCGATATTCCTGCGTCGGCCAAATCTACAAACCCGCTTACGGCATTTTGGTGAATCATTACGTTCGGTGCGGAATAATCGCCGTGTGTAAAAACAAGCTCCTCGCAAGAGGGGGTGTTGGTCATTAGAGCCTGATACAAATGATCAAAGTTATCGCTAAATTCTTTTTCCAACTTTTCTTTGTTAATGGTACCCCTATCTACCTTTTGTTTGATTCGTTCCAATCGTTTCGCCAACGTGCAGTCGAAAGGACAATCCTGCACACCAATGCGATGAACTTCCTTTAACCCTTCGGCAAGATTTCTTACGACTTGTTCCGGATTTTCCTTATGCAAGGCGCTCGATCCATCGATTCCGATCATTTCCGACATCAATAACAGTTCAAACCGTTCGGTTTTTGCATAGTAGATCACTTCCGGAACGTTCAGTTTGCCTTTGAGCCACTTTAATTTTTTAAGATATTGCTCAAGCGGCTCCCGATGAGGAACCGGCAAAATTTTCAGATACGCCCCTTCTCCCGTAGCTTGTTCCAACCGATAGGTTGCTGCGCCGGAATACGGTGCATCGATTTTTTCCCATGAGTCGGCAATGACTAGCGAAGACAGCTCCGACGGGATGATGTAAGATTCGATCTGCATAGCCCACCTCTAGCGTATGTCATTCATTTCCAATAATCCATTATCTCTATTATACGGGTAATCCGCGTATCTTTCCTGGTACAAAATGAGTTAACTTAACAAACGTCCATAGAGTTATATGGTCGAAATAGGAATGGTTTAGAAGAGACTCGTCTATAGCAATGTGCATTCTCTTGACTAAATTATACTATTCATAGAGAAGGACGTGAGAACCATGGCCCTTTCGGGAGCACTTTGCGATCGTTTGGCGAAAATTTTGGGCGGAAAAGGGGAGCATGAGAAAAACCAATGCTCCATCACAGTCAAAAGATCATTGAACGCAAGGATTTTGGGAAGAGGAGCATGAAATTGTAATACAGTCACGGCACAATGGCGTTTCGCTAAATACCGTTGAAATCACTTTACTGCAGAGAGAAGTTCAGTCGTTTGTCAGAAGCGCACAGAGACAAGGTTTCAAAGTAACGGCCGTTCACAACCACTGGCTGTTCGATAAGCCGCGGCTTATGTATGTTCATATTGAATCTGTCGAAAATTCGATCAATTTCGCCAGAAAGCTGGCTTCGATTCTTAAACACTTGAAATAAATCAAATCATAGAAAAGCCCGGCGAAAAGGGCTTTCTTGTTTTATCGGTAAGCGGGACAGCCGATTATTGCTTGATCATGCCGAACGCCCAGAAGGAAGATAAGGAAGCTTGATGAATCCAGTGGTTTTGAAGCAGTGCAATCGCCCGTTCATCCGGACCGTTGGCCTCGCGGCTATATGCGCCACGCATGTCCTTGCAGGCAAATCCGTGCTCTTCCATCAATTTATGAAGCTCCCAAGGCATCATTAAGTTGTGCACGACGGGTTCCCCATACAATCTTCGATATGCCGCCCAGCGAGGTGCTGCCGATGGTCCGGGCGTAACCGCGACAGCCAATCCCCCGGGCTTTAGTACCCGAGCCATTTCTTTCACGATCTTATGCGGCTGTTCCGACCATTCCAAGGAGGTGCATGCAAATATCGCATCAAATTCCCCATCGTCAAAAGGAAGCGGATCACTGTCGCTCACGTGCGCCTCAACTTCCCTTTTTAACGCGGCTTCTATCATCTTAGGAGACTGATCCACTCCGACGGCTTTATAACCGCACTCCATCATCAATCTGGTGCTTTCGCCGGGACCGCAACCCAAGTCGAGCACTTTCAAGCCTGGAGCTGCCGTGAATTCGAAAAAAAACTGGAGCATTTCCGCCCGTGGTCCTTGCTTCCACAACTCGTTATTTTCGTCCCATTTCTGAGCTTGCGCATCTGCAAGACGAATGCTGGTTTCTGTCCAGTTCAATACGATCATCACCTCTGCATGAATTCGAATGAAACCTTACATATTATACCATGCCTGGAATGGAGCCTGCGAATTTACCGCCAAAAAGCAGACACATCGCATAAAAAGCGACGGCCTGCTTCGCATGTTGGTGCTATACTACAAAATATTGTACGATCTTAGCGTCCTGAGTCTTTCGACCGTTATATAAGCGCGCCACTCCTGTTCTCCCGCCGGGCTGACGGCAAGCCAGTTCATCGGCCACCCGCCGTCTTCCTGCTGCTGATCGGCCAGCGCTTGCAAATGATTGTTCAGTTCCTCGTCCGTAACAAACATGCGGGCGTAGCTCTCCCGATCGGGGGCCCAGTCCAGCACTTTATGGACATACCCTTCCGCGTGGGGATTTTTCTCGATTGCTCGGGAACTGCGGAGCCATTTATCGATGACGGACCAATAGGAGGCAGCACGCTCGCGCTCGGGCGTATGCTGCAAAAACGTGATCCACTGCACGCCGTCGTGATAGCCGGACGGGTGTTCCCGCTCCATGAGCCGCCAAATGGTTTCGACACTTTTGATGAAATACGGTTCATGCACAATTTCCGGCAATACGTTCTGTTTGTAGAGCAATCCGATGATGGTTCCAGTCGGATTGATCGACGGCCGATCATCTTCTTTCGTCTTCCACCAAGGCGCATGCGGGAAGTCGTTCACGCTGCGAAATGCCAGCGGCAAGCCTCCTTCCCTGAGCGTATTCTCCCGCAAAAATCGGTTGATTCCTTCGAGGATGCGCGGATCGAAGTAATCGATTTGATCCATGATCGCAAGCGCCATCTCCGTTGGCACAGGCTGACTGAAGGGGCAACGGATGTCCGGCTCCAGCGCGTTTCCAAAACCACCATCCGGATTCTGGTACGCTCGCAGCGCCTCGATGACCCCCTCTTGTGACCCTCCCTCAAAATGATATTCAAACCGTTTCCGGTCAAGCAGACGCGCATTGCCGTAAATAAATGGTTTTGCTCGCTCCAAGCGATCGCGATTCCCCATATGTTTCTTCTTCCCTTCTTTTGTTTATGTGCCATCTCCCACTTCCGTTTTATAGCGGGTGCACACCTCGCTTGCCAACCGATGGATAGCGGACCGCAGCGATGGAGGTGAGATGACCGAAGCGTCCAGACCAAGCATGAAGAAGAAGCGGACAGCCCATTCGATTTCCGACGGCGGGCACATGAAGTCGATTTCCCATTCTTCATCGGATCGTTGTTTGACCAACTCTCCGATATGCTCGTCCTGTTCAACCCGAAGTGCTCCCCGGTATGACAGTTTGGCCACGATTCGGGTACTGGTCTGCGGCTTGTCCTTTTTTGGCGAGACATGCGTTCCGGATTTTGAGCGGTTCTCTTCGGATTCGGGCTTGTCGATCGTTTCGATTTGTTCAAACCGGTCGACACGGAACGTTCTCTTTTCTTCGTGTGCAACCGAATAGGCCTCGCAATACCAAAAACCGTATGCCGTATAGACCCGCTCGGGTTTTAGCTGCAGCGAGCGGCGATGGTTTTCGGACCGATATAGCACTCGCAACCAGCGGGAATTCGCAGTATATTCCATCAATGCAGGCAGCAGCGGCGACTTGATCTTACGCTCGGGAACATTCACCTCGACATGACGGAGCACCGGATCGATTTGCCGTAAGGTCTGTTCGGGCAATACGGCCGTAATTTTGTCCATGACCGTCCATCTCGCCTGATTGAACGGCGTATCCGCCATTTTTGTCATCGCCCGCAGCGCAAACAATACGGTGAGCGCCTCCTGTGAATCCAACTGCAGCGGAGGCAGCCGGAAGCCGTCCATCAGACGAAAGCCGCCTGCCGGGCCGGTAACGGAATAGAGCGGAATCCCCATCTCGGAAAGAGATTGCATGTCCCGCAAAATCGTCCTTTTGGATACTTCAAACTTCGCTGCCAGCGACTGGGCCGTCTCCGACCGCTGCTGCAGGGCGATCACAATCGCGATGAGCCGGTCATTTCTCTTCAACGTTCTGCTCCTCCATCCATCGAAATCAGTATACCAATCCATTGGTGACATCTTGCGTGTCATCAATCATTGGACCCCATTTCATTTATTTTCAAACCTGCTCCCGAACCATTGCGATCATCACTTCTGCGCACGCGCGCTTAGAAGCAGAGGGCTACCGCCTGGTAGCCCTCGTCATTTTGAAACAACTGCGTATCCCTAATACAGGTTTCTTTCGTTTTCCCTGAATGTTTAATGTGCCAACGCTGTCGCTTTTTTTTCAAATGGCTTGCTCAATCTCGACTCTCACAATCGTCTTCCACGTATCCGGCGGATGACAATCCATGGCAGGCGTGAGATAAATTTCTCTTCGATCCCCTTTTACCACATACCCGTTCTCATGAACGTATGTACATATTTCTTGCATCGTTTGCTGCGTATGACGGTAATGCCCGACATGCAGTTTATGCGCAAACGGCCCCGATGGCGCTCGAACCAGTTTCGTCGATGGGATGTGCTGTCCGGGCAAGTTCTTTTCCACGTGAGCCCTCGCTTGCTCGAACATTTCGAATGTAATAAAATCCGGCACTTGCATCATTTTGGTAACGGACCACTTGCCAGCTTCCAGTTCTTCATGCCATACGACTTCATGCGGCATTAGCTTAAACTTGTATCCCAAAGATTTCTTTGTTATTCGCTTCAACTGGTTCACAACTTTCCACGCAATCCATTGTTCATCCAATGGCTGCGGATGTCCGGCCCAATTCATACGAAACGATGTATTCATTTGTTGCGAAACGTATACTAGCGGAGGCATTTGTTCGATCGTTACTGGCCCTTGCTTTGCTCCATACACTTGAGGATATAATTTACGGTGATCGTGGGTTACCTCTTTGGTTCGGGGAAGATTCAAGCCTTTCTCCTCCTGCCTTTATTGTTCTTTTATCCAAAAACAATTATATAACCCATTGGTATATATTGTAAACGCGCTTAACATCGGCATTCTTCAAGTACCGGATCGAATCGATAACCATTTGCAGGTATGACATGGGCCTCAGCGTAATCGTTCATTTTTCCACCCAAATCGCCTTACATAATCTTTAGTCCGGAGGGACCTTGCATTCACGATACTTCAACTCCGAGGCTTGCAAAATTTTAACGAATTTTGCGTCCATTGGAAATTTACTGCGTCAACACTGATGTAACCGAAGCGATAGGAGAATGCAAATAAAAAGAAGTATAATTTACTTAGCAATGAAAACGGACAAGGACGGAAAAGGAGCGAAACGGAATATGGGCGATAAAACGAACGTACTGCTGATTGGCGAAAACGAGGGCGCTCCATGGCATCCGCTGGAACCTGCAAGGCAACAACTGGAGGAAATTTTATCAAGCGGGTTTCAAATAACAGTCACAGAACAATACGATGATTTATCGAAGCTTGACGTAAAAAAGTTCGCTGCACTTATCTCATATACGGATTGCTGGAAACGCGACCTGGCACCGGCACAAATCGCGGGACTGCTGCGATTCGTAGCGGAAGGGGGCGGACTGCTCGCCATCCATAACGGCATTTCGCTTCAACGCGGCAATGAACTGGCGCAACTGATCGGCGCCAAATTTACCGGGCATCCGCCGTATCAACCGCTGAGCTATTTCGGAGCGGCGGGTGGACATCCGCTGCTGACCGGCGTTGCCGATTTTACCGTTAACGAGGAGCCGTATATGTTCGAATTCGATCCTTTCACACCCAGAAACGTGTTCCTCGAATTCGAATATCAAGGAACGCGTTACCCCGCGGCATGGGAACATGCTTACGGCCTTGGGCGAGTCGTCTATTTGCAGCCGGGGCATCGGGACGACTCATTCAAACCGGAAGCGTACAGGCAATTGATACGCAATAGTGCGCGTTGGACAGCCGGACTAGAGGTGTAAAAACAGCCGGGTCACGTCTTAAGCATAAAGAAAGTCCGGCACGCGAGTTGCCGGACTTTCGCAATTATGATTTCATCTGTAATTCAAGCAGGCGAAGCAACACCGTTACCGCTTCGGCGCGTGTCGTCGAATTGAGCGGATGCAGACTGGCCGTATCATCGCCCACAAGTACAGCCGCGTTCAAGGCGGCGCTAAACGCATCGCGCGCCCATTCCGGTACGGACGTTCCGTCGGAAAATGCGCCGATCGGGTTACCTCCGGACGACGGAACGGTCCACCCGGCATAAGCGGCCGCCCGCATTAACATAACCGCCATTTCCGAGCGGGTAATCATACTGTCCGGTCGGAACGTACCGTCCTCGTAACCGGACACAATGCCGGCGGCCATCGCCTGATCGATCGCCCCGTTCGCCCATTCGGGCCATGTTTCACCCGACACAGGCTGTCGATTGGCCTGACTTTCGGGCAATCCGAGCAAGCGGCTCAGCATCACGACGAACTCTGCTCGCGTGACGTGCTCCTCCGGCCGGAACGTTCCGTCCGGATAACCCGAGATCATTCCCGCCTGTGCCGCCCGGCGAATATCGAAGTACGCCCAATGCCCTGCCACATCGGAAAAAGAAATCGTTTCGGACGGCGCAGGCGTTCCGGATTCGCCTCCACCCGGAAGATTCGTTCCCGGATTCGTCGTTCCGGGGTCTGGATTTGATCCGGAATCCGGGTTTGTTCCGGAGCCCGAGTCTGTTCCAGTGGCCGGCGGTGCGCCGGAATCCGTTCCTGAGCCCGGGTCTGTTTCTGGGTCGGGATCCGTTCCAGGATCGGTTCCTCCGCCGTTGCCTGCTAACTTCACCTTCACAGCCACGTTCGCCTGGAACCCGCCGTAGGTGGCCGTTAGCACCGTCTCGCCCGCTGCGCGGCCCGTTACCGTTCCGTTTCCTGCCACTTGCGCCACGCCGCTGTCTCGCACCGTGAACTGACTGAATGCGGTAACGTCCCTCTCGCTCCCGTTCGTATAATGCGCTTTAACCGTTGGGCTTACGGTTTCCCCAACCTCCAACTCATAGCTGTTCGCAACAAACTCAATGCCGTCCACTACCGGCTCCGGATCAGGCTTCGCTTTTACCTTCACCGCCGCATTTGCGTGGAATCCGCCATACGTGGCCGTCAACACCGTGGAGCCCGCTGCGACGCCCGTTACCATTCCGTCACCGCCCACTTGCGCCACGCCGCTGTCTCGCACCGTGAACTGGCTGAATGCGGTGACGTCCCTCTCGCTTCCATTCGCGTAATGCGCCGTGACAGTAGGGTTCACCGTTTCCCCGACTTCCAGCTCATAGCTGCCCGCTGCAAACCCAATGCCATCCACTATCGGCTCCGGATCAGGTTTCGCTTTAACCTTCACCGCGACATTCGCCTGGAACCCGCCATACGTGGCTGTTAGCACGGTAGAGCCTGCCGCAACCGCCGTTAACGAACCATTCGCACTAACGTTAGCTATGCCGTTATCCTGTATAACAAACCTGCTCATCGCCGTTATATCGGTTTGACTGCCGTCGTTATACAACGCATGAACCTTCGTTTGCGATGTTTCTCCGACTTCGAGCTCGTAGTCGCTCGTATCGAAAGCGACGCTGGTGATCGTTTTAGTGAAATGAACGGTAACCGGCGCGGATACTGTGACTCCGTTTCGCTTCGCGGTTACGGTGGCTGCGCCCGGGGCATCGGATACTAGGTTACTTCGATAGACCCCGTAAGTCGTCTCCGTCACTGAATTCGTGAAGCGCCCCAAATCGGTCTCAAACGTAACAGCCCCGCCGCTTTGCGTAAGCGCATTTCCGTTAGCGTCCTTCAATAACAAAACAATTTCCGTCGAGCTTGCGCCGTCAGCAGGAAGCCGATCCGGATTCGCCGTCAGGGCCGAGTGTGCGCTGCTGGGATCGCCGGCCGCAAAACGAACGGTCGTTATTAAGAACGGTTGGCCGTCGATCGAGAACGTCACAGTCGATGTACCCGTAACGGTCGAAGAAAGGCTGGCTTGGTAGTAAGCGGCACCGGTAACCGTTCGCGCCTGAATATTTCCCAGAGTCGTCGAGAAGCCGATTCTGCCGGCGGGCATCGTCAATAAATGATTCATTTGATCGCGAACGTATACCGTCAACGTCACGCTACCCATCCCGGCTGTCGCTATACTTGCGCTCGAATGAATCGAAGACTGATTCATGTCGGGAACGCCGTATGTCTGGAGTTTCAGCTTGGCAGGTACGTCAAGCCCGTTCACTTTCGCTTTCACTTCTGTTTCACCAAGCTGGTTCGGCGTAAACGAGGCGGTGAACTGTCCGTCTCCGGCGTAGTTGACCGGACCGAGCGTCCCGCTGCTTGCCTCCATCGTGACTCTATCGGTGCCGAATTTCACCGCCCCTCCCCAGTAATCGGCCAATTGCAGCATAACATTCGCCGATTCGCCTAGCGTGACCGGAACCGACGGATTGTTCGTCCAGTACGTTTTGGAAAGTACTGCCAGTGTCGTTTGGAACAGCCTGGACAGCGCCCCCTCCGTTCGGTTTCCGCCTAGCTGTTGTCTGTCGTTTCTGCCGACGCCCCAGACCGTCCCATCTTCTTTCATTATGGTCGTGTGCTCATTGCCGCCGCCGGCGCTCCGCACCCCCATTACCTGTGAGCCATCCTCCGTCTCCGTCATCTTTAGCGGATAAACGGAGTAAGCTAATGCGGGGTCTTTACCCAACTGACCATTGCTATTACTTCCCCAGGCCCATAAAGTTTTGTCCTGACGGATGGCTAGCGAGTGCATTCTCCCAGCCCCGACCGATCTCACCCCGTTCAATGGAACGTTCGGGGCGAGCATGACCTGACGCGCGCTTACGCCAAGACTTTGGTCACCGCTCCCCAGCTGCCCAAAACTGTTGGAGCCCCAGCTCCAGACAGTATCATCGTTCAAAATCGCCAAACCATGAAAACTTCCGGCAGCGATTTGCGTGACGCCAGACAGCGGCTGGCCATCGCTTTTCTTCACATTCACGGGCGTTAATCTGGGCTGATTCGTATTTACGCCGTCACCCGTCTGCCGATTGCCGTTATAACCCCATGCATACACTTTCCCATCCGCTGTCAAGGCCAAGGAATACAGCGTGCCTGCCGATACTTGAACGACATCCGTCAATGACATGACCCGGACCGGAACGGACTGCGGTGCACCCATCGATCCCGTACCCAGCCCGCCCGTCAAATTGTCCCCCCAAGCCCAGACGTTGCCGTCCTTGTCCAACGCAAGCGAATGCGTATCTCCTGCCGATATTTGAACGATATCCCTCAAGCCTTGAACTTGCCCGGCCACTGCGCTGACATATCCGTCGGTCGGCCTTCCCAATTCGCTGCTGGCGTCCATCCCCCACGACCAGACCGTCCCGTCTTTTTTTAGCGCCAGTGAGAATTGCGCGCCGGCGACTACCTCAGCGACATTAGATAATCTTTTCAAGCCGCCGTTTTGTTCGTAAACGGGCATCGCTACCGAATATGTATTTCCGGCCGTGGAATTGCCGATTTGCCCCGTCCTGTTTTCTCCCCACGCAAGCACGGAACCGTCCTCCAAAACGACAAGAACATGGTCTCCTCCCGTAGCCGCAACGACCGAAACGGCTTTCAGTGAGTACGGTCCAGCCGCGTCGGTATTCGCATAAGGCGCCGTAAGGCCAAGCTGACTCACAACCATAACGATGGCCAGCAGCCATCCGATTTTCCGAAATGATTTTGACAACACAACAGCCCTCCCCTTCAGCAGTTCATATTTTTTTTATTATAAGTTGGGACGTTTTTTCCGTAACCTAACGAAAGTTAACAGCAGGTAATGTTAACTCCATGAAAAGTTATCAAGGTGTAATAAAAAACCAGCCGTTCCACGTAAAAAGTGGTAGACTGGTTTGTTCTTGAAACTGCGGGGTTTTGCCAGATCACATCAAATATAGTCATCGATAATCGGCTTGAAGGCGTTGTAGTCTTGAAAAAATGGCGTAATATTGCCTTTCGATAATATAGCGGAAACCGATAATCGAAAGATAATGGCTCTTATGATCATTTCTTTGTAAAATTCGTCACCGGGAAGCAAACGGAGCTCAGAAAGGGTGCTGCCCTGCCATGCGATACAGTCACACACCAAGATAGCCTCGGCATATTCCACAGGGGCGATCGTCGGTGAAAAATCGATGATCAAGGGCGGCAGCGTTTCATCAAAAAGAATATTTCCTGCCAAATCGCCATGGATCAGCTGCATCTTATAATGTCCGTCGCGGTTTACCTTGCGAAGCAAACCGGTTAATACGTCATGCGCCTCTTTAGGCATATCATGCGGCAATCCGTCTTCTTGCCATGCGATCCGATGAGACTTGGACCAGGGGTGATCGGCTAGAGGGAAGTCCTTAGCGGATATGTGAGAAAGGTCGCGGTGAAACGATCGTGAAACCCGAAGCTTCTCTTCTACGCGTCCTTTTGCTTCATGCCCTTGTTCAAACCGGGTGCAAATCCATCCTTCGCTTACAAAAGTCCCGTTCACGCTTCTTATAGGCTTGGACAATCTGTATTCTCGAGGAGACAGTTTCTCTATAATTCGAAGCATCCATTCGTAATGCCGCTCGTCCTCTACAGGCTTTAATACAGCATGTTGAACGCGGATCGATGTATTTTGTCCGCCGCTCAATCGGGTGATAGCGTCACCGCTAAGATGAAATGAGTGTAATACCTTAGCGAATTGATCCATTTGTTCACCTACATTTCTTGGATCAACAATTTACGATGCCGGCTCTGGGGCCTCCCCCTCCGCACCGAGCAGTCAATGTACGGCTGCATCAATTATAGTAAGCTATCGTTGAACTTGCAACTTCTTAATGCTTACCAATTGTATGCATAAGCACAAAATATCGATGGCCGCCTCCAGTTCTTCGAGCGACGGGAACGTCGGAGCGATTCGAATATTGCGATTTCTCGGGTCTTTCCCGTAAGGAAAAGTTGCCCCGGCCTTGGTCAAGGTGACCCCCGCTTCCGCCGCCATCTGAACGACTTCCGCCGCGCAATCGTCCAGCGTATTCAAGCTGATGAAATAACCCCCGTTCGGTTTATTCCACCATGCGATATTTTTCCCACCCAGTGCCGTTTCTAGCTTATGCAGCACCATATCGAATTTGGGTTTAATGATGTCCGCATGCTTTTTCATATGAGCATGGATATGATCGATATTTTGCAGAAAACGAACATGCCGCAGCTGGTTTATTTTATCGGGGCCGATCGTCTGTGCGGAGATTTGCTTTCGGATATGGCTCACATTAGCCTCGCTCGACGCTAGCGCAGCAACGCCGGAACCGGGAAACGTTATTTTGGAGGTGGAGCAGAACATATAAACGCGGTTCGGATGCCCCGCCGTTTTGCATGCGGCCAATATATTTTTGAGCGGGTCAGGCTCGTTCGTCAAATGATGGACAGTGTAGGCGTCATCCCAAAATATCGTAAAATCGGATGCTTCCGTATGCATGCGCGCAAGTCTGTCGACCGTTTCATCGGAATACGTGATGCCGTCAGGATTGCTGTATTTGGGCACGCACCAGATACCTTTGATCGAGTCGTCTTCTCTCGCAAGCTTCTCCACCATATCCATATCCGGTCCGTGCTGCAGCATATCTACCGTGATCATTTCGATCTGCAACTGTTCACAAATGGAAAAATGCCTGTCATATCCCGGGCTCGGGCATAAAAATTTGACTTTCGGCAGTTTCCCCCAGGGCACCTCGCTGCCGTAAACGCCATGAAGCATCGCTCGGGATAGCGCATCAAACATCATATTGAGGCTGGCATTGCCGCCGATCATAACCTCATTCTCGCTCACGTTCATCATTTGAGAGAACAGCCGCTTAGCTTCGGGGATTCCGTCGATGCCTCCATAATTCAGGCAATCCGAGCCGTCCTCGGCCTTTAACAGATCGTTCGAAGACAATATGTCGAGCATTTCTTTGGAAAGTGCGAGCTGTTCGGGACAAGGCTTGCCTCTGGACATATCCAGTTTCATGTTCCGCCGCTTGTACTCGCCGTATGTTTCCTTCAGCGAAGCGTAAAGACGGTTTAATTCTGTCGCGCCCAGATTCGTGAAACCCGCAGATTGTTCCATGTTTCCCCAGCCCCCGCAAAAAAAGATTTTCCAAATTATACTACAGTTTTATGCGAAACGCATCCACTAACGATGAAAGGACGCCAAAACGAGTTTGAATAAACGACTGATTTAGACACACACTACTCGTATCCCAATAAAAGGAGATTCGCTTGAGAAAAATAGTATTGTGTTTGTTCTTGACGCCGCACCATCCGCGCTTCCATCGCCTGGAATGAAGGTGCCGCTTTTTCTTGAAAAGAGCCTCCGGATTGGAGGCTCTTTCATTATGCTCACAGTTTTCGTTCCTAAGCGGGAACTTTTTTACCGATCTTAATTACGATGAACCGGGCTAGCGAAGAAGCAACATTGTAAAATAGAAAAGAGTAAATCAATTTCCAAGAGTTTAACTCATAATATCCGATCCATATAAAGATAGGCTCGGCGATGAAAGCTACTAGAGCCGCTATGATCAGATTGGAAATTACATGGGATTTCCAGTTTGAGGAATACCGTTGATACACAATCATCAAGACGATCGGCACTAAAATGGAGTCTGCCGTAAGCAGCGGTGGGATGGTAGGAAGCAATTTGATCGGGTATCCCCACCAAGAGAGGTTCGTACCAAAATCGTCTAAAATGATGGCCATGATGTTAATCATGCAGCCGTAAAAAGCGATTTCATATGCTCTTTTCTTATCCAGCACTTTCCACCAAATGATGAGGGGAATCGTTGTTAAACCGGCAAGGAGAAACCATTCCCATGTAAACAAAGAGTCGGCTTTCCATTGCTTGAAATCCAGGTGATGCAATTGCTCCCTTGCCTTTTGCACTTCTTCAAAGGCTTTCGTAATATGACTTCTAATAAACGCTCTCCCCTTTTAAACCGATCTTGTGCCCTACCATCGCTTCGCTTAGCGCTACCGTTAAGCAGGTATCCTTAACAATATTGTTTACTCGTTTACAACGGATTAATCATATTTTGGAAAATGTGATGATTTAAATAAAATTACTTTTAGCATGGTTTATGGAGAACAACGAGAAAAAGAAACAGGCTGCCGTGCAGTACTCTGCCGGCAACCTGCCTATGAGGTAATTGAATGATCTAGGTTCAAAAGCGGAAAATTATTTCCACCATGTATCGAATGGTGACACCGGCAGTTCCCTTTTATGCTCTGTTTGCCTATACCGCTTCTCGATTTTTTCCGCTATTTCGTTCGAAACGGGTTTGCCCTCCAAATAATCGTCCAGCGCGTCATAGGCGATGCCAAGCTCCGTTTCGTCCGCTTGTCCCGGACGATGATCCAGAAGGTCCGCGGTAGGCGTTTTCGTATACAATCTTTCGGGCGCATTCATCGTTTGCAGCAATAGCGCTCCTTGCCGCTTGGTTAGTCCCGTTAAAGGAGTAAGATCTGCGGCGCCGTCTCCGAATTTCGTGAAAAACCCCGTTACCGCCTCCGCCGCATGATCCGTGCCTAGAACAAGCGCCTGCTCGAAAGCTCCGAGCAAGTATTGCGCCACCATTCGTATGCGCGCTTTGACGTTGCCTTTATCATAGTCCCGGATCGGTGTACCTGTCGCCTTTTCAAACTCGGGAACAAAAGCGTCCGTCATGGACTGGATGTTAAACGTGAACACTTGGTCCGGCTGAATGAAAAGGAGTGCCAATTGTGCGTCAGCCTCATCCTTCTGCGTGCCGTAAGGCAGCCGAACGGCGATAAACCGGTATTCATCATCGGCTGTCTGCTGCCGCAGCTCCGCTGCTGCGAGTTGAGCCAATTTGCCCGTCAATGTGGAATCTTGACCGCCGGATATGCCTAAAACCAATTTTTTGTTGCCTGTTGCCCGCATGTAATCCTTCAAAAATTGCACCCGTCTCTTGATTTCATCATGTGGTTCAATCTCGGACTTTACATATAATTTAGCTATGATTTCTTCCTGCAGCCTTCTCATCGCAACAACCCATCCTTTCTATTCCAGCGTGGATTTACCACATTTTATCACAAGAAAGGAATAATGGAAGGCCATGTTGTTTTTATCAGTGCTTCGCGGCACTGTTTTTCCGTTTCCGGTACGCGGCACATGCGTCGAGCCATCTTCGTGCCATTTCCGGCCGGGAGGCAAAGTGTAAATGGGTATACCCCGCCACCAGCTGATGCAACAAACATCCCTCCGGCTTCGTCCCCCGCAGTCCCTTACTTATATAAGCGGCAGGCCGTTCCGCACCTTGCTGAAACGTCGAATAGTGAAACTCGTGCCCACGAGCCGATTCGCCGGGTCCAAGCAGGAAATTGCCTTCCATGCCGGTCACTTCGCGATAACCGAGCGCCGCCAGTTTGGGCTGCATCGTTACGTTGCCCGGTATAACCCCTACCATCGGAAAGCTTCTTCCCCGCGTGTCTTCGATCGCTTCGGTCAAATACATAAAGCCACCGCACTCGGCCAGTGTAGGGAGACCGTCCTGGACCGCTTGGCGAATCGACTGCTTCACGTGCTCCTGCCTGCCTAACGTTTCGGCAAATTCCTCCGGGAATCCTCCGCCGATATAAAGCCCGTCGACCGCTTCCGGCAGAGGCTCTCCGGCCAACGGGGAGAAATAACGGATCCTGGCGCCGTATAGCTCCAGCAGCTCGATATTTTCCGGATAATAAAAATGAAACGCCGCATCCCGGGCTACGGCAATCGTAACTTCCTGAGAATCGGACTGTACTGGCGGGGCAAACAACAAGGGCTGCTCGTATTCCACTTGTTCCGTCTCGCTTGCAAGCTCAAGCAGCCGGTCCAAATCCGTGGCCTGTTCGATACGGCTTGCGAGCCGTTCGAACAAGCCCCCAAGTTCGCCGCGTTCAATCGAAGGGACGAGCCCCAAATGCCGCTCCGGCACCGTCAGCTCGTCGTCTCTGGTCAAATAGCCGATGACCGGAATGCCGCACGCCTGCTCGATCGCTTCCTTTACGATCCGGTAATGGCCCTCGCTCCCTACCTTGTTGGCGAATATCGCGGCGATCCAAACGCGCGGGTCGAGCAGTTGAAAGCCTTTGACTACCGCCGCTGCGCTGCGGGCCATGCTTTGACAGTTCACCACAAGCAGCACGGGACTCCGCAGCAGCAAGCTGATTTCCGCCGTGCTTCCGGCGTTCGACAGGGGGTCTTTTCCATCGTAAAAGCCCATGACGCCCTCGATCACCGCTACATCCGCATCCGCCGAAGCACGGCAATATATTTCCTGCACCGCCTCATGCGGGAGCATCCATCCGTCCAAATTTCGCGACGCTCTGCCGGTCACCGCCCGATGGTACGTCGGATCGATATAGTCGGGACCGCATTTGAACCCTTGAACGACCAGTCCTCTCCGCTGCAATGCAGCCATAATACCCAGTGTCACGGTCGTTTTGCCTGCACCGCTGCCTGTCCCTGCAATAACGATGCTTCGGCCGGCCGAAATGAACTTCATGCTGCTGCACGCATCCCTTCTATTATATATGTCTCTGAATAGCACTCAGGGTACCGAACGCGCCTCATGAACGTTAACTGCTTTTCGAGGGGAGTCTGCGTTTAAAGCCAAGTCGTTTTGTCGGAGGACGGGGACCGTTTGGTAGCCGGCGTTTCCTCAGAAGGATAACCGGCGAAAACGGAACCGATGATTTTCCGGTTGTCCGGCGCGCCGATGAAACGGTGCAGCCTTTCATCCCGAACGAGACCGATGCCGCGGGTTCTCCACACAAGGCCGAGTCCAAGTTCTTGCGCCGCGAGCCACATCGAGTGAATCGCGCAAGCTGCAGCGTATTCGTTATCTTCGGAAGAGGCGTCGTCTCCCGGGATGAGATCGGCCGTTACGACGATAATGAGCGGCGTATTGTCCAGAACAAGCAGCGATTCCTTGACCAAATGCGGCTTTGCAGGAAACCGCTCCTCCAGAAACTGCCTGGCGATTTCCTCGTAACGATGTTTCGCTTCTCCACGGATGACGTAAAAATGCCACGGCTCGCGCAGCCGGTCGTTAGGCGCCCAGGATGCCGCTTCGAGCAAAGTGGAAATTTTGTCGTCTTCCACTTCGCGCGGTTCGTAGCTGCGAACGGCGCGGCGCTGTTGTAACGATTGGATGATGCCCATATTTCTGTTCTCCTTGTACATGTTCGTTATTCCCTGCCGTTGGTGACGGACCAGTGGCCGTCCAAGCTTATCCAGTAACTTCCATTTGAACATAATGAGGCACGCGGGCAATCGATAACGTCACGTTCCCGTTCTTCTTCTTCTCCAGCAGCCACCCGTCCGCCCCGCTGGACAATTTCGCCGCAGGCTCGCTTACGCCGTAGGCGCCAGTATATTGAAACACCTTCTCCGAAGGATTCGGCAGGGGAACCGTGTTCAGCTGCTCCGGCGTGTAGATGTCCAGGCGCCACTTATATTTGCGACACAGGTCAAGCAGCCCCTGCTCGTCTTTTTTCAAATCGATGGTCGCAATATTGCGGACGCTTTTCATCGATAATCGCAATTCGGCCAGCGTCTCCGCAATGACTTGCTCGATTTCCTCTGCGGCCGTTCCCCGGTTACAGCCGATCCCGAGCACGAGCGTCTTGGGCCGGTACAACACGCCATTGCGCATCAGCACCTGCTCCTCCTCCGGCGTGAGTAGCCGGTCCGTTACCACAAGGGCAGCGTCAAAACCGGCCTCCGCGGCTTCCTTGCCGTTGGCGTATATTTTGATATGTTCGGGCAGCGGCTTATCATACGTCCACCAGTTCGTTTCGCCCGCTTCCTGTACAACGGCTATACGTTCCTCATTGACGACAGATGCGCTGACCGGCGTCGCTTTGTCGAAGCTTTCGATTTCCCAGCCGAAGCTGCGGCCGAACAGGTCGACCGGGATCGTCTTCTGCACGTCCGAAGCCGTCGTTATGACCGGACGGGCACCGATAACCGCCGCCACCTCACGGGTCAACTCGTTCGCTCCGCCCAGATGGCCGGACAAGACGCTGATCGCATGCTCGCCGCGGTCGTCGACGACGACGACGGCCGGGTCCGTCTTCTTGTCCTCCAGAATCGGAGCGATCATGCGGACGACCGCCCCGAGCGAAATAAATAAAATAATACCGCTGTACCGCTTGAATAAATCCGGCAAAATGAGCTTAACCGAGCCCTCGAACAGCTCGTATCCCCGATCCGCCTCATCACCCCGCGCAAATTTGTTCATATAATATAAATCCGCGCCCGGAAATCGGTCGACCAACTGCCTTGCCATTTCGACGCCATGCTTCGTGATGGCGACGGCAGCGAACGGCTTACTCATGCGCCGGCACCCCTTTCCGGTAGCCGTGCGTAAACGTCTTGTCGTACAGCTTGGAGCGGTGCTCATCGCGTTCGACAATCGTCGGGTCCAGCGCCCATCCGGCCAAAATCATCGCATGCATGCGAATGCCCGCCTCGCGAAGATCTTGATCCAGACGCTCCAGCGTCGTCCGGACGATCTTCTGGTCTGGCCATGTCGCTCTCTGCACGACGGCGACCGGCGTCGCTTCCGACCATCCAGCTTCCAGAAACTCCCGGACGACCTTCTTGGCGAGCGTCGCGCTAAGGAACAGCGCCACGGTGCAGTGGTGCGACGCCAAATCGCGCAGCTTCTCCCGCTCCGGCACCGGCGTGCGGCCCTCGGCCCGCGTCAAAATGACGGTTTGCGTCAAGTCGGGCACGGTCAATTCCGCACCCACCGCCGCAGCCGCGGCAAATACCGAGCTGACGCCGGGCACGATTTCATAGTCAATCTCCCGCTGCCGGAGCAGTACCATCTGCTCGAGGATCGCTCCGTAAACGGACGGATCGCCCGTATGCACACGAGCAACCGTTTTGCCTTCGCGAACCGCGAACGCCATCTTCTCCACCATCTGCTCGAGGTCCATGCCGGAGCTTTGCAGCACTTCGGCATGGCTCCCCGCATGCGCGATCAGGTCTTCGCTGACAAGCGAATCGGTATACAGCACGACGTCGGCGTTTTGCAATATATTCAGCCCTTTTACGGTAATCAAGTCGGGATCGCCCGGCCCGGCGCCGACAATATATACTTTTGGTTGCAGCCGCATTATTTTCGCACCACCATTAACGTCAAATATTCAAGCTCCCGCCCTTTCAGCTCCCGGACGTCTCTCCATATCAATTCATACGGCGACGTCACTTTCGTCACGACCGAAGCTTTGTCCGTCAGTCCCAGCTCCTCCAGCAGCTCGATCATCAGATCAAGCACCTTCGCCACTTTAATGAAGACGATCGCGTCATGCGATTGCAGCGCTTGTCTCATCGCTTCCTTGTCTCCGTTCGCCGGAACGATCGCCACCTGCTCGTCTCCGTCCGCAAGCGGCAGGTCAAGGCGCGCCGCGGCGCCCAGTACCGAGGATATGCCCGGCACCGAACGAACCGGAGCTTCCGGGTGCTTCTCCTGCATCAAACGCGCCATATGGATAAAGGTGCTGTATAGGTTCGGGTCGCCTTCCGTCACGAACGCGATGTCTTTCCCCGCCATAAGCTGCTGCCAGCATAGCTCTACCGTCTTGTTCCATTCGCGGTCAAGCGTCGCCTGATCTCTTGTCATCGGGAAGACGAGACCGAGCATTTCTTTCTCCG
Source organism: Paenibacillus allorhizosphaerae (assembly GCF_910594985.1). Taxonomy (GTDB): domain Bacteria; phylum Bacillota; class Bacilli; order Paenibacillales; family NBRC-103111; genus Paenibacillus_G; species Paenibacillus_G allorhizosphaerae. The sequence goes on from NZ_CAJVCE010000004.1 coordinate 413,407, forward strand.
CTACATCGACGTACAGCTCGACGATTTCGAGCGCGTACGATTTGGCTCCCATTCTTTTTTTCGGATAGGCGATGACCGGGCATTCCTGCAGCATCCGGTAAGCTTTCACCGTGATCAGCTCCGGATCGCCAGGACCGACGCCTACGCCGTAGAGCGTCCCAAGTTTTACCGCTGTCGCTGTCATGTTATTCTCTCTCCTGTTCCGGTTCCGGCGATGACGGCCGGAATCCGGTGATGACGTAAATCGGATTCAGTCCTTCGAAGCGGGTCATATCCAGGATCGGCTTGCTGCGTCCAATCTGTACCAGCGCAATCCGCGTATCGAAGCCTTCCTCGCGCAGCGCTTTTTGCGTATCCGCCAGCGTCTCGATCGTCGCCGCGTTGACGACGATGCGCCCGTCTTCCTGCAGCCGGTTGCAGCATACGCGAATCAGCTCGCGCAGCTCGCCTCCGCTGCCGCCGATGAATACCGCATCCGGATCGGGAATCGCATCAAGCCCTTCCGGCGCCTTCGCATGGATGGCGGTAAAGTCCGCGCGAAATTTGCGGCGGTTTTGCTCGATGTTGCCCATGTCGGCTTCATTTTTCTCAAGCGCAAACACTTGCCCGTAAGGCGCCAGTCTGGCGCACTCCACCGCTACCGAGCCTGATCCGGCGCCGATATCCCACACGACGCTGTCCGGCTTCAGCTTCAGCTCGGACAAGCTGAGCACGCGCACTTCTTTTTTCGTAATCAGCCCCTTGTCCGGTTTTCGCTGCGCGAAGGTCTCGTCCTCGAATCCGAATCCGCTGCGGGCGGCAGGTGCCTCAGGCTTGCGCCGCAATATCACGATATTCAGCGGGGAAAAGCCCCCCTCCGCCATGTCGCTCAGCGTCCAATGCCCGAATCGTTCGTTGTCCCCGCCGAGATTTTCCGCAACGAACGCTTCATACTCGTCCATGCCGAAATCGAGCAAATAACGGGCCAGAGCGGATGGACTGTTCTCTTCATCGGTTAATATCGCGATTTTCTCTTTCCCGTCGATCCGCTGCGCCAAGCCCCGCATCGGCCTGCCGTGCACGCTCTCCAGCACGGCATCGTGCCAGCTGTCCCCGAGCCTCGCGAACGCCAGCTGCAGCGAGCTGAGATGCGGATGAATCGTAACCGCCTCCGCTCCCGCTTTTTTGGCAATAAAGCCGGCAATGCCGAAAAACAGCGGATCGCCGGACGCCAGAACGACGATCCGGCGAGTTTCGCGCAGCCGCACAAGCTCTTCGACCGTTCGCGCGAGTCCGCCCTTCAGCACGACCCGCTCCGCCGCAGCCTCCGGAAACATCGCCAAATGACGCTCGCCTCCGATCAACATGTCCGCTTCTTCTATTAAACGCACGCTCCGGTCGTTCAACCCCCGGGGGCCGTCGTCGCCTATGCCGATAATATGAATCCGCTTATCCACTGATTTCCGCCCTCCCCAATACATCGCCTTTCATGGTGACCAGCACCGTCTCCACTTTGATCCCGCCTCCGATATGCGCCAGCGCATGCCGGCAGGCGTATTCGCTTAAGATTTCAAAAAACTGCATCACGCCGGCCTCCGCCGCAAGATCCGCGGCGTGCGCCGCCGTGTTCGCCTCGGCCACCGCAGCCTGCAGCTCCGGCGATGCCCCTGCTTCGCCGGCCGCCCGCGCCAAGAAGAAAAAATCGACGGGCGCGCTCTTGGAATGAACCATCATGACGCCTTGGGCCACCTTGGAAAACTTTCCCATCATGCCGACCAGACTAACGGTATCCATTCCTAGACGTTTGGCATGCTGCAGCGAAAAACCGACGAAGTCTCCCATCTGGATAAACGCCTCTTCGGGCAGCTCGGGGTACATGCGCATCGCGTATTTCTCGCTGCTGCCTCCGGTCGTCAGCACAATGTGCTTGCAGCCCGACGCCCTAGCGACTTGAATCGCTTGCACGACGCTGGCTTTATAGGCCGCCGTGGAGAAAGGAACGACAATGCCCCGCGTGCCGAGAATCGAGATGCCGCCGATAATGCCGAGCCGCGCGTTCAATGTCTTCTTCGCCATTTCCTCTCCGTCCGGAACGGAAATGACGACCTTGACGCCGCGCTCGATCTCAAACTCGGCCATCACTTCTTCCACCGCGCGCGTTATCATCTTCCGCGGGACCGGGTTGATCGCCGCTTCCCCGACAGGAACCGGCAGTCCGGGCTTCGTCACGCGGCCGACCCCGACGCCGCCGTCCAGCTCAATCCCGCTGCCGTCCGTCCAGCAAACCGTCGCGACGATCTTCGCCTTGTGCGTCGCATCCGGATCGTCTCCCGCATTCTTGATCGTCGCGCACTGCGCCATATCCCGCGTAAACTCGCATTCCAACAGCTCGAACGAATGCGCAAAGCCAGCCGGCAGCCATACTTCCGCTTCGCTTACGGACTGCTGCGTGATCAGCATCGTGAGCGCCCCTTTAGTCACTGCGGTAGCGCATGCGCCGGTCGTAAACCCGTGCTTCAGCGGTTTTTCCTCTTGACCTTCCACTTTGTCACTCACCGGCATTCCTCCGGCTCATCCCTGTTTGTCGGCCATGAGCGACAGCGCATTGACGGCCGCAACGACGATCGTGCTGCCGCCTTTGCGTCCGATGTTCGTAATAAACGGCACATCCAGCTTCAGCAGTTGGTCCTTCGATTCGGCCGCCGACACGAAACCGACCGGCATCCCGATAATGAGACTCGGCTTCGCCCGTCCTTCCTTCACCAACCGAATCAGCTCGAGCAGCGCCGTAGGCGCATTGCCGATGGCGTAGATGCCGCCTTCCGTTTCCTCGATCGCCTTGCGCATCGATACGATGGCGCGTGTCGTATTCAGCCGTTTGGCTTCCTCCATGACATCGGGATCGGAAATATACACATGCACGTCCCCGCCGTATTTGCGAATCCGCTCCTTGCTGATGCCGACCTGCACCATCTGCACGTCCGCGACGATGTTTTCGCCTCTTCGGATCGCCTCGGTTCCTGCCTGAATCGCTTTCGGATGAAACACCAGGCTGCGCCCGAGTTCAAAATCGGCCGATGCGTGAATGACCCGCTGCACTACGGGATACTGTTCTTCGCTAAAAGAATGCGCGCCGAGCTCTTCCGTAATGATCTGAAAGCTTTTATTTTCAATTTCTTGCGGCTGAATGGTCAGCGGTTTGAACTCCGTTTTAAAATCCATGGGCGTATCCCCCTTAAGCTCAAGTACTAGGTTTGCGAGTTTTACAAAGCTATGCGAAGATGCGCATGACCTCGGCAAGCACGCCTTCGTATTCGGTAAAGACAGTGCCGAACTCGATTTCGGGACGCGAGATCAAGATGACATCGATCCCCATCTGCAGCGCCGTTTCCACCTTTTCGTCGACCGCTCCCGTCGTTCCGCTCTCCTTGGATACCATCACCGTCGTCCGGTATTGGCGGTAAAGCGCCTCGTTCACTTCTCTAGTAAAAGGCCCCTGCATCGCGACGATGTTTTTTTGCTCGACGCCGAGCTCCTCGCATTTTTCCATATTGTCGCGCCGGGGAAGCATCCGGGCCACGAGCCGGATCTCCGGATCGCCGATCAGATGCCGGGCGAAAATATGCAGCGTCTTGCTGCCGGTCGTCAGCATGACAGAGCCTTTGCGCCGCTTCGCCGCAAGCGCCGCTTCCTCATAGCCGGCCACCACCGTCAAGTTTGGGTGATCGCCGTATACGAGCGAAGCGCGCTCGAACCGGATGTACGGCAGGCCGAGTTCCCGGGCAGCCTGCATCGCATTGCGGTGCGCTTCTTCGGCGAACGGATGGCTCGCGTCGACAACCGCGCGAAAGCCGCCTTCCTGCAGCAGCGCCGCCATCTCGCCCGAGGCCAAGCGGCCGGTCCGAACGCGAAGTCCCGCCTCTTGCAAGCTTTTGGCGGCGCTGTCGGTCACGACCGAGCACAGCAGCTCCCGGCCGCTTTCCGAGAGACGGACGGCCAGTTCCCTTGCATCGCTTGTGCCGCATAGCATGAAGATCATCGGGAAACCTTCCCCCTTTGATCATGAAGATGGCCGTCGCGCTCGTGATGGTGCTTGTCTCCGTGTTCGTGATCTTCGTGTCCATGGTGATGGTCATATGCGTGATCGTCATTGTGGTCATGCCCATGATGATCGTGTTCATGATCGCGAAAGTGATGTCCATGATTATGATGATCGCCGTCATCGTCGTGGTGATGGCTGTGTCCGTGATCGTGATCATCATGATCATGGTGATGGTGATGCTCCAGATGTGCAGCCGCTTCAAGCCTGTACTTGCAGTTGTCGCAGTTCATAAACGCCCGGCCGCCCGACGCTTCGGATACCCGGTCAAGCAGCAGCTCAACGAGCTGCGGGTGGAAGCCGAAATAACCGGCCAGCACGACCTGAAGCTCCGGGTATTGTGCTGCAAACGCCGCCGTCAGCTCTTCAATTCGTTTGATGAGTACCCCGGTGAACAGAAAATAGGGGAGCACGTAGATCTTTTTCGCTCCGAGCCTCCGGCAGCGGTCCAACCCGTCCTCGAAGGACGGCTCGGTCACGCCGATGAAGCAGCTTTCCGCCCATTTTACCGGCACCTGCTCCCAGAGCAACCGGGTCATTTTGCAGAAATCGCTGTTGGCATCGCTGTCGCTGCTTCCTCGGCCGAGAATCAACACCGCCGTTTCCGGATCTCTGCCGCCGTCCCCGTTCCATCCGGAAAAACCGGCTTCGGCAAGACGCGTTTTCAAAATATCGACGACTTTTTGATGGACGCCGATCGGACGGCCGTACACGAACTCGACCTCAGGGTATTTCGTCTTTGCATCATCAATGGCAGCCGGGATATGAATTTTGGCATGTCCCGCCGCAAACAAAATGATCGGTACGAGTACGACCCTCGATGCTCCTTGGCCTACGCAGCGGTCGATGCCCTGCATGATATTCGGCGCAGCGAACTCCAAAAAGCAGGTTTCAATGACGTACTCCGGCGCCATCCGGCGAACCGTCCCGGCAAATTGCAGCAGTTCTTCATTCCCCTCGGGATCGCGGCTCCCGTGGCCGACTAACAATATCGCTTCCATTTCTCAATCTCCCCCGTATCAATCGCCGCATACGGCGTTTACTTCCACTTGCGGCGCGTGCTCCCGGTGCTGGAAGCCTCCAACCACGCCTACGCGCTTGAAAAATTTATGGAACCGTTCGTTCGGATGCCCTTGCTCCGCGTACTGCTTATAAATTCGCTCCACCGCGGGTACGATGTCTTCCGCCGAGATCCCCTCTGCAACGAGCTGCGCCGGGTGCGCGTTGCGCCCGATCTTTTTGCCGCCGAGAAATAAATCGTACGCGCCGCTCCGGTGCACGATCCCGATATCTTCCAGCACCGCACCGTAGCACGCCATCCCGCAGCCGTTCACGCCGATCATCAATTCCTTCGGCGCCTTCATCCCGCCCACGAGCACATTCAGCCGCTCGGCAACGGGAATCGCGCTGTCCTTCTCTAGATTGCAAAAGTCGCACGCTTTGATTTGCGCGACATCGCCGATCGGGAACACGAGCAGCTTTTCCTGCTTCAGGCGGTTAACCAGCTCGGATGGATCTTCCGTTTGCACGCGCATGATGATCTGGTGGTTGGGGGTATATTCAAGTTCCCCCGTCTCCCCGGCCATTTCGGCCAAAACGGCCATCTGCCTTGCGCTGAACTTTTTGTTCGCGATGCCCGGCGAAACGCCCGCTTCGAAGATGGCAACTGGCTTTGTTTTTCTCACGCCAATGCCGCGATCAGCTTCAGCCACACCGCCGTCCGATACAACGCCCGCCGCCTTCAAAGCGCTGAGCGCCTGCATCGCAAGCGCTGCCGGATGATTCCGTACCTTATCGGCAGATGGCTCGGCAGGGACTGCTCCACGCGGCCGCCCCGCCGCCGTTTCAGCCTCCGCAAGCTCCTCTTCCTCGCTCTCCCAGTCTTCCGTCCCTTCGGACGCATGCAGCGACCAAGGCTCGGCTTCCGGACGAAGCCGTTCATGCGGCTTCAGCGGCTGTTCCAGCGAATCGAGCGTATATTTGCGCTGATATCCGCGCGGCGTAATGATTTTGCCGTGATATACGAACGTCGCCGAATTGCCGATGATCACCGTCGTCAACATCCCGATGTCATGCTCCAGCATCTTGCCCAGCGTCGTTACAATCACCTGCTCGCGGTCGCGGTACGCGCTTTTGACGAGGCCCACCGGCGTATCCGGCGCCCGGTATTTCAGCAATATCCGCTGCGTCTCTACAATTTGCCGCGTCCGTCTCCCGCTGCGCGGATTGTACAGGGCAATGACAAAGTCTGCGGAAGCGGCCGCTTCCACCCGGCGGGCGATCATCTCCCACGGGGTCAAATGATCGCTCAAGCTGATCGTGCACGCATCGTGCATCACCGGCGCGCCGAGCAGCGAGGCGCACGAATTGATCGCCGAAACACCCGGGATCACTTCCACTTCGACGCCGGTTGACGGATTCCACTCCTGGCCGATCAACACCTCGTATACTAAACCGGCCATGCCGTACACACCCGCGTCGCCGCTTGAAATAACGGCTACTTTGCGGCCTCTCTCCGCTTGCCTTACCGCTTCCTGCGCACGGCTCACTTCCTCCGTCATGCCGGTCCGCACAATCTCCTGATCCGTCAACAGCCCGCGGATGAGATCGACGTAAGTGTTGTATCCGATCACCACTTCGCTTTCTTCGATTGCGGCTCTTGCCCGTTCGGTAATATGCTCGAAGGCGCCAGGGCCGAATCCGATAATGAGCAGCTTCCCTTTGTCTCCCATACCCTTCACCTCTATCCGTTTCATTGGCAACCAGGATCGTCGGCGCCGCCGTCTTTGTTTCGCGAACGAACAGCGGCGATTTTCAAATTTTGCCGAAACCGGCTGTAAAACAACAAAAAAAGCATTTCCGACAACATGTGTCAGAAATGCTCCGCCTGCTAAACAACAAAAATGCGCTTGGAAACCGAGCGGCGATCAAACCGTCAGCATCCCAAACGAGGGGCACGTTTTCCAACACCACCCTAACTCCCGTAGGTAACAGTGTCTCAAATAGGCAGGTCTCCTGACTTCGAGCATCCGTTTTTGCGTCTTCCCAGATTTCTCCAGTGACTCGTTGCAAAAACGTTACCGATTTTCCAAAAAAAATCGATACTCTTCACAGTGGCGGGTCCGTGCCGGCTTAAACCGGTCTTCCCTTTTAAGCCGAATTACATCCCAATGGTTGCAAAGCGGCACCTAAATGATCGTTTATTCAGTTTTCTACATGTAACTATAGCACTCCATCTGGGTGTTGTCTATTGAAAACCATTTTGGTAGAATAACGTCGACGCCATGATCCGATAGACTCCGATCCGTATAGGTGGCGCGGCATAATTCATAATTTCATAGATTCATTAAATGAGGTGCCCTTGTGAAGACAAGGGGTAACAGGGAATCGGGTGCAAATCCCGAGCGGTCCCGCCACTGTAACCGGGGAGTTTCTCCCAAGACGTCACTCGATCAGCCGATCGGGGAAGACGGGAGAAAGCGCTGATCCGGGAGCCAGGAGACCTACCTCATTTACGCACCAACACAACCTTCGCGGAAAGGAAAGGTGTACGAACAGTGAAGCGACGCTTGCCTTTATTTTTGTCGTCCGACGATACGTACCCATAACCAATCCAGACGGATTGGTTTTTTTGTATTACCGTCAATCAAATAAGGAGGGTTAAGGGACATGAAAGAAAAAAAATGGGGCCGCTCGCTGCTCCTCATTCTAGGATTTACACTGTACTTTATCGCCAACGAACCGCAATCGGCCTATGCGATGCACATTATGGAAGGGTTTCTTCCCGTAGGATGGGCCATCTTTTGGTGGGCCGTTTTTGTGCCTTTTTTCATCCTCGGGCTCCGTGCTCTGTCCAAAATTACGAAAGAAACGCCCGAACTGAAGCTTATGCTCGGGCTCGCCGGCGCCTTTACTTTCGTCCTGTCGGCGCTCAAAATTCCTTCCGTCACCGGAAGCAGCTCGCATCCGACGGGAACGGGACTCGGAGCCGTCATGTTCGGCCCGCTGCCCATGAGCGTGCTCGGGTCGATTGTGTTATTGTTCCAAGCCGTACTGCTCGCCCATGGCGGCCTGACGACGCTCGGCGCCAACGCGTTCTCCATGGCGGTAGCCGGGCCGATCGTCGGGTATGCTGTCTATAGAACGTTGATGAAATCGACAGGAAAGCAAAAGCTGGCGATTTTTACGGCGGCGGCGCTGGCGGATTTGTCCACGTATGTGGTCACTTCGGCTCAGCTTGCTTTGGCGTTTCCGGCTGAAAGCGGCGGGATCTTCGCCTCGTTTTCCAAATTTGCAAGCATTTTCGCTTTCACGCAAATTCCTTTGGCGATCAGCGAAGGACTGCTTACCGTATTGATCTGGAACTGGCTGCAATCGTACAGCTCGCATGAACTGTCGCTGCTGCAGCGAAAAATGAAAGGGGTTCGGGAATGATGACAAACCGTACGAAGAACATCCTAATGCTCGCAGCCGTCATCGTACTGGCTGTGTTTCCCCTGCTCTTTGTGAGCGGCGAATTTGGGGGCGCAGACGATGCCGCAGAGCAATTGATTACGACACTGCATCCTTCCTATACGCCGTGGTTCTCTTCGCTATATGAGCCGCCAGCCGAAACGGAAAGCATGCTGTTTGCTCTGCAGGCGGCCTTGGGGGCCGGTTTCATCGGTTATACGGCCGGACTGCTGCGGGGCAAATCTTCCAAATCAAAAACGCCATGATCCGGCTCATTGACACGCTTTCATACAACAACAAGCTGCGCGCCGTCTCCCCGTTGTGGAAAAGCGGATTTGCAGCCGTCTTATTTACGCTGTCTTATGCTGCACATCCCATAGTGCAGATGCTGCTTATCGGCTGGCTGTTCGTTTGGACGGTGGGCTATGCGCGGATTCCGGTCAAATACGTCGCCCTATTGTACGGAGGCCCTTGCCTGTTCTACGCAGCCAGCTTGCCGTCGCTGCTGATCGAGCTTCGATCCGCCGACAACATATCCGGTATGCCGCCAACGTTCGTTTTGTTTTCATTCGCGCATTGGACGGCGTATATTCCCGAGGCACGGCTGTACATGACGGATGATTTGTTCTTGCGCATTGTTGCTTGCGTCTCGTGCTTAACGTTTGTCATCGTCACGACCCCTGTCTCCGATCTGTTTCAGGTACTGAAAAAATTGCGTGTTCCGGGCCTCGTGCTTGAAATCATGCTGATCATGCACCGTTTTTTATTTTTGCTTAACGATACTGCCCACGATTTGTATACGGCGCAGCAAGCCCGCGGAGGCCAGACCGGATTGAGAAGCCGACTGCACGATACGGCGATGCTCGCGGTCAGGCTGTTCGGCAAAACGATGCAGCGCTACAAAGCGCTATCGTACGGGCTTGTGGCACGCGGATTTACGGATGAAATCCGGATGGCTCCTTACGAAGCTTCTGCCGTCCCTTTCCGTTACCGCCGGGAAAGCGCAGCCGGCATCCTGTTGTTGTTCGCGCTCGAATGCTGGCTTCGATGGAGGGACATCCGATGAATCCGATAAATTCTGCGTATTCTATAATGGAGGCGAAAGGGGTTAGCTTCGGTTATCCCGGAACCGACAAGAAAGCCTTGCGCGAACTCAACCTCTGCCTGCCAAAGGGCAAGAAAACGGCCATCTGCGGCCATAACGGCTCCGGCAAATCGACCTTTTTTCTTCACGCCATCGGCATACACCGTCCCTCATCCGGACAAATGCTGTGGAGAGGCTCGGCATTGTCTTATCGGCCGAATGATTTGAAAACGCTGCGGCAGCAGATCGGACTTGTATTTCAAGATCCGGAGCAGCAGCTCATTTTGAACACGCCGTATGAAGACGTAACGTTCGGTTTGCGCAATGCCGGAATGTCCGAGCCGAACATTCGCCTTCGTGCCGGTAACACGCTGGATGCGATGGGACTGGCTTCCGTCGCGGATACCCCGATTCATCATCTAAGCCTTGGATTAAAAAAACGCGTCGCCTTGGCCGGCGTCCTTGCGCTTGAGCCCGAGCTGCTGCTGCTGGACGAGCCGACCGCTTACTTGGACCGGGCGTCCGAACGGCAATTGGTCGACGAGCTGAACCGGATTCACGCGAGCGGCGTCACCGTCGCGATGGCTACTCATGATATGAACCTTGCCTATGCGTGGGCCGATTGGATTCTTGTCATGGAACAAGGACAATGCGTCATGCAGGGCACGCCGCAGCAGGTGTTCGAGGATCGGGACGCCATTGTCTCGCTTGGGCTGGAGCTGCCCATGCTGCTGGAACTATGGTATGCGCTTCCCGAATTTCTGCGAGAGGGAACTCCTCCGCGCAGCGTGGAACACTTTAAACAGTTGGTCAAAAAACCGATACGCTGATCCAGCAAAAAAACAAGACCGATATGACCCGAAGTAGGGGGCCGGTCTTGTTTTTTTCGGGATGTCAACGGCTAACGCGTCGTTTGTCACGCCCCATAATGCTCGGTCACAAGAAACCGCTGCGCCTGACGGGTGCGCAGATCCGGCTGCAAAGCACAAACGTGAAGCAATCCGTCGAATTGCTTGTTCAAGGTCAGCACTTCGCCGGTAACCCGATTTTGGATAAAATACCAGCCCGGCTTTTCATCCTCCATGAGCTTCCACTGCTGGATCGGACGATCCGATCTGTCCGTAAGTGAAACGAGTGCACCCGTCTCATCATTACTCCGTACCGTCGGCTCCAAATATTGCATGGAGTCGCTATTTCTGATTCGGACATAACCGTCTGCGACCGATTCGAGCATCCATTGCTGTGTAATGGAAGCATACGAGAGCCTTTTAGCGATCACATGGGGCTCTCCTTCCCCCTGCGCAGTCAAATAACGGTGGGAACCGCTGCGGATTCGCCATATGCCGCTTCTCTCCCTTTCGGTCCGGGTCCTCCCGGAATCCGCGTCAATCACAACCGAATCCGCCCAATTCAACGCGAGCGACTCGCCGTCGGGAAACTCAAGCGGCAAAATCGCATAGGAAGAGCTGTGATAATCGACCGGATCCCATCGGTCGCCGATATACAGGTAACTTGTCGTTTCGGTACCCTGCACCTGCAAAATACAGGTCGGCTGCGTATCGTACGTCGTCGGCCCTCCGAAATCGACAAGCTCCGACCACCGGCCCGTAATCGTGCGCGCGCAAGCATACTTCCCCTGGTTCGGCTCCCAGCCCGTGCATCCCGAGGTAAGCATATAGTAAACGCCGTCCCGCTTCACCAGTGCCGGGGCTTCCCGGTACTGGCCGGGCCACAGCGTTTTGACATGTTCGTCAATCGCAAGATAATTACGGCTTAGCCTGTAAATATGCAGGTCGGCATTATCCCGAGCCGCCGAAATAAAATACGCCGTTCCGTCGTCGTCGGCGAACAAAGTGCAGTCCCTCGACATGTGGCCGACCGGATCGAAGCTTCCGTGGTATACATACGCCCCGTCAACGGTATCGCAGGTTGCGATGGCGCAGCGTGCGGCGGAATAATCTTTGCCGTTCTCCCAATGCATCCACATGACGTACTTGCCCGTCTGCTTATTGTAAATGACCTTCGGACGCTCGATGTTGGCGCCTCTGCCGGTCTCCGAATCGGTGATAAGCTCGGGAGCCGTACGCGTCTCGATCGGCCGAAACGGAGCATCCAGCGTCAGGACGTCTCCCCGAAACTCCCAATCGCTTAAATTAGCCGAACGGTAGCAGGATACCCGCTTGCTCCCTTCCCTGTTTTCACCGAACCAGTAAAAGTAACCATTTGTCCGCAGCATACCGCCACCGTGCGCATGGATCGGTTTGCCGGAAGTGTCGTGCCATAAAGAACCGTTCATGAAAGCCATACTGAATTCCTCCGATATTTGTTTATTTATTTCTTGCCAGCGCCGGCATCCACCTGCTTGATGTGATTTTGGATCGCCTCTTCCGCCGAGCGCAGCGCCGTATTCACATCCTGCTCGCCGCTCAAAAACTTGGCGACCTGCTCGTTCATGATTTTACCGGCGTCCGGATATTTGCTCGTTGCGGTATAGGCAGGAATGTAGCGGCCCTTGAATATCGCATCCAGGTGCTTCCCTTGCAGCGCCGGCATATCCGCACCCAGCTCGCGTTTAATCGCGCTATCTTTCAAAACCGATAATTTACCGGACGCCCGGGTCAGCTTCTTTTGAATTTCGTCCGAAGTTAACGTTTCGATGACCTTGAACGCTTCATCCTTATGCTTACTCTGCTTCGAGACGAAAATGACGTGCTCATCGACCATGCCGGCCTGATTCGGTTTGTCCGGATAGCTCGGGTACTGCGCAATATCCCAATTTAGACCTTTGGCCGCATCCGATTGCAGCAGATTAAAGTTGTTGCCGGTAGCGAACATGGCCAAATTGCGGTCCTTGATAAACTGGTTGCGCTGATGGACGTTCGGAACGGGCTCGTTGGATGGGATCGACTCGATGCTTTTCGCAAGCGTCAGCACTTGTTTCCACTGCTCGTTATTCAAGTTCGGCTTGCCGTCTTTCACGACCGGCAGCGCAAGCTGCAGTGCAAGTTTTCCGTAGCCGTCGGCCTCCAGTCCCCGGTAGCGGATGCCCTGATCCTCCCGGCTCACCCGTTTGGCCAGCTGAATCGTCTCCTCCCAGGTCATCCCGTCCTTCGGGTAGTCCACCCCGAATTTATCGAAAATATCTTTATTGTAATAAATGACGTTGAAATTCGAATCGTAGGGCAGAGCGACCAGACCGGCTTTATCGTAGCCCCGAATCGTATCCAGCGCAGTCGTTTCGAAACGGTTCAAGTCCAAATTATGCTTTTTAATGAGAGGCGTCTGATCCTCTACCAAATCCAGCTCCTGGTAGTCCGGGATGAGATTCACCCATGTTGCGATGATATCGGGAACCGTGCCGGCCGCAACCATTTCCTTGATATTTTCTCCCTTGAGCATTTCGACTTGAATGTGCGGGTATTTCTTTTGCAAAGGCTCGACAATGAGCGCTTTAAAATCGGCTTCGTTGATTTCGGACCATTTTTGTGCAAGCAGCAGCTTTACCGGCTCTTCCAGCTTTGAATTCACGGCAGGCTGATTTTGCCCGGAGCCGCTGTCATTCGTCCGGTTGGCGCCGCCGTTTGCGCATCCCGTTGCGAAACCCAAACTGAATATAGCTGCCGTCAATGCAGCAGTTAGACGTGTTTTCATTTGGCAGTCCCCCCTGCGATAATCAGGTTCATACGCTTTTTGTAAGCGTTTACTATTTCATTAAATCTATCGTATCATGTGCTTTTAGCGGGCCACAATTTATAAACGAATGCAAAAATTATCATTTTGCACACAAAAAAGGAGGCGCCTGAACGGCCCTCCGCTTTCGTAATAGGTTATATCGTTATGCCCGACCGGTATTGCGACGGCGTGATCCCGACATGCGTACGAAAAAACTTGCAAAAATACGCTGCCGACGAAAACGTCAATTCACCGGCGATCTCCTCGATCGACAAGGTTGTCTCCTGCAACAGCTTTTTGGCCTTTTCAATCCTTACCTTCGTCAAATAATGCTTCGGCGATACCCCGTATACTTCCTTGAAGCAGCCGGTAATATAGTTCCGGTGCACATTCAAACGCTCCGATAATCCGGAAATTTGCATGCTTTCCGAGCCTCCGTACGTTTCCAGCAAGTACGCCGTCTCCGTAGCGATCTGACGCTTGGAAAGCGAAGCGCCCCTGCCTGCCTCAACGTCCGTGCTGATGATCTTCTCCAGAATGAATGCGAGGAATTGAAGCATATTCGACTGCAGCATCATTTTCTGGGCGAAGGACATCTCTTTTCCCGATTGAAACAGTTCGATCAAACGGTCCATCCATTTTCGGATCTCGAGTTTAACGTCCGGCGGCTGTTCACTGCTCACAATCGGCTTGTGAAGCCGGCGAAACAGGGAATGAACCTCCCGGGGCTCGACGTCAAAATGGAAATTGAAATACCGGCTCTCCTCGTGAGCTTGCGGATAATGCAGCGTTCCCGAATTGATGAGTATAAAATCGCCTGCCGCAAGGCGGTACTCCACCCCGCTCACCCATTCGCTCATCGATCCCGATTCGCAATACAAGACCTCAAACAGTGGGTGCTTGTGGTTCGGATACACCCAGCCCTTTTCGGCATTGCGATACAGCACGCTCCAAATATGAAACGACGTAAAAAATCCCGGAAAGAAAAAATGGTCCCTAGGCGGCATCGTATCGTCCTCCTCACGGAAGCTTAAGCAAACCATCCTTTATTTATTCGTCATCCGTGTTCGGTTCCCTGCGTAAAACAACCGACGGACCTTGTTGTGCTTGCCTGTTAAAAATAGGAAGGCAGCAACCGGATACGACTACTTTACCTCCACGGTCACACCGCCGAAGTATCGCTCCCCCAAAAATACGGCGAGCCGCCAGTATCCTTTCTCAGGCAGCGTCATAGACGTTGGAATGCTGCCGTCCGCACCGTTCAATGCGGATACGGCGATTCCGTCCGCTTGAAACACGTCGATCCATTGATGGCTTCCTTTATGCAGCCCGATGATGCGAAGAGCGCCCTGCAGCTCCTCTTTCTTCCCCCAAAAGTGCCACATGTACTTATTCGGACGGCCTTTCATAAATCCCGGATCGATAAACCCAAGCTTTCCTTGCTCCCCGCGCATCGAATAGCTGCCGGATCGGAACAGCGGACTGGCCTCCCAGGATACGTCGGGCACATCGAAAACGACGTCGCCGATCTTCCGGTTGTCCAGATACACATCGAACCGCCAATGGCCGCCCACGGGAAGATGGAATGGCGAGCTGAAACGCGTAAAGTCGTCATAAGCCGCCGCTTTGTCCGCTAGCAACGTCTCCGGCAGCTCTGTTACGGTCAAGCCCGTTTCCTTATGATGCGCTTCAATCCGGATGGCGCTGTTCTTGACGCTTTCGAACGGCAAATACAGGTTCCATCCGCAGCCGTAAGGGCTTCCTGCCGCATAATCTCCACCCGGAAACACTTCGATCAACTTCTTGCCTTCACTCCAGACCGCATTATGGCCCTTCCACTCCGCGTCCTGCACCCATTGCCGAAACTGCGTACCCATCTCTTCCTTCGACCAGAAGCCAACGGCGAACACAGCAGCAGCCACCAGGAGCAATCCGAGCTTTACCGTCAACTTGCGGCCTCTACCCTTCAGTCGGTTGTTCGCCGCCCGCTCCTTCACCCGTTCCGCCAGCCTGACCTCGAATCCGCCACGCAGCCGAGGCGGCTCCTTGAGCGCCTTGTACCACGCCGGTCTGCTGTCTTCATGCATCGTGATCCTCTCCTTTCCGCAGCTTCTCCACTTTTGCCCTGGCGCGGTGCAGGCGCGACTTGACCGTTCCGCGGGATATGCCGAGCAGTTCGGCCATTTCCTGCTCCGAACAATCGTAGTGTGCATCCAAAATCAAAATCTCGCGGTATTTGGCGGGAAGCGACAGCACCATGTCCCAGATGCGTTCCGTCTGCAGCCGTTCCATCGCTGCTTGTTCCGCGGACCGTTCGTTCTCATTGGACCAAATCCGATCGACCAGCGTCACTTTCCGAAAAAAAGCGGTGCGCATATAGTTCAGCGAAGCGTGCCTGGCAATGCCGAGCAGCCATGTGCGGACGGAGGACTCTCCCCGGAACGAAGCCAGCTTGCGGTAAGCCTTCAAAAAAACGTCCTGGCTTATATCGTCCGCCGCATCCGTCCTTTTGGTCAAAAAGTACGCATAACGCCAAACGTCCTGGCCATATACCCGCATCATATCGTCAAGCACGGTCGCCGCATCATCACTGCGGGTCAAATGCTTCAAGTAATCCAGCTCCACAATCGCCTCACCTCTCTACTACATTAGAACCCGGTAGCCATCGGAAGGTTCCGTTTTTGACAAGAAAATGTTTGGGGCCGCTCGAAGCACCATGTCAGGCGAAAACAAAAAGAAACCTCCAACTCCACTCATAAAGTGGTTTCGGAGGTTTGGATTCGTTCCTGGTTCCATCGGATGCTGCCATTGGTGCCGTTTATTTATGACCCGCTCATTTCTTGGCTTGGCGATCGCTTCAAATAAGACGTCATGCCCCATTGCTGCAGCTTGGAAGCAGCGTACCTGCGAATCGTATCGGTCATCGCATACTGCTGATCCTTGCTTGGCTTCAACGTAATCGACAAAGAGAAATCTTCATGTCCCGCTATGTCCGAAACCGCTTCCGCGATCATCTTCCTTCGGTCCTCATGCCGGTCTCCGATGCGAAACAGCGCCGCTAGCGAGAACGTGAAATATTGAAAATAATATTCCTCATCGCTGTTGATAAACTCCGCATCTGTAGAGACGTTGGTGAACGAGGCACGGTCCCTCATCAGCGCGATGAGTTCGGGCACGATGTCCGTATCGGCCAGCTTGCCGAGTAAATAGATTGCGGCATAGCCCCGCACCTGATTGTACTTCCGGCTCGTTTGCGGTACGTAGCTGTCCCGCTCCCTGGCCATTTGCCGCAGCAAAGGCAGTGCGGCGCGATCCCCCAGCAGCGCGAGTGCAATGGCGCTGTTTCTGCGCAGATGATCATGGCCCGGATCGTTCAGCCATCGTGTCAAATCCGCGTGGATCCGATCTCCCAGCCGTTTGGCCGACCAGATCGCGATGCCCGGTTTGTCGCTTTCGAGCCCTATGCGGATCAACTCGCTATCCGTCAGCCAATGATGCGACGTATCGCCGCTCGGCACGACGCCGACGGGAGCACGGATACCGACATCGTTGCGTTCATCCAAGCAACCGGTTGCCCGAAGCAGTGAAGCCAGCTCCGGATAAGGCACGTTACGCAGCGGAACGCCGCGTTCGATCGATAAAGATGCGGCGATCCCTGCCGCCTCCCCGCATTTTTGCATATCGCGCTTCATCCGTACGCAGGTGGCCATATCATGATCGAGCGCAATGCAGCGGCCGGCGACAAGCAGGCCTTCGAACCCTTTGGGAATCATCGCTCCAAGCGGGATCGGGACGGAAAAGTTAATTCCCCACAAACTGGCCGCCACGATCCAATCCTGGTACGTTTCGCTTTCCAGCGCCACGTCTTTACTGTGGTTGTCGAGATTCGAATAAGCGTAAAATACGGGCTCCGCAGTCATTCCGTCTGCGAAAAAGTCGGCCAACCGCGCGTTGTATTCCCCATCGATGAAGCGGCCCTCTCGTATGCCCAGAAGCGGCGCTACGTAAATCAGCCGATCACCGGCCTCGTACCGTTCCTTCAAATGCGTCGAGCGGAGTGCCGAGTCGATTATCGCTGCGGATACGCTCTCTCCGTCCGTCGGGTCGACGTAGCCGGAGTCGATATAAAACTGATGCACGCCGGTATCGGTTGTCCGTTTGATCACATTGGAGAACGGCTGCCCCTTGCCGTCGGACGCTCTTCCGAATCGGAATGCGGCACCCGCCATCGTGCTCACTTCAGCGTCTCCGGTGCAGTCGATCACGACCGAAGCGCCCGCTTCCTCCATACCGTTCGCTCCGAACCAGCGCACGCCGGTCACTTTGTTTCCTTCCAGGAACACGCCGACCACGGTTGATTCATAGCGAATGGTGACTCCCGCTTCCACGGCATGGCGTTCCAGCACGTATTTTTTCAACTCGCCGTTGACTCCGCCGGTCCGCGTATAGCCTTTTTGCCCCAAGGCCGCCACTTCCTCGTCGAGCGTCTCGTACGCGCCTCCTTTGGATCCGAAGTAATAGCCTTGCACCGTACCTGCCGTACCGGTGCCGCCCATGCAGTTCAATCGCTCCAGACCGAGCACTTTGTGTCCGCGCTGCGCCGCCGATATGGCTGCAAGGGCGCCTGCCGTGCCGAGCCCGACGACGATGATATCGTACATTACCGCAAACGGCATATCCGGCTGTTCCCGCTGCACGACGTTTTGATCAAGCCGATAAGATTGTTTCATGCAGATGACATCCTTTCGAGTATCCGGCGTCGAAAGCTTGCAGCCCGTTGGCCCAGTTCGAAGAAGGGAACCACGACCAGTCCGGCCCAACGCTTCGCTCGCGGCCGGCGGTGCGAATCGCAAACGCATCCGCCACGGCGGCGAGCGTCCACGGCGCGAACGCTTCGTATCGCTGCTCCCAATACCGGTGCAGCTCCGTTCTTGCCTCCGTCCAGCCGTCCGACGGATGAAGCGATAGCTCCAGGATCAGCTCGCCCGGCATGAGTCCCTTGACGAAGCGAACGCGCTTCTCATCGCCGGGAGGGAGCGAAGGAACGGGAGCGGGCGTTTGGCTGTGCAGCATGGCATGAATGCTTTTGGATTCAATCGAAACGGGATGCGATGAATCCGATAAGCAGGTCGATGTCGTATCGATGAGATGGTCGACGGTGACCTGCTGCAGCCCGGAAGCGTTGAACAGCGTGACGTCGTACCCCTTCTTGCTTACCTTCACGTCTACGATTTCGGTCATCATCGTCGCCTGAAGCCCGAGCTTGCGAATCCGGTGGAACAAGACCGGAGCCATGGCGGGAAGATGGACGCCGCCGTTCTCCGAAAGCAAATTGCGGCTCGCAAGCTCCGTGCGCAGATCTTTGGCGGCGGTCGAGTGCAGCGGATTTGCCGCCCAAGACTCGCCGCTATGATACGCCGCGATAAATTCATGCCCGACCAGCGCCGAGCGTTCCGCGACCAGCGCGCGATCCTTCAAAGCGGCTGCGATGCCCAGCCCGGCAAAGGTCGCTCCGTATACAAGGACGGGGTAATGCGATTGAAGCATGGCAACTCCTTCTTTCCGCTATTTTTTTGTCGCGATTCATGACTTTACATTTTACATGTTCCGGTATTCTCTCGGCGGGACGCCGATTTCATGGGAGAACACCTTGGCGAAGTAGAGAGGGTCCCGAAACCCGACTTCCCGGGCCACGTCGGCGATCGTCAAATGCTTTTGCCGGAGCAGCAGCTTCGCTTTGTCCAAGCGGATTTTCGTAATATATTGCACGGGAGAATAGCCGGTGTGCTTCTTGAACATGACGGAAAAATAGCTGGTCGACAAAGAAGCTTTTCGCGCCAACGTTTCGCGTTCCAGCGGCTCATGATAATGGTTGCGAATGTAGTCTTTGCATTTCAGGATCGATTGCGCCATGAGGTTGTGCTCCTCCTGCAGCTGCTGTTTTTCGCTGACCCGCTGAAGAATGTTCATGAAAGCGAGCTTCGTTCCCCACTCGTAGCCCGGCTGCTTGCTGTGCCACAAGCTGTGCAAACGCTGCATCTCGCCAAGCATCGTCTCCTTGTCCGGCATCGGAACGACGTAGTCGAAAGGAAGCACCCGGTCATCCGGTTCAACGCTGCGAATTTGCATGCCTTCCCATTCGATGAACTTGTAATCCATTCTGACGGTAAAGTAGCAAAGCGGCTGCTCCGGCGAGCTGTCGATCAGCAGGCTCTGATTCATCGGGAAATGAAAAACGCATCCGGCGCTTAGAGGATAGCTCACTCCGCCCAACTCCATCATGCCTTTGCCTTCATACGCGTACAGAAAGCTTCGAATGTGCGTAGAAGGACTGCGGATCACATGACCGACCGACCCGGAGTAAGTGCGGTCCCTTTGCAATACATCGATAATACGCAAATGAATCCGGTCGAAAAAGGCATGCTGCAACGGACGTCCCCCCCTATGCGGAACTGGAAAATATAAAATTTTAATCGATCCTTAATTCAATTATAGAAGCTGCTTTGACATAGTAAATGGAGGATGAGTTAAATCATATGGAATAAAAGTTGAATGTTCAAAGCGATGCGGCAAGCTTGCGCAAGCCGTCCGATACGGAAATAGGTTCGATCAATTTTCCATAAGGTTCGATCTTTTTTCTATTTACGCCGCTGCAGGTCATCCGCAATACTTGGGGAAGAGGCACATGTGAGCCGATTGGATTCTATGATTCGATTAAAGAGGGGGATTGTATGATCAATAAAATAAAGCAAAGACATGGCACAGCTAAAGGCCGTATTATACGAATGATCGCTGCGGCCGCAGTGGCAGCGATGCTTCCTGCATGCGCTAACACTTCCGGAAAAGCGTATTCTTCGAAAGAAACCGATTTGGCAGCTCCAGCGGAGCTTGTGTTTTATGCGGCGAGCACTTCGATGACGCCGGAGCTGTTCGAGGAGAAGATCGCGGGGCCGGTGCGGACGAAATATCCGCAATATACGCTGAAGTATATTCCGCCGGGAACGGATCTAACCGGGCTCATTACGGCCGGCACAGTTCCAGACATCCTGTGGCTGTCGCTTTCCGAGATGCGCAAACATGTGCTGCAGCTCAAATTGCAATACGACTTGACCGAACTCATCACGAAAAACAAGTACGATTTGAGCCGGTTCGATCCGTCCGCCGTTCAAACGATCCGCAACGTTTCCGGGGACGGCAAAATATTCGGTCTGCCGGATTCGTTCAACCCGATGGTACTGTTTTACAACAAAGACGTCTTCGACCGGTTCGGCGTTCCTTACCCGACGAACGGAATGACTTGGGACGGCGCGTATGAGCTGGCACGGAAGCTGACTAGAACGGATAGCGGCGTATCGTACCGCGGGATGGGCATGTTTTACCGGCTTGTATTTAACGGGAACCAGCTGTCCTTGCCGCTGATCGACGCTTCGACCGCCAAGCCGCTCGCTGCCGCTACTCCGAATTGGAAGCGTTTACTCGACAGTACGAAGCGATTTTATGAGATCGAGGGCAATATGGCGGGCTTTAAGCAGGGCAGCGACGGCAATTCGGAGCTGAACTCGTTCCTGACGGAACGAAATATCGCCATGATCGTTTCCCCGTTGTCCTCCTACAACCGCGAAGGATTTCAAAAGCTGAACTGGGATATGACTGCTGCGCCGACATTTGCCGATCTGCCGAAGGTCGGCTTTCAATCCGAACCGCGCGTCTACTTCATCACGGGAGGGAAGCATAAGGAACAAGCGTTCCAATCGGTTACCCACCTGCTCTCCGACGAAGTACAGATCAAGAACAACAAAGAAGGACAGCTGACCAGCTTGAAAAACGAGGAAGTCCGTAAAACGTTCGGCCAGCAAACCCCGGCGCTTGCCGGAAAAAATACGGGAGCGGTATACTTCAACCAGTTTGCGCCTACGCCGGCATTCAACCCGAATTTCTCCACCGATCCGGCCACGATATTGGCGAAGGAATTTGGCGACGTCATTATCGGCAAGCAGGATGTCAATTCGGCTTTGCGCAACACGGACGAGAAAATCGCCAAGGCGATAGAGGAGGAGAAAGCAGCGGCCAAATAGCGTCGCAATCCGTCATGCAGCATACGAACGGCCGGCCTCCCCCGTTATCAGGGAAGGCCGGCCGTTCGCGTTTTGACTTTATCGTCCTTGTTCGTTCGGCTATACCGTAAACTTGCTCACGCCCGCTTTGACTTTGTCGGCCGTACTCTTCAACCCTCGGGCCGATGCGGCCATCGCGTCCATCGTTCCCAACTGCTGTTCTACGGATGCGGCGACTTCCTGGCTGCTGCCCGACGACTGCTCCGATATGCGCGCGAGCTCTTCCATTGTGGCGGAAATTTCCTCCGAGCTCGCGGACAATTGTTCGGTCGCAGCGGAAATTTCCTGGACCTGCGCCGTGATGCTTTGCATCGATTCGGCGATCCGGTCAAACCCTTCGTGCGCCTTTCTTACGATCTCGGCGCCGCTGGTCGCTTCCTCCGCGCCGGAGCTCATGCTTTGAGCGATCTCGCGCGTGTCCTCATTAATGGCATGAATCAGCTGGGCAATGTTCTCCGAAGAGATTCTGGACTGTTCCGCCAGTTTCCGGATTTCACCGGCGACGACGGCAAATCCGCGCCCCTGCTCCCCGGCGCGTGCCGCTTCGATCGAAGCGTTCAACGCGAGCAAATTCGTTTGGTTGGCAATATCGGTAATGACGCCGACAATGCCGGTAATATCGGCCGAACGCTCCAGCAACCGCTCCAGCTGTTGAACGGCTGCCTGTACGCTCTCGTTAATGCGCTCCATCTGCTCCACCGTGCCTGCCATCAGCTTCTGGTTGGCCCCCGTTTCAGCGGAAACGGAGAAGACGTATTCGGTTACGTCGCCCGCGGATTCGGCGATCCGCTGCACGCCTGCGGTCATTTCCCCGACCGCCCGTTTCGTTTCCTCGGTGCTCTGCATTTGTGCTTCCGACCCTGCCGCAACCTCCTGCACCGATCTTGCAATCTCCTTGGCGGACGTCAAGCTTTGGCCGGCCCCCTCATACATCGATTGCGACGCGGAGACAACCTCTTTCGTCGAGTCCGCAACGTCCCGGAGCAGCGCGGATACGTTCGCCAGCATCGTATTAAAGTTTTGCTTCAAGCGTCCGAATTCATCCTTCCGCGTAACCTTCATCTGGAAGGAGAAATCGCCGTTGGCCGCGCGATTCGTTGCGATCGTCAGCTCTTTGAACGGAACGAGTTCTCTCGTAATAATAAGCCAGATCAGACAGGAGAAAACGACTCCTAAAATAACGGCCGTAATAATTGAATGAACGACTTCCTTATTCAATTGCTTCTGCACATCGCCAAAATTGAAATCAAGTCCGAAGATGGCGATCACATTCCCTTTGTCATCGGTGATCTTGGACAAAGAGCTGATGTACGTGCCGTTGGCGTCCGTATAGCTGTCCGTCAAAACCAATTCGGTTTGATTGAGCTCTTCGACCCCCTTTTTAAACACATCGGTAAGTTCGTATTTGCTCATCGGCGGAAGCACCTTTTCTAATGAAGCCCCGGTACCGACGACCTGCAAAAATTCCTTACCTCCCTCTGTCACGACATCGGGGTATAAAACATAGGCGTTATCCACGAGATCTTTCTCGGACATCGAACTGAGAACGCTTGATAGCGTCTTGAGACCTTCATCGTTTTTCATGTCACCGCCTGCCTTTTGTTTCGCTATGGCTCCGGTGATGAACGCCTTTACCAAATTGGTCGTGACCGCATCCGTTTCATGAATCGTCTTAATGTTTTGAAGGTACAATCCGCGCACGGACTGGTAAGACAAATAAGCGGATACGGCTGAAAAAACAAGCAGAATGGCAAAAAGCGTGAGTGTCAGCTTGCGTGAGACACTTCCGGTGATGGCAGTGAACATAATACAATCCCCCCGATGTTGTGTAAACCGACGACTCCTGCAAAATCGCAATGATTTTTGTCGATTTATGTCGTTTTAAAAGAAATTTTATCGCCTTTTGTAGAATTATGTAATATATATCGGTTGCATTATCTATTAAATTTAGTGGTAATCATCCGATTGGCTAACTTTTTTAGTCGGAATATCGGCTTCCGCCGCCGGTATGATCTCCGTGCATTTGCCGGGGGCTACCAACTTTTGTAGAATGGAATCAACGACGAATAGGAGGGGAAACAGGCTATGAAATATCGCAGACTCGGTAAAACCAATTTGAAAGTTTCCGTCATCGGCGTAGGAACGTGGCAATTCGGCGGTGAATGGGGCAAGACGTTTACCCAGGCCGAAGCGGACGCCATATTGGATCAGGCGAAGGAAAGCGGCATCAATCTGATCGATACCGCGGAATGCTACGGCGATCATACATCCGAATCGCTAATCGGCGATTATATTTCCCGCGGACGACGCGAAGATTGGGTCATCGCCACCAAATTCGGCCATCACTTTCACGGGCATCAAAACCGGACGCCGCATTATTCGGCCCGAGAGGTGCTCGCGCAGTTAGAGGCATCGCTTCAGTCACTGCGGACCGACTACATCGACGTGTACCAGTTTCACTCGGGACCGGACGAGGCATTCGATCAAGACGAGCTGTGGACGATGCTGGACAAGCAGGTGCAGGCCGGTAAAATCCGCCATCTCGGCACCTCGATCGGCAGCAACGATAATTTGCATCAGACGGATACCTCCGAAAAAGTCGGCTCGCAGGTCATCCAGGTGGTGTACAACCGGCTCGACCGCAAGCCGGAAGAGCGGGTGTTCCCTTCCTGCGAGCGGCAGGATTTGGGCGTTCTTGCGCGCGTGCCGCTGGCCAGCGGCTACTTGAGCGGTAAATACAAACCTGGCGCGACGTTTAGCGACAACGATGTAAGGCAGCGCCACGACCCGCAGCAGACGCTTGCCAAGCTGCAGGAGGTCGAGCGCATCCGTGAACGGGAAGTGCCGGAAGGCATGGATATGGCGACGTGGGCGCTCGCCTGGTGCCTGAAGCATCCGGCCGTTACCGCCGTCATTCCCGGCTGCAAAAGTCCGGAGCAAGTGATCTCGAACGCAGCGGCCGCGAACTATGTGGGCGACGGCCATCCGCAAAATTGGAATAAGGCAAACGCCGAGGAAGCATAAAAATCCATGTTTTTCGATTAGACCGTCCATGGGAATCGGTTTGTCCCCGCGGTAGACTAATGACAATACATTAGAAATCTACCCGCGAAAGGTTTTGAGACGTAATGAAGCTGTCGACCCGAATCTATCTGGATGCCGCACTGCAAAATATTAAGAGCGTCAGCTTTTTTACGTTTCTGCAAGTGTTGATTGCAAGACTGGGCGCAAGCAACTTTGAAATTGCGCTGTCGAATTCGCTGCCGCCTCTGTTCTGCGCGCTGTCTCTCGCGTTTCTGACGCGACAGCTGCCCGTGACCAGAGGCGTTTTTTTGACCAGCGGCTACGTTCGTCAATTTGCCTTTTTATCGATGGCGCTGTCGGTGCTTTTGCCGAACCCGATTCCATATCTGCTGTTCTTCTGGTCCATTAATGCGGTGGCCGTCATGGTCAACGGCGCCCAGCAGCCCGCGATTATGCGCCGGTGGGTCGAGCCGCGCGAGTTTCCGAAAATATTCAGCAACAACAAAATGATCGGCATCATTATCGTGACGATCGGCAGCTTCGGGATCGGCCAATATTTAGACGCCTATAACCATATATTCCCGATGAATTACGTCATCTCCATGCTCGTCGGCTGCATCGCAACGTTCGCCGGCATGTCGCTGATCGCCGAACTCGCGCCGCGCGAAAAGTACAAATTCCGTCTGGCGCTCGTACGGCCCTTTCAGGAATGCGACCGCAAGACGTGGTGGATGGGACTGAACAACGTAGGCATCGCCATGGCTGCGCCTCTGTTCATTATTTACCATGTCAAAGTGCTGAATTTGAGCAATTCGCAGATCGCCTATTTTGTCGTCACGGCGGGCATTGTGTCCACCTTGCTGCTCCCGCTCGCCAGACGCTGGATGGAGCGGTTCGGCCTCATGAAAGTGTACGGCGCGGCCGTCATCGGAATGGCGCTCTCGGTGCTGCCCTACGGCTTCATCGACAGCTTCTGGGCGATTCTTGCCCTGCAAGGCTGGATCGGCGTCTGTCTTGCCGTGCATGAAGTCGTATCGCAATCGATCATGATGAATGAAGCCGGCAGGCATAACAAAGAAATGGCGTATTTCTCCGACTTTCAGCTCGTCATGAATGCAGGCAACGCCGTCGGCGCCTTGATCGCAGGCTTCTTGACCGCCGTCCTGCCGCTATGGGGATGCTTTATCGTCATCGCCATCACGCGGCTGCTCTTTTACATGTGCTACCGCGGGGCCAAAGAGGTGAAAAGCCAAGACGCCGTATCCTCGTCGCAGCAAACGACTCGAACTCAGATGTAGCAGCGGCGCCGGGAATCCGGCACAAACATAAAACAGGAGCGTTTCTTATCCCTCACGGGGAAGGAAACGCTCCTGTTCGTATGTTGACCTGCTTTGGATAGCCGGTGTGCCTACAAAGCCGACGCCAATCGGTCGCCGCGCTGCCGGCTCCTTACGCGGAAATCCGCTCCAGCAAGCCGGGTATTTCTTCCGCCGGAAGCGGTTTGCTGTAAATATATCCTTGAATTTCTTTGCAGTCGGCGTGGATCAAGAAGTCGAGCTGCTCCTCCGTCTCCACGCCTTCGGCAATGACATGCAGTTTCAGACTTCGGGCCATCGCCATAATCGCCTGTACGATCGCCGCATCGTCGGGGCTTACCGTGATGTCCCGCACGAATTGCTGGGCGATCTTCAGCTTGTCGATCGGAAATTTCTTTAAGTAGTGTAGGGAAGAATAGCCTGTCCCAAAATCGTCCATCGCAATATGCACGCCGAGATTGCGGAGCGATTGCAGCTTGTGGATCACCTGATCCACATGATTCATCGCGACGCCTTCCGTAATCTCAAGCTCGAGGTATTTCGGCTCCAGCCCGCTCTCGTTCAGTGCGTCCAGCACCTCTTGCACAAAGTCGTGCTGGTAAAATTGAACGGGCGAAATGTTCACCGCCATTTTAAGCGGGGGGTAGCCTTGAAGCTGCCATGCTTTGTTTTGCATGCAGGCTTTGCGCAAAATCCACTTCCCCAGCGGAATGATCAGCCCCGTCTCTTCCGCCAGCGGGATGAATTCCGCCGGCGAGATGAACCCGATGCGCGGATGCGCCCAACGAATCAGTGCCTCCATACCGATGACGCGCCCGGCGGTCATATCGACCTGCGGCTGGTAATAGAGCATCAATTCGTTTTGCTCCATCGCTTTGTTGAGCCACTCTTCCATGACCAGCTTTTGAATGACGCTGTCGTTCATTTCCGCCGCAAAAAACGCGAAGCCGTTCTTGCCTTCATCCTTCGCCCGGTACATGGCCGTGTCCGCGTTCTTCATAAGCGTAACGGCATCGCCGCCGTCAAAGGGATAGATCGAGATGCCGACGCTGCAGCCGACCCGCACCTCGTGACCGTCGATCACAAACGGTCTGGACATCTGGTCGATGATGCTCTTGACCATCCGCTCCGTCTCCTGCCGGTCCGCGACGTCCTTCAACATCACCGTAAATTCCCCGCCGCTCGGCCGGGATACCCGGTCGCCGGGACGCAGCCCCGCCTTCAGCCGGTCCGCAGCTTCGATCAGCAGCAGGTCGCCAAACGCGTGGCCGAACGTATCGTTCACGTTCTTAAACCGATCGAGCGCGATGAACAGCACGGCAAACATGCACTTGGAGGCTTTCGACCCGCGAATGGACAAGCTTAACGATTTCTGAAACATTTGACGGTTCGGCAGACCGGTCAGCACGTCGTGATATGCCATGTACGTAAGCTGGCGCTCCGTAAATTCGCGGTGGCGAATATCCACGATGACAAAATAAAGCAGCGGCACCAGCAGCGCCGCCGTTCCGGCCCAACTCAGAAGCTCGCCGGACCAGTTCGTCGGCAGACGAAGTACCAGGCGGACGCCGTACTCCAGCAGCTCCAGCCCGGAAATCAACGCCAAAACTTGTCCGATGACTTTGGCCGGTTTTCCGTTTCGCCTCATAAAAACAATGTACAGCAGGGGGACCGATAGCAAGACGATCATCGACGTGCTGATATATTCCGCAGCATCGTTGCGGTAGCCGAACGCTTCCCTTGCAGTAAGCATGAACATTTCCACACCGGCCAAAACCGACCATAACCGCAGCTCGGAAACATGCTGTAAAATCTTGGCCTGTACATAACGTCCGCGAGTCGAAGCCGTTCCTGCGGAAACCTTCTTGTTCACCATGATGCTCCTCTGCTTCCTGTATAAGGTGTTAGCTTTATTGTAAAACGGAGGAACCAAATGTACAAGAAAAATGTGGTTATTTAGGCCTATATTTCATGACCGATAATGACGGTCCCCCGGGACTATACATCAGATGCCGCTTAGTACACGCGTATGGTCTTTTCGTAGACGGTCTCGTCGTCGGCGGAGTTCATGACCCGAATCTCCAAATTCCAATAGCCGGGATACGGGATATAGGGGCCGCGTGCTTTGTAGCTATATTTTTTCATCCCGTACGATTCGTCGAAGCTTTGATCCTCAAACGGTTCCAGCGGCACCTCGATCGGCGCGATGTCCGCGCTCTTCTGTTCCTGCAATTTATAAATGATTTGCTTCGGTTTCCCGAGTGAATCCGGGAGCCATACTTTGACCGTAAAATCGTTTACGCCGGGGGCCGCGGGACTGATCTGCGCCGTCATATGAATTTTTTCTCCCATGACATGCCAATTCAAAGGCTCGTTGGCCGGGAGCGGCGTCAAGTAGGTGAATATGCCTACGATCGCAACGATTAGCGTCATCAGTACTGCATCCGTCCGGACAAGCAAGCCGACCGATGCTTCCTTCCTGCGCCGGTAACCAAGCCGAATGAGCGTCGCGGTAATGACGACAAGCAGCACAAGCCCCGACTTGACCAGCAAATATTTGCCCCATGCGGTTTCCGTAATATAAGCGATATCCGGAAGGAATATAAATACGGACATGACGCCGGACACGATCAGCAGCAACATAGCGAGCAGCGCAGCCAGCGAAAACGAGCCGTACAACCGTTTTGCTTCTTCCCTTGCGCTTGACCACAATACGAGCATGAACAGCAAACCGCCGACCCATACGGAAGCTGCAGCCAAGTGAAGCCAGTCAAGCAAAATCGTCTCGCTCTTCGGCTCAAAGGCGGCGGCGTGGCCGAGGAAACTTTTCGCTCCCCATACAAGCGCAACCCATGCATAATCCAGCAAGGCGCTGCGATACAGCATCACGAAAGACAGCAGGGCGAGCAACAAGCCTCCGATCCAGGCATAGCCGATTCCGGTCGCCGTGAACAGCCGCAGCAGTTCCTGGGCCCCGCCGTCGCCGACAAGCTGCCACAGATGAGCCCACATGAACAAAATATAAACGATCAAATAAGATTGCTGAATGCGTTCGCCCCAAAGCCTCAGCCTTGCGCGTACCGGCTCCGCTGTTCCGCTGCCGAACCATCGCATCCATAGCAGCCATCCCGTAAAAGCGAGCATTGTCATATAAAAAGCGATGCGCGAAGCGAACCGCAGCCCGTCTCCCAGCGTAAACCGGTCAATCAGACCGCCATGTCCTTGCAGGTGGCCCGTCTGCGGTGCGGTTCCCCCGGAGATGTTGTCGAGGCTTTGTCCTACCGCAAACAGGTAGGTGCCGTCCACCGGATGCCCGTCCGCCGAAATTACATGGTACGTTACAAGGTACGTGCCTTTCTCCAGCTTCGGCAGATCCAGCGAAAGAACGGTCTTCGATGCGTTCATGACCGCGCTGCGGTCCGTCACTTTGCGTTTCTCGGCATCGAATACACGCAAATAATACAGCCCTTCTTCCAGACGTTCATTGAAGGTCAGCGTGACTTTTTCCGGCGACTGCGTCAAAGACGAGTTAGCGGCGGGAGCCGATTCAATGAGGCTTGCGTGAGCGCTTGCTTCGCGGGCGCCAAGGACGGCAAACAGCATGCTTATCAAAAAAACAAAAATAAAAGTACCTGTGGAAAGACGGTACAAAGAAGCCCCTCCAGGCAGGAGCCCCAGCCTTCTGATGCGGTGCAGCAATTTCATAAACCTCCTAGTCATCACGTCCGACGAAAAACAGCCGGCTAACAGGAAGAAAAATATAACCATCTGAGCTAATCTCCTGCTAATCGACAAGATTCGATCAACTTACTCCTGCGAGAGCCGCTTCCGGCCGATAAACCCGTCGTCCAGCCCGTGATAATACTCGATTCGTTCTTCCCCGAGCTTCCAGCATAATAGCACTTCGATCCCGTCGATCATCGCAGGAAAGTCAACCAAACCGGTATCGAGGTCTTTGAGCTGAGCCCCCTTCATCTGCAAGCTGCGGAAACCGGCATCGGCCTCAAGCTGCATCATTTCCAGCTCGCACTCGATGGAAAAGAAAGGGTCCTCGCCTTCCGGCTTGCCGTACTTGCGAACATGCGCCTTTAGCGCCTGCAGTTGAGCAAACTTCACTTCAAGGCGCCTGCTTATGCTTTGCAGCCTGTCGAGATCGAGGATAACGGCGGGCAGCAATGCGTTCGCCTCTTCCGGTGTAAAATATTTTTTCACGGTTCTCCCTCCATGGCCTAAGAACAATTGTTAATCCAAACGACATAGCTTGTTGCATTCTGCAGTCCATCAATCCAATGACATGGCTCTTGTGCAGCATGATCGCAAACGACTTGCGTTCCTCTGTTCGGGCTGTTTTAAAGCGCTCATGCCGCAGCTTTCTATAATGTAGCATATTTTGGACGTACGAACCAAACCCGCGGGTCCCCCTTCTCCGGGCGACTCTATTTTCCTCCCATTGTCGAAAAAAATTAATAGATTGACAGATGAAGAGCCGATAGGTAAAATTCATTTTAGCACTCACAAAAACTACATATTGTAGATTGAGGTATCTTTCACCACGATATGTTGTGGAAGATTGAAAAGGGAAGCCGGTTTGATTCCGGAGCGGTCCCGCCACTGTAACGAAGAGGCTTTCGGCAAATTTCGCCACTGATCCGCACGGATCGGGAAGGCCGCCGCGAGCGCTGTACTTCGAAGCCAGGATACCTGCCTTTGTCTACGGCACGCAAGCCCCTACGGCAGATAGGGATGTGTCGCAAGAACAACGCTTTATTTCAGCATGCATCTGCCTTGGGACGGCGGAGCATGTTTTTCATTTTTTTAGTGCATATATGCTAAGGAGTGAACGCGCATGATTATTGTAAAAAGAGACGGCACGAAGGAAGAACTCGTGTTTTCCAAAATGAAAAAAGTGATCGATTTCGCCTGCGAATCGTACCCGGAGTGCGATCCGCTGGAGCTGGAGACGGCGCTGCTGCCCTTGTTCCGCAACGGAATTTCGACCCAAGAAATTCAGCGTCTGTTAATCCAGGTCGCCGTAGAGAAAACGAGCGTCGAGCAGCCGAACTGGCAATACGTCGCAGCCAAACTTCTCACTTACGATCTATATAAAGAAGCCCGTCTGAACCGCAAATACGGTCATTTCGGTTACGGCGACCTGTACTCTTTAATTACATACTTGACCGATGCGGGACGGTACGGCGCTTACATACTGGAGCATTACAGCCGCGATGAAATTATGGAGCTCGGCAATTACATCAAACCGGAACGCGACTACCTGCTGAACTACATCGGATTGAAGACGCTCGCCGACCGCTATTTGATCAAAGGGCTGGACAAGGAAGTACTGGAACTGCCGCAGGAGCTGTTCATGGGCGTAGCGATGCATTTGGCCATGAAAGAAGCGGACAAGCTGCGTTGGGCCAAACAATTCTACGATGTGCTGAGCCAGCTGGAGATGACGGTCGCTACACCGACGCTCGCCAATGCGCGCAAGCCGCTGCATCAGTTGTCCAGCTGCTTCATCGATACGGTGCCGGACAACCTGTGGGGCATTTACAATGTCGATCAAAGCTTCGCCCAAGTATCCAAGCATGGCGGCGGCATGGGCATTTATGTCGGCAAAGTGCGCAGCCGGGGCTCCAACATCCGCGGATACAAAGGCGTCGCAGGCGGTGTCGTCCCGTGGATCAAAAACTACAATAATACGGCGGTCGCCGTCGACCAGCTGGGCGTACGTTCCGGCGCCGTCGCGGTATACCTGGACGTATGGCACAAAGATATTCTCGACTTCCTGAACCTGCGGACGAACAACGGCGACGATCGGATGAAGGCGCATGATATATTCCCGGGCGTGTGCATTCCCGACCTGTTCATGAAAACCGTCGAAGAACGCGGCAGCTGGTACTTGCTGGACCCGCACGAGGTACGCAAAGCAAAAGGGTATTCCATCGAGGATTCGTGGGGCGATGAATGGGAAAGCCGCTACTTGGATTGCGTGAACGACGACAGCATTTCCAAGGAAGAAGTGCCGGCCATCGATATTATGAAGCGCATCCTGACGAGCTCTTTCGAGACCGGAACGCCGTTCGTCTTCTTCCGCGATACGGTAAACCGCGCCAACCCGAACAAACATAAAGGCATGATCTACTGCTCCAACCTGTGCACCGAAATTTGCCAAAACATGAGCCCGACCGAACTGATCCAAACCCAGCATGAAGACGGGATCATCACATCGCAAGTGAAAAGCGGCGACTTCGTCGTCTGCAACCTGTCGTCGACCAACCTGGGACGCGTCTATACGAAAGAAGACGTCGAGCGCGTCGTCACGACGCAAATGCGGATGATGGACAACGTCATCGACCTGAACTACTATCCGATTCCGCAGGCGGAAATTACAAATAAAAAATACCGTGCCGTCGGCCTCGGCTCCAGCGGTTACCACCAAATGCTGGCGCAGCTCCAAATTCAGTGGGAATCCGACGAGCATCTTGCCAAAGCGGACGAAATTTACGAGTGGATGAACTTCTACGCGATCAAGGCATCGATGGAAATCGCCAAAGAAAAAGGCGCCTATCCTGCCTTCGAGGGCAGCGAATGGCAAAGCGGCGCGTATTTCGAAGATCGCGGCTACGACAGCCCCGAGTGGCAGGAGCTTCAAGAGCAAGTAGCCAAGCACGGAGTGCGCAACGGCTGGATGTTCGCCGTCGCGCCCACCGCGTCCACTTCGCTCATCGCCGGTTCCACCGCGGGCATCGATCCGATCTTCAACAAGTTTTTCGTCGAGGAGAAGAAAAATGCGGTCATCCCGCAAACCGCGCCGAACTTGAACGCCGAGACGATGTGGTTCTACAAGGAAGCGCACCGGATCGACCAGCTCTGGAGCATCCGCGCCGCCGGTGTCCGGCAGCGCCACATCGACCAGTCGCAATCGTTCAATCTATATATCACGCCGGAGATGTCCGCGCGCGAATTCCTCGAGCTCTACATGGCGGCCTGGAAAAACGGCCTGAAAACCGTCTACTACTGCCGCAACAAGAGCCTCGAAATCGAAGATTGCGTCAGCTGCAGCGCTTAATGCGCATGGGCGGGGTGGAAAACAGCGAAGCGCATTTTCCTTCCCCCGCCCGCTCACGCTTTTGCACTAATTGCGCGGGGGCTCCCGCAGTTGCACGATGCCGCCGGGCAGGAGGGAAACAGCGAAGCGCATTTCCCCCCTCTGCCCGCTTACGTTTTTGCACCACGTGCGGACGGCGGAAACAGCGAAGCGCATTTCCGCCTACCGCGCGCGAGGGGCTTGCGCAGTAAAGCGTGCAGCAGAGGTTCCTTGGCAAAAGCCTAGGAACCTCTGCTGCGAAAGCGCGCCCCCGCACCAACGCTACGCCAAAACTGCACCAACCTGCCGGCTTTCCGCCGCACCAACGTATAGCGTGCCTGAAGCGCCGTTTGCCCTACAGGGCAAACG